>DIBR01000048.1:34317-61682 GCA_002415025.1 Spongiibacteraceae bacterium UBA5047
CTATTGCTTATCGATGCAAACAACCTTTACGTCAACGAAATAAATCATGGGAGCTCCGCTTTGGCAGAGATTAAAAAAATCCCTCCAAAGCGCGTAGCAGAGATTCATCTGGCAGGTTCCCCAACAGGAGCTGGCGGGATTGCGATCGATACCCATAGCGAACGCATAAACGATACCGTCTGGAGGCTTTATCAGGCGATGATTTCGGCATGGGGGCCTAGACCAACGTTGATTGAGTGGGACAACGATATACCCTCTTGGGACACGCTGTATTCAGAGTATAGCAAAGCAAAACACTATCTTGATAAATCCAAAAGTAATAGCGGTGATTAGATGTCTATAGAGAACATACACCATAGCTATTTATCGCTAGTTAAAAATGGCTCGTCACAAGAACTCCGAGCCGTTGCAAACGACACTGCAGCGGGAACGCTGACGGAAGGCATTTCAATCTATACCAGTAATACCAAAGAACGATTGGTTGCAACGTTGGAGGCTGCATTTCCAGTATGCAAAAAGGTTGTGGGCAACGATTGCTTTCAGGCTATGGCTGAAGAGTATGCCTTACAGTATCCTTCCGAAGAAAAATCGCTCTACCATTATGGCGCCAAGTTCAATCAATTTACCGACCTTATCATCAAGACAAATGAACAGTTTTACAATGTAGCGTATCTACCGGACCTCGCTCTTTTTGAATGGAAAATGCACCTAAGCTTTTTTCAGAAAGACAGAACGGCTTTTGATTTCGATAGATTCGCTAATCTGGAACAATCTCAGCTCAGCAAAATCGTGTTTACCTTATCGCCGGACATATACCTGTTAGAGACGCAGTTCCCGGTCGCAATAATTTGGGAGCTTCATGAAATTAATGAACCTTTTAAAAAAGCCATCATCGAAAAAGGCAAGGAATGCTACTTGATTGAGCGCCCGCTGTATAAACCAACTTTTACGCACCTTAAGCGGCATGAGTTCGATGCCTTAACCAAAATTGAAGCAGGTTTTACGTTTGAAAACCTTATTCTTTCTTTTGGTAATTTTGAAACTCTGGTAACCGAATTTATCAAGAATGGCTGGGTAAATGGCTTTAAAAACGGATTAGAAACTACGTGAGGCACGAAGCAACGCCGATTCCAACACATTTACGATGTATTTCAAAGAATACACCAGCGGCTATTCGTTGAATGAGCCTTAATCACTCGAACCAGCAGTAACTCGCTCTCTACAGCTTTAAAAATCCTCGAAGAGGTGGCATATTATGAGTAAACCCAAAGTCAAAAAACACAGCGTAGTCAGACGAAATATAGACTGGATAATGTTGGCAATATTTTTTGGCGCCGCCATTTTGCTAACTGTAGCAGCATACGATCCCGTTATCATTGAGCCAGACGAGGGAGAAATCCATGTATACAAGCGGGCTGATTGCGGGTGTTGTCAGAAGTGGGTTGAGTATCTGGAAGAAAATGGGATTAAAGTGAAAGTGAACACTGTCGCCAGTACCGCTCCTATCCAAAACGCCTTGAATATACCTGTGAGCGTAAGGTCCTGTCATACAGCACTAATAAATGATTTCTGGGTAGAGGGACATGTTCCCGCGAAAAATATAGAGGCGTTAATTGAGGAAGCGGACAAGGAAGTTGCAGGGATAGCGGTTCCGGGAATGCCCCCGGGCTCTCCCGGAATGGAATCTGACAATCCACAACCCTATGATGTTTTGATGGTTCATTATAGCGCTGAGGTTTCGGTAATGACTCCCTGAACATCAGATCAGAATGGATACCAGGATAGAACCCTTTTAAGGGGTTTCGGTCAATCCTGCATAAAGTGAGGCCAACACGATGAAAGCAGTCAATTTCTCCGTCGATTTTGAGAGCCGTCCAGAGGTTATGCCGTTTTTTGACGAGCAGACCAATACATTCTCTTACGTAGTCAAGGATCCTTTCTCACAGGCCTGTGCCATAGTGGATTCTGTGATGGAAATTGACTACCCCTCCGGCCGATTGAGCCTGCGAGGAGCGGACGAGATCATTCGCTACATTCGCTACCACAGTCTGGAACTGCAGTGGATCATCGAGACTCACGTGCATGCCGACCACCTCTCGGCTGCGCCCTACCTTCAGCAACAGCTCGGAGGAAAAATCGGTATTGGCAACAAGATCACTGATGTGCAGGATTCCTTCGGTAAAATCTTTAATGCCGGGACGGAATTCTCCCGCGATGGCTCACAGTTCGACCAACTTTTTAGTGACGGCGACGAATACCTTGTGGGCAATATGGTTTGTCACGCGATCCACACACCCGGTCATACACCAGCCTGTATGGTTCACGTCATGGGCGATGCCGCCTTTGTCGGCGACACCTTGTTTATGCCCGATGGCGGCACGGCGCGTGCCGACTTTCCCGGCGGAGATGCACGCACCTTGTACAGAAGTATCCAGCGAGTACTAACACTGCCTGATAATGTCCGCCTGTTTATCTGTCATGATTACATGCCAAACGGGCGAAAGGCGGAATACCAGACCACGGTTGGCGATGAGCGACGCCTCAACATCCATGTAGGGAAACAGGTTGACGAAGACAGTTTTGTCAAAATGCGCGAGAAGCGAGACGCGACACTGGGTATGCCGCGCCTGATACTGCCCTCCCTTCAGATCAATATGCGCGCTGGCCACCTGCCACCTGCCGAGGATAACGGCACCAGCTATCTAAAATTGCCACTCAATCAACTATAGGAGGTTCATGGGCAATTCGGCTATTGACGACCGTTCGGCTTATGGACAACTGATTGTGGGTGCCGTAAGTCACTGACTGAACGCCGACACTGCTTCGGCTCCACGCGAGCAACGTCCCATAGTCGCCGGCAATAAACCTGGCTGTTGTTTCCAGCCATCTGCTGGAAAGGTATGCTGAAAGGCCGCAAGAGGATTGTCTCACCAACCCACGGAGAATAACCCTCACCTATGAAAGGCTGGAAACGCTACTTTCCGATAGCCGACTGGGGCGCGCGCTATAGTCGCGAGCACTTCGGAAGCGACCTGCTGGCGGCACTCATTGTTACCATCATGTTGATTCCCCAGTCCTTGGCTTACGCCCTGTTGGCCGGTCTACCTGCAGAAGTTGGCCTCTACGCCAGTATGTTTCCCTTGGCAGCCTACGCGCTGTTTGGTACCAGCAACACCCTTGCTGTTGGGCCAGTTGCAGTGGTCTCACTGATGACCGCGTCCACAATCAGTGAATTTGCCGCGCCCGGCAGTTCTGCCTACCTTCAAGCGGCCATCCTGCTGGCATTGCTGTCCGGTTGTTTCATGTTGCTACTGGGGGTATTGCGAATGGGCTTTCTGGCCAGCTTTCTCTCGCACCCGGTCATCGCCGGCTTTATCACTGCCTCCGGCTTGATTATTATCGTAAGTCAGTTAAAGCACCTTCTCGGCGTGACAGTCAATGGCGATAATGTATACATCCTAATAACAGAACTCGCGGCAAAGACTCCAGAATTCCATCTGCCCACGCTGTACTTCGGCCTGGGCGTGCTGGTTTTTTTGCTCTGGGCCAGGAGCGGATTGAAGCCACTACTTCTCAAAATTGGACTAAGCGATAGCATCGCAGGTTTACTCACGCGCACTGGCCCCATCATCGGCGTGTTTGCAACCAGCGTTCTTGCTTACCAAATCGATGCCGGCGCGCTGGGGGTACGCCTCATCGGAGAAGTTCCCTCTGGCTTGCCTGATTGGAAACTACCTGAGTTGGAGTTATCCCTGGCAAGCAAGCTATTGCCGGCAGCAGCTATGATTTCATTGATCGGCTTTGTGGAATCGATTGCCGTCGCACAAACGTTGGCCGCCAAACGCGGCGAGAAAATCCGTCCCGATCAAGAATTGATTGGCCTTGGCAGTGCCAATATCAGTTCCGCCTTTTCCGGGGGGTATCCGGTTGCAGGCGGTTTTGCACGCTCAGTCGTCAATTTTGATGCCGGCGCCGCGACACCAGCGGCGGGACTGTTTGCCGCAGTCGGAATTGCCGCGACAGCTCTTTTTCTCACACCTTATCTCGCCTATCTACCACAAGCTACCTTGGCCGCGACCATCATTGTCGCCGTTCTATCGCTGCTGGATTTTTCAGTACTGAAGAAAACCTGGCACTACAATCGTTTTGACTTTATTGCCGTCACAATCACACTGTTGGGAACCTTGGTTTTCGGGGTTGAGGCGGGTGTTTTCTGCGGCGTTATTGCATCGCTGATACTGCATATTTATAAATCGTCACGACCTCATATCGCTGTTGTCGGCAAGGTAGCTGGGACAGAACATTTTCGTAATGTTGAGCGCCATGGCGTTGTAACCCATCCAGAAATTCTCTCGGTCAGGGTCGACGAAAGCCTCTATTTTGCCAACATAAGCTATTTTGAAGACAGGTTACTGGCGCTGCTCGACGAACGTCCCTCAGTTCAGCACGTAATCGTACTTTGTACCGCCGTTAATGAAATTGATCTTACCGCACTTGAGGTGCTCGAAATGCTGAATGAAACGCTCTATAACCGGGGTATTTCCTTGAATTTGTCCGAAGTAAAAGGCCCGGTTATGGATACACTGAGCAAAACCGATTTTCCCCAACAACTGACCGGGAAGATATTCCTTTCCCAGCACCAGGCTGTGACCCAACTTGGCGGCTACTCATACACCGATGCTGAAACTTACGTTATATAACATACAGAGAAAGCTGATGGTGGCACGGACAGAAAAAGGTCAACTCGGCCGCTTTGTACTGATGCTCGTCTCTGCCCTGCTCCTCCCGTCGGTTGCCACGGCTGACGCACTAGGAGGCATTGAATGGCTGGTCGACAAACGCTTTGATGTACCCGAGATCACGGTGGAGGAAGCGCAAGCTATTTTGTCTGATGACGCCGGCAACTGGCTTGTTGTGGACGTGCGAGAGCCCGAAGAGTACGCAGTCAGCCATCTGCCGGGCGCAATTCGTATTTCACTGGATACCGATAGAGAAACCTTCACGCAGCAATTTGGCGGTGCCTTGGCGGGAAAGCATGTGCTGTTCTACTGCTCTGTTGGGCAGCGCAGCTCCAAGTTGGCTGCTCGCCTGCAAGATGCCGTGCGTGATGCCGGCGGCGCAGGCATTGCGAATCTGCGAGGTGGCATTTTCCGTTGGCATGGCGAACATGGAACGCTGGTCAATGCAGAAGGGTCGGTGGATCGGGTTCACCCTTATAACGCAGTCTGGGGCCGATTGATGCCGCGAGAAAACCCGCCAGACCCCAAGATAGAAAACCTGGAGGACACATAATGATTGCAATACTAAAACCGCGTTCCCGGCTAATACACACGCTCTCTATGGCATTGGTATTGGCCCTGGTGCAAGCCTGCTCTACCGAATCCCCAACAGAGCAGCCTGTGAAATTTGTAACCGTTGAGTCGGCTGTGGCCGCTGCGAAGAAAGGTATGACCATTGTGGATGTCCGCACTGATAGCGAGTGGAATGCGGGTCATCTGCAGGCAGCACGCCACCTGCCGCTTTCCGGACTCGACGAGGCGCTACCGGCATCCAACCTGGACCGAACTAAGCCAGTGTTGCTGCATTGCCAGTCAGGCGGCCGCGCTACGCGTGCCAGCCATCAGTTTGTCGCCGCTGGTTTTTCCGATGTGCGGGTACTGAAACCCGGCGGCTATGCAGAACTGGCACAAGCAGGTCTACCGACAGCGCCGGCCGGTGAGTAACCGTCAGCAGACCGGATTTTGGCAAGGGGTGTATTCTGCCATGGCTGATTTATTGCACTTGCGGACATACAACTGTTTTTGTACGGCTTGCTGAATCAGCGCGACTTGTCTGACCACCGACGCGTTACGTAAAACCGCTGCGACATTGCTCGCAGCGCCGAATCATGATTTCGAGGAGGAAGACCCATGCGCACAACATATTCCGCCAAAGAACTGGTCACCGCAGCCAAGGGTGACGTCGGTACACTAGACCCAGCAGATGTCGCCTCAGCCCGATCTCAGGGAGCCGTCCTTGTAGACGTACGCGAACCGGGTGAATGGGAACAAGGCCACATTGCGGAGGCCATCCACATTCCGCGCGGCACACTGGAATTCAATATTGATGATGCCATCAAAGACAAGGATGTACGGATCGTGACGTACTGTGCCGCTGGCAGTCGCGCAGCCCTGGCGGCAGCCACTCTCAAGCAAATGGGGTATGCCGGAGCGATTGCCTCGGAGGCAGGCTTCGATGACCTCGCTAAACAGGGGCTGCCGGTTGAAAAAGGCGACCTAACAAACAATGACTGAATCCTGCCGCCCTACCGTGGTGCTGGTTGGCGCGGGACACGCCCATCTTCACATCGCCAATCAGGCCGCCGACTACGCGAACGTCGGGGCGCGGCTGGTACTCATCGATCCTGGAGCGTTCTGGTACTCAGGCATGGCCACAGGGTTACTCGGTGGCCGCTACGCCCCCGAGGACGATCAGATCGAGCCAGGGAAACTGATCCACCGCTGCGGCGGAGAGTTTATCCAGGATCGCGTTGACGCAATAAATACAAGTACGCGCACACTCTCGCTTGCTTCAGGTAAAACAATCCACTACGACTGGCTGTCCCTTAACGTCGGAAGCGAAGTCGATATCAGTGGTCTGGAACCGCCGAGCGACGGACCACGTGTATGGCCGGTCAAACCGATTCCTCCGCTGTACGAACTTCGTGCCTCACTTGAACAGGCCATCCGAGACAGCGGCGAGATGCCACCCGTTGTGGTCATCGGCGGCGGCGCGACGGGCAGCGAGCTGACGGCCAACCTGGCCGGGCTGGCACGCCGCAACGGCGCCGAGCCGCAGGTCACTCTCATTAGCAGCAGCGAGCGATTGCTACCGGATGCGCCTGTCGGTGCCTCACGGGCGTTGACACGCGCTATCGCCAGCTTCGGGATTAAACTGCACCTGCAAATGCGAGCGCGCCGAATCACTGAGCGTGGTGTCGAACTGGAATCAGGCGAGGAGATCCCCTGCAAACACGTGCTAGCCGCTGTCGGATTGCAGGCCAAATCGCTAACACGCTCGCTTGGATTGGCGGCAGGCCCCGCCGGTTTGCGTGTAAACAGCTACATGCAATCCTTGGACGACCAACGCGTTTTCGCCGCCGGAGATTGCGCCGATTTTGCGCCCCGCGACCTACCTAAGTTGGGCGTATTTGGTGTCAAAGCCGCCGGAATTATCCACCACAACTTGCTCGCCAGTCTACGGGGTAAGCCGCTGAAGCACTACAAACCCCAGCGCGTTTGGCTCGCGATCCTCAATTTGGGTGATGGCCGCGGCTTGTTACTCTGGTGGAAAGTTTGGTGGTTGGGGCGTCTATCAGACTGGCTCAAGGATCGGATTGACCGGCGGTTTATGGCTCACTACAAGCATACATGAAATCTGTCAGGTGCCAGGCCTGAAGCCACTAATAGTACAATTTGGACTAAGCGATGAGATCGCAGCTTTTCTCATGCATACAAGTCCGATCATTGGCCTGTTTGCGATCAGCTTGAGCTTCATAAGCTCCGCGTAATCCAGGGCCTTGGCTTCGTTGACAAACTGCCGGTGTTTAACCGGCGGCAGCCCCAAATCCGAGGGCAAAAGCGTTTGCAGGTATGTCAGCCGGAAAGCCCCACGATCCAGGCGGAGGTCACATCGACGATCAGACCGACCGCTCTTTGAGCATTGTGCAAAAGATGATTCTGCCAACCCATTTCTTGAGTAAGGATCGAGCATCAGGGCCAGGTAGAAAGCGCAACCTTAACGCTCCGTCGAGAGCATTTCGGCCATTTTTGCCATCAGGATCACGGACGCGTTATCGGATAATTGCTGGCCTTCTTCAATATATTCCCAGACGGTAGCATCGCTTTTCCAACCCCCTTGTTTTTTGATCAATTCAAAGTCCACCCGTTCCCGTGCAGCTGAGGTGGACAGACCACGTCGAAAGCTGTGGCTGCTCAATTCCGGGATAAAATCGAATTGACAAGCTTTGCCCAAATTTTTGAGTAAGCCGTTTATCGCCCCTGGGTTAAGCGGTTTTGATTGCACCTGTTCCCACCGGTTGATCGGTCTGAAGAGGGGGCCATCGTCAATATCAGCCACTTCCATCCAATCCTTAATGGCCGTGGCGGGACAGCAGTTGGGAGAACCAAAAGGTAGCGCACGTACCAGCCCTGTTGCTTGCTGATCGGTTTTGGATCGGGGTAAACGAATGATAAGACCTTCTGGTTCCCATGTTAGGTCGCCGATTTCAATTGCGACGAGTTCGCTACGGCGAAAAGCGCCAAAAAAGCTCGTTAATATCAAGGCAATATCCCGGTTTTTCTTCTTTCTGTCCGGCAAGTGTCGCAGATGATTCACCATCTTCGCGATGTGTTCCAGGCGCAGCGCCTTGGCCTTGCGTTTGGGTTGACCGTGGGTACGTCGAATGCCTTCCATGGTTTTGCGAACCAAGGGATCGCGCACTGGATCAGTTACCCCCTGGTAATAGTGCCATTGGCTAATGGCCGTCAGGTGCAGATCCAGGGTCCGGGAATTGAGCGATTCGGCTCTGGACACCAGATAGCGCACGACGGTATCCCGATCCGAGGGGAGGCGGCCACCCCATTTCTCAAACTGTCGGATAGCCGACCGATAGGCCTTTCGGGTGTTGTCAGATGTAGCGGCTTGGAGGTAATGGCGCAAGGACTCGGCTTCCTGGCGAGCAACCAGGCTCGAATTCTCATTACGTAACGACAGTTCGGTGACTTTTTTTGGCGATTTGCTGTTCATGAATAGGATTCCTCTCGGAGTCGCTGACAAGGCGGCTATGTACTGGTGTTACGAGTCGAAAAGTTGACGATCACCTTCATAACCTACGATAACATTGATTATCGAATACTATAAACTGAAACTAAAGCAGCATTGAAAAGCACATATATAATGTTATATTACGTGTTATGTATTACGGTACTAAATAATACGAGAGGAATCACCATGGCCCGTACCGGAGTCACTTATCACGATATCGCCAAAGCCGCTGAAGCCATTAAAACGCACGGTCAAGACCCCACGGTGGATCGGGTGCGCGAACACCTGGGCACTGGCAGCAAAAGCACCATCGCGCCGCTGCTCAAGCGTTGGCGATCGGACAATGAGGGAACAGCCGCTGCTGTCAGTGGACTGCCGAACGACCTCGTCGAAGTGGTAAAGTCCCTGCATGAGCGCGTACAGCGGATGGCGGATCATCGTATTGAACAAGCCCGTCAGGAATTTGAGACGTTAAATGAAGAGCTCCACAAAGAATTGACCCATGCCAACAACACCGTCTCGAAACTAACCGCCCGACAACAGGACCTGGAGAACCAGACAGAACAACTGAGCAAAGAAAAAAGCGAGCAAAGCCAGTCCCTGCAAGACGCGCGTGTCAGCCTGGAAAAGGCAGAGTCCCAACGGGACGAAGCTGTTGAGCGAACAAATGACTTGAAGGAAAGCGTCAGTGAACTCAAGCAGGAAAATCGTGATATCCGCGACCATTTCGAACATTACCAGCAGCGTACAGCAGAAGACCGCCAGCAGGAGCGCGAACAATCCCGTTCAGTTAACCAGGGGCTGAAGGATCAGATTCAGGATCTGCAACACCGGCTCGCTCAGGCAGAGTCGAGAACGACAGAGCTATTTGACGCTAATGCGCAGTTACAACGCAATGCTGATGAATTAAAACAGGCCAATGCGGTGCTACGCAGCGACTTGAACGGCAAGATAGAAGATATCCAGAAGCTGAAACACGAGCATGAAGAAGCCGTGACGAAGTGCCGGGAATACCAGTATAAAAATGACCAATTGACGGAAAATATGGCAGTGCTCACCGCTCAGAAAGCAGATGTCGATAAGCAAGTGGCCGTGTTGTCCCAAGCTATGGAGACCGTCAAAGCCGAATTGAAAACTGCCCAAGACAAAGTGATGTTTCTGACGGACGAGAACAAGGTGATTCTTCAGGAAAAGGCAGTGATCCAGGGCCGGTTTAAACAACTTCAGGAATCGCTATAGTTTCATATCAGATAGGATAGAAGTGGCTAATAGCAACGCTTTTACCGCCCTAGCCTACCCCTCATCGCGGAAATCCCCCTGGTGAGCCAAGTTGGAATCTGCCTTACTTGGAATTAATACGGAATTGCTGACAGTAACCATGATTTCATTGACAAGCTTTGTTGGATCGATAGCAACTGGCCGTACAGTGGAATAGAAACGTTACATAACAGAGGCCGCTGCCTGAGTTTATCTGTTATATTCATTATAATTATCAATAAGTTGTGATGCTATGGAAGTTTTATGCTCTATATGTCGAAACACCCCATGTACAACATCTCACTCCTACAGCTCGACGAAACCACTATCGGCCCGCTCATACGCGAAGCGCGGTTAACTGCCGGATATTCCCTGCGGGAGCTCGCCAAAAGAACCGGAACCTCGCATTCAACGATATCTGCGTATGAACACGGAAGAAAGAGCCCATCTATTCCGGTGCTGCGCAAACTTCTAGATGAGTGTGGCATGGAACCCCAGCTTCACTGCACACGCCGTATTCGCCGACGAGACGGAATTGACCGCGGCACGGAGCTGGAACAGGTTTTGGCGCTGGCTGAGCAATTCCCTGCTCGGCACGAAGAATTTCTGCGATTTCCGAGGTTTGGTTCGAAATGAGTGAACTGGCGACTAAGATCGTAGCGCTGCACGATGCGCTGCGCCGAAAAGAACTTAGCCATGCATTCGGTGGCGCGTTGGCGCTTGCGTGGTGTACCGAGCGCGCACGGGCGACCATCGATATTGATGTCAATATCTTCGTACCGAAGTCGCGTGCTAGTGACGTGGTTGCCGCGATGCCCAAAGGTATATCGGTTTCCAAAAAGCAGTACTCAGATCTTCAAAAGGAAGGCCAAGTGCGCATCTGGTGGGATAAAACCCCCGTCGATATCTTCCTGAATACGACAGAATTGCACGAAACGATGGTTACACGCTCGAAAACCGAGCGTTTTTTTGAGCGCGACATTCCCTTTCTATGCTGCTCTGATCTTGCGGTATTTAAAGCGTTTTTCAACCGCACCAAAGATTGGGCAGATCTCGAAGAAATGCTTCACGCTGGCACAATTGACGTTGCGACGCTGACAACGACATTATCCCGATATTTGGGGGCGGACGATGAGCGTGTTGATAAGCTACTGGAACTAATCCGTTAAAATATCATTACTACGGATTATAGTTGAAACCCTCTTCGTGGTGGTTTATGCCCAAATCTGGCCAATCGCGCGTCCTGACTGCTGAACAACAAGGCCATGTCTTCGATGTGACCCAACATCACCGTTATCCTGAAAAGAATACGGCCATTATGCAGATCAGTTTCAAGCTAGGACTTCGGGCCCAAGCAATTGCCCTACTTGAAATCAAATAGATCGCGAAGCTCAATCCGTCAGGCACGGACTTCAAATTGCTGGAAGTTATGAGTCTCCCTGCTGCAGCCTACACCAAAGGCGCTGACGCCATGGGACGATCCCAAAGTCTGTACCGGCGCAGAACAGTCAGTTTCGATGCGGAAAGTTTTGATCAGGTGGTCAGCCAGGTCGAAGCGCTAACCAATGCTGGGGCCAAGGTAAATCCAGAAGATTTTTATCCGCCAGCCGAGAAACATCGTGGAAAATCACGGGATCTCCCAATGGTAGATGCGGCCCTTCGTGTAGTCCTCACAGACTATTTACGCTTACGAATTGAAAAGGCGGGAACACTTAAGCCCTCCTCCCCTCTTTTTGTTACCCAAAAAAGCTGTTCCTACTCACCCAATACGCTTCAGAAACATATGGCATTGATGCTCCGTGGCTGGGCTGGCATTGAAAAAGCCAGCTCACATAGCGGTCGCCGGTCATTAATTACCAACGTTATTCATAAGCAGAAAAAACCTGTGAAAATTGCACAAAAGATAGCCGGACAAGTAAACCCGTCCACTACGCTATTTTATGAGGAGCCTCCAGAAGAGCTGTTAAAAGACGCTCTTGAGAATATATAGCGCATATTTCAATGAATGCATAAGCTTCACAATGGACTGTACCAGATGTATCAGGTAACAAAACATTTGCGCTCGCCACCAAATATTTGTTTACCACTAGCATGCCGGCCGTGAGTTCGGAGATTGCCAAATGAAGAAATGGGCCAATCGGTTAAAAGGTAACATCGTCGCCTTATACCTTGCCTCTCAGGATGCGCGAACTCCCTGGTACGCCAAGTGGTTTATCATGGCAATCGCAGCATACGCGGTGAGCCCTATTGATATTATCCCGGATTTTGTGCCTATTCTGGGTTACTTGGATGATTTGTTGCTTCTACCGCTCGCGGTTGTGCTGGCGATACGAATGATTCCACCGGAAGTTTTCGCTGAATGCCAGGCCATCGCTCAAACCAAATCCTTGGATACCCGCGCGGGACGTGTAGCGGCCATAGTCGTTGTAGTAGTGTGGCTACTGGCATTGACGGGCGCAGTCATCTGGGTATACCGCAGAATCCAAGCGTAGGTTATGGTACAGCGACCAAACAAGACCGATTAGGGGTAAGGTTTCGAGGGCTCTCGGTGAAGTTCAGTCAGGAACTTTATTCAATCTTCAGTATCGTATACTCTTGTTCCTGATTGAGTCATTCTAACCCCACGTATTTTTGACATGAAAAGCCGTATCCGCATCATCTATATACTTGTCGCCCTGATTGCTTCGCAATCAGTGTGGGCAATGCTGGATGAGCACGGCATCAATGGCGACGCTGCAGCAAGCGAAGAGTTGCGCCATGATGGACATGCGGCAGACGCTGGTGACAGTAAGCAACACAGTGCCGATGCGGAGAGTTGCGCTCACTGTTGTCACTGCCATTTTCATCAAATATCATTTGTCCCGCCGTCCGATTCGTACTTTGAACCATCAAGCCAAGACACTAGAGCCCCAGGCTATAATGCCTGGCTTACCGAAGCCCATCCAACGACGCCTTTCAGACCACCGATCCAATAAATCCTGTTTCAACGAAAGCTTTTTTGCGTTAACTCAACAGGATTAACCCATGAATATCATTTATATCCCCTGCAGGCGGTGGCTTGCACTGGTGCTGTGCCTGGCTGCATCTGCAGCTCAAGCGCAGCTGACGCTACACGAAGCGATGGCTCGCGCGCTAGACAAGAATCCTCAGCTGCAGGTTTTCCCATTTCGCGAGCAAGCCGCTGAAGGACGACGAGAATCGGCTACACTCCGGCCCGGCTACACACTTGGTATCGAAGCGGAAAATCTCGCAGGCAGTGGCGGGTTCTCCGGAACGGACAAGGCGGAGTACTCCCTATCTATTGGCTCGGTCATCGAGCTCGGCGGAAAACGTTCAGCCCGTACTGCACTGGCTGACACTCGCTACGCGCAAATTGCCCTGGAGCGTGACATCGCAGCGCTGGATCTAGTTGCCTCGGTAACTCAGGGTTTTGTCACCGTCCTCAGTTTGCAGCAGCAAATTGAAGTGGAAGAGCGAGCCCTGAAACTTGCCAACGAGACCTTAGCGGTTGTCTCACAGCTTGCGCGTAAAGGAGCTGCGCCGGAAGCCGACCGACTCAGGGCAAAAGCACAACAGGCTCAAGTCGAGCTGAATTTCGCGGCGCTTCAAGCGGAATACAACGCCGATAAGCACGCGTTGGCTACCCTGTGGGGTGAGGATGAAGCTCGCTTCCAACGTGTTAGCGGGGATCTATTTTCGCTTCCGGCATCGGCAGATTTCATCGAACTTTGGCGTCGAGTGGAGTCATCTCCCGGCATCGCGATGCTGACCTCAGAACAGCGAATGGCTGAGGCCGAGCTGGCACTGATACGAAGTCAATCCAGCGCAAACATTGGGTGGCGCCTGGGCGTACGACGCGATCAGTTCAGCGGTGATTCGGGCTTGATTGCAAGCATGGAACTCCCGCTCTTTTCTGCGGGGCGTAATCGCGGAGAGGAAAAAGTGGCGCGGGCTGACCTTGAAAGCCAGGCCTACCGCCAGCAGGACGCACGCCTGGCATTACGTAAAGGTCTTTATCGAGCCTGGAAGATATTCCAACAAAGCCAATTAGCGGTCAGCTCCCTGCAGACTGACATCATACCGGCATTAGAGTCAGCACAATCCCAAACTCGTCAGGCTTACGAACAAGGGCGCTATCGCTATACCGACTGGTTAGCCGTGCAAAACGAACTGCTGGATGCGCAGCGCCGGCTGATCAGCGAGGCAACCAATGCCCTGCACAATCAGGCCATGATCGAACAACTCACCGCGACTCCGCTCAGTGAGGAGAACCGCCATGACAAATGAATCTGGAAAGCACACTATGAAAATCACCACAGCGCTGCTGTACTTTTTGCTCGGTACGTTTCTCACCCTACCGGCACTACCAAGCCTCGCCAGCCAGAGCCATGACGAAAGTGGATATTCAGGGCATTCAGAGTCGGGAAAACACGAAGATTCCGATCATGAGCACGATGAAAAATCGCCATCAGCAATCATTCCCGAGCCCATGGCTCGCCGCAATGGTATGCGCACTGGCATCGCTGGCCCTGGCACCATAGAGCGTCATCTCAAGGTATACGGTCGCCTCGAATTACCACCGGATCAACGCATTGAAGTCCGAGCCCGCTTTGCCGGTCTGGTGAAATCCGTCAGCGCTCGTGTTGGCCAGCAGGTTGGAAAGGGAGAGGTGCTAGCCATCATTGAATCCAACGATAGCTTGAAAGATTACGCGATCCGCGCACCGATCGCGGGTGTCATCCAGTCTCGCCAAACCAGTGTCGGTGAAATAAGCAGCAACACGCCTCTGTTTACCGTGGTGGATACCCGGAAACTTTGGGCAACTCTTCAGGTGTTTTCCGCCCAACGCTTTGAAGTTAAGCCGGGGCTACCGGTACACGTTGTTCACAACAGCCACCGTCACGACAGTACCGTAGATTCCCTTGCCCCTGCAGATCAGGGCGAACCTTACGTTCTGGCGCGCGTACTGCTCGATAATCCCAACGGCGATATGGCGCCCGGCGATCTGGTGACTGGCGAAATTGATGCAGAAATCATAAGCGCTTCGTTGGTTGTGGAAAACCGGGCCCTGCAGAAACTCGAAGGCAAAACCGTTGTTTTCGTTCAGGAAGGTGATCAATTCCACGCACGAGTTATAAAAACCGGTCGCACCGATGGACGCCATACCGAAGTGTTGTCAGGCCTGGACGCCAATGCGCGCTATGTCGTCGAGAACAGTTATCTGATTAAGGCCGATATCGAAAAATCCGGCGCCGCTCACGACCACTGAAGGAGAGAAACGTGATTGATTCAATAGTTCGCCTCTCCATAGAGAGGCGCTTTCTGATGCTGAGCCTGATTCTGGTGCTGACCGGGATGGGCATCTGGAGTTATCAGCGACTTCCCATTGACGCCGTACCGGACATTACCAATGTGCAGGTACAGATTAATACCGAAGCACCCGGTTACTCCCCACTCGAAGCTGAGCAGCGGATCACCTTTCCCGTTGAAACGGCTCTGTATGGTCTACCGCAACTGGATTACACCCGTTCGCTATCTCGCTACGGTCTGTCGCAGGTAACCGTGGTGTTTGAAGAAGGCACGGATATTTACCACGCTCGCAATCTGATCGACGAGCGACTGGCGGCAATCAAAAGTGCCTTGCCGTCGGGCCTGGAGCCGAGGATGGGCCCAATTGCTACCGGCTTGGGCGAAATATTCAGCTATACCGTTCAAGCCGAAGAAGGCAGCAAACAACCGAATGGCGAACCTTGGGATTCCACCGCACTGAGGGAAATTCAGGACTGGATCATTAAACCGCAGATGGCACAGGTTCGCGGTGTGGTTGAGATCAACACCATTGGCGGTTTCGACAAGCAATACCACGTAACACCGAACCCAATAAAGTTGCTGGAGCACGGCATTACCTTGCCGGATATCGCTCGTGCGCTACAGGCCAACAACAATAACCGTGGTGCCGGGTACATTGAACGCAATGGCGAACAGATACTGGTGCGCTCGCCGGGTCAGCTTCAGACAATCACTGATATCGAACAGGTAGTCGTTGGTCGTCACGGCTCAGCCCCCGTCATGATTGAAGACGTGGCAGAGGTCGCCATTGGCAAGGAGTTGCGTACCGGCGCAGCAACCCGCGACGGTAAAGAAACGGTGTTGGGCACCGCCATGATGTTGACCGGCGCAAACTCGCGCACGGTGGCCCGGGATCTTGCGGCCAAGCTGGAGAGCGTCAAAGTCTCCCTGCCGGAAGGTATCAAGGTAGAAACCGTTTATGACCGCACGACACTGGTGGATAAAACCATCGTCACCGTACAGAAAAACCTCCTGGAAGGCGCGTTGCTGGTCATCGTGGTGCTGTTTCTGCTGCTCGGCAATATTCGTGCGGCCTTGATTACAGCCGCCGTGATTCCTCTGGCCATGATGGCGACGATCACCGGGATGGTACGCACCGGTGTTTCAGCCAACCTGATGAGCTTAGGTGCGCTGGACTTTGGGCTGATTGTCGATGGCGCGGTGATTATCGTAGAGAACTGCATCAGGCGCTTGAGTCATTCAGGCCAGACACTGGCACTGCGCGAGCGCCTTGAAGTGGTGTATGACGCAACTCGCGAGGTGATCCGTCCCAGCCTGTTCGGTGTGGCCATTATTACCGTGGTCTACATCCCCATTTTCACTCTCAGCGGGGTGGAAGGGAAAATGTTTCACCCGATGGCTGCCACCGTAGTGATGGCCCTGTTGGCAGCCATGGTGATATCGCTAACGCTGGTTCCAGCAGCGGTTGCGGTGTTCATGAAAGGCCCCATCCAGGAGCAGGAAAGCCGAATCATCCGCTCAAGCAAAAACCTGTATCGACCGTTGCTTGAAAAAGCGCTCTCCCTGCCCAGTACCGTTGTAGGAAGCGCGACGCTATTGGTTGTACTTTGCCTTTGGCTGGCAACTACCCTGGGATCGGAGTTTGTGCCCCAACTCGACGAGGGGGATATCGCCCTGCATGCGCTGCGGATACCCGGCACCGGGCTTGAACAATCCATCAAACTGCAGGAAATTCTTGAGGAGCGACTGAAAGCCTTTCCTGAAGTCGACAAGGTATTTGCCAAAATCGGTACTCCGGAAGTGGCAACCGACCCCATGCCACCCAATGTGGCCGACAACTTTGTGATGCTGAAACCCCGTGATCAATGGCCTGATCCGAAGCGCTCCAAGGCCGAACTGGTGAAGGCTATGGAGGAAGCAGTCGAAGCCTTGCCCGGTAACAACTACGAGTTTACCCAACCCATTCAAATGCGGTTTAACGAGTTAATTTCCGGCGTGCGAGCGGATCTGGGCATCAAGGTTTTTGGTGATGATCTGGATCAGCTGGAACAAACAGCCGAAGAAATTTTGGCGGTTGTTCAGCGAGTCGAAGGTGCCGCTGACGCGCGAGTGGAACAGGTCAGCGGTTTACCCATGTTGTCGATTATTCCCAAGCGCATTGCACTTGCGCGCTACGGTTTGACGGTTGATGACCTGCAATCCCTGATTGCGGCGGGCATTGGCGGTGAAGACGTTGGGTTGATTTACGAAGGGGATCGGCGCTTTACCCTCGCCTTGCGGTTACCGGAGGACATACGGCGCGACATCGACAGCCTCGGGTTTTTACCGGTTCCCCTTCCAAACGGCAACTATGTGCCGCTGGCGGAAGTCGCCGACCTACAACTCAAACCGGCACCTGCACAAATCAGCCGTGAAAACGGCAAGCGTCGCGTGGTGGTTACCGCCAACGTGCGAGACCGGGATCTGGGCAGCTTTGTGGATGAGGTTGAGCGTCAGATTGCCAACAAGGTGGAATTGCCCAGCGGCTACTGGCTGGATTACGGTGGCACATTTGAGCAACTGCAGTCCGCCAGCAAACGGTTGGCATTAGTCGTACCGGTCACACTGGCCATTATTATTGGGCTTCTGGTGATGGCTTTCGGTTCATTAAAGGACTCGCTGATCATCTTTACCGGTGTGCCCTTGGCCCTGACCGGCGGCGTATTGGCCTTGTGGCTACGCGATCTTCCGCTATCAATTTCGGCAGGCGTTGGCTTTATCGCGCTCTCGGGTGTTGCTGTCTTGAACGGGCTGGTGATGTTGTCCTTTATTCGCGACCTTTGGCACGAGACCGGAGATTTGCGTGAGGCAATTGTTGAAGGTGCGCTGATTAGATTGCGCCCTGTATTGATGACAGCCTTGGTTGCAAGTTTGGGCTTTGTGCCGATGGCCTTGAATACGGGTACCGGTGCTGAGGTTCAACGCCCACTGGCCACGGTGGTGATCGGCGGCATTATCTCGTCGACCTTGTTGACGTTATTTGTATTGCCGGTGCTGTATCGCTGGGTGCACCGGA
Source organism: Spongiibacteraceae bacterium UBA5047 (assembly GCA_002415025.1). Taxonomy (GTDB): domain Bacteria; phylum Pseudomonadota; class Gammaproteobacteria; order Pseudomonadales; family Spongiibacteraceae; genus Litorivivens. The sequence goes on from DIBR01000048.1 coordinate 52,745, forward strand.
GAGATCAAACCGACTAGCGCTATCGGAAATGACTGGCAGTAAAACTGCTGCCAGTCATTCCGAGTTCCCGCAAAAACAGGATCAAACCCCTTCTGCTTTGACCTTGGCAATGATCGCTTCAAGCTCCGGCTTAATCGGCAAGGGCTTAACCGGGCTGATATTACTGCCGCCGGTATTGCCAATGGGCACACCTTTCATTGCCGTTAGCGCTGCCGCACCGATGATGCGAATAATTTGACCGACGATTTCCTTACCATCTCTATGGCGCACACCCCAAAGACACATCAACCAATGCACCTTGACATGCCAGCCTGTGGATTCTTGACCCAGTACATGGGCATTTTCCAGGTGCTGAAAGGCTTTGGCTGCGTCGCCATGGGACTCAGCCTCCTTAGCGCGTTCCAGCTCCGCTTCCACATAAGGCGCTATCGCTTTTGAAAAACGTTGCATTCGCTCTTCTCCCTTCGAATTGCGAGCTCTCTACCCGGCCTCAAGTGACAGTATGCGACGGGAACCATTCAATACAACCGCCGTAATAATCAAACCAATCACCAGATCGGGATACGGAGAGTTTGTCAGCATTACCAGTATGCCAGCCACGATGACGCCCGCATTGGCGATAACGTCATTGGACGAACAAATCCAGGTTGCGGTCATATGTACCCCGCTATCTTTTTTACTGGCCAGGAGATATAGGCACAGAATGTTGGCCGCCAACGCCATCAGCCCAATACCAATCATGAAGAGGGATTGCGGTTCGCTGCCATAGGCAAAGCGACGTAGCACTTCGATCAGGACACCAACGCCCAGAACCAGCTGCAGCCAACCCGTGGTGCGTGCGGCCGTGAGCTTGAGTGATGCACTGCGGCCTACAGCGTACAAGGCCACCCCGTACACACTGGCGTCAGCCAGCATATCCAGCGAGTCAGCAATCAAGCCTGCCGACTGAGCCCAGATGCCCGCGACTATCTCGACGCCAAACATCACAAAGTTGATCGCGAGAAGCGCCCGCAGGGTTTTCGCTTCATCGGCATCGCGGGCTTGTTGAACGCTGCCTAGCACCCCTGCATTTCCTTGGTAATCTGCGAGCGCTATCTGCTCTGAATCCAGTTGGAGTCTTTGTAAGGCCGCGTCAATATCAGCAGGCGCGGCGGTATGAACAACACCAACTTGACGGCGTCCCATATCAATCTCAAATGATATAACCCCGGGGTTACTCTCCAGGGCGCTTTTGACGAGTTGTTTTTCGGCCGCGCAGTCCATTTTGCGAATCGCAAAAGTCTGACGGACGGGAACTTGTTTGGTATCGGGCATTTTATGGATTTCTGTGTCTGCTAAAAGGCATCCATGGTAAAGCTTGCACCTGACTAAAGGTCAAGCTCTAAAGCGCTTTGCCAAATCCTCCCCAGACAATGATTGCCATTCCCGAAAGCACGATAGCACCACCAGCCCAGTCATACGGTGTGAGCGCAATGCCATCGACCACACGAATCCAGATTATCGCCGTCGCTACATACACGCCGCCATAGGCAGCATAAACACGGCCAATGGCTGCCGGGTGTGAATCATGCAGTACAAAGAGGGTAAGAGCGGCAATACTGAATTCCCATCAGACGTCACTTCAGAAACACTCACTTGACAAACCCATCCCCCCCCATGGGATACTGGATTCGAATTGGAAATCAGGTATGCTCCCATGGCTCACGTTCACGAATCCCATCCCCAAATTGTCAACCGCCTAAAACGCGCTAATGGCCACCTCAGTAAAATCATCGCCATGATTGAAGAGGGTAGCCCCTGCGTGGACGTTTCGCGCCAGTTGCAGGCTGTCTACAAGGCGATCGGCAATGCGAAAAGCGAGTTTGTCCGCGATCATATTGAGGGTTGCCTTACCGAGGACAACGCCTCGGCAACAGAGCTCAAACGCAAAATGCACGAGATCAAAGAAATCAGTCGCTACCTATGAGCTTTCGAATTCGAACTTTTTCCCTCGCCATCGGTTTAGGGCTGGTGGGCACGGTATCTGCTGAGGTGCTGACTCTGCAGTCTGCCGTTGAACAGAGCCTGGCACAGCATCCTCGCCTAGCCGTCGAGCAGTTTCGCTCAGCCGCTGCCCAGGCAAATGTCAGACACTCGTCGGTCGGTACCAAGCCCGAATTAAATTTGACAGTCGAAGATGCGCTGGGCTCAGGCATCTACTCATCGGCTGATTCCGCACAGACGACACTGAGCATTGCCTGGGTGCTCGAAGGCGGTTTGCTTGAGACCCGCGAATCTACAGCCCTCTCTGAGCAGGCAGTCATCAGCTCGGAAATCAAGGCAAAACGGCTGGATGTGGCCGCAGAAACCGCTGCCCGTTTTATGCAGGCGCTGTTGCTGCAGCAGCGTTCCGAGCTTGTGACAGCGATGGTGAAACAGTCCGGGCAGACACTTGACCAAATTCAGCGCCGGGTCAATATCGGGCAGGCTGCCAACGTTGATGCGCTGCGGGCCAAGGCGCAGCTGGCAGAAGCGCGGCTGCTCCAGGACGACATCGAACATGAAATCCGGGTGGCTTATAGGGAACTCGCGACGACTATGGGAGACCCTGAAACGGGATTCCAGCGAGTGTCAGGCAATCTCTCACAACTGGGCAAGCCGGTGAAATTCGAGCAATTGGCTCAGTCGGTGGATAGCAACCCGGGGTTAGCGATACTCAACAACCGCAAACGGCTGGCAGAATCCAGGCTCGCCCTGACCAAGGCTGAGGCGCGCTCGCGCTGGAAGTTCAGCACCGGCGTTCGTCACTACGCGCTGGAAGACGACGTGGCCATGGTTGCCGGTGTAACCCTGCCGCTGGGCGGTGAGCGTCGTAACCGCAACGCGATCGAATCGGCGGCGCTGCAGGTACAGGCGTCGGCCGCCGAGACCGAAGCCCAGCGGCTCGAGCTGACAACCCAGCTCTATAAACTTCACGAGCAATGGCTGCACGCGCTTCACGTCAATGAATCTTTACAAACTGACATTCTCCCGCTGTTGCGCCAGTCTCTGCGCGAAACTCAGCGCGCCTATCAGCGTGGACAAGCGACCTATCAGATGTTGAATGACGTCCAGTCTGAACTGCTGTCTGCCGAAGGTCGTCTGCTGGATATCCAGCACCGCGCCCACCTGAACCGAATTGAAATTGAGCGTCTGACCGGCGCACCGCTAAATGGACTGACCCCATGAATACCTTACTTCAAACCAGTTTTCTCATGCTGCTGCTTGTCCTCACAGGCAGCGTGACCAGTAACACGGTGTTGGCAGCCGGTGCAGCCGTTACTGAGGAAGAACCAGAAAAAGGCCCGCACCGTGGACGCATGCTGCGCGACGGTGATTTTGCATTGGAGCTGGCGATTTTTGAAACCGGCGTGCCACCCGAATACCGGGTGTGGGTGACAAACGCAGGAAAACCTGTCACCCCTGAAGAGGTATCGCTGACGGTTACCCTGATCCGGCTGGGCGGTGTGAAAGACAACATTGGATTTCGCGCTCAAGATGATTTTCTGCGCGGCGATATGGAAATTTACGAGCCCCACTCGTTTGAGGTGGTCGTGAAAGCCACCTACCAGGGCCAGACACACAACTGGCACTTTGAGAACTTTGAAGGCCGCACCCGCATCAGCGCTGACGTCGCCGAGGCCATGGGCATTCAAACCGGCACAGCCAAGAACGAAACGCTGACCGAGCGGGTTCCGGCGATCGGACAGTGGGTAGCGCCGAAGTCGGCCGATCGCTCAATCAGCGCGCGCTTTGACGGATTGATTACCAAAGTGCATGTGAGCGAGGGGCAGGACGTCAAACGTGGTGACGCGTTACTGACTGTAGAAGCCAACGACAGTTTGACACGCTACACCATCAAGGCCCCGATAGCGGGCCAGGTCACCGAGCTGAACGCCGCCGAAGGCGAACACACTCGGGGACGAGTGCTCGCCCGCCTGCTGGATAGCAGCGCGCTGCTGGCCGAGGTGCAGGTTTTCCCAGCCGATGCGGCAAGAATCGCCCTCGGACAACAGGTGAATCTCACACCAGTCGTGGGCGGCGGGCCGGTTTCCGGCAAGGTGGTTTCTGTGCGGCGATCTGTGTCCGCTGCGCAGGCAACACCCGTCCGAGTCGAAGCCGACATTCCCGTGTCCTTGCCCGCTGGCAGTTTTGTACAGGCGGATATCGCGGTTGATCATTACACCGCACCACTGGCAGTGAAACGCCAGGCCCTCCAGAGTTTTCGCGACTTTACCGTGGTCTACGCCAAGGTGGGCGATCAGTACGAAGTGCGCATGCTGGAACTCGGCCGCGAAGCCGGCGAATGGGTTGAGGTGCTCGGCGGGCTGGAACCGGGTACCGAATACGTTACCGAGAACAGCTACCTGATCAAGGCGGACATCGAAAAGTCCGGCGCCTCTCACGACCACTAAACACACTATCACCAAGGAACGACCATGCTCGAAGCGATTCTACGATTCTCGCTGACCCGTCGCAGCCTCGTGATGGTGGCCGTGGCCATCCTGTGCGGCCTGGGTCTCTGGAACTTCACCCGACTGCCGATCGATGCTGTGCCCGACATTACCAATGTACAGGTGATGATCAACACAGAGGCACCGGGCTATACCCCGCTGGAGGTGGAACAGCGCGTTACCTTCCCCATTGAAACAGCGATGGCGGGGTTGCCCAATCTGGAATACACCCGCTCGATATCCCGCTACGGCCTGTCGCAGGTGACGGTGATATTCAGCGACGACACGGATATCTACTTTGCCCGTCAATTGGTCAACGAACGATTGGGCAATGTGCGCTCCCGCCTGCCTGCAGGATTGGAATCCGAACTGGGGCCGATCGCAACCGGACTGGGCGAAATTTTCATGTTCACGGTGGATGCCGACACCGGCGCGACCCATGCGGATGGCAGCGAGATAACACCGACCGACCTTCGCACGGTGCACGACTGGATCATTCGGCCGCAATTGCTGCGGGTACCTGGCGTGGTTGAGGTCAACCCCATTGGCGGTTACACCCGAGAAATTCTGGTCGCGCTCAATCCTGAAAAGATGCTCGCCTTCGGTGTCACACAGGCAGAGCTGGTCGATGCTCTAGAGCGCAACAACCGCAATCAGGGCGCCGGATTTATCGAGCGCAACGGCGCCCAGTGGTTACTGCGGGTTCCCGGTCAGGCGGAAACGGTAGAAGCCCTGTCTGCCCTTATCGTAAAGAAGACTGAGGGATCGGTGATCCGCGTGGGCGACGTTGCCGACGTGAAAGAAGGCAAGGAACTGCGAACCGGCGCCGCCACCCAGAACGGTCGCGAAGTAGTCATGAGCACAGTCTTTATGCTGGTGGGTGAAAACAGTCGTACCGTCGCCAGTGCAGTGGCTAAGAAACTCACCGAAATTCAAGCCAGTCTGCCCGAAGGCATCAGCGCCACGGCGGTGTATGACCGAACTAAACTAGTCGACAAAACGCTGGCAACCGTGCGCACCAATCTGGTGGAAGGCGCGCTGCTGGTTATAGTGATTCTCTTTCTGCTGCTCGGCAATATCCGCGCCGCCATTCTGACGGCGGCGGTTATTCCCATCGCAATGCTGATCACCATTACCGGCATGGTTCAGACACGCGTCAGCGCCAACCTGATGAGTCTGGGCGCACTGGATTTCGGCCTGTTGGTGGATGGTGCCATTATTATTGTCGAAAACTGTTTACGCCGCTTGAGCCTGGCCTCAGAAGACGGCAAAACCTTGCCTTTGCGCGAGCGGCTTGATGTGGTCTTCAGCGCCACCCGTGAAGTCATCCGCCCGGCGTTGTTTGGTGTGTTTATCATCACGGCCGTGTACCTGCCGATTTTCTCGCTCAGCGGGGTGGAAGGCAAAATGTTCCACCCGATGGCAATCACCGTGGTTATGGCCTTGTCAGCGGCTATTCTGCTGTCAATCACCTTTATTCCCGCAGGTGTGGCCTTTCTGTTCAACGGCCCGGTGGTTGAAAAAGAAAACCGTGCATTCAATCGCGTCCGCGACGCCTATCAGACGGGCCTGAACGCCGCACTCTCGGCCCGCTGGCTGATAGTCAGTGCGGCAGTGCTTTTGGTGGGAGTCTCCGCGTTTTTAGCTACCCGGCTAGGGAGTGAATTTGTCCCCAACCTGGATGAGGGTGACATCGCCATGCATGCCCTGCGTATTCCCGGCACATCGTTGTCTCAAGCCGTCGCCATGCAGGAAGTGCTGGAGGATAAAATCAAGGCGCTACCGGAAGTGGAGCGGGTGTTCGCCAAAATCGGCACCGCCGATGTGGCGACCGATGCGGTGCCCCCCAGCGTTGCCGATAACTTTATTATTCTCAAACCTCGCAGCGAGTGGCCTGACCCATCGAAAACCAAAGCGCAGGTTGTACAGGATTTGACGGGCGCCGTTGAACCGGTTCCGGGTAATCGCTACGAATTTCTGCAGCCTATCCAAATGCGCTTTAACGAGCTGCTATCGGGCGTTCGCGCCGAACTGGCCATTAAGGTATTCGGAGACGACTTGGAACAGTTGGCGGCGCTGGGCGAAAAAATCGAAGGGGCCATTGCTGGCGTTGACGGCATCGTCGATATTCAAATGGAGCAGACCACTGGCTTGCCATTACTGTCGATGAAGCCCAAACGCGATGTGATCGCCCTGTCCGGGTTGTCGTTGGGCGAGCTGCAAGCACAGGTCGCAACAGCAGCGGGCGGCCGTGAGGCAACACAGTTTTATCAGGGAGACCAACAGGTGGCTGTGGTTGTCCGGCTGGAAGAAGTACGCCGTAATGATCCGGACGCACTTCGCTATCTACCCATTGAGCTTCCCGACGGCGCGTATGTACCGTTGCAGGAGCTGGTTGAGTTTGAATTAACCGAAGGACTGAATCAGGTTAACCGGGAAAATGGCAAGCGTCGTATTGTGGTGACAGCCAACGTGCGCGGGCGGGATTTGGGAACCTTTGTCGGTGATGTTCGGGCAGCCATCGACGCCGACGTCGAAATTCCCGCAGGCTATTGGGTCGAGTACGGCGGCACCTATCAGACCTTGCAGTCGGCATCGGCACGATTGTCGATTGTGGTTCCCTTGACCTTGATCATGATTCTCGGCCTGCTGTTTATCGCGCTGGGTTCGATTAAGGACTCGCTGATTATCTTTACCGGGGTGCCGCTGGCGCTGACAGGTGGGGTGTTCATGCTGATGCTGCGCGATATCCCCTTCTCCATCTCGGCAGCAGTCGGTTTTATCGCCCTGTCCGGCATTGCGATACTGAACGGACTGGTGATGGTGTCCTTCATTCGCCAGTTGCGCGCAGAAGGATTGCCCTTACTGGAAGCCATTGAACAGGGCGCACTCACCCGTCTGCGCCCGGTACTTACCACTGCACTGGTGGCCTCATTGGGGTTTGTGCCCATGGCGTTGAACACGGGCATCGGCTCGGAAGTGCAGCGTCCGCTGGCCACCGTGGTTATCGGCGGCGTTCTGTCCTCCACGCTGCTGACCTTGTTTGTATTACCCGCACTCTACCGAATCTTGCATAAGGAATCCGCCTGATGAATGTCTCGCAACGCCTATATCGCTTGGCCTACTGATCGGCACACTCGCCGTCAGTGCGTTTTCAAATGCGCACGGCATGTCTGAGGCCCACAAGCAGCGGATACTCGACGCGGGCCTTGGCGACTTTGTCGGTCTCGGTGCCACCCATATGCTCAGCGGTTATGACCATCTGCTATTTCTGCTGGGCGTGGTGTCTTCCTGCGGCACTTTTGGGATATCGTCAAATTCATAACCGCATTTACTGTAGGCCATTCAATTACCCTGATCTTTGCCACGCTCTATGGCATTCAGGCCAACTACTACCTGATAGACGCGGTGATCGCCTTAACCGTGTGCTACAAGGGTTTTGATAACCTCGGCGGCTTCCAGCGGCTTTGGCATATAAAGTCACCCAACTTACTGATGATGGTCTTTGTATTTGGCCTGATTCACGGTTTTGGTCTGTCCACTCGCTTGCAGCAATTACCGATGGGCGAAGGCAGCGTCGTAATGAAAATCCTCGCCTTCAATGTGGGTGTAGAAGTCGGGCAGATTGCCGCGCTTGCGGTTATGCTACTGGCCATTGCCGCACTGCGAAAAAGCACAGCCTTTGAACCGGTCAGTCGCATCGTCAACAGCGCATTGGTTGCGCTCGGTGCGCTGCTCCTGATTTATCAGCTGCATGGCTACCAACACACCGTCTACAGCGAAGATTTCCCGATCAGCCGCGACGACCACAGTCACGCCCATGAGGAGCAGGCGAAACAGTCTTTGCAACACTATCAACGACGGCTAACGCTGCCACCGGAGCCTGAGCCTGAGCCTGAGCATCAAGAATACGCCCCGGAACCAGACTATCAGCCTAAACCGGAGCAAGGCGGTCATCGCCACGATGACGGCAGCTAACACAGCCATCACTGACCAGAGGTTATTTCATGCGTTTCCGCGTTATAGTTCTATTGGCCACACTGACACTCAGCAGATGGGCCACCGCCCATGGTGGGCATCCTGAGCCGGTCTCCGACAACTAAGCACGAGCCATTGCTGTTTCCATTGCCCACAGATTTGCCGGTAAAGCCCCCCAATTGGGGTTTGGCGAAATGAGTACCTCGTGGACCAAGGTTGGCCTGAAACAAAGCGAGGTGATCAAAAAGGGGGACGGTTATCTGATTGTGAAAATCGACAACCCCGACGAAGAAAGCGACCTTTACATCCTTATGGATGCAGCTGGTGAGGTCTACGACGCGAATCTGACAGGGGCGTTTGAAGGATTATAGAAGTCGCAAGCAGTTGGGCTGCGGCCGCTTTTCGACTTTTTCCGGCGCGTATACGATTCCTATAGCGCACAGAGCGAATAACATATATCCAACTTGGGGTACTAGGGATTTTCCGTC
>DIBR01000004.1:0-511 GCA_002415025.1 Spongiibacteraceae bacterium UBA5047
GGTACTTCTGTTTCTGCTCTTCGCTACCGTAACGGACGATATAGGGAACAGAAATATCAGAGTGAAGCCCCCAGCCTATACCGGTCAATCCCGAGCGCGCGCACTCTTCGTCGACGATGGCGTTGTAGCGAAAATCGACGCCTACGCCGCCGTACTCTTCGGGAACGGTCGGGCATAGGAAACCCTGTTCACCAGCCTTGTTCCAGAGTGCACGGTCAACCTGACCGTCTTCTTCCCATTGCTCGTGGTAGGGCGCCGCTTCTGTTTCAAGAAACTTGCGCACCGAGTCGCGAAACATCTCGTGGTCAGCATCGTAGACTGTACGGGGTATCATGATTGTTGGTCCTCATTCATGGCTTGAGCAGGATGGATATTGGTCTAGCTTACTACGTAGACTCCTGCGCAAGAGATTAACAGGGTGAATAGCTGGTATTCACGGACATGGGATGTCCGGTTGCGGCCTGCTGGCGTTCACAGCACCTGCCGTAGCCATTATTATGGCGGCTGGCAC
>DIBR01000004.1:749-3217 GCA_002415025.1 Spongiibacteraceae bacterium UBA5047
CCTCATGGAGAACCCCGTGGCGATCAATTATCGCGTGAACCAGAATATTCCGGCCGTCAAATTTATCGAGCTGCTGGAGCGCTCCGGGCTGGCCGAGCGCCGGCCGGTGGACGATAAAGAGTGTATTCAGGGCATGTTGAACGGCGCCAATCTGCTGGTAACGGCCTGGGACGGGATGAAGCTGGTCGGCCTGTCGCGGGCATTGACCGATTTTCACTACGCCTGCTACCTCTCCGATCTGGCTGTTGATAGCGAGTATCAGCGCAGTGGTATTGGCCGCGAACTGATTGCTCGTACGCGTAAACAATTGGGCTCAAAGACGAAAGTGATTCTGTTGGCAGCGCCGGACGCCCAGGATTACTACCCGCGGCTGGGGTTTACGATGAATGAGCGCTGCTGGGTGCTGGACGGGGATGCGGACCTGATATGACGCCCGAGCGAAAGGCGCGCCTCGAGAGGGTGCTAAACAGTCGACAACCGGATTTCACTCTGGTCACCGATTATGTGCACAAAGGCCGGAACCTGTCGGCTATTGTGCGTACCGCTGACGCAGTAGGTGCACTGGATATGCATTGTGTGATTGGCGACAAGGAGTACAAGGCATTTCGTGGCACGGCCAAGGGCAGCCACGGCTGGGTAAAGGTGCACCGCTATACCGAGCTGGAGGCTGCCGTAGGGCCGCTAAAAAAGGCCGGCTACCAGATTGTGGCGGCCAATCTGTCTGAGCACTCTGTGGACTTCCGTGAAGTCGACTACTGCAGGCCCACAGCTTTGCTGCTGGGAGCCGAGAAAGAAGGTGTCAGCGCGACCGGTTGCGAGCTGGCAGATGTTGAAGTGACCATCCCGATGGTGGGTATGGTGCAGTCATTCAATGTTTCGGTAGCCGCAGGCATTATTCTCAGCGAGGTTCAGCGCCAGCGCCAACAGGCAGGCCTCTATGACCAGAGGCGTATCGACGAAGTCACCTACCAGCGTCTGTTTTTTGAATGGGGCTACCCGAAGTTGCGCCACTTTTGTGAACACTATGGTCTGTCCTATCCGCCCCTGAGCGAGCAGGGCGACCTGTTGGAGCCTTCCGGCTGGTACGCCGGCGTGCGCGAACAGCTGGGCGACCGCAGCCTGGATTTCAGTGAGATAAACGGGTGACCGGGCGCAAGCTGGCAGTGTGGTTGCTGCTTCCCTATGTGGTGTGGCTCACTTTTTTCTATCGCTACCACTTTATCGATGGCGTGAATCTCGCGCTGCATGAGACCGGCCACCTGTTTTTCAGCTTTGGGGGTGAAACACTACACTTTCTGGGTGGCACACTGGGTCAGCTTGCGTTCCCCGTCGCCTTTATTGTCCACTTTCGCCGCCAGCAAAAATACTTTGAAAGCGCTATCTGTACCCTCTGGCTGGCGGAAAGCCTGATGTATACCGCTGAGTATCTCGGGGATGCCAAAGCGATGCAGCTGCCTCTGGTGGGTGGTGGCACGCATGACTGGAACTGGCTTCTAAGCCGCTGGGGTTTGCTCGACAACTGTGTCGGTCTGGCGCAGAGCCTGCATCTGATCGCCGTTGCGGTGTTGGTGGTGGCCTGGTACAAGGCACTTCAATTACAATACGCAACTTCACCCACGTCTCGCCGGAAAGCCCTATGAGCACAATCTGGTTAGTCATAGCCATGCTGGTGTTGCTGCACACTGTGTGGACGATCGCCCACGCCTTGACCAATAACGGTCAGCTGACAGAGGGAAAGATTACCCCTCATACCAGCCTGCCTTACGTGTGGGGAGGTGTATCGATTATCGCCCTCGGACAAATCCTGTTCGTACTGATTCTGAAGTAAGCCTGCCACCCAGATTGGGTTTCCGGGTTCACCTGTCTGGGTGATGCTTGCCGGGCCTGCTTTTGCCAGAATTTCCCTGCATTGTTAAACGCATCAGGAGAGTGGCAAATGAATGATAAAGATTCCGTGCAATCGGTGATTGACGGTACAGCCTGGGAGGCATTTTGCGACTCGCTGAAAGCCACGGGTCAGCAGATACTGCGCCCCGAAGCACCTGCAGATGCCTTTACCCGCGCGGAGGGCTGGCGTTATCTGACGCGTTTGACGCGCATTGCCCTCGATATGTTTATGGAGTGCAGCGACCGGGATTTCCCCACCTTCTACCGACCCTCCCATGAAACCGCAAAAATCGGTGCCGACAACCCCGACAACTACTACGAGCGCGCTGAAATCAACGGCAAGTATGATTACCGTATCAGCGGTACCCGTGGCACCGTAGCCTACCTCGGCTTGATTGCCATTGCCGGAGGCTATGAAGACGAAGATAGCAATATGCTTTCGGTCGGATCGCTCGATACCCACGGCGGGCTGGACGTGGACGCTGACGGCCGCATTGAAATCATTCTCAGCCGTGAGCCAAAACCCGGTAACTGGCTGAAGATTACCGAAGACACCATTGCCGTGCTGGTGCGCCAGACCT
>DIBR01000004.1:3411-4611 GCA_002415025.1 Spongiibacteraceae bacterium UBA5047
TGCCGTGCTGGTGCGCCAGACCTTTCTTGATCGCAACACGGAAATAACGGCCGACCTGAAAATTGAACGTATTGCCGAAGACGATGTTGTACCGGCCCCGCTTGATCCGGCGCAATTGGCGCTGAACCTGCAAAAAACCGCAGGCTTTGTTCAGGGCACCGCCAAACTGTTTGCCGACTGGTCCGAATCCTTTCTCGACAAGCCCAATCAGCTGCCGCCAGCGGATCAGGCTTATTGCCAGAAAATCGGCGGCGACCCGAATATCTTCTACTACCACAGCTACTACGATCTTGCTGCAGACGAAGCGCTGGTCGTGGACGTGCCCCGTATTCCCGAGTGCGACAACTGGAACCTGCAGGTAGATAACTACTGGATGGAATCGCTCGATTACCGCTACCTGAAAATTCACGTTAACAAGCACACCGCCAAATACAACGATGATGGCAGTGTTCAGATCGTCATCAGTGAAACCAATCCGGGCCATCCCAACTGGTTGGCAACGGCGGGGCACCGGCAGGGCACGCTGGCATTTCGCTGGATAGGCGCAAGCGATATCGTGCATCCCGAGTGCCGTGTTGTAAAAACCGCCAGCCTGACATCCTGAGCCACCCGACCTGGAGAATACGTAGTGACAGAGCAGCAAATTCCCGATGTAGAGCTGAGTGTTGAAGGCTTGTTGAATGCCGCGCGCGAGGCTACCGGTCTTGGCGATTTCGGCGATGATTCGTTCCGTGAGCCCTTTGAGGTGCTGGTGAAATCATTGAATGAAGAGGCTGAACTCAATGCCGTCGGCCGCTTTATGCAGTATCAGCGGATTCTGAATATTCTCTGCAACCGCCTGCGTACTGAAGGCTGGATAGCCCGCCATCCGGAAATTCTGGATGAAGAGGTCAAGGCGCCGGTGGTTATCATCGGCCTGCAGCGCACTGGCTCGACCATGTTCCATCGCATTCTCGCCAGCGATTCGCGTTTCTACGCGCCACTCTGGTACGAAGTGCGTAACCCTGCGCCGTATATGGATTGGGATTTCAAAAGCGAAGACCAGCGTGTGGTAGAAGCCAAGGCTGAAGTCGCCGCCATGCTGGAAGCCAATCCGGAGCTGGCCTCGATCCACCCGATGGATCCGATGGCGGCAGACGAAGACATCATGCTGCTGGAGCACAGCTTCTACAGCACCGTTCCGGATGCCTTCTGTAATGT
>DIBR01000004.1:4797-5434 GCA_002415025.1 Spongiibacteraceae bacterium UBA5047
CCGACCTACGGGAAGTGGAACGATACCCATGACAACACACCGGGCTATGAGTATCTGAAGCGTCAGCTGCAGAGCCTGCAGTGGCAGAAAAAACAGCAGGGTCAAAAAGCCGGGCGCTGGTTGCTGAAAACGCCGCACCACCTGCACCATATTGCCACGTTGCTGCGCGTATTCCCGGACGCCAAGATTATTCAAACCCACCGTGATCCGCTGCAAACCATTCCGTCGGCGGCCAGTATGAATTACAACCTGTGGGTGATGTGCGCGGATAAACCCGACCCGAAGGTGGTGGGTGAGCAGTGGGCCGCGAAATACGCCAAGGGCATGCTGCATACACTGCATACGCGGGATGCCAAGCCGGACGCCTTTATTGATGTCTGGTATAAAGATACCGTCACCGACCCCTTCAAGCCTGCGCAAGCCGTGTACGACTTTATCGGCATGGAATTTACGGATGAAGCCCACGCCGCCATGGAGAAATGGCGCGAGGACAACAAGCGCGAAGACCGCCCCAGCCACGAATATACGCTGGAGCAGTTCGGTTTTAGCGAAGAGGGTTTGAAGACGCAGTTTGCCGCCTATCGCGAGCGTTACCTCTAGCAGCTTCCAGGTCTTGGGTTCGCCTGCAGGGCAGGCT
>DIBR01000004.1:5603-6119 GCA_002415025.1 Spongiibacteraceae bacterium UBA5047
TTCGCCTGCAGGGCAGGCTCCAATAAGGCTACCCGTAAGGAGCCTGCCCTGCGGGCGAACCGTCTATTGCTGCTGACGGCAAAGCTCAATCCAGTAATCTACCGAGGCCTTGCTGTGTCGCTTTCTGGGCAGGGCAAAATAGAAGCGGCGTCGCATATTCCGGCGTGTCAGTTTCAGCGGCACCAGATTGCCGTTGCGAAAGTCATTCTGTAATACCACCTGCGACAGGCAGCCGATACCCAGGCCGGATTCTACCGCGCTCTTTATGGCTTCATTGTGGCGGAATTCGCGGTAGATATTGATTTCGGGCAGAAGCTCCGCTAGAGCGCGATCAAAGGTGTGCCGCGCGCCGGAATCCGGTTCCCGCAGAATCCAGCGTGCACTCTTGATATCGCGATTGTTCAGGGTCTGGCGTTCGGCCAGCGGATGCCCGGCGCTGCAAAACACTACCAGTTCGTCTTCCATCCAGGGAATGAGCTCCAGATCGCGGTGCTGAACCTCGCGTTCGATCATGCC
>DIBR01000004.1:6282-6728 GCA_002415025.1 Spongiibacteraceae bacterium UBA5047
ACGTCCACTTCGTAGTTAAGCACCTTGCTGACGATTTCCGGCGTATTGGCAGTATCCAGGTCGACATCGGCATCGGGGTAGTGGCTGAGGTAGTCCGCCAGATAACGCACCACCAGATGGTTGCCAATGGTAAAGCTCGCGCCCACCTTGAGGTGTCCCAGATCGCCATGCTGGCGCAGGGTCTGCTCGAATTGCTGGCAGTGGGTGTAGAGCATTTCAGCCTCCTTGCGCAGGCTGTGCCCGACCGGGTTTAGCTGCACCTTATTGCCCTGACGTTCGAACAGCGACACACCGTAGTTTTTTTCAAGGGATTGCAGGGCAGCACTGGCCGCAGACTGGGACAGGTTCAATTCGGCGGCGGCGCGCGACACGTTCTCGTGTCTGGCCACTGCCAGAAAAATGGTCAACTGCCGGAAGGTAAAATTCATGCTGAGAGATTACGCCAG
>DIBR01000004.1:6984-20665 GCA_002415025.1 Spongiibacteraceae bacterium UBA5047
GGCGGGCCGTATCATGGCCGCCACTTCGGGGGGATCAGCCCTGATAACAGAGTCCCGGAACCGCAAAGGTGGAGAACACAATGACTGAGCAAAAAGCAACAAATGTGCATTGGCACGATGGTGAAGTGAGCCGGGAAGACCGCCAGAAGCTGTTGAAGCAGAAGGGCGCTACCCTGTGGTTTACCGGCCTGTCGGGCTCCGGCAAAAGTACCGTTGCCGTAGCACTGGAGCAGGCGCTGATTCAGCGCGGCCACCTGTGCTACCGCCTGGATGGCGACAATGTCCGTTTGGGTATCAACAAGAACCTGGGGTTTTCGGCTGAAGACCGCGCTGAAAACATCCGTCGCATCGGCGAAATTGCCAAATTGTTTGTCGATACCGGCGTTATCGTACTGTCCAGCTTTGTCAGCCCTTACCGCGACGATCGTGACAATGTTCGTGTGCTGCACGATCAGAGCGACATGGATTTTATCGAAGTGTATGTGGATGTGCCGCTGGCCGTTGCCGAGGAACGTGACCCCAAAGGCCTCTACAAAAAAGCGCGCGCGGGCGAAATCAAAAACTTCACCGGCATTGACGATCCTTATGAAGCACCGACTTCCCCTGAAATCGTGCTGAACAGCCATGAAATGAGCCTCGAAAAAGAAGTCGACGTGCTGCTGGCTGAAATGGAAAAGCGCGGGATTATTTAAGCGTCGGACGTCGGACGTCAGACGTCGGACGAAAAACCTCGCTAGATTTTAATATCAGAGCGCAGACTTCCAACACGAAGACAAAACAACTTACGGAGCACCCAATGATCAAACCCCATGGCGCCAATGAACTCAAGCCGCTGTTTGTCTACGACACCGAAAAGCATCATGCCCTGCAAAGCGAAGCGGAAACCCTGCCATCGCTGCTGCTGAACTCTGCTGCGGCCGCCAATGCCGTCATGCTGGGCGCGGGCTACTTTACGCCCTTAAGCGGCTATATGAATCTGGCTGATGCGCTAAGCGTTGCCGAGAACATGAAAACCGCAGACGGCCTGTTCTGGCCTGTGCCCATAGTAAACCTGACTGAAAATGCCGAAGGCATTTCTGCCGGCAGCCGCATTGCCTTGCGTGACCCGAATGTTGAAGGACATCCGGTGTTGGCGGTGATGAACGTTGACGCCGTTGAAACCGTCAGCGCCGAACAGATCGATTTCATGGCCGAAAACATTTTTGGCACACTCGACCCCGAGCATCCCGGTGTGAAAACTTTCAAAAGCCTGGGCAATACGCTGCTGTCCGGTGCCATCGACGTGCTGAATTTCTCCTACTTCCAGGCAGATTTTCCGGATACTTTCCGTACCGCCGTTGAAATTCGCAATGAAATCGCCGAGCGCGGCTGGGAAAAGGTGGTGGCCTTTCAAACCCGTAACCCGATGCACCGCGCCCATGAAGAACTCTGCCATATGGCTCGCGAAGAGCTGAAAGCCGATGGCGTGCTGATTCACATGCTGCTCGGCAAACTCAAGGCCGGTGATATTCCTGCCGATGTTCGTGATGCGTCTATTCGCAAAATGGTTGAAGTTTACTTCCCGCCGAACAGCGCCATGGTGACCGGCTACGGTTTCGACATGCTCTACGCGGGGCCACGTGAAGCCGTGTTACATGCTGTATTTCGCCAGAACTGCGGCTGTACCCACCTGATCGTGGGTCGCGACCACGCCGGAGTAGGTGACTACTACGGTGCCTTCGATGCGCAGACCATCTTTGAACAGGTGCCTGCAGGCGCACTCGGTATCGACATTTTCAAGGCCGACCACACCGCCTACTCGAAAAAGCTTAACAAGGTTGTGATGATGCGCGATGCACCTGATCACGACAAAGAAGACTTTGTGTTGCTCTCAGGCACCAAGGTTCGCGAAATGCTGGGGCAGGGTATTGCACCGCCGCCCGAGTTTTCACGCCCGGAAGTAGCCAAGATCCTGATGGATTACTATCAGGCGCTTGACGCCAAATAATGCTGCTTCAAGCTTAAGCACAAAACCCGGCTTTTTAGCCGGGTTTTGTGCTTTTTGGGCGGGGTTTGCGTCACAAGCATTGATCCGGTCCGGGGCGGTGGCGCACAATAGATGTTTACACTGGGTACACCAAAGCAGGCGGAATCCATTCGGCTTCGGAACCCGTAAGACCTTAATAGCATAGTGATAACACTGGGTGAGTGATATGAGTTCCCTGAAGCAGGCCGCACTGTTGGCCCTGGTAATATTGGCGTTGGGTGGCTGCAAGGCCGACAGAACCTCGTCCTCCGATCTTCCGGCAGCTCCGGTTGCCGGCCCGGGTGGTGGCGGCACGGTTACTCCGCCGACGCCCCCCGCACCTGACTTGAGCTACGATGTCACGGTGCGACGTACCTCTTTTGGTGTGCCTCATATCAATGCTCAGGACTTCGGCAGTATGGGCTACGGCTACGGTTACGTGCATGCTGAAGACAATCTCTGCATTCTCCTGGAAGATCTGTTCACAATTCGTGGCGAGCGCGCGCGTTATCTCGGCAGAAGTGGCCCGAACCATTTAATAGACGCCAATGGTTCATCGGCAACGCCGGTTGATTCCGATTTTTTCTGGAAGCTGCTCGCTACACCCGAAGCCATCGCAAAACTGAAAGCGGACATTGCCCCCGAAGCCGCCGCTGCTACCAAAGGTTTTGTTGAAGGCTTTAATCGTTACATTCGTGAAATCCGCAACGATGAACACAGCGGGCGCCACGCGTCCTGCCGCGATGCCGAATGGCTGCTGGAAATCACTGAAGACGATGTGTACCGGCGCTACTTCCGTCTGGGTTTGCTGGCCAGCTCCTCCGTTTTTGTCGAGGGCATTGGTACCGCCGCACCTCCCGGCTTTGGCAACGCGCCACTGCCGGTTAGCTTGCCCGCTATTGCTGATTTGCCCCAGGGTGAGCTGCCATTTCCGCTCGGCGGCGAGCTGCCCATTGGCAGCAATATGTACGCGCTGGGCAAAGAGTCGACAGAAACCGGTCAGCCGATGTTGTTTGGCAACCCGCACTTTCCGTGGACCGGCACCGAGCGCTTGTATCTAACGCACTTGAAAGTGGCTGACACCGAAATTATGGGCGCATCGCTTTATGGCGTACCGGCAGTGCTGATCGGCTTTAACGACAAGTTTGCCTGGAGTCATACGGTATCAACGGCCTACCGTTTTACCTTCTATGAATTGACCCTGAATCCGCTGGATCCGACCCAGTATTTGTTCGACGGCGAATTTATACCGATGGAAGAAGTGCCGCTGGAAATTTCGGTGAAAGAGGATGACGGCAGCGTGACGACCCAAAGCCGCACACTCTATCGCTCACACTACGGGCCGATGCTCGAATTTGCTGTCTCGGGGGTGCCGGTACTGGAGTGGACTTTCGCCAAGGGCTATACCTTGCGTGACGCAAACGCTGAAAACACACGGCTTATCAATCAGTTTTTTGCCTGGAACCGGGCCAAGAGCCTGTCGGAATTTATTGATCTGCACGGCAGCGTGCTCGGGGTTCCCTGGGTGAATACCACGGCGGCAGGCCCCGGTGATCAAAAGGTCTACTATGGTGACGTTACCGTTGTACCGCATGTAGAAGACGCCAAAGTCAGGCCGGAAAATTGTGGCAACAGCATATTGGTACCAGCCCTAGAACAATTGGTGCCAGGGCTGCCCTTGCTCGACGGTTCCCGCTCGGATTGTGATTGGGGCACCGACAGTGATGCCCCGGCGCCGGGCATCTTCGGCATTGCCAATTTGCCTAAGCAGCAGCGCGACGACTGGGTTCAAAACTGTAATGACAGTTATTGGCTGACCAACCCGGAAGAACCGATCACCGGCTTTGATGCCATTATCGGTGCCGAGGAAACCGCGCGCTCGCTGCGTACCCGTTTGTGCATTCGCCAGATTCAGGATCGGCTGGACGGCAGTGATGGCCGTAGCGGCACCAAGTTCACTATGGATAACCTGAAAGAGATCGTACTCGACAGTGCTGTGATGTCGGAGCGGCTGGCGCGCCAAACCATTCTTGACCGTTACTGTCAGCTCCCTGCGGCACTGGGTACCAGTGGCCCGGTTCAGATCGGTGAGGCCTGTACCGTACTGACAAACTGGGACGGCAAAAATAATCTCGATTCGGTGGGCGGGCATATCTGGCGCGAATTCTGGCGTGGTATCAATCCGTTGCCCGTTGGAACGCCACTGTTATGGCAAACGCCGTTTTCCACCAGTGATCCGGTCAATACGCCGGCGGGCCTGAATGTGCTTAACCCGATTGTTGAGAATGCCTTTGCCGATGGCGTGTCCAAGGTGGCAAGTTCACCTTTCGACTTTGATACCCCGATGGGTGAAATCCAGTTCTCCGGCATTCATCCGGCCGAGGGGGCTGATAAACGCATTCCGATATTTGGCGGCGAGGGATTTGAAGGTTCATTTACCATCGCCAATGCGCGTGGTACCGGGTTGGCCAATGATGGCTACAACATCACCTATGGCAACAGTTATATTCAGGTCGTGACCTGGGATGACAATAACCAGCCTATTGCTGATGCCTTTGTGACCTACTCCCTGTCGACCGACCCGGCGTCGCCGTATTTCCGAGATATGACCGAAGCCTACTCCAAAAAAGAATGGATTCGCCTGCCGTATCAGGAAGCTGATGTAGCTGCCGATACCCAAGAGACGCTGATCTTCAAGGTTGAGTAAGGGCTGAGCCGGCAGGCAGATAGCGCGCGCTGTAAGCAGAGAACTGCTGTGCATCGCGCGCTGCGTCCAGCCCGTAATCTGCCAGAGAATATTCATGGCGGCCGTGCTTGTCGCGCGGCCGGTTGTCCAGATAGGTTTTCATTTTTTGTTTCAGCTCATCGCTGAATTCGAAATCAAAATAGCGGTACAGCGATTCAATCACGGCCAGTGGCCGCTTCAGCATATCTTCAAAACGAATATCAAAAAACTGATCTGAATGCTGCTCGGCGAGGCGTTCCCGTGCCTCCATGCCGCGGGTCAGATAATCCTTCCAGATGTGCAGTTCTTCGCGGCCCACTTGCTCAGGATCGATGTTGTCTGTTGCCAGAGAGCGCAGCGAGCAGGTGAGGCTTGAGAGTGATCCGAGCACCTGCATCGGGTCGCGATGGGTCTGTACAATTTTTGCATCGGGATAGACGTTGAGAATGGTTTCGAGATAGCCAATATGCGGCGGTGTTTTCAGCAGCCAGCGTTGCTTGCCGCCAAAGCCGGATTGCATATGCTGCAGGCAGCGTTTGTGCCATTGGTAGGCGCTGCTGAAATCCTGCGCCATCATCCATGTGCGGTAGGAGGGAATATTGTACGACACCACCAGCTGCTCACTCAGAAAATGCGCGGCCAGAATGGCAACACATTCCTGAGGCAGGGTGGCGCCGATTTCGTGTACGGCTTTAAAACCGGGCACCAGTTTATCCACTTGATCAAACTGTTTGTCTACCGCGGCAATGCGCGGGTCGCTGTACAAATTGTCAGCGGTGGCCGGAGGTACAGGGTGCTCGACTTCCCAGCTGATCGGAAAGCGATGCGTCGGATCCTGGGCCAGCAATTCGTAGAGAATGGTCGTGCCGGTGCGCGGCATGCCGGCAATAAACAGGGGTTGGCGTATCTGCTGTTCCGCGGCCACCGGATTTTGCTCGCGATAGGCCGTAATTTGCAGCCTGCGTACCAGCATATTCAGCATGCTGGTGCGTGCTATGTTGCGCCCGATGGCCGTGAGCGCTGCTTCGTGCTCAAGCGCATCGCACAGTTTCTCCAGCGCCGGTATAAAATCTGTGCCGCCAAAATCCGAAGTTCCCGCCTTGCGGATGGCCAATTGCATCAGTTCGTCGGCATCGAGCGGTGAGCGCAAGCCCATTTTCATCAAGGCGCCACCGACATTGTTAATCAGCCGAACAGCAAGTGGACGGGAAGGTTGCATATTGGAACTCCGCTCTAATCTTGTTATTTTCACGCCACGCAAGAGAGTATGTGCTGCATGAGGGCTCCGCCTATACCATTCGGTAATCTGCGGCCATACATATGGGTGGTGCCGCTGCGGGTGCGCTTGTTTAGGATGCGATTCCATCAGGATAATCACAAGAGCAGGTCTACACTATGTTGCTAAAAGATAAAGTTGTTATTGTTTCAGGCATAGGCCCCGGCCTCGGTCACGAGCTGGCACTGGAAGCTGCCCGGCAGGGCGCCAGGCTGGCCATTTGTGCCAGAACGGCCAGTAAGCTTGATGCTGCAGAACAGGAAATTCTCGAAGCCGGTGTGAAAACCGAAATTCTGAAAGTGCCCACTGACATTGCCGATGTTGAGCAATGCAAAAACCTCGTTGCCAAAACCATCGAAAAATACGGCCGCATCGATGTCTTGATTAACAGCGCCTACAACCCCGGTGCCTTTGATCTGGTTGAAAATGCAGACCTCGACGGTTGGCGCGCAGCCATGGACGTGAACCTGTATGGCACCTTGGCCCTGACGCTGGAAGTGGTGCCCCATATGAAGAAGCAGGGTGGCGGCGCCATTGTCATGATCAACACCATGGTTACTCGCCGGCCACTGCAGACCCAGGCCGGTTATGGTGCTTCCAAGGCCGCGTTGGCCAGTGCCACCCAGCATCTCGCGCTGGAACTCGGCCCCTACAATATCCGCGTGAATTCAACTTACATGGGTTGGATGTGGGGCCCACCCGTGGAAGGCTACATGCAACAGCAGGCTGAGGAGACGGGTGTATCGGTAGAGGATATGAAGGCTGCCATCGCCCAGAATATTCCGCTGCGGGTGATTCCGGAAGACGGCGACTGCGCCAAAGCGGCCATCTTCCTCGCGTCGGATTACGCCTGTGCTGTTACCGGCGCCGCGCTGGATGTGAACGGAGGCGAATATCTCCCGCACTAACAGGGGCGCTTGCCCTTACTTGCTTAAGCTCGGAGGGTAGCGCATGCAAATGCCGGACTTCTGTCGTGCTCACGATGTGGCGGTGATAGCCGCCACAGAAGCGCTGCGCGAGGCGATTAACAGCGGCGAGGGCTTTTTTGGCGGCTATGAGGTGAAGCCACCGAAAACGCAGGCCGACATCGAAGCGGGCCGCACGCTACTGGCCGACCTGGCGGCTGCCCAGCAACCGGAGCCCGGCCCCAATGTGGTAAAGCGCCGTATCGCCGGTCCGGCGGGCGATATTCCGATATTGCTGGTAGAAGCCGAAGACCCGGTAGCCGGCCTGTTGCATATTCATGGCGGGGGTTGGTATGCCGGCGCTCCCGAGCTGTCACTGGCGACCCTGTTGTCCTTGTCAGCCGAGGCCAATGTCAGTATCGCTTCGGTAGATTACCGCCTGGCCCCGGAGCACCCGTATCCGGCTGCACAGGACGACTGCGAAGCGGCTGCCCTGTGGTGGCTAGAGGAGTGCGCGCAGCAAGGCCTGTCTCGCTGTTTTATTGCCGGTGAATCAGCGGGCGCCCACCTCAGCGCGGCAACCCGACTGCGTTTGCGCGCCCGCGACAAGAATTTTGCGGGTGCCATTCTCACCTACGGTCTGTTTGATTTCAGCAACGGCCTGCCCAGCCGAACCGTTGTGGACGGGCAGAACCTGATTCAGGACTCGGCCATGTGCCGGTTCTATGCCGATACCTACCTACCTGCGGGGGTTGACCGTCACAGCCCTGATGTTTCGCCGCTCAATGCTTCTCTCAGAAATTTTGGTCCGAGCCTGCTCACGGTGGGGGAGCTCGATCCCTTCTACGACGACTCGCTGCTGATGCATATGCGCTTGATCGCCGAGGGTAATCGTTCATATCTGGCCATTTTCAAGGAGGCTCCTCACGCCCTGGAAATGCTTGACCCGATGCTGGGCAAGCACAGTGTGGCCATGGCGGCTGAGTTTATCGAGGCTTGTCTGTAAGGCCGCTATCCTCAATCCCTGAAATTCGGTAGGCTGACCGGGTGTTGAACATCCCTGGTGCTGGCTAATGAAACCGGTTTTTCCGTTATTGCTTATGGTTATTCTGCTTGGACTTGCAGGCTGCAACGAGCAACCTGAGGCTGCGGCCGACATTACCGAATGCAAGGAGCCGCGTCCGCAGATGTGTACCCGTGAATACCGCCCGGTTTGCGGCTTGAGAGATACCGGCGTTCGCTGCGTTACCGAGCCCTGCCCCAGCACCGAACACAAAACCTACGGTAATGCCTGTGATGCCTGCGCCGACAGCGCTGTGTTGTCCCATCGCCCGGGTGCGTGTGAGGCGGCCACCGGCGAATAACGATGTCTGACCGTCGACCCGAGCAGCGCCGCGCCCACTTTCGCCTGTTATATCCGGAACACGAGCGCCCGAAAATTGAGACCAGTGGCCATCAGCACGAGGTGATAGAAATTGCCGAGGGTGGCATTCGAATTGTTGTGAATCGTAGCGACACCATGCAGCTTGGCGAGCCCTTTGACGGCGATATCTGCTTCCACGATGCGCGCACCGAAAGCGTAGCCGGTGAAGTTCTGCGGCTTGAGGGCTCGCTGGCAGTGATCAAACTGACAACCGGTTTGAGCTTGCATCGGGTGATGGTGGAACAAAGCTACATACAAAAAAAATATCCGATGTTTATCGCCAATAGCCAAAAGAAACGGCCATGAGCGGAGCCAACGCGAATCGCTGGTATCATGCCACTGCAATTTTCAGTGTTGTGTTTGCGCTGGCGGGTTTCAGTTACAACGTCTGGCGTATGGAAGCCAGTGAACACAATAACTCGGTGCGCGAAGCGTCATTTGAAATATTACTGCAATTGGCTGACCTGGAGCAGTTAGTATACGCCGCGCATTATGACAAAGACCCCGAGGCAGGTAACCCGCGTGCGGGTTGGGTAAAAGTAGCCCTGATAGCAGATTTGAGCACGCAAACCAGCGATACCGTGCAGCAACAGGCCGCCGGGTTGCGTGAGGTGTGGGGGCAAAACTGGTCCGGCATGCACAGCGACCGATCTGCTGCCGACAGCATCGTGGCTGCGATTGATGTGGTGCGGGCCGGTGTGAGAGAACGGCTGAATAATTTGGAATAACGACTGGGAGCCCGGAATATGATTACCGAATTTATGGAACGATTTATTGGCGCGTGGTGCGCGCGCGATGTTGAAGCACTTATGGAGTGTTTTTGCGACGACGCGGAATACATCAATATCCCGATGGACCCACCCAATCGTGGCAGTGCCGAAATCAGGGCATTTATTGAAGGCTTTATCGGTACCATCGAAGAAATCGAGTTTATTGTCCATCACCAGCTCTGTCAGGGCGACATCGTGATGAACGAGCGCACCGACCGTCTGAAAATGAACGGGCAGTGGATTGAGCTGCCGGTGATGGGTGTATTTGAGTTTCGTGATGGCAAAATTGCCAAATGGCGCGACTATTTCGATATGGCACCTTTCAACCAGGCAATGTAACCGGCTAGCCGGCGTCACCGTTCCACAGAGTGCATGCAGTTGAGTAACAACAGTACCTACGAAATTTCTCCGGCGCTTGATGCGTTGATTCAGGCTGCCTATCGCGGGCCGTTGGAAGAGCGCCCGTGGCAGGAATTTCTGAATGCCTTTCGCGAAGCGGTCAACGCCAACTATGCGACGCTGATCTTGCGGCCGCCACGCGAGGGCGATGCCGGCGTTGTTTTAAATGCCGTGGTCATGTCGCCGCAAATTTTCAACTCCTATAACGACACCTATTTCTCGATGGACCCTTTCGTGAATCTGCCCCCCGGCGAGGTGTTTACGGTGTCTGAGTTTGTCGGCGAGTCGGAATTTTTCAATTCTGCCTATTACCGCGACTACATCACTCCCTCTGATGTGCGCCATATTATGGGCGCTGATCTGGTCGGGCTCGATGGGTTGACCGCGAGACTGCGTATTACCCGACCCAAGGCGCGCGAAAATTTTGGCGAAGATGACAAACGCTTGTGCCGCCTGCTGTTGCCGCACCTGCAGCAGGCCGTTGAATTGCATTCGCGCATGCTGCGCACTGAAAGCGAACGAGCCTTTTATGAAGATGCCATCGACAAACTCGCGATGGGGGTGGTAATACTCGACGGCAATGCGCGGGTGCTGCGCAAGAACCACGCAGCCGACCACCTGTTACAGGAGAAGCGCGGTCTGAGCCTGGTGGGCGATGCCCTGCAAGTGGGTGACAATCAGGAAAACCGGGCTTTTCGAACCTTGCTGGAAGAGGTGATGGATGCCCATCGCCAGTTCAAGCCGGGCTTTGTCCGCGCCTTTCGTATCGCCGACAGCGGTTCGGTTACCGGTCTGGGCCTGCTGGTGAGACCGCTGCCGCCCATTGAAGCCTCCGATGGCAGCAGCAACCCGACCGCAGCCATCTTTGTCAGCGACCCGCACCAGCCACGACAGGCGCCCAGCGATATTCTGATCGAGCTGTTCGGCTTTACGCCGGCTGAGTCCAAGCTGGCGCTGAGGCTGGTCAATGGCCTGACGCTGGATGAAGCCTCGGAAGAGTTGGGCATATCCCGCAATACCGCCAAGTCGCACCTCAGTTCTGTCTTTTCCAAAACCGGCGTGGCTCGGCAGACACAGCTGATACAGCTGATTCTGAATTCGGTGGCAACCCTGGGCGGCGAGAACGCCAGCTAAAGCTGAATCATTCTTGGTAGACTTTATGTCGTCCATCCAGGCATTCGCTGGCAGGGCCAGCTCCTACAAAGACAGCCTGTGGGAGATTCCATGTTCGTGTGCAAGTTCTTTCACCGTAGGCCCGTATAAGCGCAGCGTTGCGGGCATCGCAGAACTGCCTGATACGCTGCGCTTAATCAGGCCTACGAATCCTGTTCAGCAGCAACCGCTCGCGCACCTGTGGGAGCCTGCCCTGCAGGCGAACAGCCTTCTTTATTCAGTCCAGACGCGTCAGCGTGCCATTGACATGAGGCCGGTTGCCGGCGGCATTTCGCAGTGAAAAAGCAAATCCCTGCTCGGTTTCGCCATAGTGCAGGACCACGTCGGCAGGCAGAAACAGCGGCGTCTTGAAGTCGACGCCAATGGAAAACGCATCGGCGTTGAGTTGCCCCTGCAGCGCCGCCAGACAGCGGGCCTTGCTCCACATGCCGTGCGCTATATGGCGTTTGAAGCCCAGCAGCTTTGCGCTGGCCGGAAACAGGTGAATGGGATTATAGTCACCGGAAACCCGCGCATAGCGCCGTCCGAGGTTGTTAGCCAGCGTCCAGTGTTCTTGCCGGGCATACTCTGTCAGTGCTGCATGTTTTTTGGGAGAGCGCTTGGTCTGGGTTTTGGGTTTTCCCCGTTTAAGCACGGTGGTGAGGTCGGTCCATACGATCTCCCCCTGGGCTGAGGCCTCGGTAACAATATCCACTTCCAGGCCGATATCGGTGTCGCGGCTGTCGCTCACGGAGCAGGTTAGCGCCAGCGGCTCATTCAAACCTATTGGGCGCAACTGGGTAATGCGGTTGCGGGTGTGCACCATGCCAATGGGCGAAAAGGGAAAGCTCTTGTGCAGCAGCATTTCCATTTGCAGACTGAAGGCCGCAATATGCGGATAGGTGGCCGGCAGCGACTGGCTGTTGGGGTCGAAGCCGCATACGCTGCTGTACTGTTGCAGCTTCTGAGGATTGACCTGAACTTTTTCCAGATGGGCGTTGATGTTTGGAACATCTGTAACGGTAGCGGGTTTGCGGCTCACTGCAGCGCGCAGGAGCAAGCCGGGCATGGAAGGCTGTTGCTGAAAATGAAGGTCGATTGACATAGTGGTTCTCCCTGGGTTGAGCGCAGTATAGTGAAAACGCCGGGGTTGGGTAATTTGCCCCGTGTACGCCGTTGCCGGTCTCTGCAGCCAATAGCGTTTGGAATGCCCGACGTTCGCTGGCACAATTCACATACGATGTGACGAATAATCAGAATGACGGACACAGCTTTAGATCTTCAGGATTCCTCCTTTGTTGTTCAACTCGTTTATCCGGCGATGGTTGAGCTGGGTCTTGACGTCGAACTGATCGCGGAACGTTGCCATATCACCCCCGATTTGCTGCAAAGCAGTCAAGTTCGCTATCCCCACGCGGCACAACACAAGTTCTGGCAGGTGGTTGAGGAGGTTAGTGGTGACCCTCTGATTGGCCTGCATCTGGCCGAAAAAATGGCGATTCATAAAGGCCAGGTCTGGGAGTACCTGTTTCTCAGCAGCCCGACATTTGGCCACGGTTTACGCCGTACGCTGGATTTTCAGCGACTGGTGTCCGACGCCTCGGACTGGCAGCTTGAAGTTGATGACGATGATGCCTGCCTGCGGGTGCAATATACACACTCAGATAACGCCGAGCTGAGACACCTGTCTGAAGCGTCCATGTATTACATGATTCGCTATTTTCAAACGCTCACGCAAGACGGTTTTGTGCCAACGCGCATCGGCTTCTCCCACCCTGCAGCGGCGCCGCTGACCGAGTACGCAGCCTTGTATGGCTGCGAGGTGGCTTTCGAACAGGCCGAGCCGGGGCTGCATTTTCCGGCCCGGATACTGGAGGAGCCCTCGAGCCGGGCAGAGCCGGAATTACTGAGACTGCACGAGCAGCTTGCCAACGAGCGTTTAGCCAAGCTCGAAAAGCAGGACGTGGTTATTGAAGTGCGCTCGGCCATAGCCGAAATTCTGGAGCGCGGGCAACCCGAGCTCACTGATATCGCCGAGCGTTTGGGCATTAGCCCCAGAGTGCTGCGTTCGCGATTGACTGAGGCTGATACCAGTTTTAACCAGGTGTTGTCTGACTATCGCTGCTATCTGGCAAAACGTCTGCTGTCGCGTACTGAAGAGAGCGTGGGCGATGTGGTCTACCTGACGGGGTTCTCGGAACCCAGTACGTTCTATCGCGCCTTCAAACGCTGGACCAATATGACGCCGGTGGAGTACCGAGAGTACAAAAGCCGCCAAATGGCAGAGCCTCCCAAGGCGTCATAAGCAAAAGCCCCTGCGTGTTCAGGCTCCCAGCCAGCTTTGGCCACACACGCGCACAATATTACCGGTGACACCACTGGCGGCGGGGTTGGCAAAAAAGGCAATGGTTTCCGCCACGTCTTCAGGCAAGCCACCCTGAGACAGCGAATTCAGGCGGCGCCCGACCTCGCGGGTCATCAGCGGAATGGCGGCCGTCATTTGGGTCTCGATAAATCCGGGTGCGACTGCATTGATGGTAATGCCTTTGGCCAAAAGCGCGGGCGCCATCTGCTCGACGTAACCGATAACACCCGCCTTGGATGCAGCATAATTGGCCTGCCCGCGTTGACCTGCAATGCCATTCATGGACGATACCCCGACAATACGCCCGCCCGTATTCAGGGCTCCGGCGTCCAGCAGGGCGCTATTGATGCGCAGTGCGGCGGTGAGGTTGATATTGATGGTCATATCCCACCAGTGCTCGGGCATATTGGCGAGTGTTTTGTCGCGGGTGACACCAGCGTTGTGTACCACAATATCGAAGCCGCCCAGTTCTTTGGCCAGCGCCACCAGCTGTGCTGGCGTGTCGTCGGCGGTAATATCGGCGACCAGCGCCTTGCCGGCCAGCTTGCCCATCAAGGCTTCGAGGTCGGCGCGCATGGGCTCAACATCCAAACCAATCACTGTGGCGCCGTCGCGGGCCAGCGTGCTGGCAATGGCGGCGCCAATCCCCCGGCTGGCACCG
>DIBR01000004.1:20841-21630 GCA_002415025.1 Spongiibacteraceae bacterium UBA5047
CCAATCCCCCGGCTGGCACCGGTCACCAGCGCACGTTTGCCGGCTAGAGGTTTGGCCGCGTCGGTCTGCGGCTGGTCTGCTGCCGTTACGCGAATGACCTGTGCGTTCACGTAGGCGGACTTGTAGGAGAGCAGGAAATCCAGACAGGCACCAATGTTGTTTTCGGCGTCGGGAGCAACGTAGAGAATCTGTGAAGTAATGGCTTTCTTCCCGCTCTCTTTCGCCAGCGAGCGGCTCAGCCCCTCCAGCGCGCGCTGGCTGGCGGCCTGTTCCGGGCTGTCGGTTTCGCGATGAGGGCGGGCCAGAATAATAATGCGTCCGCAGCTGGCAACCGATTTCAGCGCCGGCTGAAAAAACTGGTAGGCGAGCTTCAATTGCTCTGTATTTTTCAGCCCGGTGCCGTCGAATATGAGCGCCTGCAATTTCTCGCCGGGCTGCTCCTCGCTATTGCGCCAGGCCTTGCTGCTGCCAACTGAGGCTTTGGTAACTTCACCCGCAGCGTTCTCAGGGTGCAGCACCGGGAGGTTATGCGACTGGCAGTGATCAGCAACAGCCGCCAGGCAGGCAGCGCCCTCACTGCCGCCCAGTAGGATACTGCCGCTAAATACGCCGCCGGACGGGAAGCGCTTCAGATCTGCCGGTTTTCCCAACCCAAGATTGATAAGAGTGTCGACGATTTGGCTCATTCCAGATTCCCTCACTATAGCTCGGCGATGATTGGCAGTATGATCTGCAGACGGCGACATTGTAACGGTGTTCGCCGTATGCTGTATTGACGGCATCGCCACT
>DIBR01000004.1:21770-22997 GCA_002415025.1 Spongiibacteraceae bacterium UBA5047
GTATTGACGGCATCGCCACCCGCCGTGGGCAGTTCAGCCAATGTGGATGCCCCGGGGCAGAGTATACTCGCCGTCAACTTCCACTGACGATCACGGTTTGGAGATCATAGTATGAGCGCAACAATTCGCCGGGTTGCCATTATTGGCGGCAATCGCATCCCTTTCGCTCGTTCGAATACGGCTCTGTTTGGCGCCAGCAATCAAGACATGCTCACCGCCGCGATTGAAGGGCTGGTGCAGCGCTATGGGCTTGCCGGCAAGCGGGTAGGCGAAGTGGCCGGTGGTGCCGTTATGAAACACGCCCGCGACTTTAACCTGGTTCGCGAGACCGTACTGGGTACCAGTCTGGACCCTGCAACGCCGTGCATGGACATTCAGCAAGCTTGCGGCACGGGGCTTGCCGCGATCAATGTGGTAGCGAACAAAATTGCGCTGGGCCAGATTGAGAGTGGCATTGCCGGCGGCAGCGACACAACCTCGGACGCGCCGATAGCCGTTAACGAAGGTTTTCGTAAAATACTGCTTGAGATCAACCGTTCCAAGACCACCGGCCAGCGCCTGAAGCAACTGCTGCGCCTGCGTCCCGGTCACTTGGCACCCCTGATTCCGCAAAATGCAGAGCCGCGCACTGGCCTGTCTATGGGCGGGCATACGGAGGTTACGGCCAAGGAATGGGCTATTGCCCGCGACGCGCAGGACGAGCTGGCTTACCTCAGCCACAAGCATCTGGGTGAGGCTTATGAGCGTGGGTTTTTCTCGGATTTGCTCACCTCGTTCAAGGGCCTGGAAAAAGACAATAATCTGCGCGCGGATACCACCGTTGAGAAGCTGTCTACCCTGAAGCCAGCCTTTGACCGGGAGAACGGTACGCTGACGGCAGGCAATTCGTCTACGCTGACCGACGGGGCCTCCTGTGTCCTGCTCGCCAGCGAAGAGTGGGCGGCAGCCAACAATCTGCCGGTCAAGGCCTACCTCAGCTTTGTTGAAACGGCGGCTGTGGACTTCACCGGGCAGAAGGGCGACAAGGAAGGTCTGCTGCTGGCCCCGGCCTATGCCGTGCCCGCAATGCTAGATCGCGCCGGGCTCAGCCTGCAGGATTTCGATTTCTACGAGATCCACGAGGCCTTCGCCGCTCAGGTGCTGGCAACCCTCAAGGCCTGGGAGTCCGAGAGCTTTTGTAAAAATCGCCTGGGTCGCGACACACCGCTGGGCAGCATCGACCGCAGC
>DIBR01000004.1:23202-23589 GCA_002415025.1 Spongiibacteraceae bacterium UBA5047
CTGGGCAGCATCGACCGCAGCAAGCTCAATGTGGTGGGCAGCTCGATTGCCACCGGCCACCCATTTGCGGCCACGGGGGCCAGAATTGTAGCCACGCTGGCTAAGCTACTGGAAGAAAAGGGTTCCGGCAGGGGGCTGATTTCGATTTGCGCCGCGGGCGGACAGGGCGTTACGGCGATACTGGAGCGGGATTGATCCATCGGCAGGCCATCGACCGGCGCCAGACCTAAAAACTATACCAGCGCGTCTTGCAGCGCGCCGGAAACCTGTTAACTTAACTCCCTGATGCCCTGCTTGTATGGGGCGCCGCGCGATAGCGTTTCGCGCGTGCCGGGAGTGTTGTGGTGCACAGTCATATAATAAGAACCGAAGCCGGCGATATGCCGG
>DIBR01000004.1:23719-34154 GCA_002415025.1 Spongiibacteraceae bacterium UBA5047
AAGCCGGCGATATGCCGGTTGCCTACTTTGATACGCCAAACCCCGATACGCCACTGGTTGTGGTGTTGATGGATGCCATCGGTATTCGCGAAGAGCTGCGAGCAGTCGCCCGCTCGATCAATGCGCAGGGCTATCGTGTTGCCTTGCCCAGTCTCTATTATCGTGAAGGCCATTTTGAAGATCTGGATTTTTCAACGCCCGAAGGGCACCAGCGGGTTATGCGTCTCTACGGTGGTTTGAGCCACCAAATGGTGCTGTCGGATATGAGGGCCTTGCTGACCAACCTGGCCCTTGACCAACCAGTGGGTTTGCTGGGGTATTGTATGGGCGGTGCCAATGCGCTGGTGTTGGCCGGTGCATTGCCCGGGCATATCAAGGCTGCGTCGGCCATCCATCCCGGCGGTATCGTGACCGATGCCCCCGACTCACCGCACCGCAGCGTGGTGAGTGCCGAGGGAGAGTTGTATATCGCGATTGCTGATCAGGACCCGTATGCCACCGCAGAGCAGGCAGCGACGCTGGAGGCCGCGCTCAAGGAGGCAGGTGTCAGCCACGTGATGGAATGTTATAGCGGCGCTGCGCACGGGTTTTCATTTGAGTCGCTACCGAGTTATAACGCAGAGGCCAGAGCACGATACTGGCAAGCCACACTGGATCTGTTCGAGCGCTCGCTACTCTAAGCAGGCGGAACAAACAGGAAGCGATGTATGAATTGGTTGTTTCTCCTGTCATTTATCACTGCGTCGATCTCGATGCTGTTTGCCTTGGTATTTCTGACGATTTACTGGCAGCGCCCAGACTTGCCGGCAACCCGCTGCTGGGGCATTGCCTATCTGTTGCTGGTAGTTGCGATGGGAACAGTCGGCTTGCGCATCGGCTTTCCTGATGTCGATCCTCACATATTCAGTAACATGCTGGCGGTTACTGCAGGTTTGGCCTGCTTCTATGTTTACAAGGGAATTCGTTGCTGGCGCGAAGTTCCGCCGTACTCCGGAACATTTACCGGCGCAGTGATTTTGACCATCAGCCTGCTGGCCTTTATGGGTTACTTAAACAACGCGCTGGAGCCGGTGTCGCTATTTGCAGCGCGCCTGTACATAGGCCTTTTTTCCGGACTGGCAGTTTATACTTTGCTGACCGGCCCGAAGGCAAAAAACAGCGGGCATTATTTGTCTGCCTTGTTTCTGGCTGCGAACCCCGTTACCCAGATTGTATCGCTGTATATACTTTTCTTTATCCCCTCAATTCCGGATGGCATAGCAGCTACCAGCATCGAAGAGTTATCAAACTCGCGACTTGCGGCTGTCAACTTTGTCGGCCTGCCCATCAGCTTCACCGCGATTGCCTTGTTCTGTTTACTGGGGGTGTTGCTGGAACTCGGTCAACAGCTGCGGGATGAGTCCCTTCGCGACTGGTTAACGGGAACCTTTAATCGTCGCGGGTTTGTGGATGTGGCAGAAAAGAGTTTCGCCCTGTCCAAACGCCGGGGCAGCGACCTGTCGCTTATTCTGTTTGATATGGATAATTTTAAATCCATTAACGATCGCTACGGGCACGACGCAGGTGACCTTGCGCTTAAGTGGGTGTCTCGCCTGCTTCAAGAGCGCTTGCGCACAAGCGATCTGGTGGCCCGCTGGGGTGGAGAGGAATTTATCGTGCTGCTTCCCGACGCTGCAGAACAAGACGCATTGCGTATTGCTGAAGATATTCGGCAGCATTTGCAGCGTCGACCGCTAGCAGTTACCGACAAAAGTGAAGTGGTGCTTAGCGCCAGTTTTGGCGTAGCACAACGCACCGCCGCCGACACCAGAATTGATTCCATTGTAACGCGCGCAGACTATGCGCTGTATCAATCAAAGCACGAAGGCAAAAATCGCGTGAATGGCAGCTCTGCGCTTGTCGCGCCAGCCTAGCCAAGATTCTCCTAAGATTGGGTCCACTCGTCGTAGAATGCTGGCATGTCCTTGCTGGCGCTGCTGGTGAATTGCGCATCGCGCTTTTCCAGAAAGGCGCTCACGCCTTCTTTGCCGTCTTTCTGGCTGGTATAGAACATGGCCAGTGAATCAATTTTGTGGGCCTGCAAGGGGTGGTCGGCAGCCGAATTGCGATAGAGCATCTGTCGGGTAAAGGCGATGGCAACGGGCGATTTTTTGGCAAGGCGCCCGGCAATGGCATAGGCTTCTTCCAGCAACTTTTCCGGCGCGTAAACGTCTTTTACCAGGCCGCCGCGTTTGGCTTCGGCGGCATCAAATACGTCGGCAGAGTAAGTCCATTCCAGCGCCTGGCTAATGCCAACCACTCTCGGTAAAAACCAGCTTGAACAGGCTTCCGGCACTATGCCCAGCCGGTTAAAGACAAAGCCGATTTTTGCTTTCTCGGACGCGAGACGAATATCCATGGCTAGCGTCATGGTAATGCCGATGCCGACGGCAGGGCCGTTAATCGCTGCGATGACGGGTTTTTTACAATTGAAGATAGCCAGAGTTACCCGGCCACCGGTGTCGCGCACGCCTTGATAGATAACCGGATCATCGAGTTGCTCGATCTCTTTCAGCCCGGGTTGCACCGACTCGTCCAGGCCAAAGACATTGCCGGTGGAGTTGAGATCCATGCCTGCGCAAAAGGCGCGGCCATTGCCGGTCACCACAATAGCGCGCACGTCGTCATCTTCACTGGCGCGATTAAAAGCGTCTTCGAGTTCGTTGGCCATTTCCACGGTGAAGGCATTGAGCTGGTCGGGACGGTTGAGTCGCAGGGTAAGAATATGATCGGCAATAACATATTCAATGCTGTTGTAGGTCATAGCGAGGCCTTGTAAATACGTTTCGGGAATGCAGGGAGTGTAGCAGAAGTGTCTGCTAGAGAAAGCTGTGCAGCATCATTGAGGGCTTCGCCTGCAGGGCAGGCTCCCACAGGTGCGAGCGGTTGCTGCTGAACAGGATTCGTAGGCCTGATTAAGCACAGCGTATCAGGCAGTTCTGCGATGCCCGCAACGCTGCGCTTATACGGGCCTACGGTGAAAAACTTGCACACGAACATGGAATCGCCCACGGTGAGCATTGTAGGAGCCAGCCCTGCTGGCGAACAGCCCAGCAAGAGTCATCAATCTCTCGGACTCTTGCTGGGTACCACTCGTCGATATCAACGCACGTTAAAATGATCCAGCGGCATATCCATCATGCTGCCGACCGAGCCGCGCATGGCTTCAGCGTGACCAATAGCGCGAGGTAGCAGGCGTTCAAAGAAGAATTCGGCTGTTTCCAGCTTGGCTTCATAGAAGGCCCGGTCTTCCGGGTTTTGTTTGAGCTTTTCGAGTGCAGTATCTGCCATACGCGCCCAGAAAAACGCCATGGTGATGTAGCCACTGATCATCAAGAAGTCATAGGAGCCGGCGCCAACCGCGTCGCGGTTGCGCGACGCGCGAATCAACAGGCCAATGCACAAGCGATTCCAGCGGAAGGTGTGGGCAAGCAGCTTGCGACCGTATTTGCTGCGGCCGCGCTTGAACAGAATGCTGAAGCCGTAGCTGTAGAGTCGCTTGCTGAAGCTGCGATACAACTTCAGGCCGTCGAGGATCACCTTACGACCCAGCAGGTCCATCGCCTGAATGCCGGTAGTGCCTTCGTAGAGAGTGGAAATGCGGGCATCGCGCACAATCTGCTCCATCCCGTGCTCACCAATGTAGCCGTGGCCGCCGTAAACCTGCATGCCGTAGTTGGCCGATTCTATGCCCGTTTCGGTTAAAAAGGCTTTGAGAATCGGGGTAACGAAACCGAGTAAGTTGTCCGCGTTAGCGCGATCTTCTTCGCTGTTGCCGTACATCATGATGTCGGCCTGACGCGCGGCATCGTAGAGCATGGCGCGGCCGCCTTCGGCGAAGGCTTTTTGGGTCAGCAGCATGCGGCGTACGTCTGGGTGGTGAATTATGGCGTCGCCGGGCTTGTCCGGGTTTTTGTGGCCGGACAGCGAGCGCATGGAATAACGATCCATCGCGTAGGGCACGCTGTTCTGGTAGGCCAGTTCGCTGGCGGCAACACCCTGAATGGCGGTGCCTACCCGGGCGGTGTTCATAAAGGTGAACATGCAGGCCAGACCATCGTTTTCGGCGCCGAGCATATAGCCTTTGGAACCGTCGAAATTGATAACGGCGGTGGCGTTGCCGTGAATGCCCATTTTGTGCTCAATGGAACCGCAGCTGACATTGTTGAAATCGCCCATTTCGCCGTCTTCGTCGATATGGAACTTCGGTACGATAAACAGCGAGATGCCCTTGGTGCCTTCCGGCGCGTTGGGGGTGCGTGCCAGCACAATGTGGACGATGTTGTAGGTCAGGTCATGTTCGCCGGAGGAGATGAAAATCTTGGTTCCTGTGAGCGCGTAGCTGCCATCCTCGTTGGGCACCGCACGGGTGCGCATCTGGCCCAGGTCCGAGCCGCAGTGGGCCTCGGTCAGACACATGGTGCCGGTCCACTCGGCGGAGGTGAGTTTGGGCAGGTAACGCATTTTCTGTTCGTCGGTGCCGTGTACGTACAGGGTGTTCATGGCGCCCAGACTCAAGCCGGGGTACATGCCCCAGGCCCAGTTGGCCGTGCCCACCAGTTCGGATTTCAACAGCCCCAGCGACACAGGCAGGCCCTGGCCGCCGTATTCGGCCGGATGCGACAAACCCTGCCAGCCGCCGGCAATCCATTGGTCGTACGCCTCTTTAAAGCCTTCGGGTGTGGTCACCTTGCCATTGTCAAAGGTACAGCCTTGCTGGTCGCCTACCTGATTCAGCGGCGACAGGACTTCTTCGCAGAATTTCGCACATTCAGTGAGAATGGCGTCGATCATGTCGGGGGTGGCATCCTCGCCGCAGGGCAGTGCTGCGTAGTGGCTGGGAAAATCCAGCACTTCGTTGATAACAAACTTGATATCGCGGGTTGGAGCCTTAAACGTTGCCATAGCGAACCTCTGTAAACCGAATGGGCAAAATCAGTGGTCAGACTATAGCCAATCGCCTGGTTGACCGAATTGGCCGCAGCAGCTTCGCACCATTGTATTCAGGTCAATGGGGCTGAGCCGTGCAATATGGCAAACCGGTGTATTTTAACCAGCATTGCAAAGGTAATTGCGCTTGGAATGGCTGTTGGCATTTGCTCTAATCGGGGCACATATTCCTACGTATACGATAAAGGACAGGGCTGTTATGGATCTGGCAAGTCTCAACGAACGCATCAGTCGCCTCGAAGCGCTTGAAGCCATCAAACGGCTCAAGTATCAGTATTTTTTTAACTGCGACCAGAAGCGCCCGGCGGAGGTGCGAAAGTGCTTTGCTGATGGTGAAGTCGACATCGATTTTGGCCGCATTGGCACCTTTAACAATGCCGATGATTTGGTTGCCGTGTTCGAGCAACTGGCCTGTAGCGACCATATTGTAGAAATGCACCATGCCCAGAACCCCCAGATCGACATCGAGTCTGAAACGCAGGCTTCCGGTTTGTGGGGGCTCTACTATCACATGATAGATACCAATCAGGGTGTGACGACGCAGCTCGGCGCCTACTACGAAGACCGATACCGCTGCATCGATGGCGAATGGAAGATTGTCGCTACCCGCTGTGTTGTCACCTCTACCCAAATTCTGGCCATGAGCGGAGAGCGGGTAGCCGCAGTCTATACCGGAATCACGGCACCGGCCGAACTGGACGACCCGTCCAAACAGGCAGGATAAGGGGCTGCTATGGCGCAGCGAAGTGTCAGGCTGATTCGGCATCCGCTGGCGGTGGGCGGCTATCTTGCGCAACTGAGCCTTAACGCGCCACGCACGATAAATGCCCTGACACTCGAAATGGTTGAAACCCTGCTCATGCATTTGCGGAAGCTCGCTGCCGACCCTGAGGCCGCTGCGGTGTGGATAGACGGTGTGGGCGAGCGTGGCTTTTGCGCCGGCGGCGATGTGCGCGCCATGCGTGAATCGGCTCTGGCGGCGCAGGGCGGCAGGGCAGTTGAGGCTGAGCAATTCTTCGAAACCGAATATCGCGTTGACTACCTGATACATCGCTTTCCCAAGCCTGTGCTGTGCTGGGCCAACGGCATTGTGATGGGCGGCGGCATGGGTTTGCTGATGGGCGCGAGTCACCGCATTGCTACCCCGAGCAGTCACTTTGCCATGCCGGAAATTGCGATCGGCCTTTACCCGGATGTAGGCGCCAGCTGGTTTCTGCAGCGTATGCCGGGGCGTTCCGGTGTGTTTTGTGCGCTAACCGGCGCCAGTCTGAACTCGGCTGATGCCCTCTATGCGGGGCTTGCAGACTACCTGTTGCCCGACGCAGCCAAAAAATCTGTGCTTAGGCGTTTATGCGCGTTTGACTGGGAATTTGACGCAGGCAAGGATGCAGAAAACCTCACCGAGTTGTTGACGGATATCGAGGCAGAAGCAGACGTGTGTTTGCCGGCATCGCACCTGAAGCAACGCAGCGACTTGATAGAAAGGCTGTGTGAATCGCTGGATCCAATGGCGATCGACGAGGCCTTTGCCGGCTTGCACGGCGACGATGCATGGCTGAATCAGGCCGGTGGCAATTTCCAGCGCGGTGCGGCATCAACCGCCCGCATTGTATTGGAACAGCTGCGCAGGGGAGAGCGATTGTCACTGGCCGACGCGTTTCGAATGGAGATGGTTGTATCGTCCAATCGGGTGTGCGATCCGGAATTTATCGAGGGAGTAAGAGCGCAGCTGGTAGACAAGGATCGACGCCCGAAATGGCTGTACGCCGACCTGGCCGAAGTGCCCGCCAAGCGGATTGAGAACCTGTTTAGCGCGCCCTGGCCTGACAACCCGCTAGCGGATCTGGCTTGAGAAACATCCGGAGCTGAAGCAGCTCCGGATGCCCGGTTGGTGGAAGATCAGCGCTTCACAATCACCGACGAACCGTGCCCGAACAGGCCCTGATTGGCGGTGATACCCACCTTCGCATTAGGCACCTGACGGTCCCCGGCCTGTCCGCGCAACTGCCAGGTCAGCTCGCAGACCTGCGCCAGCGCCTGAGCGGGAACCGCCTCACCAAAACAGGCTAGACCCCCGGAGGTGTTCACCGGGATGCGTCCACCCAGTCGGGTGTCGCCATTGCGTACCAGTTGCGCTGCTTCGCCACGCTCACAGAGTTGCAGGTCTTCGTACCAGTCCAGCTCCAGCGCAGAGGACAGGTCGTACACTTCGGCTACGCTCACATCCTTCGGGCTGATGCCGGCTTCTTCGTAAGCCTTCACCGGCAGCGAGGCGCGAAAGCGGTGGGCGTCCACGCCGGCAGCGGCGGCTGAGTCTGTTGCAATGTCCGGCATTTCTACCACTTCACTGGCAAAGGTCGGCGTGACGGTAGAGATGGCCGCGACTTTTACAGCATCGGCTTTGCCCATTTTTTTGGCGTAATCCATGCTGCATACAATCATGGCGGCGCCGCCGTCGGAGGTGGCGCACACGTTCAGCAGGCGCAGCGGATCGGCAACCATCGCCGACTGGGCGACATCTTCCAGAGTGAATTTTTTCTTATAGCGCGCATTGGGGTTGGTAAAACCGTGCTCGCTGTTTTTGACCTTCACCAAACCGAAATCTTCTTCGGTGTCACCGTATATATCCATTCGGCGGCGGGCGTAGAGGGCGAAATAGGTGGGGTTGGTGATGCCGAGATAAAAACGCACCCAATCCGGGTCTTCGGGGCGGTAGCCTTTGGCGGGAGCCAGAAAGCCTTTCGGGGTTGTGTCGGCGCCAACCACCAGCGCGACTTCGCATTCACCGGCCAGAATCTTGGTGCGTGCTGCGGCCAGTGCCTGCGAGCCCGAGGCGCAGGCGGCGTAAGACGTATTCACCTCTGCACCCTGCCAACCCAGTGCCTGGGCAAAGGTGGCGCCCGCCACGTAACCGGGGTAGCCGTTGCGCATGGTAGCGGCACCGGAAACAAAACCGACGTCTTTCCAGTCAATACCGGCATCGGCAATGGCGGCGCGGGCGGCAGCAACGCCGTATTCAACAAAATTGTGGCCCCATTTACCCCAGGGGTGCATGCCAACGCCCAGAATGGCTATCTCATTACTCATGGTGATCCTCTTAAATCCAATGGTGCGAAGCAGTGGCTGCGCACGCGAATTTTTACCGGGTTCAGGCCGGCTTCCACTTCCAGGTAACTTTGGTGTCTTCGTCGGTTTCGTGGAGGGTTTCCAGCACCAGCTCGACTTCCATGCCTACCTTGAGCTGGTCAACATCAATGCCTTTGATTACCTGTCCGAGCACAATCATCTGTTCTTCGGCCAGTTCAACGGCAGCGATGGCGTAAGGCACAAAGGGGTCGTCGGCGACAAAAGGCTCGGGCGGCTTGTAGCATGCGTTGGTATAAGACCAGATTTTACCGGTACGGCTTAGGGGAACTTCGCTGAAATCGCTGCTGTCGCAAGAGGGGTTGCGGCAGTATTTCAGCATTTTGGGAAAGTAGTAGGTGCCGCAACTGTCACAGCGGCTGCCCAGCAACTGGGGCTTGTCCGTATCCAGTGTGTGCCAGCCCTCAATGGCGGCATTAACGGGTTTTGCACTCATTCCTGATCTCCGGCTGAGTTTTAAGCGGTCATTCAAGTAACAGACGAGCATACTATCGCTCTGCGACCACCGGCAACAGCGTATACGGCCACAATGGCGGCCCCATACGTCATTTGGGTGACGTATTAGGCCAGTGTCGATTGAGCGCATTTGTCAGTGCTTTGACGAGAATTGCTATTGTTCTGCCTTGGGCATTCCCTATGATGGTGGCTTTCTGCAAATACATGCGCGCGATGGCAGCGGGTAGGTATAGGAGCACTACGCACCTGGCGATAGAGGACATGCGATGAAAGTCGAATTTACACCGGAACAGGAAGCCCTGCGCAGCGAGCTGCGGGCTTACTTTAATGAACTGATGACACCCGAACTCGCCGCCGAGTGCGACCGTGACATGGGCGAGGGCGGTGGCCCCCTGTGGCGTGAGGCCCTGCTGAAAATGGGCAAAGACGGCTGGATCGGCGTAGGCTGGCCGAAAGAGCTGGGCGGTCGCGGCATGAGCCCGATCGAGCAGTTTATTTTCGTTGAAGAGATTATGCGCGCGGGCTACCCCTTCCCGTTTTTGACCACCGAATCAGTGGGCCCCCAACTTGCCGAGCACGGCAATGAGTGGCAGAAGAAAAACATTGTTCCCAAAATTCTGACCGGCGAGTGTCTGATTGCCATCGGTTATTCCGAGCCCGGTGCCGGTACCGATTTGGCGCGCCTTAAAACCACTGCCGTCAAAGACGGTGACGAGTGGGTGATTAACGGCCAGAAAATGTGGACCTCGCTGGCGCACTTTTGCGATTACGTTTGGCTGGCTTGTCGAACCGAAGAAAACGAGGCAAAGCCCCATAGAGGCATCTCCATGTTTCTGGTGCCAACCTCTGACCCGGGTTGGAGCGCAACTCCGGTTAATACTCTGGGCGGTGTGCGCACGAATGCCACCTACTACGACAATATTCGTGTGAGTGACGACGCGATGGTCGGTGAGCTGAACGGTGGCTGGAAGCTGATTACCGGCCAGCTCAACCGTGAGCGTCTTAGCCTCGTAAACTGCGGCCCGACCCAGCACCTGTTTAATATGGTTGTGAAGTGGGCCCAGCAAACCGACCTTCCACAAGGCGGCAAATTGATTGATCAGGACTGGGTGCAGATGAATCTGGCGAAGGTTCGTGCCGGCGTCGAGGCCCTCAAACTGGTGTGCTACAAGCAGGCCTGGGCCATGAGTGAAGGTGCTTTGGAAATGGCCGACGCTTCAGCGGCGAAAGTGTATGGCTCGGAATTTTTTATTGAAGTCTACCGGGCGCTGGGTGAAGTCATTGGCCAGTTTTCAACGGTTAGCCGTCATTCCGACAACGCGCAGGAGTTGGCTGCCAAGATTGAGCGCATGTACCGCACAGCTTCCATCATCACCTTTGGTGGCGGCACCAATGAAATTCAACGCGACATTATTTCAGCGGCGGGCCTGTGGATGCCGCGCGCGGCACGCTAGGAGACAATTATGAATTTCGGATTTTCTGAAGAACAACGCGACGTCCAGAATCTGGCGCGCAGCATCCTGTCTGATCTGGTGAGCCCGGAAAAACTAAAGCCCACTGATCGCTATGAAAATGAGCGTTTTGACGAGGAATTATGGGGCAAGCTGGCCGAAGCGGGTTTGCTCGGGGTTGCCATCGACGAAGCCCACGGCGGTATGGGTTTCGGTTTTATGGAGCTGTCACTGCTGGTGGAAGAGGCGGGCCGCACCATTGCACCGGTGCCGGTAATTCCCGCACTGGTATCGGCGGCGCTG
Organism: Spongiibacteraceae bacterium UBA5047; assembly: GCA_002415025.1. Taxonomy (GTDB): domain Bacteria; phylum Pseudomonadota; class Gammaproteobacteria; order Pseudomonadales; family Spongiibacteraceae; genus Litorivivens. The sequence goes on from DIBR01000004.1 coordinate 34,063, forward strand.
CCACTGCAAAAATTTGGTAGTGACGAACAGAAAGCGCGGCTGTTACCCGGTGTGGCGGGCGGCAAAAGCCTGCTCAGCGCGGCATTGATGGA
>DIBR01000004.1:34228-64586 GCA_002415025.1 Spongiibacteraceae bacterium UBA5047
GCGGCATTGATGGAAGAGCAGAACGAAAACCCTGCAGCTCCGGTAGTCACCACGGCGAGCAAGCAGGGTGAGGGTTACACCGTCTCCGGCGTGAAGCTCTGTGTGCCCTTTGCCCATCGTGCAGAACGAATTTTGCTCTCGGCGCAAACCGACCAGGGTGTCGTGGCCTTGTTGCTAGACCCCAAAGCCAGCGGCGTCACCCTGAATGCCATGAAAGTCACCACCTACGAGCCGCAGTTTGAGCTGGTACTGGATAAGGTCGCCGTTGCTGCCGAGGACGTGCTGGCCGGGCCGGAACGAGGCGCCGAGGTTATGCAGTGGCTGAGCGAGCGCACCATGGCGGCCCTGTGTGCACATCAGGTGGGTACCACTGATGTCGCGATGCGCATGACGGCGTCGTATACCGCCGAGCGCAAGCAGTTTGGTGTGCCGGTTGCGACCTTTCAGGCCGTGGGACACCGCGCCGCCAATTGTTTTATCGATGTGGAATGCCTGCGCCTGAATACTTATCAGGCGGTCAGCCGTTTGTCCGGCGGTCTCAATGCCACCAACGAAGTACAGATCGCCAAAATCTGGGCCGGCGATGTCGGTCACCGCGTCAGCTACGCTTCCCAGCATTTGCACGGCGGTATGGGTATCGATCGCGACTACCCGCTGTGGCGCTACTGCACCTGGATGCGACACAACGAGATGATGCTGGGCAGCTCGGCCAAAACCCTGAGTGATCTCGGTAAGCGCATTGCGGCGGGTGAAGCCTTTTGCAGCTAGCTTGCTCCCGCGTCAACTGATGTAGGCCCGAATAAGCCGAAGGCGTTTCGGGCAATTCTGCAACCCGGCCACGCGCCGGGTTTTTTGTGCCCGAAAACTGCAACTATGTCGCATTCGCCCTCAAAGCATAAAGCGTCGGCTTGCCGTGGCGATCCCGACTGTGCTTCCATCGTTGACGTTTGTTTGAAAAATTTCATTAGGGATACTTATGCGAAGCTTCAGCGCAGCATTTCTTCGAGGGCTGTTTGTACTGCTCCCGGTGGTGGTTTCCATTCAGATAGCACTGTGGATGGTTACAACGGTCGAGTCGTGGTTGGCACCACCGCTCAAGGAAGTGCTTGGGCCCGGATACATACCGGGGATGGCCTTGGGCGTCATGGTTGCACTGACCGTAGTGATCGGCCTCAGCTCGCGCTGGCCGATGGCAGATTTTATCTGGGGCATTCCCGGTCGGGTGCTTGAGCGCTTGCCGGTATTAAAGCAGCTCTACGGAACGTTGAAAGACGTGATGGAAATAATGGGCGGCGACAAATTTGCCGACGAAGCCGTGGTGATGGTGGAGTTGCCCAATACCGAAACCCGCCTGATAGGCATAGTAACCGTACGCAACAAGGGCAATGGCAATACCATTGCCAGTGAGCTCGACGATGATCATATTGCCGTGTACTTGCCGATGAGCTTTCAGGTGGGCGGCTACACGATTGTTGTGCCGAAGAAATACACCCGTTCGCTTGATTTGAGCCCGGCAGATGCTTTGCAATTGGTGCTCAGTGGCGGTGTGGTATCGGAAGACAAGGAAGAACGGCGAGCCAGAGCCGGCAAAAAGAACAACACATAAAAACTGAAAGTGGAGCAGAGTTGTATCGCAGGCTCTGACTCCATTTCTGATGGAGGAGTTTGCTATGCCATCGCTAACCGAACGCTACGGGCAAACCGCGCTGATCACCGGCGCCTCGTCCGGTATTGGTCGGGCCTTTGCCCATGCATTGGCGGCCTGTGGCTTTGATCTGGTGCTGGTGGCGCGGCGTAAAGCCCTGCTCGAAGAGCTGTCGCTTGAACTGAGCAAGGCTTGCAATTGTCATGCACTGGTTCGCGAGGCGGATTTGTCGAGCGCTGAAGATATTGATGCGCTGTTGGCGGGGCTTGGTGAACTTGAGATTGACCTCCTGGTCAGCAATGCCGGCTTCGGTTTGAAAGGCCCCTTTGAAGCAGGCGACTTGGGCCGGCAAATCAGTATGGTCAATACCAACGTCATCGCGCCACTGATGCTCTGTTACCACTTGCTGCCCGGAATGAAAAAACGCGGGCGCGGCGGGATTATCATCACCGGCTCCATTGAAGGCGAAACCGGTTTTCCCTGGTCGACAAGCTACGCAGCTACCAAGGCATTTGTTCATCAATTAGGTGGTGGTCTGTGGGCTGAATGCCGAGGCACAGGAGTCGACGTACTGGTATTGGCGCCGGGCTCTACCGATACCGATGCGCCGCGCTTGCAGGGCATTAGCGATGATCAGTTGATTGGCGTGATGTCACCCGAGCGAGTCGCAAAAGAAGCGCTTGAGCAATTGGGCAAACGGCCCCTGTGGATACCGGGTTGGCATAACCGCCTTTTTATTCGGCTTTTAAGAGTTCTACCGCGCGGATTCTCGCTAAAAATGGCGGGCGTCGGTATGAAAAAGGCCATCGACAACAGCCAGCGCTAGAGATATGGGGTCAGAGTATTTACTCTGACCCCAGCCCCTTGGTAGCATCGAAAATTGTGAGTGTTGACTGATTGATCAAGGAGGATCAATGGCCCGCCGACCCCGTTTTAGCCTGCCCGATATTCCCCTGCACGTTGTCCAACGCGGCAATAATCGCCAACCCTGCTTTCTCTCCGAAAGCGATTTCGCAGCTTACGCGCATTGGTTGAAAGAATGCGCCGGTAAGCATGATGTGGCGATACACGCGTGGGTGTTTATGACTAACCACGTACACCTTTTGGTAACTCCCGAAACCGCCGACGGCGTTTCGAAGATGATGCAGGCCTTGGGGCGATATTACGTGCGCTACTTCAACCATAGGCATCAACGAACCGGATCATTATGGGAGGGGCGATTCAGGTCTTGTGTGATTGATACTGAAGGGTATTTCATGACCTGCCAGCGCTACATCGAGATGAATCCTGTGAGAGCAGGTATGGTCGGATCTCCCGAGGAATATCGCTGGTCAAGTTACTGTGCACATGGAATGGGGGCGGCAGTGGGGATGTGGTCGCCGCATTATTTGTATCAACAGCTTGGGGCCACGCCCGCGGCGAGAATAGAGGCCTATCGCGAGCTGGTTCGGGGCAATCTCGATGATGCTGAGCTTAGGCAACTGCGACGCGCAACTAATACCGGAGGCGTGTTGTGAGATTTGGGGTCAGAGTATTTACTCTGACCCCAAGTTTCCTGTTTCCGCGTTCTTACAGCTCCGGGATTACGGCAGCAAACTTGTCGATCATGGCCATAAACTGATCGGGCTTGTCCCACATATCCATGGAAACGCCTACATTGCAGCGGTCAAAACCCAGATCGCGGTAGCGTTTGAGTTTGTCTGCAGTGGGCGAATCCATCACTTGCAGGGTGATTTCCACGGAGTCAGGATCGCGGCCATTGTCGGCAACGGCCTGTTTGAATTCGCTGACGGCTGTTTCAATATTGGGCAGCGCGACATCAACGGGAAACCAGCCATCAGCCCATTTGGCGGCGTGTTTGACGCCCAGTGGCCCCATGGCGCCAAAGACAATTTTAGGGCCTTTGGGTTGAGCGGGTTTGGGGGCGCTCCAGACGGGGTCAAACTTGATGTATTCACCCTGATAGCTCGCTTCCTCGTTTTGCCAGAGGCTGCGCATGGCTTCAACGCTTTCGCGCATCACGGTGTAGCGCTTGTTCCAGGGGTGCGGATTTACATTGGCAAACTCTTCTTCGTTCCAGCCTACTCCCGTGCCGATGATCACGCGCCCGTTGGACAAGTGGTCGAGGGTGGCGATGGTTTTCGCCTGGGAAAACACATCGCGTTCCATCAGCAGGGCGATGCCGGTGCCCAGTTTCAGCTTCTCGGTAACTGCGGCGGCGGCCATCAGGGATACGTAGGGGTCCATCATTTCCCGATAGGGGGAGGGCATCTCGCCACCAGCCGGGTAGGGCGTTTTGCGCGAGCAGGGTATGTGGCTGTGTTCGCCGTACCAGAGCGATTCATAGCCACGCTCTTCCAGAGCCTTGGCTATTTTTCTTGGGTCCGGGTCGTGGACCGTATTCATGGAACTGAAACCGAGATGCATAATAATGTCCTGTGTAATGTGCCTGTTGTGATGCGGCAATCGAAAAACATTTCACCTGAAACGCAAAATAATAGTGGCTACCTGCGCTGAGGTCAAAGCCGGTGAACAGGCGCTCCGGGATTATTAAACCATCGTCTGTCAGGGCTTGCCTCGCCTGAATGGCTGAGGAGCGAATTTTGGGTGTAATATGGGGTTTCCCTCCTGTTCGGCAAAGAGGCCTGCGATGCGTAAACTCGCAACTCTACTCTCGGTGTTGATACTCGCGGCCTGCGCTGGCGGCCCGGTGTCTTTGCCTGAGCCGCGGGTTGGTCCGGATGAGCTTTTGGCACGCCGCACTAGCGGTGTGGACGCGGCTGTGTACAGGGATGAGCGCTTTTGGTTAAACCCGGATATGGTTATGCGCTATTTCGTCGATCTCAGTATCAGGGATGTGGAGAAGGACGGCATTCCTGTTGCGCTGCTTGGTTCCCTGCGGGAGGAGTGGCCGGTGCTCAACTACAGCCGGTCGGCAAATCTGTCGGCCAGTGACGCCTTCCGTACTCAGCAAGCTAACTGCTTAAGCTTCAGCGAAGTTGTTATCAGTCTGATGCGGCATGCGGGTGTGAGGGCGCAGTTCCAGCGAGTCGAGTCTTTACCTCAATGGGATTTAGACGGAGATTCTGCTGTTGCGGCTTTACATATTAACGCAGTGATTTTTCAGCGCGGCAAGCGGGCAGAAATTGACTGGTTTCCCAATCAGGCGTCTACGGGGCAGGAGCGAAAGTTCTTACTCAATGACGATGAGGCGTTGGCTGAGTGGCACAACAATATCGGTACAGAGGCACTGTTACGGGAAAATTATCCTCAGGCCTTTGCCGAGCTAAGCCGGGCTTTGCGCCTGTCTCCAAAGGCGGCCCATATATGGGTCAATCTGGGGGTGCTGTACCGTCGCCTTGGGATGAGCACAGAAGCAGAATCCGCCTGGTTGATTGCCTTGCAGCAAAACCAGCGGCAGTTGCAGGCGATGAGCAATTTACAGCAGCTTTACGCTGGTCGTGATCAGCAGGTACTGGCCGATGAGATCAAGGACCTCATACTGCACTACCGCAAAAATAACCCCTACTACCACTTTTTGCTGGCGCAGCAGGCTGAAAGGGCGCAGCGGCTCGATGAGGCATTACGCCATATTCGCCGCGCGCGGCGTATGCATGATGACGAACGGTTTAACGAGCTGCAGGCGCGTTTGACGGAACAATTATAAGATTGATTCTCCGGACTTTTAGGGTCGTTTAACGCCCGTCTATTCCGGCGTTGGACGGGGCAGCTTCAGGCCAACCGTGGTAATCCTGTTGCCATCGGTTGCGCGAATCACCAACTGCACATGGCCCAGCATGGCTGCGTCGCCTACTACTGGCCGGCCGTGAAACTGCCGGAAAAGAAATTGGCCAAGGGTGTCGTCCGGGGACAGGTCGCCTATATCCAAGCCGTAGAATGTACCCAGATCGCCGAGTGTGCTGTTTGGGGAGATGGTAAATTCGCCGTAGAAGGATGTGACTGCCTGGCGGGTAAGGTCAATTTCTTCCTTGGGTGAGAACAGTGAGCCCATTGAGGGGCTGTCGTCGCTGGCAAGTATCATGACGTGGTCACCCGTTTCCAGTCTTAGCGTATTCGATCGTTTTCGGGCTACACCGTCACGAATGACGCCGGCGATCTGGGTGCCTTCGGTCAGGGGGAGTTCTGTCAGCAAGCTTTTATTGGCGCGACAAGCGGCGATGACTTCGTAAATGTGTAGCACCTTGTCCAGTTCGGCCGGCAGAGCAACCTGAAAATGCCGTGGGTCTGTGTTTTGCGATGGAACCTCTACTTTTAACCAGCGCGCCATTGGTGCAATTGACCAGCCTTGAACCACCAGTGACACCAGCACAACGAAAAATACCAGCTCAAAAACAAGTTCGGTACTTTCCAGTCCGGAGAGCGAAGGGTAGAGCGCAAGAATGATGGGCACCGCGCCGCGCAAACCGCACCAGCTGATAAAGACCTGTTCGCGTGCCGGAAAATGGAAGGGCAGCAAGGCCAGTGCAACAGCCACGGGGCGGGCGATGAAAATCAATACCACGGCAATGCCTAATGCGGGAGCAATAATCGCAGGTATGTGGCTGGGAGTGATTAGTAGTCCGAGCATCAGGAACATGCCTATCTGGCTGAGCCAGGCAATCCCGTCGTGAAAACGATGGATGTCCTTGCTGAATGGAAGAGAGGCATTCCCCACAATAACACCGAGTACATAAATGGCCAGAAAGCCGCTGCCATTGAGTAGACTCGTCAGGCCGAATATACCGAGACCGCCAGCCAACACACACAAGGGATAGAGCGAGGCGGGCAATTCAATACGTTGCAGGAACAAGCAGAAGCCTCTGCCTCCCAGAAACCCCAGTAACAGCCCTAACCCCATCTGTTTGATCAATACCCAGATTATGCCGCCACCAGTGGGGGCATCCTGCAACGCGAGTATCTGGACCAGGGTAACCGTCAGGAATATCGCCATCGGATCGTTGGTGCCCGATTCGATTTCAAGCGTTGCGCCGGTACGCTCCTTGAGTTGCAGGCCGGCTGAACGCAGTAGACCAAAAACGGCGGCTGCGTCGGTAGACCCGACAATGGCGCCAATCAGTAGCGATTCGGTAATAGGCAGATTCAGTATCAGGTGGGCTGCCAACCCGGTTATTCCCGCCGTCACAACAACGCCCAGTGTCGCAAGCGAAAGCGCCGGATTCAGGCTGACGCGAAACGCTTCGCGGCGTGTTCCCAAGCCACCGTCGAGAATGATTATTGCCAGTGCCAGATTGCCCAGCAGGAAGGCCAGGCCGTAGTCGTTAAACTGAATGCCGCCTGGGCCGTCTTCTCCGGCGAGCATGCCGAGCACCAGAAAGACCAGTAGTATGGGCGCTCCCAGTTTGCGGGACACGATACTCGATACAACGCAAAGTAGGGTGAGCAGAGCACCGATAAAAATAAACTGGTTGGATAGTTCGAGGGTCATCCTGTGTTGCTTTCCAGTAGCTGGGAATTCGGCACCGCCGCCAACCGGGTGTCTGTCAGCGTAGCTGAAACAGCGCTGTGCGGAGCGGGCCAAGACTCGGCAGGGTAGCAGATTTCGTTTACGCTGTATTTGCTCACGGCCTGGCCTTGATTGCGAATTACCTGCGTTGCAGATGCCTTTGTCCCATAAGCGAAATAGGGTAGCGGTGAGGCAATGACATAGTGTGCAGGAAGTAGACAGCCATTGTGGCGAGACAGGATTGCGTCAGTATCTCGAGAGGGCTGATAGTCTTTCGGGTGAGGGGCGGGCGTTGTCGACGCGATTATCCCGCAGGATATACCTGCACATGCTGTGCTATCGAAACCGCACTACCGAAGGCCGACGACAAAGCTGGCAATGGTAGTTGCGCTGCCCCCCAGGTTGAGAATCTGCGCGCGTTTTGCCCCTTCGATCTGACTGCTGCCGGCGCTGGAGTTTATCTGCCGCGCGGCATCGGCGAGCATGCGCACGCCGGTTGCACCCACCGGATGCCCCTGGCCCATAAGGCCGCCACCGGGGTTGATGGGGATACTGCCGCTTCGTGTGATGCGCCCGTCTTCAACCGCCTGCCAACTCTGGCCGGGTGGCGTGATACCGAAGTGGTCTATGGCCATATACTCGGTGATGGTGAAGCAGTCGTGGGTTTCTATCACATCGATGTCGGCGGTGCTGTGCAACCCTGCCCGGCGCTGTGCGTCCTTGATAGCTTTGCTGACGTGAGGAAAAATCAATGCATCGTGCAGGCTGAGCGCCAGCTTGTCGCGCTGACGCATAGTTGCCGTGGTATGGCCCCAGCCGAGTATCTGCGGCAGCGATGCCGTGCTGGCTCCCAGTTTGCGCGCAGCGGCTTCGCTCACGAGAATGACGGCGGCGGCGCCATCGGTAAAGCCGGCGCAATCATTGCGGCGCAGCCGGCCTTCAACCGGAGGGTTGCGGCCGTCGTCTGTGTTAAAACTGCCTTCCGGAAATTGCCAGTCACGGGTTTGTGCGAGCGGGTTGTCTTTGCCATTGGCGAAATTGATTTTGCCGATCTCGCGCATGGCGGCTTCGTTCAGTCCGTAGCGGCGTTCGTATTCCGCTGCCAGGCCGTCAAACATCCACGGCCAGCAAAATTTTGCGGCGGTGGATTCTTCACCCGCCCAGGCGGCACTGGCCATATGCTGTGCGGCAACATCGCCGCCTAAATGGCGCTCCTGTTCAACGCCAACCACCAGTACGCAGTCGTAGCGTCCTGCTTCTATATCGGCCATGGCGGCCAGTATTGCCATGCTGCCCGAGGCGCAAGCCGCCTCGTGACGGGAAATCGGCAGGCCGTGAAAGGCGGGGTCGACGGCGGCCAGCACACCGCCGAGCTGGCCCTGACCATTGGTCAGCTCGCCCATGAAGTTTCCAACGTGGGCAGCTTCGATGGCGGACGCGTGAATACCCGATGAGTTCAGCAGCTCGCCAACAGCGCTTTGCATTATCTCAAATAGGCCCGCGTTTTCACGGCCCCAATGCCGGGCAAAGTCGGTTTGCGATTGCCCCAGAATAAACACCGGTTTGCTCATAGCGATTCCCCTGATTTACAGCGATGCATTACCATCGATAGCTGAATTGTGCCGCGATGCTGCGCGGCCGTTCTATAAAGGCGTAGTGACCTACGCTACCAAAGATGCTGTTCGCCAGCGACATGCTGTTGGCGTAGGTGATCACAACTTCGTCCGTCAGGTTCTTGCCGATCAGGGCGGCTTCCCAGCCGGCATTGATATCGGCCAGGGCAAGGCGCAGGTTCACCTTCTGATAGCCATCTTGCAACAAGCGGGGGTCGAGGTCCTGTGTCGGGTTGTAGTCGTCGGTAAATACCACGTCCAGAGCGCCGCTGAATTCGAGTGATTGCGCGACGGGTGTTCGATAACTCAGCGATACGTTGCCAGAGTAGTCGGCGACATACTGGTTGGTTTTGCCGGTAAAGTCACACAGGCCATCGTCTTCCGGGTCTGCCTGTTGTTGAAAACACTGGCCGTTTTTGAAGTCGGTGAATTCGAAATCCAGCCAGGCTATGGCAGCGCTCAGCGTTAGCGATTCCGTGACTGCAATCCGCCCATCCAGTTCCAGCCCCATGGTTTGCGCGGCGCCTGCGTTGCCCACATTAAACCCGAGCGTGCCATCAAAGATGCTGACCTGCAAATCGTCGTACTCGGTATAGAACGCGGCGACGTTGAGGTTGGCGCGGCCATCAAACAAGGTGCTTTTGTTGCCAAGCTCCAGCGTTAGCGCCTCTTCTTCTTCAAATTCAAATGAACCAGCAAACTGCTCATCGGGAATGTTGCCATAATTTGGGTTATGCGGCGCAGGGTCATCAAGCGCAGGCGACTGGTTTGAGCGCGCGTCAAAGCCTCCGGATTTAAAGCCCTGACTCAGTGTGGCATACATCATACTGTCGTCACTCCAGTCATACTGCAGCGTCACCAGTGGTGAAATATTGCTGGACGTGCGACTGCCTTTGAGGTCCTGTTCTTCTACCGAAAGATTTTTGGCGAGTACGGTGCGTACTTCCTGTGAATCGGGTTGGCTGCCATCGTTAGTCAGCCGAATCGAGCGGCTGCCGTCTTTTTTCTCGTAGGAAAAACGCGCGCCCAGCGTTGTGCGAAAAGCCGGAGTCAGGTGCCAGGTGCCCTGAAAAAATACCGAGCCCAGGCGGGTGTCGGTGGTAAATTCGCGCGGTGTGCGCAGGCCACGCAAATGTTCGCCGGCGTCGCCAACGCCGGCGACGCCACCAAAAACGTCGCCATCAACAGGGCGGTCACCCAGCCCGCCCGGGTTGGGCGCGCCGGTGTTTGGGTCTCTGGCGATGGCGTCGGCAAGGTTCAGTAGCTCAGGCAGAATGTCGCTGTCGATGCGCACGGCGTCAAAGTAATCCAGATCACTGATTTGAAAATAGGCGCCGGCGATAAACTCAAATTGGTCTCCTACAGGAGATACCCAGCGAAACTCCTGGCTGAATTGGCGGTATTCTTCCTGTAACAGCGCGTCGAATATCTCGGCTCCGGTGAAATCAACGTCGGCCACTTCTTCAAAGTCATACTGCATCAGGCCGGTGATGAAACTCAGGATATGGCCGTCCCGGTCGTAGTCGGCCTGCAGCGTGATATTGCGGGTGTCGTTATTGCTGTAGTCGCCGTTGGACGAGCGTTTGAAGTCCTGAAAATTATTCAGTACGGACGAGTCGGCATCGATATTCAATACCGGCGGAACCTGGGTGTTGTCGAGTATCTCGGCGTAGGTACGCCCGGCAAACAACACATTGGATGAATTGGACACCTGATCCACCACGACTTCCACCTGGCGGCCGGTAACGTCGAAGCGGCCGGCTTCAAATTTTGCCAGCACCTGCAGACGATCATTTACTGCCCAGTCCAGCAGCAGCCGCGCTGTAAGTTCGTCGCGCGCGGGTTCGTCACGGTCGAGGGTGAGGTTTTCGATATAACCGTCCAGTTGCCGATAGCGCATCGCGAAGCGCGCTCCGATGTGGTCGGTGATCGGGCCGGAGATAACGACATCGGCAATTTCTTCGCCGTGTTCGGGTTCGACGAGAAGAGAAACCTTGCCTTCGTATTCTTCACCCGGTCGCTGCGATAACAAGCTCACAGCACCGGCAATGCTGTTTTTGCCGTACAGAATATTCTGTGGGCCGCGCAACACTTCCACGCGCGCCAGATCGAGAAAGGGAGCCCGGGAGAGTTGTGCGCGGCCGTAGTAAACACCATCAAAGTACATGCCAACCGACTGTTCGAAGCCCTGATTGATGCCGGAGCCAATGCCGCGAATATAGATATTGGTGCCAATCCCGGTTTCGGACATGGTGAAGTTGGGAATATAGGCTTGCAGGTTTTCTATTTTTTCAATGCCGGCTTCAATCAGTTTATCGCCAGACAGTGCGTTGACGGAAACCGGTACGTCTTGCAGGCTTTGGCTACGCAATTGCGCAGTGACAATAACCTCTTCCAGTACCGGGCTGCCGGCAGCGTGCACAACCGAGCTGGCGCAAATCACGGCGCACAGCGGCAGGGTCAAAAGGGTATTCGCGGTTCTCATTATTATGGACTCCATGTTGGTGTACTCGTCCCTGTTTTTGCTAGTTGGCTAGCGATGCGGTCGCGCTCTGTGATTGCTGATACTGCTGGTCGAGTTCGTTCACAATTTCCTGAACGCTTTGCAGCGATTTCACCGGCCCGACGGACTGACCGGCAGCCCAGATATCCTTCCAGCGTTTTGCATCAACGCTGGCGCTGACATTCATCTCCGATTTTTTGGGCATATTGTCAGGGTCGAATCCGGCTTTCGTCAGCGATTCGCGCAGCCAGTTGGCGTTTACGCCGGTGATGGCATCCGAACAGACAATGTCGTCGACGCCGCTGTCGATAACCATTTGTTTGTAGTCGTCTGCCACCATGCTTTCACGGCTCGCGAGAAATCGGGTGCCGAGGTAGGCCAGATCCACGCCCAGAGCCGTGGCGGCGTTAATGCCGCGACCACTGGCGATTCCCCCGCCGAGGATGATCGGCCCGTCCCAGAACTCACGTACGGCATCGACGAAGGCGAAGGGGCTTAGGGGGCCGGTGTGCCCGCCGGCGCCAGAACAGACCAGTACCAGTCCGTCTACACCGGCGTCTATTGCCTTGCGTGCGAAGGTAGGGTTTATCACATCGGCAAATACCAGGCTGCCAGCGCGGTGTACGGCCTCAACAATGTGGCCGGGGCTGCCGAGTGCGGTAATCACGAGGTCGGGCTGATGCGCGAGAATCTGTTCAAGATCGGCGTCGCGGCGTTTAAAGGTCGGGTGCACAATCAGGTTTACCGCCCAGGGCTTGCCCTGGCAGCCGTCGACAATCTGGTCCAGCCAGGTTGCCAGTTGTTCACTGGTTCGGGCATTTTGCGTGGGGAAGGAACCGAGTATGCCGGCCTGTGCAGCGGCGATAACCATCTCCGGGCCGGATACCAGAAACATGGGCGCCTGCACGATGGGCAGGCTGAGCCTTCCGCACAAGTTCTGAAATTGCTGTCTGCTCATTAATGCATATTCTCCAGTGTGTGGCGCACTACCTTGCCTAGCGGGTTGCGTGGCAGTGCTTGCAGCTGCACCATTTTTTCCGGCCATTTGAAGCGGGCGAGGCCGCGTTCAGCGAGGTGGTCGCAGATCTGTTCAAGACTCAGGGTATGGTTGTCTTTCATCACGACGAAGGCACACACCCGCTGACCCAAATGCTCGTCGGGCATGGCGGCCACGGCGGCCTCAAGAACGTGTGGATGTGTGCTCAGCAGTTGGTCAATTTCTTCCGGTGATATTTTCATACCGCCGCGCACAATAAGGTCTTTGTTGCGCCCTACAAAGCGGTAAAAGGCATTGTTGTCACCCGTGATTTCAAACAGGTCGCCGGTGCGAAAAAAACCTTCCTGATCGAACAGGCCGTCATTGTCGTGCTCGCTGCGCCAATAGCCTTCGAACACCGTTGGGCCTTTGATCAATAACTCGCCCGGTGTTTTAGCCTCTACAATCTCGTTGCCGCTGTCGACGTCAACCAGACGGGTTTTAAAACTTTGGGCAATGCGGTTGTGCCAGCTAAAGCCCGGGGCACCAAAACGGGGAAAAAGGTTGGCGCGGGCGGCGGGGTCGGGTACATCGGTGGCGTCAGACACCAGACAGCATCCTTCGTTGGAGCCGAACATATTGACCACGTCCACACCGAGTTTCTCTTTAAAACCGGTGATCATGCCCGGTGTAAGGGGTGCGCTGCCCGAGCCGATAATGCTCAGGCTGGAAACATCACGTGAATCCAGAAGTTCCGGCTTGGCGAGCAGTAACGACAGCAGGGCCGGCGGTGCAACGGTGTAAACCGCCTGTTCCTGTTCAATCTGTTCAAGAAAAACGGACAGATCCATGGGGTGGTGCAATACCAGTTTGCCGCGTACCGAAAGCCAATAGATCAGAAAGACACTGATCGCAGCCATATTCACCATGGGGAAGGGCGCCAGCATGGAAGCGTTGGCGGGCAGCGCCGTCGCATCTTCAAAGCTGGGGATCATGGCCAGCCAGTGGCGGTGGCGACGGGGAACGCCTTTGGGTGTGCCGGTTGTACCGGAGGTCCAGCACAGGGTGAACAGACTCTCGGCATCGGGTGTTGGCAGGTTCCTGTCCAGCGGGGCGGCATCGGTCATGAGTCGCGGCAGTGATTGCCAGCCCGGTGCTTCGCCGTCCACACAGAGTCGCAGTATTTTGCTATCAAGCACGCCCTTATCAACTAGAGCGTCAAACTCGGCCAGTGGCGATTCGCCCTTGAAACGGCTGATGCTGATGATGGCCACCGGTTCTGCGCTGCCGATAATCATGCTCAGTTCGTGAGCGCGGTATTGCATGGGCGCTGGCGAGATGACAGCGCCGAGTCTGGCGGCGGCCAGATATATCATGGGCAGTTCCACAATATTCGGGAGCTGTACCATAAGAATATCGCCGCGCCGTACGCCGTTGGCAGCCAGCGCCGCTGCCAGCGACAGCACCTCTTGTTGCAGCGCGTTAAAACTGAGCCGCCTAGGTGCTGAACCACAAAGTTCGCTGCGGTTAGCCGGGTCAACAACGGCATCCCGGGAGCCGCTATCGTCAACAGCATGCTGAAACAGGTCCCAGACGGTGGCGGCAGCCATGAAGTCTCCTCGTTCGATGGTCAAGGTTCAATGGTCAAACTTCCTACCTGATGGCAGGCACTTATTATATTTAAGTTCTACAGTGCAATCGTAAGCTTGCATTACGAAACTTGTCAAGCTATCTTGTCGACAACACCACAACGGCCCGATGACGCGGGCGGTTATTTTGATTGCTCACATCAACGGGAGATTGGCTATGGCAGCGGTTGCTGAACAGCAGACACTCAACAGTAAGAATCCCTACCTGCAGGGCATGTACGCTCCAGTCGCACATGAGGCAACCTGCCTTGAATTGCCCGTTACCGGCGAAATTCCTGCTGATATCCACGGCAGCTACGTGCGCAACGGGCCGAACCCGCAGCGTGCCCCCGGCGCCATGCATCACTGGTTTGATGGCGATGGCATGATGCACGCGGTTTATCTGGAAAACGGCCGCGCGGAATACCGCAACCGTTATGTGCGTTCGCAGGATTTTATCGACGATACGGCAGGCACCTGTCGGGTTGGCGGTGTTATGGAACCCGCAACACTCGAGCGTTCACCCAAGGTCTATAAAGATACTGCCAACACAGACGTTATTTTGCATAACGGCCAATTGATGGCGCTGTGGTATATCAGCGGCCACCCGGTACGCATTGACCCGCGTACGCTGGAAGCCATGGGTGAAGAGTCCTTTGGCGGCAAGCTGCCACGACATGTTTCAGCGCATTCGAAAACTGATCCGCGAACGGGAGAATTTCTGTTTTTTGACTACGCCCTGTATGAGCCAAACATGAGTTGCGGGGTGGTCGGCGCGAATAATGAGCTGCAGTCTTTTCAAACCATCGATTTGCCGGGGCCACGCCTGCCTCACGACATGGCTTTTACCGAAAATTATTTCGTCCTCCACGATCTGCCGGTGGTGTTTACCGAGCAGGCGCTGCGCCATCACCAATGGTCAATAGAAGTGGCAGATCAGCCAACGCGGTTTGGCGTAGTGCCGCGTAGCGGTAGAGGGAACGTGCAATGGTTTGAAACAGACCCTTGCTACATCTATCACGTCATTAACGCCTGGGAAGAGGGTGACGAAATCGTCATGCTCGGCTGCAAAATGGTGCCCAATACCCACGCCGACGGCAGTGCCTTTGGTCCCTATAAAAATATGGTCGAAGTGCTGGCGCTTAACGCGGTTCCCTGTGAGTGGCGTATGAATCTTCGCACCGGCAAGTGCCGTGCACGCGTGCTGGATGATGCCATTGGTGAATTTCCCGCCATAAATCTTTCTGCTGGCGGGCTGCGCAATCGCTATGCGTATGTGCAATCCATTGCCCCTGAAAATACCCTGAAGTTCGATGGCATTTACAAATACGATTTTTTTACCGGTGATAAAACACTCTACCGGTACGAGAAAGGCGTGTTTGGCTCCGAAGTCGCTTTTGCGCCACGTATCGGTGCAGTGGATGAAGACGACGGATATATTCTGTGCTTTTGCATTGATGAAGCGTCTCAGACCTCTGAGCTGCGCATCTGGAATGCTAAAGCCATTGAAGATGGGCCGGTTGCGCGGGTTCACCTGCCTGAGCGGGTGCCGGCCGGTTTTCATGCAACCTGGGCTGATGCCAGCGAATGGGTGGGGCGCTAATGGACGCATACCTGTACGAAGCATTGAGAACGCCGCGCACCAAGGCTCGGGAGAATGGCAGCCTGGCCGCATTGCCCCCCTCGCAATTAGTGAGCAGCCTGGTTGCCGAGCTCGGCTTGCGCGGGCTTGATACACAGCACTGTGAGCAGCTGATATTGGGCTGTGTCGGACAGATAAAAGCTCAGGGCGGCAATATCGCACTGGCGAGCAAACTGCACGCGGGCTTGCCCGACAGTTGCTCCGCCATGACCCTTAACCACTATTGCGTTTCCGGCCTCAGCAGTATCGGTGTGGCTGCGAACGCGTGCGCGCTCGGGCAGCAGCACCTGGTGTTGGCCGGCGGGGTGGAGTGCATGTCGCAAGTACCGTTTATGGCGGACAAGGCTGCCTATTATAGTGACAGGTGCTTGCCCCCTCGCTTGCGCTATATGCCGGTTGCCTTGTCTGCCGACTTGTTGGCGAATAAAGAGGGCGTGTCGCGTGCGGAGTTAAATGCCGTTACCGCCGAGTCACACCGCAGAGCGGTTTGTGCAGATGACTACCAGCGTTCCCGCGTCACCATCCGCGATGAAGCAGGAACCGTGCTGGCCGATAGCGACGAATGTATTCGTGCCGGCAGTTCCGAAGAACAACTGGCAACAATGCCTGCTGCCTTTGCCGAGCTGGCTGGTCAGTATGCCGAAGCGATAGACGGCAGAACGCTGGAACACGTGCACAGCGTTGCCAATGCACCGCCGATGGTTGATGGCGCTGCGCTGGCGGCTATCGGCGGGAAAAGTGTGAGTGACGTCTTTTCGGGAACTCAACCGCGCGCGCGAATTCTTGGCTGGACCGATGCCGCCGCTGACCCCGTCGATTCACTGACGGGTGGCATGGCGGCAATGGACAAATTGCTGGCCGCGCAGAAACTTCGCCTCGCCGATATTGATCGCATCGAATTCATGGAAGCCTTTGCGGTAGTGCCGGTCCTGTTTTCCCGCCGCTACGACGTTGATCAAGACAAGGTGAATGTGTCGGGCGGGCATCTCGCCAAAGGTCACCCGATGGGCGCTACCGGTGCGGTGCTGCTGTCTACACTCTGTGATGTGCTTGAATGCGACGATAAAACGCTGGGGCTTGTGGTAGCAACCGGTGCCGGTGGCGTGGGTTCGGCCATGTTGATAGAGCGTCTGTACTGATGGCTGCTATAACACATCGCATCGTAGGCGGCTGGTCGCTACTGAGCTGGACCATGCGCTTTGATGACGGACGCCCCGCGCGCCAACCCTACGGCGACTCGCCCAACGGCAGTTTGCTCTACAGCGCCGATGGCCGAATGCTGGCTGCTATCGCTCGCGCTGACCGAAAACACCTCTCCGGGCAGGTTCCCCAGCGCGCCCCTGAATCTGAAAAGACCGCTGCCTTCGACAGCTTTTTCAGCTACGGGGGCAGTTTTGACATTGACGGTGACGAGGTTGTTCACCGGGTTGATATTGCGCTGAACCCGAATTTTGTCGGTTCGGTGCAACGTCGAAAAATGCACTTTGAAGATAACCAACTTACTTTGTCGGCCAAGGAAGGGGAGCGCCACCATGAACTCATTTGGCAACGGATTGCCTCTGCAGCGGGAAACTGACGCAGAGTCTTATATCACTTTTTCGGGTGATACTTTCTCAGGCACTACGGTTTCAGGTGCTGCTGTTTCAGGTGTTAGAATAGTGAAAAATTTTCTTAGAATAGCGGCGATTCTATTCGCTACATTCGGGCTGGCTTCGTGCGATTCATCCTCGGATTCATCAGCGGCTTCGGTGCCGGCTGCAGCAACCAACCCCGACAGCGGGTCGCCGCCACAATCGCCGCCGCCACCCGCCTCGCCTGAGCCGGAAGCACCTCAGCCCGATGACAATCCTCCGGCGCCGGTCGTACGGGCGGGCGAAGTCTACGATGTATATATTACGGTTCCGGGAACCGGCGACACGGTAGCGATGACCGTCTTTGAGCCAGCGACGGTGGATTCCAGTGCTACCTATCCGCTGATTATTTATCACCACGGTTACGCCGGCAGCCGTGTTCGAAGTCTGGATGAAAGCTGTACCGACGATTGCGGGCAGGGCAACGAACCCAATTTCGTCCAGTACGTTAACAACGGTTACGGTGTACTCAGCTTTGATCAGCGCGGGCATAACGAATCCACCGGGAATATACGAGGTATGGACCCCGACTACGCAGGCAAGGGTTTGGTTGCCATGCTGGATTGGGCCGAGGCAAATCTGGATTGGCTTGCCTACGGTCCAAGTGTTGACGGGCGTGATTCGCATAACCCGATAATGGGTTCGATCGGTGGCTCTTACGGCGGGATCTCGCAACTGATACTGAATGCCATCGACCCCAAGCGTAGAATGGACGCCATCGTTCCCGAGTACACCTGGTACGATTTTCCCACGGCGCTGTTTCCCAACGACGTAC
This sequence comes from Spongiibacteraceae bacterium UBA5047, assembly GCA_002415025.1. Classification (GTDB taxonomy): domain Bacteria; phylum Pseudomonadota; class Gammaproteobacteria; order Pseudomonadales; family Spongiibacteraceae; genus Litorivivens. The sequence continues at coordinate 52,106 of DIBR01000004.1, forward strand.
TGCGCGCCACCATGTATGAAGGTGTTTTTGCTGGCGGCATTGCTGCAGGTAATAGCGCAAATTACGGGCCGACGATTACGGAGTATTCCCTTGAGTTGCTGAGCGGGTCGCGGCCGACTCCTTATACCCGCGATTATTGGGCCTATCATAGCCACAGTTATTTTTGTGAGGGCAAATATGTAGCAACTAACGGCGGCCCAGGTACCTTTCCCGAGTTGCCATCGTTACCGCCGCCACCCGTGCATGCGATGGTGTGGCAGGGAATGCGCGACACGGTATTTGTGTTTAACGACGGCTTTTACAACGCAAAGTGCTTGCAGGAACAGGGCGGAGATGTTCGCTTCCTGACCTACCATATAGGCCATGAAGTGGTGGATGTAGGGAATGACCTGTTTCAACCCAGCAATGACTTGCCGCAAAACCGTTGCGGAAGCCTTGATAAAAATACCGCGAGCTTTGCTTTTTTTCAGGAACATTTGAAAGGGATAGAGGGCGCGGCTGATGTTATTCCGCGTAAACCCTGCATGTCACTCAGTGTGACTGACGCGGTGCTGGTTGACGACGTCAGTCGCGGTAAAACCGGTCGAAAGTTTGTTCTGCCGGCAACGCGCGCGGTGCCGGGTGTTGCGCAGCCGGTAGTGATTGATCTTGGCTACACTGCCGGGTCAGAGGGCGAGGTGATAGCCGGTATTCCCCACCTGCAGATCAGTATCGATAGCCTTTCTACGGCAACCCCCGGTGACGAAATTCTTATATTTGGTCTCGGTCATATGCGCAGTACGACTCCCCAGATTTGGGATCTTGTTGACAACCAGTTGTGGCCAACGCGTGGCCCGGGTGACTACGACTTTGAGATGAGTGGAATTGCCGAGCGTTTGCAGCCGGGCGACAAGCTCGCCTTGCTGATTTATGGTGCGCATGAGCAGTTTAATATTACCGGCGCGGTAAGCGCCTCTCAGGTGAATGTCACCCCTGTCGAAATCAGCGGCTCGCTGTGGCTGCCACTGCTAGGGCCATTGCCGAATATTATTCAGACGAGCCAGGACTGAAACGGAGTAGTCAGGATGCCAGCAACATCAGCAGGATCGATTTTTGAAAAACATCGTCAGCGCTTCGAGCAGGCCCAGATAGCCTGTCGCGAACGCCATCACTGGAGCGCTTTTCCCGAACTGCATGAGCATCCGCAAAAAGAAAACGGGCAGCGTGAGGCGCAATCACGGTTTCAGTCGATGCTGCATCAGGGCTTTGCGCTGGAGCAGCCGGGAATAAGGGCTGACGTTGGCGAAGAGGAGTCGCCCTATACCCAGGAAGCTCTGGGGATTCGTTATCCGCAGTCGGATATCGATGTGCTGTTTGATGCTGCGGGTCAGGCAATGGATGCCTGGGCGCTCGCCGGCATAGAGACGCGAACGGGCGTATTGCTGGAGGTGGTGGATCGACTCTTTCAGCAGATGTTTGATATTGCCACCGCAGTGATGCATACCGCCGGGCAAAGCCCGAACATGAGTTATACCGGCAGCGGTGTGAATGCCCTGGATCGCGCTATCGAAGCGCTGGTGTATGCCTACGAGGCGATGTGCTGGACGCCCCAAACGGCGCGCTGGGAGCGATCCTTTGGCAAGGCGCAGATAGCCTTGAATAAACGCTACCGCATTGTGCCCCGTGGTGTTGCCGTGTGTTTCAGTTGCGCGAGTTTTCCAACCTGGAATGCCTGGCCTTCCATGATGGCGAGTCTGGCAACGGGCAATGCCGTCATTGTAAAACCGCACCCCGGCTCGGTACTGCCCATGGCATTGTCAGTAACAATATTTCGGGACGTGTTGGCAGAGTTCGGGTTTGATCCCAACCTCGTAACACTGGCGCTCGACACACATGCAAACCCCATAGGCAAGCAGCTGGTAAAACACCCGAAAACGGCGATTGTCGATTTTACCGGCAGTGTTGAGTTCGGCAGCTGGGTTGAGGCCAATGCCCATCCGGCACTGTGCTATACCGAAACAGCTGGCGTGAATACCGTGGTTCTGGACTCCTGTGACGATCTCGACGCCGTGCTGCGCAGTCTGGCAACGACCTTGTGCATGTTCTCGGCGCAAATGTGCACCAGCCCCCAGAACATATACCTGCCGGCTGAAGGCGTGAAGGAGGGGCGTGGTGAGGCAATGCGTTTGATTCCTGCCGCCGAGGTCAAGCGCCGGCTTGCGGCTGCCGTTGACAACTTGATACAGGACCCACGCAAGGCCGCCATGATTCTCGCCTGCGTGCAGGCCCCGCAAACACTCACCTTGCTCCGGGAGCTGGAATCGCTCGGCGAGGTGCTGCTGCAGCCACAGGCCTACCCGCACCCCGACTACCCGAATGCACGCACCTCCACACCCTTGATGTTGGGGGTAACGCCGGCCCAGCGCGCGCTCTATCTCGGTGAGCGATTTGGCCCGGTGTCATTTGTGATTGAATGTGCATCGGCTGACGATGCGCTTATGCAGGCAACGCAGGATGTGCGCGAGGCAGGCGGCTTAACGGCCTTTGTCTACTCTCGCGATGAGGATTTTCTCGAGCGCGCGGAACAGGGCTATGCCCGCGCTGGAGCCCAGTTAACCTGTAATCTGACCGGCCCCATGCCGCTAAATTTTGCGGCGGCCTACAGTGACTTTCATGTGACCGGTCTTAATCCTGCAGGCAATGCTTCGCTGACTGAACTGGGCTTTGTGGCCCAGCGCTTTCGAATTACTCAAAGCCGCCGGCCCGCATGATGTCTGGTGGCGGCAAGGGGCCTGCTGCTAAACTGCGGCCATGAAAACACCCTTGAGCTATGCCGGTAGCGGTCAGCCGGTATCGACTGACACACCGATTGACAACCCCCTGCTGCATGCGCGCTCGGTTAGCCGGGCGCTCAATATTGTGGGTGATCGCAGTTCACTGTTGCTAGTTTACTGGGTGTTTCTCGGTGTATACCGCTTTACCGACTTGCTCAATCGCACGGGGCTTTCTCGCAGCCTTATCAGCAATCGCCTGAAACGCCTCGAAGAGCAGGGCGTGCTGGAGCGTCGGGTAAGTGGCGGGCAGGGCAGCGAGTACCATCTCACCGAAATGGGCAAAGATCTTTACAACGTTGCGCTGGCCATTATCCGCTGGGATAAACAGTGGCATTACACGCCGGGCTGCGTCACCCACCATCTTGTACATACCGCATGCGGCAAGGAGTTTATGCCGCTCCCCCGGTGCGGCTCCTGCCAGGGCGACTTTGACGCACGGGATTGTCACTGGCATTACGGGCCGGGTGAACCCGATGCGGAACTGACAGCAAACACGCAATCGCGGCGCTCGCGCATTGCGCCTTCAGCCTTGGGCACAGAACACCCGATTATGGATCGCAGCCTCGAAATTCTGGGCGACCGCTGGACGGCGCTAACCATCGCGGCGGCTTTCTACCGCGTGCGAACCTTTAACGGTTTCCAGCAGGCCCTGGGTATCGCCACCAATATTCTGAGTGACCGGCTGAGCCGTCTGACCGCGCTGGGTATTTTTACCCGTGGTAGTCAGGCTCGCGGAGACTACCGGCTGTCGGAAGAGGGCTTGTCGCTGTTTCCGGTCATTGTCGCGCTGATGCAGTGGGGAGACCGCTGGCTGAGCAACGATAGCGGCCCGTCGCTGGTGCTGGTGCATCGCCAATGCCATTCGGTGCTGGACCCGCTGATGGTCTGCGACCAGTGCGGGCAGGCCCTGGCCTTCGGCGACTTTCATCTGTAGCGGCTATTACGCCGACTTTTCGCCTGCCGCCCACTATTGTCCGCTTGAATGTTTTACACTAGTGGCTTCCAAATACACCCACTGCTTCGTTTTATTGAATACGGATAAATCGGTATGCCCTCTTTACAGGAACAACTGCTTCAGGCCGGCATGGTCGACCCCAAAAAGGCCAAGCAACTTAACAAGGAAAAGCGCAAAGCCGCCAAACAGCCCAAAGGGCAGGTGAAGGTCGATGAATCGAAGGAGGCGGCAGCTCGCGCCTTGCAGCAAAAGGCCGAGCGTGACAGGGAACTGAACCGGCAGCGTCAGGCCGAGGCGGACAAAAAAGCCATCCGCGCTCAAATTGTTCAGCTGATAACCCTCAACCGGATTGATCGCAAGCGTGGGGAAGTGTCCTATCAGTTTACCGATGGTAAAAAGATCAAGAAGCTCTACGTTACCGACGAGCTGCAGGCGCAATTGAGCCGGGGCCAGATTGCCATTGCCAGACAGGGCGAGGGGTACGAATTGGTGCCGGCGGCCATAGCCGAGAAAATTGCCCAGCGCGATGCCGACTTTGTGGTCTTGCATCACCAAAAGTCGCTTGAGGTTGTCGAAGAGGACGACCCCTACGCGGATTATAAAATCCCCGACGATCTGATGTGGTAAACCCTCTTTTCTTGCTATGAAGTCCTGATGTCGACAACCGAACCTTTACAGCCCCATACCTCCGACGCAGCGCTACAGGCGCTGCAATCGGTTTATGGATACGACGCTTTTCGCAACCAGCAGCAGGCCATTGTTGAGCATGTGATCGGCGGCGGCGACGCGCTGGTACTCATGCCAACCGGTGGCGGCAAGTCCCTGTGCTATCAGGTGCCGGCCCTGATTCGCGCCGGTACGGCGGTGGTGGTGTCGCCCCTGATAGCGCTTATGCGTGATCAGGTTCAGGCACTGCAACAGAACGGCGTCAGCGCAGCCTATCTCAATTCCAGCTTGAGCAGTGAAGAAGCCTATGCGGTGGAAACGCGCCTGCGCCGCCGGGAGCTTAATCTGCTCTACGTAGCGCCGGAGCGTTTGATGATGCCGCGTATGCTGGAGCTGCTTGATCAGACGGAAGTGGCGTTGTTTGCCATCGACGAAGCTCACTGCGTGTCGCAGTGGGGCCACGATTTTCGCCCCGAGTATATTCAGCTATCGGTATTGCATGAGCGCTTTCCGGATGTGCCGCGCATAGCGCTCACTGCAACCGCCGATCTGGCAACCCGACGCGAAATTATCAGCCGCCTCGATCTGCACAGTGCCGAAGTGTTTAACGACGGTTTTGACCGGCCCAATATTCGTTATCGTATCAGCGAAAATCAGGGTAACGCCCGCGAGCAGCTAAAGCGCTTTATTCTCAATGAGCACGAAGGTGAGGCGGGGATTGTCTACTGCCTGTCGCGGCGCAAGGTGGGCGAAGTTGCAGAGTGGCTCTGTAAACAGGGTATGACAGCGTTGCCCTATCATGCGGGCCTGTCGTCAGAGCTGCGCGAGCAGCATCAGGAGCGCTTCTTGCGCGAAGATGGCGTTATCATTGTTGCGACCATTGCCTTTGGTATGGGGATCGACAAGCCCGACGTGCGTTTTGTCGCGCATTTGAGTCTGCCGAAAAGTATTGAAGCCTACTATCAGGAAACGGGCCGCGCCGGCCGTGACGGCCTGCCCGCTGATGCCTGGATGGCCTACGGCCTGCAGGACGTGATTACCCTCAGGCAAATGCAGGAGCAGTCGCAGGCCGAAGAAAGCCGCAAGCGGGTAGAGCGGCACAAACTCGATGCGATGCTGGGCTTGTGTGAAATGCATTCCTGTCGTCGTCAGGCCCTGTTGCGCTATTTCGACGACGATCTGGCCGAACCCTGCGGCAACTGCGATAACTGCCTGACGCCCCCCGAAACCTGGGATGCAACGGTTGCTGCACAAAAGGCACTGTCTTGCGTGTATCGCACCGGTCAACGCTTTGGTGTGAACTATCTTGTGGACGTATTGCTCGGTCTTGATAGCGGACGCGGCTATGAGCGTATTCAGCAATTTGGTCACGATACTCTGGCGGTTTACGGAATAGGCACGGAGTTAAGCCAGGGCGAATGGCGAACCCTGTTTCGGCAGTTGATTTCCAGCGGCTTTCTCAGTGTTGACTACGAGGGGCACGGCAGCGTGCGTTTAACCGAGGCGGCGCGCCCGGTATTAAAGAGTGAGCAGCAACTGACGCTTCGAAAAATGCTCAAAGTCAGTGAAACCAAAAAGAGCAAAGCGGCCGCCCATTTCAGCGGAGGCAGTAGCCGGCTATGGGATGCCTTGCGCGAGCATCGAAAAAAACTGGCCGAAGAGCAGGGTGTGCCGGCCTACGTTATCTTCCACGATGCCACCCTGGCCGCGATGGTCGAGCGCGCACCGCAAACGCTGGAACAGCTGGGTCGGATATCGGGCATTGGTGAACGTAAACTGGAAGCTTACGGAGAAAGCTTTCTTGAGGTCATTCTCGAATTCGGCGAGGAGTCTTCACCCAAGGCCGACACCGTTGCCGAGAGTCTGGTTTTGCTTGCCCAAGGTCTTGAACCTCTGGAAATAGCACACAAGCGAGAGCTTACCCTGCAAACGGTGTATCGGCATCTAGCGCTGGGCATAGAGCGCGAAGAAATTGATCTTGAAGATGTGATAGAGATTGATGAGAAATCGCTGCGGGCATTATCCACCGCATTCGAGCAACAGGAAGGCAGCGCCTTAAAGCCGGTTTATGAATTGTTCGATGGTGAGTACGACTACGGCGTGTTGGATTGTGTGCGCGCTGCGATGAAACGCGCTTCTGCTTGAGTTTCAATTGCCGGGAACGCTGTGCTTATCCCGGCCTACAAGCGAAGTGTTGCGGGCGATTTTTGTGCCGCGATGGAGCGTACGCCGACGTAATGCCTTTGCCGGGAACGCTGGGCTTATCCCGGCCTGCAAGTGAAGTGTTGTGTGCTACCCGTAGGCCCGAATAAGCGCAGCGTTTCGGGCATCTTTAGCGAATTGGCTCTAACACTACCACAGGAATCTGTCGTTCAGTTGCCGCCTGATAATCCGTATAGGGCGCGTAGTAATCCACCATCTTTTGCCACAGTGCTTCGCGCTCGGCGCCTTCGGCAACCCGTGCTGTTGCCTTCATTTCCTTGTTCGCTACCTTGATACGAACGTTGGGTTCGTCTGCAAGATTCAGATACCAGGCCGGGTGAGCCGGCGCGCCGCCTTTGGAGGCGATGACGCAGTAGCCACCGGTGTCGGTGGGGCGGTATATCAGCGGCAGGCTTAGGGTCTTGCCTGATTTTCGTCCTGTTGTGCGCAGCAGCAGGGTTGTCAGCATTCCCTTGCCGCCGCCCAGAGCCGCATCCCAGAGGTGGGCCGCGTCGCCGTCGCGCTCGTAGAGCTCAACGTGATCTTTAATCCATTTTGGAAGTGAGTCAGCGAGTACGGTATCGGTCATTGTTCTGGCTCCTTGTCAATTGGCTTGCAGCGAGCCTATCAGAAGGGCGCTGCATGAACGGGGTCAAAGCCTGTCAATTTTCACGTCAGGGACAGAGGCTGTCGGTACCGACAATGGTAAAGCTGTTTGAAATCGTCTCGTAGGCGCTGGCCTCTTGTGCGAGCAAACCTCTGGACGCGCCGGCCACCCGCAAACGGTAGGTTCCTGTTGGTGTATTGGCAGGAATGGTCCAGCTCACCAGCCCGGTACCGCCACCGCTGAATTGGGGGCGCTCCTGAGCAACCGGCGCCTGGATCAGCGGTTTCCATTCATACAACAACTCCGGTGTGCGGTCTTCTTCAATCACTTGCCATTCGCCGCTGGGCAACTCCTTTTCCACATAGACATAGCTTTCCTGAATGCGCAGATCATTGCCGGGATGGCCGACGACAAATTCAGCTTCCAGCACTTCACCGGCTGTGATTGAACTGGGTGGCTGTGTCACAGCGGTGCCGGGGCCGCCGGCCGGATGGGGAGTTTCCTGTGGGCCGGCAAACAGAGTGAGATCAAGGCGCGCGCCGGGATTCGGAGGCGCTGCGGGCGCAATATTATCGCGCATGGCGCGTGCCAGCTTGAGTGATTCCTGCGCAACTGCGGCCTGCGTCCACGGGCCGTAAAGTGTCGAGGCACCCTCGTATTGTTGGGACGAATACTCTTCACGCGTGGTCAGGTAATGCACGTAGTCGTTTACCAGACCGGCAATCACGATGGTGTCGATTCCCACCGGGGCCAGCTCTTCAAGCAGCAGTGACCGAATGCGTCTGGCCGACATGGTGGTGACTTCCCACGGCAGGCCTAGCAAGGCGAAATTACCCACGCGAAACAGTTGAAAGGGCAGTACGGAGCCGCCACGAGGCAAAAGCAGGGGCTTCTCTGCCTGACAGGAAAAGTCGCCCAGAACCGGAGGTAGGGCCTGCGCGTTACACATGACAGTGGCCGACAGAAACTGCCCCGGAATACTGTCTTTTGGCCAGCTGCCGGGGAAACCGCTCAAGCGCGAGCCGCTCAGGGCGGCAATATCGGTTTGTGCGGCTTCGAGTAAGGCGGGGTCGTCATCGCAGGTTAAGCCTTCCTGAGTCGGTCCGGGGCCATCTTCGGCACCCGCGCCAAACGAGGTGCCGAGAATACCGTCACAGGTTTTTTTCACGGCCTCATCCAGTTCCGGCGGATGCTGGAGGCTGTCGAGAACGGTCGCGTCGTCAACGGTGATGTCGGTAATCGGAATGCGCAGGAATTGGTAATCAACGGGGCCTGTGACTGTTGTACCAGTGCCGTAGAGCTCGATGGCACGGGCGAGTTGCTTGATGCCGGATATTGCATTGGAATCGAAATCGTTCTCGCCGCCGCCGCGCTTCGGGCTGGGGTAGGGAAATTCCTCAACGGCAATATTGGGCGAGGCGTCGCCCTCATCGGCTTGGGCAAAGGCGCTCACAAAGGTGCCCTGGGCCGGGTCGGCGCGATAGTCGGTGCCCATCAGGCGCTCAAAGCCCAGAGAGGCATAGCCTTTTACATCGCCGCTGACAAAGTGCTGCGCCGGGCCAATAACGGTGGGGTGCACACCAAACCAGTTAATCAGGCCGGCCGCTTTGCCATTGTTGCGTTTGAGTTCCAACTGCACCATGCGCTTGTTGACCTGAGTTTCCTCGTTGCGCGAGTTCAGGAACTGATTGCGTTCGGCGGCGGTATTTTGGGCATAGGCCGGTTTTGACCGGTTGATGTTGGCGTTCAGAAGCTCGCCAGATGAGAGTGCAATGCTGGCGGGTTCCGGGTTGGCAACAAGATTGGCGTGCGCGCGGGATATAGCACCAAAGATACCACTGACGATAACAGCCTCACCATTGCCGACGCCGGCAAGGCCTTCACCGGGGTCAGAGTGCGTGTGCGTGACCGACAACATGACATTGTTGCCATTGTAGAGATCCTTCAGGGCTTCGTCGGCGGCAATTTCTGCCAGTACGGCGTTGCGCATTGATGCGCTCATAAGCCCCGTGTCTACGGAAACAAACATCACCCGTTTGTCATTACAAGGCGAGGCAATGGCAAAGGCGCGAGCATACACGCGCGAGTGCAGGCCGCTGAATACCTGTTGGGGGTTAACCCAGGCGAGACTGGCAGTATCGGCAATCGGCGCTGTGATGTCGTGCAGGCCAGTGCCTACCAGATACTCGGTATTGCTGGTGCACTGCGCGGCGCTGCCCAGAGGTGTGCTCACCACCACCTCAAGTTTGCCGGGCGCATCCAGCTCGTTTCCTACTGCCCGGCGCGGATCATTCACCACACATTGAACGGCGGGCTCGTCGATAAATCGCGGGTCTAGCGGTGGCGGTACAACCGGCGGTTGCACAACGGGTGGCGGTGCAACCGGGGGCGGTGGGCTTGGCTGAGCGGCGCTTGCGCTACTGTTGCTACTGCTGGCTTTACAGCCGCTGAGTATCAGGCTAAAGAGAATCAAAGCTGCGTATCGAAGCAAAACCATACTGCCACACCTGGGTTGTCTGTAGTAAGCGATGAGTTGCGGGTTAAATGTGCAAGCGCAGTATAGCCCAAGTCCGGTCTTGGCAGGGGATGCAGGTGTCAGATGTCGTGCCAGTCAATGGATAGGAATTATAGATCGATGCGATAGTTTTAATAGAATATACAATTTGGTGAGAAGCACCTTATTGTATAGCGGTAACCAGCCAACTCCGAGGGGATCGCTCCCATGTTAAAAAAAGCAAACCCGTTACTGCTCGCCGTAGCAGTGGGGCTATCATCATTTACAGCAAGCACCTTCGTCAACGCTGCAGACAAGGCCAATACAAACCAGGACTGGTGGCCAGAAATGCTGGATTTGCAGCCCTTGCGCCAGCACGACGTTGCGTCCAATCCTCTGGGCGCCGACTTTAACTATGCAGACGCGTTTAAAACGCTCGATCTTGATGCCGTGAAAAAGGACATCGAGGCCCTGATGACAAGCTCTCAGGATTGGTGGCCCGCAGACTATGGTCACTACGGTCCGTTCTTTATTCGTATGGCCTGGCACAGTGCCGGTACCTACCGTGAGCATGATGGGCGCGGCGGTGCGGGCGGTGGTCAGCAGCGCTTTGAGCCGCTGAACAGCTGGCCGGATAACGTTAATCTCGATAAGGCGCGGCGCTTGCTGTGGCCGGTTAAACAAAAATACGGCAACGCCTTGTCGTGGGCTGATCTGATGGTTCTCACCGGCAATGTGGCGATGGAATCCATGGGTTTTAAAACCTTTGGTTTCGCCGGTGGCCGGGTCGACGACTGGGAGCCTGATACGGTGTACTGGGGGCCGGAGAAAAAATGGCTTGCCGACAAGCGCCACCATGGCGACAGAAAACTGAAAAAGCCGCTGGCCGCGGTGCAAATGGGTTTGATTTACGTCAACCCGGAAGGCCCGAACGGCAAACCCGACCCTCTGGCTGCAGCCAAGGATATTCGTCAGACTTTTGGCCACATGGCCATGAACGACGAAGAAACGGTTGCGTTGATAGCCGGTGGGCATACCTTTGGTAAAGCGCACGGTGCGCACAAGCCTGATGACTGTGTTAAAGAGTCTCCTGCAGCAGCAGGCGTTGAAGAACAGGGTTTTGGCTGGAAGAACACCTGTGGCAAAGGCAACGCTGAAGACACGGTAACCAGCGGTCTGGAAGGCGCCTGGACATCCAGCCCGGCGCAGTGGACAAGCCAATACCTGGACAATCTATTCCGGTTTGAATGGGTTCAATCAAAAAGCCCGGCAGGTGCGACCCAGTGGATTCCGAAAAATGGGGATGCAGCAGGTCTTGTTCCCGATGCCCATGATCCCTCCAAGCGTCATGCGCCGATTATGTTCACAACAGATTTGTCGCTGAAATTTGACCCCGCGTATCGGGAAATTGCCAAACGCTTTCAGGAAAACCCGGACGCCTTCGAACTCGCTTTTGCCAAAGCCTGGTTCAAACTGACTCACCGGGATATGGGGCCGCGTGCGCGCTACCTCGGCGACCAGGTGCCTGAAGAAAAGCTGATTTGGCAAGACCCGATTCCTGAAGTTGACCACAAACTTGTGGGCAAGCGTGATATCAACAAGCTGAAGTCAAAAATTCTTGAATCAGGCCTTACCGTGCCCGAGTTGGTGAGAACTGCCTGGGCCTCAGCGTCCAGTTTTCGCGGCACCGATATGCGTGGCGGTGCCAACGGCGCACGCATCCGTCTGGCGCCTCAAAAAGACTGGCCGGCGAACAACCCGGACGAGCTGGCTAAGGTGCTCGCAATGCTGGAGAGTATTCGCAAGGATTTTAATGATTCCAAGTGGGGCAGTACCCGTATTTCACTGGCTGACATGATTGTTCTGGGTGGCGCTGCGGCAATCGAGAAAGCAGCCAAAGATGCAGGTCAGGATATTGAGGTTCCCTTTCATCCGGGCCGGATGGACGCCGTGCAGGAGCAGACGGATGTTAAGGCCTTTGCAGTACTCGAACCGAGCGCAGACGGATTTCGAAATTACTTCAGCGACAAGGCTGCGCATTCTCCCGCAGAGCAGTTGGTAGATAAAGCTAACCTGCTGACCCTGAGTGTTCCCGAAATGACCGTGTTAGTGGGCGGTATGCGTGCGCTGAATGCGAATGCCGACGAGTCATCGCACGGCGTTTTGACAACGCGCCCCGGCACCTTGAGCAATGACTTTTTCGTGAACTTGCTGGATATGTCGACCCGTTGGTCAAAAGCCACAAAACCGGATGGTTTCTATACCGGCTATGACCGCGTTAGTGGCGAACTGAAATGGACCGCGACTCCCGTTGATTTGATCTTTGGTTCCAACTCCGAGTTGCGTGCCGTTGCCGAGGCTTATGCCGTCAGCGACGCGGGGGAAAAGTTTGTGCAGGACTTTGTCGCCGCCTGGACCAAGGTGATGACGCTGGATCGCTTCGACCTTCGCTGAGTTGGCTTTGCAGCAATACCTTTGCCGCTGCGTACTTCGGTACGCGGCGGCTTTTTTTGGTTTTTCGTAAATACAGGTGAACAGGCTATTGCCGTATGCTGTGGGAGCGTGCCCTGCACGCGAATCAGAAGTGGCCCGATCGGCTTTATCCGCTTGCAGGGCAACATAGAATCTCCCACAGGTGCGAGCGGTTGCTGCTGAACAGGATTCGTAGGCCTGATTAAGCGCAGCGTATCAGGCAGTTCTGCGATGCCCGCAACGCTGCGCTTATACGGGCCTACGGTGAAAAA
>DIBR01000014.1:0-1164 GCA_002415025.1 Spongiibacteraceae bacterium UBA5047
ATAAGCGCAGCGTTTCAGGCAGTTCTCACTCAACCTGCCTTTAATGCCGCATATTTATCGTGGAACTGGGCGCGCAAATCCTTTTTCAGAATCTTGCCGGTGGGGTTTCGCGGCAGTGCTTCAACGTACTCAACCGCGCGCGGTATTTTGTAGCCTGCCAGCTTGTCGCGACAATACTCTAGCAGCTCTTCTGCGCTTAATTCCGGATTGCCGCCACTGACCAGTACGGCAATAGGCACTTCACCCCACTTCTCACTGGGCACCCCCACGACCGCTGCATCGGCTATATGCGGGTGGGACATCAGAACATTCTCCAGCTCGGCGGGATAGATATTCTCACCGCCGGAAATAATCATGTCCTTCACCCGGTCCTGAATGTAAACATAACCGGCATCATCCATCCGGCCGGCATCGCCGGTGTGTAACCAGCCATCGACAATCGTCGATGCAGTTGCCTCGTCACGTTTCCAGTAGCCTTTCATCAACTGGGGACCGCGCGCGACAATCTCGCCAATCTCGCCATTGGGAAGCGGTTTCCCCGCGCCATCAACAATGCGTATATCAGTACCAAACACAGCTCGACCACAGGAGCGAAGCAATTCGGGATGGCCCGCCAGTGCCTGCTTGTGGTCTTCAGCAGTAAGAAACGTCAGCGCCAGTGTGGCCTCAGTCTGACCGTAGCCCTGAATAAAATCGCATTTGAAAATATCCATGCACTGCTGGAGCAAATCTTCCCCAATGGGGGAAGCGCCGTAATTAATCGTGTGCAGATTAGAAAAATCGCGCTCGGCAATATCGGGTACGCAGGCAATCGAAAACTGCAGCATCACCGGAATAACCGCCGTGGTGTTGATCTTTTCATTAACCAGGGTGTCTATCATGCCAACCGGGTCGTAGTCCCGGTGAATCACCATGCTGCCGCCGTAAACAACGCCCATTAACGCGCCGACCAAACCGACCGCATGAAAAACTGGGGCCACAACCAGGCCCACCTCACCAACACGCGCGCCCTTGCCTGTTGTCATTGGCGCCTGATAGGTCATCAACAGCACATTGCGATGGGTAATGAGCACGCCCTTGGGCAAACCGGTGGTACCGCTGGTATACATCTGAAACAACACGTCCTCGCCACCGGCACACGATTCTGCCACCGGCTCGGCACCC
>DIBR01000014.1:1320-2146 GCA_002415025.1 Spongiibacteraceae bacterium UBA5047
TTCTGCCACCGGCTCGGCACCCGCCAGCCACTCTGAAAAGAGAGGCGCTGAATCCGCAGAGTCGAAGCAGACGCCCGGCTTGCCACGCAGATAATCTCCGCGCAAGCCATCAAATTCATGATCGAAAAACAACATGGCCAACTCGGCATCGTCGGCGATAAACTCAACTTCCGCCTGGGTTAAACGGTAATTCAGGCCCACGGCAACAACACCCAGACGAGCGCAGGCAAGAAACACGCAGATATTGTCAACGGAGTTTTTTGCCAGAATACCCGCTCGATCACCGGACTTCAGGCCCGACGCCTTGATAGCGCCGGCAATACGATTCACATGGTCCTGTGCTTCACTGAAGTTCAGTGCTTTATCTGCGTCTCTGGCCATCAGCACGTTGCCGCGATTGGCGGCATGAAAATCCAGGTGATCAGTGAGACTGTGAAATAGCTGCATGTTTTTGCTCCGGCCTTATTATTGTTAAATCAACCAAACTATACGCTAACTGGCTAACGCAAGATCGAGCGCCTGCTCACGGTATCGTGAGCTACAAAAGCGGCGCCGATGAAAATCGGCATTCCCAAAACTCATATCTATCATCATCAATCGCTTGAGATAGTGGCCGATGTTCATTTCATTGGTCACGCCCATGCCGCCGTGAATTTGAACCGCTTCTTCTGCGACCGCACGCCCGTAGCGCCCAACCATCGACTTCACCGCCGAAACCGCTTCCGGGATATCGTCACTGCCATCAGACACGGCACACATCGCCCGTATCAGCAAAGAGCGACACTGCTCGGTTTTCATAAACATGTCGACCATGCGATGCTGCAGC
>DIBR01000014.1:2308-86291 GCA_002415025.1 Spongiibacteraceae bacterium UBA5047
TGTCGACCATGCGATGCTGCAGCGCCTGAAATTTACCGATGGGCTGGCCAAACTGCTTGCGCGTGTTGGTGTACTCGGCTGTCGCCTTATAGAGGTAATCCATCGCACCCACCGCCTCGGCGCACAGCGCAACCGTCACCTCGTCTACCACGCTTTGCATCAGGGGCAAGGCTTCGCCCATATCTCCCAGCAAAGACGCAGCGGGCACTGACAATTCATCAAATTGAACTTTCATGGCATGGCGTCCATCCATCAGCCGGATGCGCGTGGTGTTGACTCTGTCATCGAGCTTCACGGCAAAAAGGCTGATGCCGTTCGCATCTTCGGTATTTCCCGCCGTACGCGCCGAAACAACCACAAAATCGGCATCCGCATTGCTCACCAGTGTCTTGGTGCCGCTTAGCAGGTAGTTTGAGCCCTGCTTTTTCGCCGTTGTCTCGCAGTGGCTTAAATGAAATCGGCTTTGCCGCTCCTGCCAGGCAAACGCGCCCTGCACCTCGCCAGCCATGAGTTGAGACAACAGCAACTCATGGTCTGCCGTGTTCGCACCGCGAGCCAGCAATTGCCCCGCCAGCAAAACCGTATCGACAAAGGGTTCCAGCACCAGTGCTTTGCCGAAGGCTTCCATCAGGGTTGCAGATTCGACAATACCGCCACCGAAACCACCCTGCTCTTCGCTGAAGGGAATTGTCAGCCAACCCAGCTCGGCAAAGGTCTTCCAGTGGGCCCGGCTAAATGCGTCGGGCGCCTCCAGAAGCTTCTCCCGCTGTGTGGCGTCGTACTCGCTGGCAACAAATTTCTCTACGCTGCCTTTCAGCATCTGTTGTTCTGCAGTCAGTGAAAAATCCATAACGTTCTCCTACAGTCCCAATGCGAATTTGGCGATGATGTTGCGCTGCACTTCATTGCTGCCACCATAAATGGTTGATGCTCGACCGAACATATATTCTCGCCGCGCTGCGTTGCCAAAGTCGTGCCCTATGTCGTCGGTATCCGCTTCGTCCGGCAGCACACCGCCGAAGGCCGCGGCCACGTCCCACTGCAGGCTTTGCACGGCCTGCTGGCATTCGGTACCTTTTAATTTAAGCAGCGAGGATTCCATACCGGGCGCGCCACCCTTGTCGACAGTGTTAAGAACACGCAACTCAAGGTACTCCAGCGACATCACATCCATTTCCACTTCGGCCAGCCGCGCCTGAAAATCGGGATCCTCCATCAAGGGACGACCGCCGTTATTCTCCTGACTCGCATAGTGACGAATACGCTGCAGGGTACGCAGGCAAAAGCCTACACCCGACAGAGCCGTGCGCTCGTAAGTTAGCAACGCTTTGGCATAAGTCCAACCCATGTTTTCTTCGCCGATTCGGTTTTCAACCGGCACGCGTACATCGGTAAAACTGACTTCGTTAAGGTGATGCTCATCGTCTATCGAAATAATTGGCGATACCGTGACGCCGGGCGCGGTCATATCAATCAGCAGAAAGCTGATGCCTTCCTGGGGTTTGCCCTCGGTACCGGTGCGCACCAGACAGAATATCCAGTCTGCGTGTTGGGCGTAGGTCGTCCAGATTTTGGTACCGTTTACAATGTAGTCATCGCCATCGCGCACAGCGCGGGTTTGCAGGGCGGCAAGATCGGAGCCGGCTCCAGGCTCCGAGTATCCCTGGCACCACCAGATATCGCTGGATTTCGTTGGCGGCAGAAAACGCTCTTTCTGCTTATCGGAGCCGTAGCTGTACAGTACCGGCGCGACCATCTTGATGCCCATCGGGACAACATCGGGCGCCCCCGCCATGGCCATTTCGTTGATATAGATACTTTTTTCGGTTGCCGACCAGTCGCAGCCTCCATGCTCTACCGGCCAGCCGTTGGCCGCCCACCCTTGGGAGTCGAGTGCCTTTTGCCACTCAATCATGCCTTCGCGAAAGGTGTCAGGGTTGCGAATTTTCCGGGCCAGTTCAGGCGTATAATTCTCGCGCATAAACTGCCGAACCTGCTGCTGAAAGGCGAGTTCTGTTTCGGTGAATTTGGCGTGCATAAAGCCTCTCTCCCGGCGGTCAAAATACTATTATGTAAACCCCTAAGCTTCGCGCCCGGCGACTACAGCGGCAATGACGCGGCCTGACATCCGATTGACAGTTTGTTACACAAAATTGATTAATCACGCCAGCCTTAAGCCGCCTAACGGCGCTGTTGCAGATACTGCCACCATTGCTGCGCCTGCGGATTGTTCGGCTCATGAGCCAACCACTGCATAATTGTGTTCCGCGCACGCTCCTGCTTTCCGTACTTCAGGCTGTAGCGCACCAGCAGGTCAGCCGCGCGTGAAGCCAGAGGATTGCGCCGGTAATACGCTGCGAGCGCAGCCATCGCCTCCTCGGGTTGCCCGGTACTCTCCAGAGCGATTGCATAAGTCGTCGCGTAGCTCTCAACGGCAGGCTCCTTGCTGTGGGCTTTCTGCAAAGCCGCCAGTGCTGCCGGGTAGTCGCCGGCGCGCGCCCAATAGAGGCCATAGCGATAGTGTAGCTCGGCGAGTTCTCCCCCGTTCGCGGTGGTATGCGCAATCTCCATCGCGGCGTCCAGCCAATCTTTCTCTGAGCGTCCGGGCGCAGTGCCAGTCTGGCCGGCGCCGCGTGCCAGCTCTGCCAACTGAAGGTAGGGATAAATAAAATCACGATCCAGAGCTATCGCCTGCCGGTAAGCGGTTTCAGCCTGCTCGCGCTTGTTCTGCGCCGCATAAAAATTGCCGAGATTGCTGGTCAGCGTCGGGCTGTCCAGATTGGACTGCAGATAGCTTTCGTAGCGGTCGAGCAAGCCGGCTAGCGCAGCTCGACTTTCTGGCGGCAGGGGCAGCGAAATCGCCTGGGCCAATGTTGCAGCGGTTTCAAAGCGTACGGCTCGCACCGGGTCGTCAATCAAGGGAGATAGCGAAGTCCAGCGCTGTTCTAATGGTATAGCAGCCAGACTTCGCATTGCGGCCAAACGTACCATCGGGTCGGCATGGCGCAATTTGTTGTCGACAATAGCGCGTAAACCGGCATCAGCATTCGCGTTAATCGCCACTAAAATAGCCGCCTGCCTGATGGGCGAGAACGCTTCTCCATCAAGCCGGTAGCGCAACGAATTGCCCGGCACACCAATCGCTGCTTCGGCAAATATCCGGGTTAATGCAGTGGACGACACACGCTCACCACTCTTTTCGCCAAAGGAACCGCCAAATGAATCGATGGCAGAGGCGAGCTCTTCCGCTGCTGCGTCTTCGTGGCAATCACTGCAGGGGTCGGGACTACCCAGCGCGGCGCTGAGAACCGGATCAGGAATGCCGAATCGATGATCCCGGCGTGGATCCACCCCCATATACACGGTTGCGGGCATATGGCAGTCAACGCAGCCCGCAGTCTGAGGCGAGTGGCCGTGATGATCAGGCCCTGAATACGCTTCCTTCATATGACACTGATTGCAGAGTGCGTCGCCTTCGGCGCGCAATTTCAGGGAATGGGGCTCGTGGCAGTTACTGCATACAACACCCGCCGCGTGCATGCGGCTCTGCATAAACGAACCGAGCACAAATACCTCATCGCGAATCTGGCCATCGGCAAAATACTGCGGCGAAGAAATCATTGCGGGCACACTGTGATCAAGCAAGGCTGTACCGGGGTGCCATTCACCAACCTGTTCGCGCCGCGTATGGCACTGGGCACAGGTTGAAAGCTGCTCACCCGTGGGCGGGTCTTTTCGCCGGGCAATCGCCTCATTCTCCAGCCAGCGCCACTGCCCCCGCTCCGCCAAAGACACAGGAAAACCGGCGTTTTTCTGCTCTTCTGGCTGTTCCGTTTGCAGCCAGCGCAGGTGCGCGTCGGCGCCGCCATGACAACTCACGCAGGCAACGTTGATCTCATCCCATTGTGTATTAAAACGTTGGGTAGCGACCTCGTAGTTCTTCTGTAAGGCCGTTGAATGGCAGTCGGCACAGGAGGTATTCCAGGTAAAGCCGGGATGGTCCCAGTTGAGATCAGACTCCAATGCATACCAGCGCTGGCCGCCTTCGGCTTTTGGCCTTGTATCCCAAACAACAGGTAGTGCCTGAAACTTGCCTTTGGGCAGTCGCGCCAAATATTGCTGCAAGGGTGTGTAGCCAAAGGTATAAGGAATATCGAAAATCTGTGGCGGCTTGTCGCTGCCCTGTTTTTGGATACTGACCCGAAAGTGCTCTCCCTGCTTTAGAAAGCGGAAGTCGTATTGGCCAAACGCAGTCGCGCTGCCATCAAACTGTGCGAGCACCGTTTGATCGGTGGCTTCCTGCATAGCTTTGGCGTGATGCGAGTGCTGCCATTGCGCGTACTGCTCCTGATGGCAAGCCGCGCACGACCGGGCGTCCGTTGCCGCCACCGCGGGACACAGCGGCACAAGAAGCAGCACTAGCCAGCGGCAAGCCGCGTACGTCCTGGCTGCAATCTTTCGTGTTTGTCGCCCGTGTGCAACGCCATCAATTACTTGCAAAAACCACCGCCCAACCAAGCATAGGGCTCACAATCATATATCAAACGCCCCGCTTCGCCATGCTGCCAGTCGAGTGGCCTCAACGCGTGCTTTGGGGGCATACCGGGTGCAGGGGCGCTTTGCAGTCTATCGAGGGGAACCGGGTACTCGGCCCAATCCAGCGGTGCGCGCCAGCCAGGCGGCGGAACCAGCTCGGCGCGCGTACCGGTCACCGGATACATTGTTCGCCATTGATGGATCGCGGCCGCCATTTCAGACACGACATCGGGCTGAGCTTCTGCCAGATTGTTGTATTCGTTGGGGTCGGCGTTGATATTGAACAGATAATTTGTCACCGTCGCCGACAGCAAACCCTGCTCAACTTCCTGAACCAGCTTCCACTCATCATTAAACGCTGTGAGATTAAAGCGCCCGCGAATAGGCGTTTCCGAGGCAAAAAATATCAAATCGTTTCGCTGCTGCGGCTTGCCGGAGACCACCGCAGGCCAAAGATTGCGGCCATCGAGCTTGCGCACGTTGCCGGGCTTTACGCCACTCGCCGCGGCAATGGTCGGAAATACATCCATTGCCGTCATAATTCCATCGTAACGCTGCCCCGCCTCTATCACCTCGGGCCAGCGCATAACCGACACTACACGAATACCGCCCTCAAACACCTCACCCTTGCCACCACGCAGGGGAACGTTATCGGCACCACCGGTTGCATAGGCCGCGCCGCCGTTGTCGCTGAAAAACAGCACGATGGTGTTATCGGCAATACCCTCCTCATCCAGTGTATCCAGCACCCGGCCGATCGCTTGATCCATCGCATCAACCACCGCCGCATACATTGGGCGGGCACTGGGCTGCAGCATCAGTTTATTGATAAACCGGCTTTGATCCGTGTTGTGACTGCGCGCCTTTTTGCGCGTGTCTTTCAAGCCGGCATACTTTTCCTGCAAAGCCTTTGGCGCATCCAGGGGCGTATGCGGCGCGATAAACGGCATATACATAAAGAATGGCTGCGACTTGTTACGTGCTTTTATCCAGCGCGAGGCTTCATTTGCCAACACAAAGCTTTCGTAGGTTTCGCCCTCCAGCGCCTCGCTGTCCAGCGACCTGCCATTGACCTGAAAGTCGCGACCTCCCTGATTGGCAAAGGGCGGAAAGTAACCTACTTCGGTATGCAAATGACCATAAAAATGCTCAAAGCCACGTTCATTCGGATGGTAGGTTTGCTGCGCATGCCCCAAGTGCCATTTACCCACCATCGCCGTTTGATAGCCCGCTGCCTGAAAACTCTGCGGCATAAAGTGCTCGTCCGGGTGAATACCAATGGTATGCCAGGGCATGATGACGCCATAGGCGACACCCAGGCGCATCGGGTCTCGCCCGGTCATCAGAGCCGCGCGCGTCGGGGAGCATATTGGCGTGGTGTAAAAGCGGTGGAGTTCGGTTCCTTCGCGGGCAAGCCGGTCCAGTGAGGGGGTATCAATCTCACCATCGTGAAAGCCAACATCCGCCCAACCCAGATCATCGGCCACCATGATAATGACATTGGGGCGCTCACTGGCCCAGGCCCCTGCGGAAGCGGTTGCTGACAACAGCATGAACAAAGCCAGCCAGCCCGGGCTGGCTATCCGTTTTAATGCCCTTCTCATTGAGCCCCCTTTCCGCTGGATAGTGTGTGCATCGGATGTCAGAATCCAACCAGTTTAATCCACTTGTTTTAAATCATGCAAGGCATTGCTTCCTGCCGGAAGACTTCAATGTTGACACCTTTGCCGGTTAAGCTCTCGCTACAACAGAGCCCGCTCTAATCACGATTTCTCTTAACCAGTTTGGTAGCCCATGAGCACAGAAACATCAGATCCGGACGATCTTACCTTTGAACAGCGCGGCGCCGTCGCCGTTTTACGGCTAAACCGCCCCGCCGCCATGAATGCCTTTACCGGCACTATGGGTGAGGCATGGAACCGGGCCTACCAACGCTGCGATCAGGACGACAGTATCCGGGCGGTTGTCGTCACCGGCAACGGCAAGGCTTTTTGCGCCGGCGCTGATATGAGCGGTGGCGGCGACACCTTTGATTCTCCCGACGCAAAAATTCCTTTCAGCTCCAGCCCGGTGACACCGGCATGGCAACTGCGCAAACCTGTAATTGCCGCGATGAATGGGCACGCCATTGGGCTAGGCTTTAGTCTGGGATTGCAGTGTGACTTCCGGATCGCCGCCAACGAAGGTAAATATGGGCTCGTGCAAGTACGTCGCGGCGTCATGTCTGATGGCTGTTCACACTGGCTGCTCCCCAGATTGGTGGGAATGGAACGCGCGTTGGAAATTCTGCTTCTTGGCCGCACGATGAGCGGTGCAGAACTGGTAGAGAAGGGATTGGCCATGAAATCGCTACCCGCCGCCGACGTGTTCGATGCGGCAATGGCACTGGCCGAAGAAATCAGCCTGCATAGCGCCCCGCTCGTAACCGCAATGGCAAAACGGCTCGCCTGGGATTCGGCAGATATGTCTGTCGACGAAATGGACCAGCGCGAAACAGCGTGGCTACTTCATACCATGGGCATGCCCGACGCGATCGAAGGCGGCACAGCCTTTTTCGAAAAACGCCCGCCTCAATGGACCGGAAGTGTTAGCCGGCACTGGCCCGGAAAGCCGAAGGTTAAACATTCAGAACAGTAGCACCGCCTGAATCTGAGCGGTCCTCTTTTACCTTCCCAGATTACACCAAGGGCGATTGCGTAAACTTGCAGCGCTTCGGGCTGTACGACATTTTGTACCTGAATACTGTACATGCCTAAGGGTTACTACCTAACAACCTGATATAGCCGAACACTTCACAAAACGAAAAGACAATTTTCGCTACCCTCCGCCGCGCTATAAAAATACCGATGGAGACTCCATGAAATATCCGGCTTTTCGCTTCGCCCTACCGCTGGCGGCTCTGCTCGCGCCTCAAATCCAGGCCGCCGTACTTGAAGAGGTGGTTGTTACCGCCCAACTCCGATCACAAAGCCTTGCCGATGTTCCTGTATCGGTCAGCGCTGTTTCCGGCGACAAGATTTTTGAAGCCGGCATTGCGAAAGCTGAAGACCTGTCTGCCTACGTACCCAATCTCACGATTCAGGAAGTAGGCCTTGGCACTTCTATTTATATACGCGGCATCGGCTCTGGAGAAAACCAGGGCTTCGAACAGTCCGTTGGCACTTATATTGACGGCATCTACTACGGAAGAGCACAGTTGGCGCGCGCCCCCTTTCTCGATCTGGCACAGGTGGAAGTGTTGCGCGGCCCGCAGAACATCCTTTACGGGAAAAACAGCATTGGCGGCGCCATCAGCATCCGCACAGCAGACCCGACGCAGGAATTTATGGGCAAGGCCGCCGTCACCATCGAGCCCCGGTATAACGAGCACAGCGGTGATTTGATGCTATCGGGGCCGGTAACGGATGAGTGGGCGCTGCGTTTTGCGGTTCGCGCCCGGCAAACCGATGGCTATATGACTAACCAGATCACCGGCGAACCCGAGCCGCAGCGCGACGAGTACACCGTACGCTTGAAAAGCCTTTGGGACGTTTCAGACTCCTCAACCCTGAAACTGAAACTCGAGCATGGCAGCTTTGACGTGGTGGGCCGCCAAACCGAAGTCATCACCGATTCGCCCTCGGTATCAACGGTGCCGTTTTTCACAGGCCGTACCTACGGTGAAATTATGGCCGACACCAACTTTTTTGTGCCCGGCACCCTGCTGACACCGGAGCTGGGGTTATTCCTGAATGAGCACCCGTCGGTACTCGATTCTGAAGGCGACTACCGCTCCTCGCGGCAAAAAGACACCAGTGAAAACAACACCTACAACATCACCGTAGAATACGACTGGTACGTGGGTGAGCAGAACTTCACGTCCATAACCGGCTACCTGCAATACGACTACACCGAAGAATGTGATTGCGACTATTCCGGCGTGCGTCTGTTTCAACTCGATCTTGAAGAAGACTACTCGCAATTCAGCCAAGAACTACGCTGGATATCACCCGTTGGTGATACCTGGGAATTTATCGGCGGTGCGTACGTGCAATACAGCGACCTCGACTTTTTTGACTCCATCAAAGTCGATTCGCCGGTACTGCCCCGTCTTATCAATGCCGCCGATCTGCTAGAAGGCGGCGCACGCGGCGACATCGACCCCGACCTCACCGCAGGCTTGGGAACCACCTCGTTCTTTGGTATCGGCGACGCAGGCAATGCGCTTGCAGGCATTCGCTCACCGCGCTTCTTTGACTCAGAGTCCATCGTTGCTTCCGTGTTTCTGCAAGGTGCTTGGAATATTTCCGAAACGCTGCGCCTGACTCTGGGCGGCCGCTTTACCTATGAGAACAAAACCGGTGCGCGTGACCTGAATTTTGCCTTCGCAGACGGCAGCATTCAGCCCATCAGCGAGGTCGACTCGGCCGCAGCCATCAGTTTTGCCGCAGAGCGGCACGACCTTAAGGGCGAGCGATCAGAAAACAATTTCTCCCCTTTGGTTAACTTGCAGTGGTACGCCACCGATCAAGTGATGCTCTACGGCAACCTGAGCCGTGGCGCCAAGGCCGGCGGCTACGATGCGCGGTCTAACTCGTCTCCCGACCCAACGCCCACGCCCGCCAACCCTCTGGCCCTGAACCCTAACCGCGTGTCATTAATTGGCTCCTTTGAATACGAGCCGGAAACCGCTACCAGCGCGGAACTGGGCAGTAAAATGAGTTTGTTTGACGGCGCTGGCGAGCTGAATCTAGCGTTGTTCTACACTGAATTTGACGACCTGCAGGTGTCGGTATTCGACGGCACGCTGGGCTTCAATGTTGGTAATGCTGCAAGCGCGATTTCACAGGGTCTGGAAATTGACGGGCGCCTGGCCTTGAGCGAGCACTGGTTAATTGGCGGCGGCGCGTCACTGATGTCATTCAAATACGAAGACCATCTGGCCGGAACGTGTGTGCAGGGGCAGACGCCCAACGCGCCCAACGGGATTAACTGCGACTACACCGGCAAGACAGGGCAATACGTAGCCGATTACTCCGGCAACCTGCTGATCGGTTACGAGCGCGCGCTGTTTGACTCACTGTTACTGCGCGCAAATCTGGATGTTATTTTCACGGACGACTACAACCCGTCCCCAAATCTGGACGAGCGCGTTGCACAACCCGCCTATCAACAGTTTAATGCCAGGATTGCGCTATCGGACATCTACCAGACGTGGGAAGTAGCGATCGCCGGTAAAAACCTGAGTGACGAACAAGTGTACGTCTACACGCAAGACCTGCCTTCTGCCTACACCATTGCGGAAACTGCAACACACTTTGGTTTTCAGGCAGCGCGCCGTACCGTGAGCCTGCAGTTGACTTACAACTGGTAGAGCAAATGTAACTCCGCTTGAACATTCGCCTGCAGCCTTATTCTTGCTGTAGGCACGTATAAGCGCAGCGTTGCGGGCATCGATAATCGTGCCTGATACGCTGCGCTTAATCAGGCCTACTTGAATTCTGTGGGAGACGAATAATCATCTGACAACGGTCTAGCAAAGACTACTCACCGGCATAAAAAACGGCATCGTCTATATTCACAATACCGCCGCCGCACGGTGAGCCTGCAGTTGACCTACAACTGGTAAAGCAATTCAGGGCCGTTAGCACATTCGCCTGCAGCCTTATTTTTGTTGTAGGCCCGTATAAGCGCAGCGTTGCGGGCATCGATAATCGTGCCTGATACGCTGCGTTTAATCAGGCCTACTGGATTCTGTGGGAGACGACTAATCGCCTGGCAATGGCCTACCAGAGGCTATTCAGCAGCATAAAAAACTGCATCGTCGACATTTACAAGCCCGCCGCTACACACCCTCGCCGTAATACCGCCGTGCCCTCTCATTGCGTTGTAACCGCCAGCCCCCAACAAGCGTTCCATCTTGCTACAAGGGTGAGCCAAACCACTGTATTCCAACAGCACATTACCGATACGAAATTGCTTACCTTTCAGCGCGAGCAAATTGATTCCGGCTACAACAATATTACGGCGCAACAGCGCCGGCTCAACACGCTCCAAGCCCAGACAAGAGGCAATCACAGCCAAATGCTCGTACTGGATAAGCGTAACCTGGCGCGCACTGCCGGGGCGACCTTTAAATCGATCACCCACAATACCCTGATCAGTTTTAAGCTGAACAGAAGCCGCCGCAATCATTGGTTCATCGCGCGCCGGTCTGACGCCGATCCATTGCACGCGCCCCTGCTGCGGCAGTGTATTGAGCAGCGCGTCGAGCGTCATCTGAATCCGGCCATACAACGGGGGTGATCAGGAATTAACTGAAGAATGCTTTGCATGAGTGTCATACCAGCCCGGCAAGGGCGTGCGCAAAACGCGCTGCAGTGCATTGACAAGCTTTCGGGTAACTACATTCTTCCGCAGTAGTGCATAGTCACCAAAAAGCTGGTAGCGGAGGAATATTGATCGGTAAATTTTGATGATTTTATTAACGTTCACCCAACTTGAAGGAAGTTCCTCACCAAACAAACCACTGGCGCCCTCCTCAAATCGATAGCCGGTGTAGCGACCTTCACGCGCAGGCTGAGGTTCCTTCTGCCGTGCAATACCGCTTTGTTGAACGGCTTTGAAGTCGCCATAGCCTAGCGTCGACAGTAACTCCAATTCGCGAAGCAACTTGGCAAAGCACACTTTCTCCGACTCGATAGACACGTAATCCGGTTTGGTCTCAAAATTCACCAGAGTTTCAAGGCAGACCAGATCCATGCCTTCGATATCTATCTTCAGATAATAAGGCACGCCGAACTCTTTCAGGCAAGCAGCAAAATCTACAGTAGCAACGTCAATAATGTCGTTGCTTGTACCGAGCAACTCGTTGCGGTGTGCCCAACCATCGGCCACCGTACCCCAGACACTGACATCAGTATTTTTATAGAACCGGACCGTTTTCTCACCGCCATCCAGAACTCCACGATCGACAATGGCACCTTCGACCACGACTAACTTCCCGCGATCTATTTCAGCGGAAAAGCGGCTTCTGCAATGCTCGGCCAAATCCGGGTCGGCTTCAAAGCCGACAACCCGGAAACCCTTTTTCAGGTAGAAGTCAGTGTCCTCTCCCCGGTGCATTCCAACATCGTAAACCAGATCACTGCATTTATTGAGGGGGATAAATTCTCTCACTTAATCTCGTGGCCGTACTCTACCAATCACCTGTCGCGCACTTTTTACCAGCAGTCACTGTCTGCTACATTCTGCGCGCGCATTCCGAAAATTTTTGATCTTACAAACGCTACTCTGCGCCTTCATTATAAGTCGTAACGCCTTGCGGAATCACCTCCCACGCCGCTTTGGAAGCCACATATATGTGGTACCCGATCTCAACATTCGGGTTACCATTGAGGCAGCCCAACGTTACACCATGTACCGCGCCGTTGTGCGTGCCGCACAACGTCGACCCGCACAGGCTACAGAACTGTAACCCGAACCCCGGATGTGTCTCGTAGCTACTCAGCAAATGCTCTCCCTGCGACCAGGTAAATTGACCTGCCTCTACCAAAGCGTATGACGAGGCTTGAGAACTAAACGCTTTTCTGCAACGGGAACAATGACATGACCTGGCATCTTTCACCGTACCTTCAATTCGGTATTGAATTTCGCCGCAGAAGCATTCACCGGTCAATGCCATTATTTACTCCCCTGAAGTTGTTCGAGCTGTTGCTGCATCGCCGCGGCGAGCATTTTGGATCCCGTCGCCTCGAGTTGCCTGCTCACGTGAATCTGATCACTTTCAGATCGATTCTGACTGAGTTTGTACTTGCATTGCACTTCAGTGATATCGATCTCAAGCCCTACAATGGCATCCAGAAGTGTCGCGCGGTAATCAGGCTGCCAAGGAGGGGTTAATGCTGCTTCATATTTCATCGTGAGCTTGTCCAGCAAAGCCGCCAGTTCCTTGCTAGCCGATATTAACCGGCAGTTTCCATAGAGATGAACGGCCTGATAATTCCAGGTGGGAACACCCGGCGTTTCATACCACGAGGGAGAAACATAATCGTGCGAACCTTGCAGGGTCACCAGAACTTCTTGCCCTGCAATTTCTGATACCTGTGGGTTTTGTTTCGCCAAATGACAGAACAAACGGGTTTTGCAATCCGACAACAGAAAAGGAAGATGGGAGGAAAACAATCGTCCGCCAACCATCGAGAGCAATTGGCCGAAACCATTGTTATCAATAAATGCGTGAATTTCTGCTTCGTCAGTAATAGAGAATTGACGGGGTATATACATAAAATAACCTGAGAATCATGACACCGGGCAGCCTACGGCATTACGACTGTGCGGACGAAAGAAAAGCCAGAGCCTCCTCAAGTGGCATCGGCTTGGCGATGTAGTAACCCTGAGCCTTATCGATACCGAGCGATTCCAGAACTTTAAGCTCGGCTTCGGTCTCGACCCCTTCGGCCACGACTACGCTTTCCTTGACGTCGGCAAACGCTTTCAGCGCTGCCGCCAACGCGCGGCGTGGCCTATCTTTATGAATATTGCGAATCAAGCTGAGGTCCAGCTTAATAATATCCACATCGATCTCGAGAATATGCTGGAAGCTAGCGTGCCCTGCTCCCGCATCATCAATGGCCAGGCGAACCCCGGACGCGCGCAACTGTGCCAGTGCTGAACGAAGTACTTCATAATCTTCAATACGCGCGCGCTCAGTCACCTCCAGAACAACACGAGCAGAATCATAGTCAGCAAGCACTTCAGCCGCTGAACCGTTAGCAATATTGTCAGGCGCTATATTGACCGTAATGTAGCAGTCCTCGGGGAGATGCTTTAGCCCCTTAAGCGCCTGCTGCACTGCAAGCATCTCCAACTCTCGGCTCAAACCAACCTGCGCCGCCTCATCAAACCATACATCCGGAGTGCGATAGGGCTCTGTTCGAAAACGCGACAATGCCTCGAAACCGACTACCTTCTGCAGCCTGATATGATAGATGGGCTGATAGACAATCTCGAGCGCGTGTGTATCCAGCACAGATTTAACACGCTCGTACACTTCAATCGTTGTGCGGTTGTATTCCAGATGACGCTCAATCTGCTTGCCTGCAAATGCCGCAAATACGTTAAGCAATGATAAATCCCGCTGCCTGACGGTTTGGTCGGGGCGATGCGAATAACAACACAAAGTGCCGTACACAGTACCGTCGGGGAGGCAGACGGGCACACCAAGATAAGTGTATATATTGAGACGCTCGGTAATGGGCATTTTACTTGTCGCCGGATGAACCGAAGCATCTTCAATAAAACCCGGCAATTCACCATCTACAATTTTTCGGCAATAGGTTTCATCTGCGGGGTCACTGCTATCTGGCTTGAGCAAGGTCTGGCTAACTTTTGAATCAACATAGCGAACAACGCGATTATCATTATCAAACTCGGAAATAAATGCTATATCCATATCCAGGTGGCTTCGGATAATGTGCAGGTTATCCTGCAGATTAGCGACCGACGACTCATCGATGTCGGCTATGTGATTCAGTAGAAATTCACCTGCGGCAACTTCGGCCATATCGCTATCTCCATTCGGTTTCAGAGTATTGTCTTCGGTAACACTAGCATATCAGTTTTTGCGATGGCCCGAATAAGGCCGCACCCGCGCGCCAAAATAGAACGTGCGTGCCTACTCACCGCATCGTGGCTCTTCCCTTGCTCCGTCAGCACCATTTCTGTTTCGCAGCGCAGGCCAGTCACCCTGCCATTCTCGCCCCCTTTCAATGGCAACCGGCACATACTCATCGGCTAACCTCACAATAGGGATTTTGCCAGCAAAATCGCGTATAAGTAGAGACTGCGTCAGGACAACGTTTACCAGGCCTGCGAGCCGATAATAATAAGCGGGAGAACACATGGAATTCACACATAGCACCATCATGGACTACATGCACCGATGGTTGCAGGAGACCCCCGACCGTGTATGGCTGAGAGACCGCAAGGGCGATGACTTCACCGAATGGACCTGGCAGAGCGCTTACGACGAGTTTGAGGCCGTGGCCGCCTGGCTGGAGGAAGAATACGGCGACACGGGCACCAACATAGGGCTCCTTTCAAAAAACTGCGCGCACTGGATGCTGGCCGACATGGCCATACTCGCATCGGGCAATGTGTCTATTCCCCTCTTTACCACCCAGAATGCCGAGATCAGCGAGTACATCCTGAATTTCGCCGAAGTGAAATTACTGGTGCTGGGCCGCGCCGAAAACTGGCAGAGCATACAAGCGGTGCTGCCTGCCGATACACGGGTACTGTTGCTGCCGGGGGCAGACCCCGAGGCAGGCGCAGGGACCAATGCCTTGCGCTGGGAAGACATAGCGGCCCGCTACCGTGGACAACGCGCGCAGCATCAATGCCGCCCCGACGAGATATTCACCATCCCCTTCACCTCTGGCACCACCGGCATGCCCAAGGGGGTGATGCAATCCCACGACTCCATGACGATTCCGGTCGAACGCGCAAAAGAGGCCTTTGGCATCAGGCCCAATCCCCGCTTACTGTCTTACCTGCCCTTGTCACATATTGCCGAGCGGCAGATTATCTGGGTGCAGAGCTTATTTAGTTGCGGCACCGTTACCTTTAACGAAGATCTCAGCACCCTGATTCGTGATATGGCGGATACCGCACCCAATATGTTCTTCGGAGCACCACGGGTGTGGGAAATGATACATCAGGGCGTGATCGCGAAACTTGGCTCCCAAGATGTACTGGACAAAATGCTGGCAGACGACCGGGAAGGCACCCAGAACCTTATCAGAGCGGGCCTGGGACTAAACGATTACGACTTTCTGTTAACCGCCGCCGCACCCATTCCCGCTTCCCTGATTCGCTGGTACGACAGCCTCGGGATTACGCTGTGTGAAGGCTTTGGCCAGACCGAGGCCATGGGTCTGGTGGTCAACACCCCGGACGACCGCCGTATCGGCTCTATCGGCAGGCCGGTGGCGGGCGTGGAGGTCAAGCTCTCGGAGGAAGGCGAACTGCTGTGTAAAGCCGCAGCCTTGTCACCCGGATACTACAAACAAGGCGACAAAACAGCGGAAACCTTTGTAGACGGCTGGGTGAAAACCGGCGACAAGGCGCGCATTGATGACGACGGCTATATTTATATCACCGGGCGGGTCAAAGACTATTTCAAAACCCTGCAGGGCAAGTTTGTTGCACCGCCACCTATTGAAGACGCGTTTGCAGCCAGTGCAGATGTGGAACAGCTTTGCCTGCTGGGGCGCGGCTATTCAAAAACCGTCATGGTGTGCGTGCTATCTCCGGCGGCTAAAAGCACTCCGAAGGCAAGCATAGAAACGTCCCTGCTAACGCAGGCCGAGACCGTGAACAAGACACTTGATAAACATGCCCGCATCGGCGCGGTGATTGTTTCGCAAGAGCCGTGGACAATAGAAAACGGCATGCTCACGCCAACATTGAAATTAAAACGAGACCAGATAGAAGCAAAATTTGGCGAGCGAGCTCAACAATTGGCACACGAATCGGCCGAGAAACGATCGCTGCTGATTGACTGGATGTGAATCGGCTACCAGTATAGTGGCACAAGCACTTGGCAAGCGGAGAAAGAGATGAAAGCACAATTTAGCAACTTTGCCGACAGCACCCAGGAAGATGTGCAGATAATAGCGGGCGAGCAAGTGACCTTTATGTCCAACTTGCCGGAGCGCATTCTCCAGCATATGCAATTGCTTGCGGGTGATTTCGGCGGCTTTCCGGTAGACCGCTTGCAGCATTGTTTACAAACTGCCGAACGGGCTGCCGAAGCGGGCGAAGATGACGAATACGTGGTCTGCGCCCTGCTGCATGATATCGGTGATACGCTGGGCAGCTACAACCACGCCGATGTCGCGGCCGCCATACTGCTACCCTTCGTATCAGAAGCCAATCACTGGATGCTCAAGCACCACGCTATCTTTCAGGGCTACAACTTTTTTCATCACCTGGGGCTGGATAGAAATATGCGCGACCAGTTCAGAGAGTCTGAACACTTTGAACGAACCGCGCGTTTTATCGAGAAATACGACAGCCCGGCATTCGATCAATCCAAACCGGCACTGTCACTTGAGTTATTTGCGCCGCTGGTGCGCAAGGTCATGGCTGAGCCAAAGCAAAGTCTCTACAAAGCGATATTGGAATAGGCAATTCACGGGGCGGTGCGATTGCGGCAACCCGGCAGATTACAACCGCAGGTAACAATGCCCCGAATTACATTTCATCCGGCACTCCATAAGCCGCCTGATAGCGCCGAAACAGCGGCCGATCTTTCGCCCGTTCGCCGTCCACCTGGTAACTGTGTTTCCCGAACTTTCCTTTTGGCTTAGCGGCCAGATAGGCCTGCATTTTCGATTTCGCCCTGTCGGACAACTGCATGGAAAAGTGCTCATAGATGCCTTCGATACAGGCCATCGGATCATCCATCAAATCCTGATAGCGCGAATCGGCAATATTGGCTTCGGGTACAATGCCCTGCTCTCTTTGGTTCATTACATGCTCAAGGCGCTGGGCCGTGGCCTCGCCCATGATGATGTTTTCAAACATCTCGGCATTGAACGGCTGATCGCTGCGCATGTAGTAAAGCGTACCCATCAGGCTGGTGGTCGAGGCCATGCATTTAATCGGGTCGCGGTGGGTTTGCACAATGCAGGCGTCGGGGTAGACCTTCAGCAGCGTATCGAGGTGTACCTGATGCTCGGGAGCTTTGAGCAACCAGCGCTTGCGCGGATTTTTCCACTGCAGGATTTTGAGAATGGTCTTGTGATATTCGTATACCGGTAGAAAGTCTGCCTGCGCCAACCACGCACTGTAGCTGTGCGTGTGATGCAGTGAGGCATTGTGGTCACTGATAAAGGTGCTGGCCATTAACAAACCGCACTCGGCGGGAATGTCGCCACGCATTTCGTGCATGCTGGCAAATTCCGGCGCTACCCTGCTCCACTGGGTAAAGAGTTTGTCGGCCTGCTCAATGCGCGGGTCGCTATGGTAGGTGTTGGCTTCCGGCGGCGGACAGGGTTGCAAGGCTTCCCATATCAGCGGCACGCCGACATCCGGGTCCTGAGCCAGCAATTCAAACAAAATGGAGGTGCCAGAGCGCGGCAGGCCGACAATGACCATGGGCGCGACAATACGCTCGTCCAGAATTTCCGGGTGTTGTTTCAGGGTTTCGATAACGTTTAGACGCGTACTGAGCCAGAGAATAATATCGCTGCGCGCCATCAGGCGGCCCATCAAGGTGAGTTGCGCCTCGTCTTCCAGCGATTTTACATACACGGAAAAAGGCTCGCGCCACAGCGCATCACCAAAATCAGTTAGGCCTGTGCTGCGACAGGCGTGTTCGATCAGGGACTGCTCATCCAGCGGCACCACGGCGGGCAGGTTAAGGTAGCTGCCCTCGCGGTTAATCTGCGCCAGCCACTCGGGGTGATCTGGCGCTGTCCAAAGCGGAGTATTACTCATGCTGCCGTTTTGCGGCGATCCGCGCTTTCATCGGCATCAGTTCACGCCTCGGTGAACAGGTCGGCTTCAAAGTCGCGCAGGCGTTCATCGGGCGCAGGAAAGTCCTTGATATGCAGTACGCCGTTAAGCTCTTTGTGATACTCCCCTGCCTTCTCCGCCAGGTCGTAAAATTGCTTGTACCAGCGCCGCCCCTTGCTGAAGGGTCCATCTTTGGGTTGCTGCAATATACGAACGGCCGACCCCTTGTTCTGCCAGATGCTGAAGTCCGACGAAAAGGCGTCGAGCGCACCGGCCTGGATCTGTCGCGCCATTTCAATGTCTTCGTCTGTGGGCGTGTCACCCTTGGCCTGGGCCAGTGCCGCATGCCATACCTTGACCTTGCCGTCATCAATGGGGGTGTTGGCGATCAGCTCGTAGGTAACAACATCGCCGAAGGATTGCTTCGACAACAACAGGCCGGGACCGGTGTACCACGTGGAGGAAATTAACAAGGCGCCGTAGCCGGCGTGCACGCCACCCTGGCGCTGTATATAAACATGATCGCGAAATTCGTTCTCAAAAAACTCACAGGGCGCGCCGTGGGTAGGCCCAAGGTGTTGGGCGTCAGCCATGTTGTCGAGAATTTCGATCGGATGAAGATTCAGCTCGCCCAGATGATCAAGTTCCCAACGCACCCAGGAAGGGTCATCCCATTCCTTAAGTTTGGGTGCCGGGTAGGCAGGCGGTTTGCCCTCGGGGTCATACCACACCATCACGCAACCCATCACGTCTTCCACATGATGACAGCCGAGCTTGGCCGAGCGCGGAAAGGGGCCGCCGTCGTGGTAGGGAATATCGTCGCACTGGCCATCCGGGCCAAAACGCCAGCCGTGGTAGGGGCAGCGGATAGAATCCCCTTCTATCTGCTTGCCTTCCTTCACAATGGTCGCACTGTCACTGGCAGTGAGATGAGTTTGCATATGCGGGCAGTAGGCGTCGAGCATGACCGGCCGGCCACTCTCACCGCGATAGAGGGCAAAGTCCTGCCCGAAAAAGCGTACAGCCATCGGGCCACGATCCAGCTCACTGCTCTCGGCAACGATAAACCAGCCGCGTGGATAGGTATGCGGACCGAGTCCGTAGTCTTTTGCCTGTGCCATGGTATTCCTCCTGTTACTAATTCACATTCTATTCTGCGCTGACAAGCGGGGCTAGGCTCAATAACCAAAGCGCTTGATGACACCAAGCCGCCGCTCGCGTAGTTGCTGTTGCCGTTCTTCAGACGATACTGTTTTTATCGCCGCTGGCAAATGTTGTTTCAGTTCTGTCAGTTTAACTTTTTGGCATTGGGGCCGGGGATAATGATCTGCACCCACCCAACGCACGGTAATGTAGCCCTGCGGGTAGCCCGAGCAATCCAGCCAGTTGGCAACACCCGGATCACTGTGGGACAGCACTAGTATCAGTTCGCCGTCATCCTGCAGCGTTGCGTGGTGGCAGTTGGTACTGCACAGGCGGTAGCGATAATCCATGGTCTCCCACCAGTAGTTGCCAAACTCCACCGCCCAATAATCTGCCTGTGGTGGCGTAACGCGCACAATCATGGCCTGATCGGTCTGCAATTCCCAATAGGCAATCAACGGCAGGCCGCCGGGAGTTGCGTCTATCGTATTTTTATCCCATTCACCGTAGGCATAAAAGGCATTGGGGCGCGCCTGCCACTTGTCAATCTGTTCGGTCCAGTAAGACGTTGACCAGCGCAACCAATGCGCGGCCTTTTGCAGTCGTTCGCCGATCAGCGTGGAAGACGGTGGTTCGGGGGGCGCAGTATGTGTCAAGCATTCAATCGTAGCCTGCATGGGGGTTTCATTTAGCCAGTCGGCAAAAAACTGGCGAAAGGTAATGCGATAGCTGTCTGGCGTGGTCTGAATCCAGTTGGCGCTGTTTGATGCCGGTTGCGGGTTCGGACTTAGTATCAGTTCAAAATTGCCCGACTCATCAATAACAAGGTCTTTGCCAAACAGGCTGGCTATTACTTTACCGCCCCAGGGCGTATCACCGTTTTCCAGAGCAGTAATAGCCAAAAACCGGGCGCTGCCGAGCTGGCCGTGAATCCGGTAAGTATCGCTACCGTTAATGGGTGCGCCGACGTAGAGCGCATCGGTGTTGTCGCCGCCCTGCTTTCTCAAGGGGTCAAAATAATGCAGTAGTTCCGGGTGCCTGGGGTCACAATTTTCCAACTCGAACTGCAGGCCCAGGGCAATGTTCCGAGACAGCAGGCGCAAGCCGGTCGCACGGGTGGCGTCGTCTTTGGGGGTCGTATCGCGAAACAGAATGTCGCCGGCTTCATAGAGCTGGTCGCAAAACTGCCGCCAGTCATCTTTTATGTGCGCGTCCACTTGTGCCCCTTTGGAAACGGTGAGTATGTCAACATAACCGCTGCTAACAGGCTCTACATTACCCCCTGTATTTCTCAGGAAGCATCGTCCTATCGTAGTATAGGGACATCCAGAGGCAGCGTTTTGCGCCCCATATCGGTACTGCAAAAGCTGTCGGGGTACTTCAAGCCCCAACCCAGCGCGCGATCAAAGCCGATATGCGCCGCCCAAATCAGGGCGCATTGCAGCGCCAACGATCCTCCGCCAAACAGTGCATAACCGCCCAGCGCTAGCGGCAATAGCAGGCAGTGCGCGGTGTTGTAGGCTATGGCGCCAATACGCGGGCTTTTGAAATAGGCCAGGATGGATAGATCGGGCAGAAAAAAGCAGTAGGCAAAGGTTACAGCGGAATACCCTTGCGAAATATAGACGAAAATGCAGAAAGCCAAAATGGCTGCCGCTTCCAGCCGGCGCTGTGTGATTGGCGTCATACGGTCTGTTCCTTTTGACATTGCCCGCCGCGAGCTACGGCGGAGCAAGTTCAATTGTACGGGAATCAGTCAGCAAAGTTGCCGGTGTCAAAGCGCTTCACACCGAAGAACCCGCCCAGCAGCAAATCGCCGTCAGCAAGCAGGGTTGTAATGCCGCCCCAGGTATTCCAGCGCACACTGTCGTCCGGAAATTCCCACCGGGCTACCGTTTTGCCGGTGTCCCACTCCACCGCCTGGTATTCATAAACGCCATTTTGTTTGTGAGCGATATAGGCCAGGCCATTGACCAGCGAAATAGCCGGTGGCATCCAGTCCGTATTATCAATATCGGCGCGCAGCCATTGCTGTTCAAAGCGGTCTTCTTGCGGATTCCATTGAAATTTTTCCAGACCGCGCGGCGGCTCGCGGGTAATACCCGCCGTCAAACCGTTACCCAGCAGATCGCGTGGAATAATGGTGGGTTGCGGGTAACTGGAATTCACCACCGCAACACCGTAGCCATAGACCGCTGGCGAGGCTTCAATGGTGGTTTTACTGATTGCGATAGTGATCTGATCGGCAATTCTGCGCGACGAGGTGCCCGCCTTTTGTGCAAAATCGTCGGGAATGGCATCGCGCCAGAATGCGACCAGTTGGGTGCCCTCAGCACGACCGTCAGAAATCACCACTAGATGATCTTCGTCGTCGCCAAAGCCCATCAGGGTTGGCGTAGTACCGGAACCGTGCGAGGCAGCGCCGGTTCTCCAGGCCTCCCCTTCGGGCATCACCTCGTAGGCACTTGACCATGCTCCCAGCGACTCATCATCAGACAGCTTTTCTCCCGTCCATACCAGGTGATGCATGCGTTTGGAGGTCACCAGATAGATTCCGCGTTCGTCCACGGCAACGGAGTTTTCAACATGCTCCCCGGGAAAGAGTTTGTAGTCGACCAGATTCAATTCCCGGTCTACAACAAACAGCGCGCCGGTGGCCGCCGCCACTATATGACCGTCGTAAGTCAGGTTTAAACCCAGAATGGTTTTTACCTGCGCAGCAACGTCTTTGGGTAATTGGTCGCGCAAGTCGGTATGTTTAACCGGGCGCATGGGTTCGTTGCGAATATTGCCATCAAAGGACTTCACCAATTGCAGGCGATCAAAGGAGGCGTAGTGATAGCCGTCTTTGTCGATCATGCCATAGGCACCGGAGCTGGCCGTAGTCACATTCATCTTCAATTTTATGTAAGCCCACCAGGCATTGAACAGCAGCCGCCAGTCATTTTTTGCGCGACGGTGTTTGTCGATAGCGCTGCGTACTTCATCAATTTTTTCAGGGGTAATGGCAGCGTTGATATCATCCCAGCCGGGGTAAGCCACATTGGAAATCTGGTCGAACGCTCCATCGGTCGCATCAATTTTGATAATACCGTGCGGGTTGGCCGCAATCACTGCGGTGTAGCCGTTGATGGTTTTCACCGTAGGGGCCGAGCACCACACCAGTGGCACATGGAATGACTCTTCCAGCGACAGCTTTTTACCTACTGTCGGGCCTGGCGCAATGGAGACATCGTTCTGCGCGGGGTTGTGATGTGAAATCGGATAAACGCTTTCATTCAGCCAGGGGTTGCGCCGGGGTTGCTCGGGCACGTTGCTCGCCAATCCGGGTAGCGCCAGCGTTAGTAGCAGCGTTATTACAATACGTTTCATGATCAGTGGGTTTCCTGAAGGTCGTGTCAGTAGTTGTAGATAAGGTCGAGACCATAACTGCGCGGGTCACCCCATATCACCGACCGCGCAGCCTGCGGCAGATTATCTACAGCATTGATAACGTATTCGGTATCTTCCAGATTCTTTCCCCAGATCGCTGCGGTTAGGCTGCCACCGGCAAAGGGCATGTCGTACAAACCCAGGCGTGCATTAATCAAGTCGTAACCCTCAAGGAAGGTATTGCTGACCGAATCGGATCGCACCGATCCCTTCTTGTCGCCCAGATAGTTGTAACTGACATTTAAACCCAGTCGCGCCCAGCTCCACTCCGCAAGCGTGTAGTCCATTGACGCGGTGCCCGAATGCATCGGCGCAGAGCTGAAAACAAAGTCTTCGGTTACATCAGCGCCGGTATCCGGGTCGGTCGCCTTCGTCACCGAGGCATCGAGATAGGCATAGCTCAAACTCAGAATAAGGTTGCGCGAGGCCAGAAAGGTTAGATCAAGCTCTGCCCCCTTCATCTCTGCCTCACCGGCATTGACTACCTGGGTATCGGCTATTGAGCCGGCGATCAGAAAATTCAGTTGTACGTCTGTGTAGTCACTGAAAAACACATCGGCGTTCACCCGCAGCCTGCGGTCAAGAAATTCACTTTTCATACCCAGCTCAAGCGACGCCACTTTCTCTTTGTCAAAACCGCGCTCAAAACGCGCCTGATCCGGGTCGCGGGTGTTAAACCCGCCACTTTTATACGCTTCAACGGATTTGACGTAGACATTCACATCGTCGTTTACATCGAATTCGGCAATCAATTCAAAAGAGTCGTCAGAAAAGTCCTGATCCGCCGAGGTGGCATAACCATTTTCCGGCAGCGGTACTGGCGGCGTAGCCACCGAACCAGCCGGAGTTTCGGTGACAACCTCCAGAAGGTTAGCCGTACGAAACGCCTTACTTGCAAAACGCGAGTCTTCCGAATGACGCGCACCAAAGGTCAGATGGAGGCGGTCATCCAGCACTGCCGGCGTCCAGGTCAGGCGACCAAAGGCAGCAAGGGCTTCATTCTCGATATCAAAATCATTGCTCACCAGATTGATCAAGGTGGTATTCACAACTGTGCCGGGCAGCGGCTCCTGCTGTGACACGGGCGCGTGAAACTGGTGGCCAAAAGCACGTGTTTCGTCCGCTTCTTCATAGAAATAGTACAGGCCCGCCAGGTAATCCAAACGCGTATCCCACAAAGCGCCGCTGAACTGGAATTCGTGCGAGAACTGCATTTGTTCCTGCTTCGGCGCGCCCACACCGAAACTCGTACTGCCGTCGCTGGTTGTGTAGTTGTTGCTGTCCAGGCGATAGTCCTCAGTGCCACCGCCACCCGAGAGATCGGTATAGGCAGAATCACTCAACTCGCGGTATGCACCAATGTATTTTATTTGCAAGGACTCGCTGTAATCCCAAAACACGGTGAACGCGTGACCCTCGATCTCCACTTTGGACTCCAGTAGTGGCGCTGCGGTTGCCGCGCGTGACCAGCGTTTGTCACTGTGGGTAACGAGATCTTGCACCGAGTTCTGAATCTGGCCATTAATGCTGCCCTGCGGGTCGGTCAGGTCAAACGCATTGGGCTCCCGGCGAAATACCGGCTGGTAAGTGTGGTTGAAATATTCAATCTCGGAGTAGTCGTAGCTGTAGTCTGCTTGCAGGCGTTCGTTTACGTCCCAGGTGGCGTCAATACGCCAGCCTTCAACGGCACGGTCACCAAAGTCGCCGCCGGGGCCGGTATTCTCTACAAAGCCGTCTTTTTGCGTATTGAGGTAAGCCAACTTAACGGCGGCGCTGTCAGTCAGCGGAATATTCACAGACGTTTTCGAACTGAATAGGCCGAAATTACCGGCTTTGAAAGTTTGTTTAAGTTCAAATGCATCCGCTGTAGGCCGCTTGGTAATCAGGTTGATGGTGCCACCCGTTGAGTTGCGGCCGTACAAGGTTCCCTGCGGCCCGCGCAGCACCTCAATGCGCTGCAGGTCGGCCACATCAAGTGCGGTGCCGGTTGAGCGGGCAATAAAGGCGCCGTCGAGGTAGATGCCCACCGGTGCATCCTGAGTTACCTGGGCATCTATCAACCCGACGCCGCGAATGAAAATACGCAGGGTCGCGTTATTGATCGGGAACGGCTCAATAGTCATGCTCGGCACACTGGAGCCGATGTCATTAAGGTTTGAAATACCGTCCTTTTCAAGCTGCTCTTCGCCAAACGCCGTGAGCGAAATAGGCGTCTCCTGAAGAGACTCCGCCTTTTTCTGGGCCGTCACCACCACCTCTTCAAGCGCGAGATTTTCTTTCCCGCCACCGCTTTCCTGGGCCACAAGTGAGCAACTGGCGGCGCAGGCGGCAACCAGAATCAATCGTTTGGGTTTCACAAAACAACTCCGGTGAGGCGCGGAAGAACCCCGCGCTCGTCAACTATTTACTGGGCTACAGGACTCAGCCTCACCCGTCCCCAAGGCGTGCCGTAGTGAACGCGCCCGTCTTCATCCAGCAAGGTTCCTGCGAACAAAACGTTGTAGCGCTGTCCGCCAATCACGTAGTGAAAATCTGGCCTGCCGGTATCGAGGTCAATAGCTTCCAGGGTCCACTGATTATCGCGCGCGCCTATCAGGTAGATGCGGTTGGAGGCGTAACTGATAATGGGTACGCTGCTGGGCGAGCTGATCTCCTTGTTAACCCAGTCCATCTCCAGTTGTCGGCTGCTGGGGTTCCATTCAAATTTCTGAACGCCGTACGGCTGGTAACGCGGGTTGCTGCCAAGAAAACTGATCAGCAGCGTTTGCGCGCGCTCGGGCAAATACCAGGGCACATTGCGAGGCTGATTATTGACCACAACGGCGCTGTAGCCTGCCACCACCACCGATTGTTCAGACTGAATGGCCTGCAAATCAGCATTGCCCATATTGGCCGGCATGAGACCGGCGATACGGCGGCTGGGCGTGCCGTCAATCTGCTGCCAGTCAGCAGGAATGGCGTTGCGCCAGAACAGCGTGACGTTCATCAACTCGGCGCCGTCGGTGATCACCACAAACTGATCTTCCTCACCGAAGCCCATCAGGCTTGGCGTTGCGCCGGTACCGTGGCCCCATTCATTGTTGTAGGGCTCAGCCCAGGCACCATCGCTCTCTTGCGTGGACAGCTCGCGTCCGGTCCAGACCACTTTATGCATATGGGCCTGGGAGGCGATATAAATTCCCCCGTCTTTATCAATGGCAAAACCGTTACGTACCCAACCATAACCGGTGCTGCGAGTGGCCTTCTCCTGGGCTCCCTCGCTATAGCGCATTCGCGCCAAACGGTATTCCGAGAAATCACGTTTCACCGTAACCACCCAGCCGTGCTCGGTAACCACCACCAGCCAGCCGTCGAATGTCATATTCATGCCAATCATCAAGCCGGTGGCTTCGGCGGGAAGTTTGAACTCGCGTTTTTTCTCAATGGGTGATGATTGATCGCCCGCAATTTTGTCGCCGTAGGCGCTGACAACCCCCTCCTTCGAACCGATGTAATAAATATTGTCACGGTCTAGAACCGTGTATACCCCGGACAGGTCGCGCAGCTTTTTTGCCTCCCTGAAAGCGCGAGCGATGGCAAAAAAGCCGTCGTTGTTCTTATCAAAGTAGGCTATCGCGTCATCAGCCTGTGCTGCGCTGTACTTCACATCAGGGTCAAAAAAGTATTCATCCAGCACCTCAAAGTTCCGGTGATCCAGTTTGACAATGCGATCCAGCCCGTTACCCCAGAATACGCGCCGGCCGTCAGGGTATGGTGTGGATATCTGCGTGCCAAAATGGGCCGGGCCCACGTGCTGATACTGGATTTCGCTGTCAGCCAGGACACGGCTCGGACCACTCGGGCCTGCAACGGCTACCGAATCTTGTTGCGCAGAATCACCGTGACCGAGTGCGTATATGGAATCTGCCAGCCAGGGATTCTGGGGGGGCAGCACGGCCGCGCTGACGGCAGATACCTGCAGGGCCAGCACAGCAAAAACGCTCTGGAGCTTGCTTATTGTTCTCATTAACGACTCCG
Organism: Spongiibacteraceae bacterium UBA5047; assembly: GCA_002415025.1. GTDB lineage: Bacteria > Pseudomonadota > Gammaproteobacteria > Pseudomonadales > Spongiibacteraceae > Litorivivens. The sequence continues at coordinate 28,940 of DIBR01000014.1, forward strand.
GTTGTTGGCATTAAATTCCGGAGACCCGTGCATTGGCTGGCGTCCCTTCCTGCTATGACCAAGCCTCTGTCATAATTAAAACAGGTGATTTATGATTCAATGTACGCCCAAAATGGGGCACAATCAACACTTCTGTATCATTTTAAACAAAGGTTAATCCATGAGCCTGCAACAGGCGGAACCGCTCGGCGGCAAACGCGCCAGAACACGGGAGCTTATTCTTGACGCTGCCATAGCCTGCTTCGAAGAGCTTGGCATTCGCCAGTGCAACATGGTCGATATTGCCGAGCGCGCCGGTATAGGGCGCAGCACGCTGTATCGCCACTTCCCGAAACTGGAGGATGTCATTGCTCAGGCGATCATTCGCGATATTGGCGAACTGATCGTCTTGAACAGCGAGATGACCGCACGTTTTACCGAGATCGACGACATCATTGTTGAGAGTTTTGTTTTTATACTCCGCGAGTTGCCCAAGCGACCGGTGTTGAACTTGCTATTCAAGCAGGATCCAGAGCTGGTTCAACACCTCTCACTGGAAGATGAATCCTTTAACGAACTTGGGGCTGAGTTTTCAGCAAAGAGTTTTGCGCAGGCCCGGAAAGAGGGGCGCCTTCGCGAAGGTGTAACGCATGACGAATACGTTGAGTGGAGCACCCGGATTCTGATTTCGCTGGCCGGAACTCCCTACCAATTCCACTCCGACAATAGTCGTATTCGCCTGTATTTGCAGCGCTTTTTGATACCGTCCCTTCTTACCGATAAGCGCTAGCTACCTTCATCGTTAGTCGGCCCGAGTCTGTTCCCGGCACATTCCGGCTAACCACGCTGTTGGCACACAGTTGTAAATCAAACGTCCGCCCGCGGGTCCGTGCATGCGATCAAGAAACTTGGCTCCTCTGGCCGGCGGCATACCGGGTGCCGGGGCCGCCTGCAGCTCGTCAACCGGCTGGGGATAGCCAGACCAGTCTTTCGGCGCGCGCCAGCCCGGCGGCGGCACCAGATTGGAGCGGGTGCCGGCATTGGGATACAGCGCGCGCCAGTCACGGATCTGATCGGCGAAAGCCTCAACGATGTCCGGGTGTTGCGTCGCCAGATTGTTGTACTCGTAGGGGTCGTGTTCGATATCGAAAAGATAGTTGCTCACGTCAGCCGATAGATGCCCCTGCTCAATACGCTGCACCAGCTTCCACTTGTCATCGAAGGCAGTCACACTTACCGAGCCCTTGATGGGGGTTTCCGCAAGAAACATCAGCGGTTTGTTGCGCGCGGGCATGGGCGCTCCTGCGCTGATGCTCGGCCAGAGGTCTATACCATCCAACGGGTAGTGGGTTGTGGCCTCTATTCCCGCCGCACCGCTGAAGGTCGGCAAAATATCCATCACGCTGGCGACACTCTCGTAGCGCGACCCGCCCTTCAATTTCGCCGGGTAGCGCATAACGGCCACCACGCGAATGCCGCCTTCAAAAGTATCACCCTTGCCGCCCCGGTAAGGCGCATTGGAAGCGCCGCCGCCGGCATAGGTTGCGCCGCCGTTATCACTGATAAACATCACCAGTGTATCGTCTGCCAATTGCTCGTCATCCAGCGTTTTTAGCACTCGCCCGATGGCCTGATCCAGGGCGTCGACCACAGCCGCATACACCTGACGCGAATTGTCTCTGGGGTTGATGCGCTCAAGCATACGGGTGCGATCAGCGTTTTTTGAGCGCGACTTGGGGCGGTCGTCTTTCAGGTCTGAGTATTTCTCAACCAGTTCGTCCGGTGCTTCCAGCGGTGTATGGGGTGCCAGAAACGGCATATAGAGAAAAAAGGGCTTTGCCGGATCACGAGCCTTGATCCAGCGTTCGGCCTCCGCGGCCATGAGAAAGGTTTCGTAGCCTTCATCGTCAATGGTTTCGCCGTTGCGCTGAAAATCCACACCGCCCTGGGCTTTAAAGGGAGACCAGTAACCCACCTCGGTATGCAGATGTCCGTAAAAGTGCTCGAAACCACGGGCGTTGGGGTGAAAAGTCTGCTGAGAATGTCCCAGGTGCCACTTGCCGATCATCGCCGTCTGGTAGCCATTGGCTTTGAACAATTCGGGCAGAAAAGTCTCATTGGGGTGAATGCCATTGTTCTGCCAGGGCATGATGGTGGCGTACGCCACACCGAGTCGCATGGGATCACGGCCGGTCATCAAGGCCGCCCGCGTCGGCGAACAGATGGGCGTGGTGTAAAACCTCGACAACTCAATACCTTCGTTGGCGAGTCTGTCCAGTGAAGGCGTATCGATCGGACTGCCGTGAAAGCCAACATCGGCCCAGCCGAGGTCGTCGGCCACAATCATGATGATATTGGGTGACGAAGCCACAGCCTTTAAAGGCAATATCCCCGCCAGCAGGAATGCTGTAATAACTCTCATAATCGTCTGCCCTACCAGTCCAGTCGAATATCGACGCCATAGGAACGAGGCGCGCCCCAGTACACCGAGCGGTTGGCGTTGGGAAGTACCGCCAGGGTGGTGACTGCGTATTCCTCATCTGTCAGATTGCGCCCCCACACCGCAAGGTGCAGGCTGCTACGGCCAATCACAATATCATTGACACCGAGGCGCGCCGACCAGAGCGTGTAGCCTTCTATCGGGCCGGAGCGATCCAGGGCGCTTTGTTGGGCCGCACCTTTTTGCTCATCGACAAAGTTAAAACCGATAAAGCCCAGCAGGGTCGACCCACCATAAAAGTCACCGCGATAGCTAAGATTGCCGGTCAGTGTGTGTTCGGGAAGGTTGCCCAGCACGAAATCATCCTTGCGGTCCTCACCCTCGACTATCGCCTCAGTAATGTCGCCTTTCAGATAGCCGTAGCTGAGCGTGGTGTGCAGCGACTGACTGAGCACGTAGCTGATATCAACCTCACCCCCTTGAATGGAGGCTTTACCGATATTTTCCACCCGCGTGTCTCCCGGGCCGGTGCTGCCGGCAAACTTGTAGCTGAGCTGAATATCATCGTAGTCGGTGGTAAAAACGTTAGCGTTCAGGCGCAAGCGGCGGTTGAGCAATTCACTCTTGATGCCCAGCTCGTAGCTTTGTACGTTCTCCTGGTCGAAGCCCGCTTTAAAAAAATCGGGGTCGGGATCGCGCACGTTGAAGCCGCCGCCTTTATAGGCTTCACTGGATTTCAAATAAATATTTACATCGTCGCTTACATCAAAGGCCAATGTCAGGCTGAAGGAGTTGTCACTGAAGGAATTCTTCCCGGTGTCATCAAAACTCTGGCCCGGCTGCTGTCCGGGTGCCGGCGGCGGCAGCGGCGTAGTCAGCACCGCATTGTCAATGTAGGCAACGCTGCGCAAAAACTTGTGAGCCTTTTTCTCATCTTCGGAGCGTCTTGCACCAAAGGTAATATGCAGTCGTTCAGACAGGGTCGACGGCGTCCAGGTTGCCTGCCCGAACAGCGCAAACGCAGTGTTCTCGATTTCAAAAAACGTTTCTGCGGTTGATACCAGCCGCAAACCCAGAACCGGCGCCTGCAGCGGTGCGCTCAGCGCATGATGCTCCGGGCGATTATCCTCACTGCCCTCTTCACCAAGGTAGTAAAAACCGGCGATATAGCTGATCGCACTGCCGATATCGCCGAGCAACTGGAACTCCTGTGATATCTGCTCATGCTCAAGCAGGGGCAGCACCGCCGGCAGTTCTTCGCCACTGCCCTGAAAACGGTAACGGTTAGTATCCAGTCGGAAGTCCGTAGAGGGACTGTCACCGCCGAGATCGATGTAATTGCGGTTTTCCAGACGCCGGACAGCCGTCAGCGAGCGAAATTCCGCAGTTTCAAGCTGCAGACTGTATATCGCACTGATGCCGGTTATCTCCGAATCGGAGGGCAGTAAGGCGACGGCGGTACTCATGCTGTCTTGCCGGCTTTCACTGTAACGGGTGTTGGCGTTGGCGCCCTGGCGCACTTGGTCAGAGTTGCTGCCGTCATTGGTAGAGGGCCGAATCGCTTGCGGGGTGTAGTTGGCAAAGGATTGCTCGCTGCGCTCAAAACTCAACAACAAACTGCCGCGCTCAGACATATCCCATAGGGCGTCCATCCGAAAACCGCGGGCGTCCTCTTCCCCGAAGTTCTTGCCGGGACCGTCATTTTCAACATAGCCGTTGTGGGCCTTGTCGATATAGGCCAACTTAACGGCCAGCGCATCGCTCAACGGAAAATTCAGGGCCAGCTTGAGCGAGCTAAGTCCGTAGCTGCCGGCGCTGTATTTGGCGTAGCCAAAGCTTTCCGTCACCGAAGGCTTTTGTGTGATCATATTGATCGCCCCGCCCACGGTGTTGCGCCCGTACAGCGTTCCCTGCGGCCCGCGCAGCACTTCAATACGTTCCAGATCGGTTAGGTCGCTGGCCAGCCCGGTTGCACGCGCGATATAGATGCCGTTTTGGTAGACACCAACGGCGGGCTCCAGGGTAATCGTACTGTCGTTGGTGCCAATGCCCCGGATGTATATACGCAGCGTGGTTGAGCTGGTGGGGTGAGTGTCCATGCTCAGATTGGGTACTTTAGCCTGGAGGTCGTCAAGTCCATCAACGCCCTGATTTTCCAGTTGGTCGGGACCGAAGGCAGCCAGAGAAATGGGGGCGTCCTGCAGCGATTCTGCTTTCTTCTGCGCAGTAACAATCACCTCTTCCAGTTGTAATTCAGAGGCTTGCAATGTGAATACGCTTAAAGCCGTGCTCAACAGCAGAGCATGTTTAGTCTGGTTCATTAGTGCTCTCCCGTCAGCGTCGCCAAGCGGGCTTTTGAATCTCGTATGCGGGCACTCAACCAACCGGTTTCACTGTAATTGGCACCGTGCTCATAGGCCCGCGCCAACATGGCCTCAAGCACTTGTAACCGCAACCCCTCGGCGTCAACGTCAACTCCGCTGGATACCGCAATTTCAATATAGTGCAGGGCTTTCTCATAATCACCCGCCTCAAAGTGTCCACCCGCTTTCCGGATGAGCGGAGCTGCGCCACCGGCCAGCTCACGCAACTCGCTGTAGATAGCTGATACGGGAACAGGGTACAGCTCGGTAGTGGACTCAAAGCGAAACCAGGTGGCGTAGTACTCCCAAATGGATCGCACATTCCACGAGACTTTACCGTGAGCCTGAGTCAGCGCCAGCTCCTCGGGCAAGTGTATGTCTTTCATCAATTCCCAAAGGCTTTTACCGGCATTCATCCCCGCAAGAGTCTGGTCATGAATGTAACGCGTGGCATCAAGCGTTGCCTGAATTTTCTGACGAATATCGTCTGCCCCGACTACCGGCTCAAAATGGGCCGGGATAATAACATCCGGCTCAAGCGCGAGAATTTTCTCCAGCGACTCCATATATTCAACAGGTGGGCGAAACTTCTCGCCGCGCAGCGTGAAGAGATTGGGCACCATCGGGAAGATCGGACCAAAAAAGTCTCCTGTGAAAAGAATTTTATGGTCGGGCAGCCAGACGCAAATATTATCCAGACCTTCTGCACCCGGCGTGGAGATAACCTCAAAGCGCACTCCGCCCTGTGTAAACCGGTACGTTTCGTCTTGGCGGATAGTTCGGGTAGGCTTGATACCGCCGTAGGAAAACATGGCGCCATCTTTAGGGGGTTCTTCCGGCATAAAGGGGTACAACAAGCGGTTGCGATTCCAGAAATACGGCTCGAGCTCGTTGAGTGCCTCCTGCTTGCGCACGAATTCGCGGGCCGTCACAACTTCCGTGCCGGGCTCAAGCCAAAAGCGTGTGCCCCCACTGTGATCTGCGTGAGCGTGACTCAAAATTACGTGACTGGTACGACCCGGCGCAAGTTCCTGTAACAGCCGTTTTTGCTTGGCGCCCTGAATGGGCAGACCGGTATCAATAACAACGTTGCCATCGGCGGTGTGCACCAGGGAGGTGTTACCTACGCCGTAGGCAATGTAAACAAAATCATTAAAAGCCTTGGCCGCAACAGGAATCTGCTCCAACTCACCCGCATTGCGCCCGGCAGAATTATTATTGCCTGCTGAATGCGCCGCTATTCGCTTGTGTGCAATGTCGCCCACAAATTCTGCCGTACGCTGCTCCAGCTTCCGGTCCAGCCCCGAGTGTTTAAAGATTGCGTACCCGGAAACGAGTACCAGCCAGACAAGCAGGCCACCGATCAGCCAGCGTTTTGCTCTCAGTTTTTCCCCGGCCACGTGAAGACTCCTGAAGTTATGATTGGAGCCTGTTATTTAACGCCGCAAAAGGCTGTCTGTCTCACTACCTTGTCGGCGGGTAGGCTGATACGAGACAGAAAAAGAAATTGAACTTATTCTTTTTATTTCAACAAGATAGAATTACCAACTTACACTTTTGCCTGTTTTCGATAGGCACTGGGGGTGCAGCCCAGGCGTTTTTTGAAGTGACTGTTAAATGCATTGAGGCTCGCAAAGCCGGATGCTTCGGCAATGTCAGCAATCGTTCGACGGCTGGCGCCGTCTTTCAGTAATGCTTCGGCAAAAGCTACCCGGTGACCATTCACAAAATCGTAGAAATTCACGCCTGCACGACTGTTGATCACTTGGCTAAGGTAGTTGCTGTGGGTACTGGCCTCCTTCGCCAGATCGTCGAGCTTGAGCCCCTGACGCAGGAACAACTGCTCTTCCACCATCGCCTTTTGCAGCCGTGCCCATAAATCGTCAACCCGCTCTTCAGACAGCCCGGATTTTTGATATTTTTCCATATCAGCATCTTCAATAATATCGCCCGCGCTGATGTCGACATCTGCCGGAGCTCTGCCATGAAATATCGCCGGCTGCCGAAAACTCATTACGCCAATGTAGTTAATGGTTGCGATTGTGACGATAAAGGAAATTCCCGTTCCGGGCAGGAAAAATCGCCCGGCAATCATCCCGACGGCATCCAGAAACAGCAACACTCCCGACATCACTCCCATCAAGCCTGCCAATGCTGCCAGCCACATCAGGTTAATTTTATCGAGCGACGAGAAATGATCACGGATCCTTCGTCGATGGTCCCCAAGTAATTCCAGCGTCCACAAGGTGTAGAGCAGCATCAGTAAATGTGAGGGAAAGCTTATCATTGCCAGCTCCTTTTTTACCGCAACCGGCAGCGTTTGGTAACTGGTATGTGCCTGTAGAATCTCGGTGTCCTGAAATATCGGTAGCGTTGCCCACAGCATGAGCGGCACAACAAAGTGACGCCAGTAGGAAGCCAGTCGGTCGCCTTGCCCGGTTAACAAATGCGCGTAGACGTAAAAAAGCGGGCCATATAAATAGATAATACCGACGAGATGGTAGAGGGAGAAAACAGGCGGACGATAATCGCTGAAGGCCCAGCTCACCATCGCCAGATAGACCGCCTGAGCGAGAATGTAGTAGGCCAGCGCCTGATTGGCACGCCGATTTTCACCACCGCTAAACCAGAGTTGAGCTGCCAGAATCAACGCTTGCGAGCAGGCAACAATACCTGCGAGTTCAATCAGACCCAAACCCAGCTTCATGTGTATATATAGTCTCTCTATCCCAAGCATCACCGTGACCACTGAAACAATGGCCAGCAAATGCCTACTGTACCCGATCTTTCCGACAATTGGCTTACCACCTTGTAAGATCGCTGGAATTCGCGACCACGATGATTCAGGCTATACTCGATCAACAACACTCAAAAAGCACAATAAAAGAACGATTGGGGACGGCCATGAATACATTTTCCGCGTCAGCGATCCTGATATTAGTTGCCACCAGCGTGTCTCTCGCGGCTGAAGTGCGCGAGCCTTGCGCTGACTACTCTGCGCAGCGCCTACCCTTGTTCGGCGATCTGCATGTTCACTCTAGCTACTCGTTCGATTCCTACATCTCCAGCCAGCGCAACGACCCCTGGGCGGCCTACCGCTTCGGGCGTGGCGAGCCGATAACCCTGCCAAACGCTGACGGCGAGCAGGACGTAAAAATGCAGCTGCGGCGGCCATTGGATTTTATGGCGGTAACGGATCATGCAGAATTTCTTGGTCCAATTAATGTGTGTACACAGGATGCCGGAAAACTCGGCTACTGGTTTCCGGCCTGCATCGCCACCCGTAGTTCGAACTTTATTTTGCAACTGCTTGCCGCCGACTATTGGGTAAAGTTAGGGGTTGCGGGAACCAGCAAAGAAAAGAAAAGCAGCTTCGCGTGTACCTTGTCTGACTGCGAAGCCGCAGAAAAAACCGCATGGCAAAATATTCAGAAGGCGACCGAAGACAATAATACCGAATGCAGTTTCACAACGTTTGTCGGCTACGAATACACCGATGCACCTGACTTCAAAAACCTGCATCGCAATGTCATTTTCCGAAACGAAAACGTGACCGACCAGCCAATTTCAGCCTACGACACAGGCTCTTACAACTTTCCAAAGCTGTGGACGCTGCTGCGCGAACAATGCCTCGATGGCAACGAAGGTTGTGATGTGATGTCCATTCCACACAACCCGAACCTGTCGGGTGGCTTGATGTTTCCCGACCCAAAGTCACCACAGGAGGCGCTTGACCGGCTTGTGTTCGAGCCGGTTGTCGAACTTGTTCAACACAAGGGCGCATCTGAGTGCCGCTTTGACCGCTTGGCCGGGCGCGGCGTTGCCACAGAAGACGAGCTGTGTGATTTCGAACAGATCAAGACCGATAGCCTTGCCATGCTCGGCAGTGTAGCCGGCGAAGTGCGTACGCTGGAAGCCGACCCGGTAGGCACCGACGATTACGGTCGGCGCAATATGATGCGCAATGTTCTCAAGGACGGTACGGCGCTGAAACAAAAGTCCGGACTCAACCCTTTTAAAATGGGTTTTATCGGCTCAACCGATACCCACAGTGCGACACCGGGCGCCTCGGAAGAAGATAACTACCCCGGCCACCTCGGGCGGCGCGACGCGGGCTACCGCAATATTCAGGATCACTTTTTTTCGAACGCCGGCGGTCTGGCCGTTGTCTGGGCGGAGCAAAATACGCGCGATGCGGTGTTTGATGCTATTAAGCGCAAGGAAACCTACGCCACCAGCGGCACTCGCCCTACCCTGCGTTTCTTTGGCGGCTGGAACCTGAATCCAGAGCTATGCCAAAGCCCGAACATGATCGAACAGGCTTACACACTGGCCGTTCCCATGGGCGGCGATCTGCCGTCAGCCGCAGGTTCTGCTCCCAGCTTTTTAATTGCCGCATCCAAAGATGCAGGGACGAAGGGCTATCCCGGCACAGACATTCAGCAGCTTCAAGTGATCAAGGGCTGGACCGACGATCAGGGAAACAGCCACGAGCAAGTATTCACAGTGGCGGGTAACCCAAATAACGGCGCGTCGGTCAATCGCAATTCCTGCGCCACAACCGGTAGCGGCTCTGCGCAACTGTGCACGGTATGGAAAGACCCTGAATTTAATCCCGGCGACAACGCTTTTTATTACGTCCGACTGATCGAAAACCCAACCTGCCGATGGTCTACACTGCAGTGCAAAGCCTCGGGGGTAGACCCCTTTAGCAAGGATTGCAAAACACAAGCTGAGCAAGCAACCGCTCAGGCGAAAGATAACGGTGCCTGGGGTGACGACGTGTTTGGCAAGTGCTGCCTCAACGAAGCCGAAGAGCCCTTTTATTCTCCTGTCATACAGGAGCGCGCATGGAGCTCCCCTATCTGGTATACGCCGGAACAGGCAACTAAGCGCGCGGCTGACCCGGAGCCCAACCGTTTTGCTTTTGACGGCAAACGCTAGCGCGTTCACAAGCTAACAAGGCGACAATAATAATGAATAATAACGTCGAGCGGGCCCCGGAGTTTACCGAGGTCATCATTGTTGGTGCTGGTTTTGCCGGTATCGGCGCGGCCATCAAATTGCGACAGGAAGGGATTGAATTCGTTGTTCTGGAAAAAGCCGTCGAGATGGGTGGAGTCTGGCGCGACAATCACTATCCCGATTGCGGCTGCGATGTTCCGTCAGCGCTGTACTCCTACTCATTTGCGCCCAAATTTGACTGGAGCCATTTTTTTGCCAAGCAGGAAGAGATTAAGCAGTACACCGTCGATACCGCAACTGAATTTGGCATTCTGCCTTCTATAAAATTCGAGCACGAGGCCTTGAGTATTCGCTGGATTGCAGAGCCCGGCTGCTGGGAAATTGCCACTGTAAAGGGCGTCTTCCGGTGCAACTACGTTGTTATGGCCAGCGGCCCCATGCATACGCCCGTGCTTCCGCAGATCAAAGGCCTGGAAACCTTCAGCGGCACCACCTTCCACTCCGCCCGCTGGAACCACGACTATGACCTGACAGGCAAACGTGTAGCCGTCATCGGTACAGGTGCATCTGCCGTGCAGTTTCTGCCGGAAATCGTCGACAAGACTTCGGCCCTGACCCTGTTTCAGCGCACAGCTCCGTGGATACTACCCAAAATGGATGTGCGGATATCAAAAAGCTGGCAGAACCGCTTCAAGCGCTTTCCGTTTCTTTTGCGCATGCTCCGACGGGCGGTTTACTGTCAGTTTGAGCTTCTGAATAGTAGTTTGAAATTTCCCTTCCTGATAAAACGCCTTGAAGCTGTCGGCATCAGCAATATTCATCGCGGCGTAAAAGATCCGCTACTGCGTGACAAACTGACACCCGACTTCTCCATCGGCTGCAAGCGCATTCTAATGTCAAACACCTGGTATCGCGCTTTGGCAAAAGACAATGTTCAGGTTGTCGGCAGCGTTGCGGAAATTTCCGGTGACACAGTGATTTCGCACGATGGTTCAGTCTGTCAGGTAGACGCTATTATCTTCGCCACAGGATTTGAAGTCTCCAACCCTCCAATTGCGGAGCGCATTTACAACAAGGAAGGCATGGCCCTGTCCGAGCAGTGGCAAGGAAGCCCCGTTGGCTACTACGGCACCACCGTGGAAAAATGCCCCAACCTGTTTCTTACCCTCGGCCCCAACCTCTACACCTTTTCCTCGGCCTTCGTGATGATCGAAGCCCAACTGAACTACATAGTCAGCGCAATCACCACAATGCGAAAACGTCAGCTAAAAACGCTGGAAGTCAATACGGATACCAACCGCCATTACAATATCCGCCTGCAATCTGCGCTGCAGAAAACCGTCTGGAATATCGGTGGCTGCACCAGCTACTTTATAGACAAAAATGGTCTCAACAGTACCAACTGGCCCTGGACCACATTCTATATGCGCAGAAAACTGGGCAAGTTTGAAATTCGGGATTACTGCGTCAGCGAATAGCGGCTACAGATGTTAAGAGGCATGGCCGAATAGACCATTTTTGAGGCACCGGACAGGTTCTATACTGAGGCCTCAACTCAAGGAGTTATAACAATGGATAATCAGGACAAAATTGCCGCCGTACACCGCTACGTTGAAGCTTTCGACCGATCCGACATCAATATCATCAAGGAACTGTACGCCGACGACGCTACAGTAGAAGACCCGGTAGGCACAGACATTCACCACGGCATAGACGCTATCGTTGCCTTCTACGAAGGTTCACTGAAGAACGACATCAAACTGCAACTGTCTGGTGACCCGCGCTGCGCCGGCAGTGAAGTTGCCTTCCCCTTTCAGGTCAATGCCGGTGGCATGACCATAGATGTAATCGACGTATTCAAATTCAACGACGCTGGCAAGGTCATTTCAATGCGTGCCTTCTGGGGGCCGGACAACGTAAAGAGCTAAGGCAGCTCTGCTGCATACACCGTATTAAAATACAGTGCGCCCCGCTTGATCAGAATGCTGACCTTCATACCGGGGCGGCATTCGGCAAGACTGGCAATGATGTAGGTGCCATTCTCCGCCTTGAGAGTCGCGTGGTGTAATTCCGCCGCTCCACCCAGTTGTTCACAGCGCTCTACCGTGCCACTCATGGTGCGCAAAACCTCACCGCTGCTCGTGAAGGAGAGCGTGGCGTAAAAGCCAAGAAGTAGAAAAATACCGAAGAATACTGTACGCATGATTACCTTATTGTGTATTCCAACACCCAAGCTCAGCGGGGATTAATCGGGGTATCAAGCCCCAGTGCACTTTCTACCATATCGGCAGCATCAAGGCAGAGATGATCGCTGAAGCGCGCTCCTGTCAACAACACACCAACAGGCAAACCCTCAACCAGCCCTGCCGGAACACAGGCAGAAGGCAAGCCCAGCGCGTTACCCGGTGTGACACATCGCGCATGCTGCATTGTCTCAATTGCACGACCAGGTTTTTCAATATCCCAACCAGCGACGAAAGGCAGTTGTGTCCATGTGGGTGAAAGCAACAGGTCGTATTCACCAAAGAACCTTGCCCACTGGCGGGCCAAGCCTGCCCGTTCCGCCAGTGCCGTTGCATATGATGCCAGGGTTGGTATACCTCGCTCGCCCCGAAAATCGTTTACAAAGGTCAACGCATCAGCCGAAAACAGTGGCGCAAGCTGCGGCAGCGCAAGCGCAATGTCGTTATCAAGCAAGGCTGCCCACAGCGCGACAACTTCCTCAAAGCTCGGGGGCAAGGTTTCGGTCACAATGCATCCTGCGGCTTCAAGGGCAGCCGCCGCCTTTCGCGTCACTGTTGCAATGCGGGCATCCACCTCCCCGCCAGGTGGCTCGGCCATCAGCGCAATCCGGAGCGGGCGGTCTACCGTATTGAACGCAGCCGTCACACTGAAGGTATCCCGGGAGTGAGCGCCTTGCAGAACCTGAAGTCCGAGCCGCACATCAGCGACCCTGCGGGCCATCGGCCCTTCCGAGTTCATCAACTGGAAGCTGATGGCTTCATCTTCGATGGGGATAGTGCCTGCGTGCGGTATAACGCCCTGAGTCGGCTTGATCGACGCAATGCCACAACAGGTAGCGGGATTACGCAGTGACCCACCGACGTCGTTACCCAGCCCCAAAGGCGACATGCCACTGGCAAGTGCAGCCGCCTCACCGCCCGAAGAACCGCCCGTGGTTCGCGCTGCATTCCAGGGGTTAATGGTTTGGCCATGCAAGGCGCTATCGGTATGCAAACGAAGCGCGTAGTCCGGCAGATTGGTTCGCCCAACAGGAATGGCTCCTGCGGCCAGAACGCGTTCGACTATGGGGGCATTCACAACCGGAACCGCCTCAGCGAACGCAGGCAAGCCGTGAGTGGTCGCCGAGCCTGTGTAGTCGATATTTTCCTTTATTGTAATGGGCACACCCGCCAGCGGCCCCAACGGCCGGCCGGCTGATACAGCGGCGTCAATATCCGCCGCAGCGTCGAGCGCGCTATCTGCCAATACACAGCTTATGGCGTTCAAACTGGGGTTAACCTCGGAAATACGATCCAGGTGCGACCTCACAACTTCGGTTGAAGTGAATGTTCCCGCAGCGATTCCTTTCGCCAACTCATTTGCACTGTATTGCCACAGATGTTTCATTGAGACGTCCCATTTTATTTTAATCGCGTCTTTAGGCCGTATTTACAACAGCCGCTTGCCACCGCTAAGCGCGGCTTTTCGCCGCAGAGCGGGAACGAACTGGAAAACACCGAATGTCAGTCCGATTCCAACCACGGCCATACGCTAGGACATCTGCGCGAGGGCGACTCTGTAAGGTTTACCTTCCCCCTCTTGCAGTATATGGAATGTCCTTGGGCCTGTAGCATATTCCTCGCTCACCGTCAGCGCCATAAATTCGTTCCACCAGGCTGTTTCACCGGCCCTCAGTGATTGGCTATGGTGGATGGTTACCGTCCGTAGAGGATGCACAACAGCAACCCGACACCCAGAACAGCGTTTCGAAGCGTGGTTCCTCTAGCGTCTATACCCTTCCTCAATTCGACCAAAGGTACAAGACCCGTCAGGCATTCTGGTATATCAAGAACCAAAACATGCCAGCCACCACCCCATTAGAAAGACCTAATTCGATGAATAAACGCGTGCCAATGCGTTTTGTGGATACCAGATAAACCGAAACAGCAAACGCCCATGATTTCGTGGATGCGCCAAATGCAAGAAAAGGAACGATAAACTGCGGGTAATTGAACAAATAGAGATAAAGCGAGGCAAAAGCTATGGCAACACCGGCCACAAATATTTTCAAGAACAGATAGTCTTCCGGACCCGCATCTGATCTGACACTGGAGAATGACTCCGAAATAAGCTTAATGGCCGCGAAGAAATTTAAGGCGGCGCCTACAAGTAATATGTAGTTCATGACCTTCTCTCCTTATGCCAATCACCAAAACTTCAGATTAGCGGTTTTTGAAGCGATGCCTGCATTTACAGAAGCCAAAATATCGTCAGCGGGGAAATGTCGTCCGCCACAATTTGTTGAGCGCATCCGGAACCGTACAAAGGCAACAAGCACCAATGTTCAGGCCGAGTAACAAGTCACCTCAACGGTGCCTTCTACAAGATTGACGATACCTGCACCCCAAACGGGCAGCAGATTCACCCATTTGTATTCTTCCGATGAGGTAAAGAGCGTCATATTTACACGAATATCAATGATGCCGCCTTCCGGCCTGGGAATACCGACACCGTCTCCCTGGGCGTCAATATTCAACCCGTCGGTGGTGGAAATCGTCTCGTGTATGTGTAGCTCCATTCGGCCATCGCCTCTCACCCGAAGGTAGTCAACACCGGCAACGGTGCCGTTCAGCCTGGGCCCACTGGCCCGGCCTTCAAATGCAGCATCAAATCTTGCTCCCTCGGGCGGGGGCGGAATGGTGCCTGACGTTAGCTCACCGAAATCGACTCCATATTCGGTCATGCCGGTAAGATTGAGTTTGATGGTGTAGAGATGTTCATTGACTTCGATTGTGTTCATGGTAACTCCCCCGGAATGCTGCAAAGGACGCCTACCCCCGCAGCAGGGACCTACAAATAAGCGTTGTTTTTGGCATCCGCACCTGTAGGGTGCGTACTACCTTCTTTTTGTTATCGTTATTGCTTATTGCTCTGCGTAATGCGCTGACGACCTGAACACCCTGTGGTCTTTGTTGAACTCAAAGTACTCCGCGCCAATCTTACTGTCATGCCGACTATAATAGATAATAAGGCTATTTACCCCGATCAGCACCTTTATTATCTTAAACGCCAAATCCGGACGGCGCTCCAACGCTTTGCTCCAGTAAGTCCGCATTGCCTTGTGCCCAACCAAAATACCACTGGGTTCGCCAGCGACAGCGGGGATAAAGGGAGAGGAAAATTCAAAATCCTCGGTGTAATGTGAAAGCACAGAATCAAGATCGTGTCTGTTCCAGGCAGACACCCATTCATCCGCGAATTTTTTTGCAAAGCTTGATTCAAGCATACGCGTGATCCGACCCACCAAAAGCAGACGCGCCGCTTTTCGCGTCGCACTGCCCTTTATTGTTATGCTTTCAATCTAATCCTGACCCACATGCTCGTAAACCAACCCTTCAAATTCGGTTAGCAACGACACGGCCTCTTCGTCGTACAGGGGCATCAACTGAGTCGAAGCCATCGCCACAATTCCATTCTCTCTATCGATCCAGAAATAGCTATTGAAAATTCCGGCCCATGACACAGAACCCGCAGGCCTGCCACCGATAGTCGGTGCTTCATGAATTAGAAACCCCAGGCCCCATTTAGCAGGCGCTCCGAACCCAAAATCGTAGTCTTTGAGCATAGCGGGCATCGCAGTACGGCCGGGATTAACCTCAAAATCTCCAATTTGATTGTTGAACATCTCGGCAACTGATTCTGGTTGCAGCACTCTAGCTCCATCCAATTCACCACCACGGAGTATTGCACGGAGAAATCGCAAATAATCTGAAACAGTGGAGAAAAGCCCGTGGCCTCCAGTCACAACCGGGGGAGTTGGGGGAGTTGGACTGAATCCAGCTTCAGTCCGGACATGAATTGCAGCAACTCGACTTGAATCAGCCTCTGGTACTACGTACGCGGTGTCGGACATTTTCAGTGGCTCAAAAATATGCCGTTTGAAATAAACATCAAGCGTCAGCCCCGAGACCCTCTCTACAATGACTCCTGCCCAGTCCAGACCAATGCCATATTCCCACCGCGCGCCGGGAGAGAATCCCATAGGCGCCTGCAAACCAGCCAGCCCAGAAAATATGCTCGGAACAAGCCCCATTTTAACGCTTTCGAAAGCACGAGAATTTGTGAACTCATACACGAAACCTGAGGTGTGCGTTAGCAGCTGGAATGTAGTTGGAATCGCAGATGGCGACTCCAGTGCCATATCGCCATCCTCAGTAAACCCCTTCAGCACCTTAATTTCTGCCAATTCCGGCAGATACTTAGTGATCGGCGAATGAAGATCGATCAATCCTTTTTCCACCAACTGCAATACAGCCACAGTGGTCACGGGTTTAGTCATCGACGCAATTGCAACAATGGAGTTTGGCGTCATTAGAGTTGCGTCCTGAGTATTTTTTAACCCTGATGCGCCTATGTATATAGTTCCCTCTCTATTTGCGACTCCAGCAACAATGTTCGGCAAGCGGCCTTCCGCCGTATACGTCTCGATGACCTTTTCCAGTTTTCCGGATAGCGCGCGGGCAGAACCAGGTTGTCCCTGATCAGCATTGCCCGTGATAGCTAATGTGAGAAGCGCTATAAAAAAAACACCAACAAAATAATTTTTATTCACCGAGCATCCCCATCTAAATTAACTATGAACATAACACCGTGTTAAGCGGCGGCGAGCGTTTGCGAGCAAACTGGCGACAGCGAGCTTCCGCTTGAACGCATAGTTAGGCATCACCAACGAACTAGAACGCAAACTCGAGACTTGCATGGGCAATCACCTTTCCAGACCCGATTAAGGTCGCCTTAGTCTCAGCAAACGCTGATGCTTTGCCGAAGCGAAGGACATTTGACTCGATTCGCAGGTCATCCGAGAGTGCTGGGCGTATAAAGTGCGTGTGCTGGTAAACCGTGCCCTTGGGTGAACGATCAGAGGTGTGCATCGCGATGGAGGCCACCGTGTCGATCGCCGCCATCATTGCCTGGCCACAAACGGCGCCACTAACGAACTGAAGTCGCTCGTGCTGCGGAAGCGTAGCGGAGGCTTTGCCCGGTGCAACGTCAAAGTCGATTAAGCCAAGGTCTTTCACCCACGAGGCGAACAGCCAGTCGTAAAACTCCTGAACCGTTTCATTCGTGATCGGGAGTGGGTGGCGAAACGAAGCAGTCGGCATGATGAAGGTTCCTATTGATGCCCAACGTCGAAACTAAAGGGCTGCCGCGATGCGGCAGTCCCGCTTGAGTGCCTTGGTAGGCGCGTGTCTATTCATTTCGAGGCTATTTTGGCTCACGCCACATCCGCCACAGCGGCGGCGACCCTTTGCCAAGTGTGAACTCTTCAGTGACTTCGAATCCGTGGCGCTCATAAAGCCGGCGGTTGATTGGCGAAGAGGCCTCCAGATATGCCGGTATAGATTCTTCATCACAGCGTTGCAGGACGGGCGCCAGCAGAGCGGATCCAATTCCCTTTCCCTGCCACTCGGGGTCGACGCCGGCAAACGGAAGGTAAAAGTGATGTTCCTTCGGATGGTTCGATTCCATAGCGGCGATGGCACGGAGCGTCGGGCCAAGAGACCGACCGAGCGTCATGGCCATACCGGGAAGCAACAGGATCTGCCGAAACGCGCTGACCTCCCATCCGCCTGGGGGCAGCCACACAGCGGCTCCTGCCTGCCCGGCGGTTGTGAGGCACTCGTTCTGATGGAACCACAATTTGCGCAGGAAGAAATGGAAGAAACGCTCAGCGAGCATGAGCCGCCGCCCGTCATCGGGTAAGACCCAGCGCATCGGAGGATCGTCGTAAAATGCGCGCGCCAGCACGGCAGCAACTTCGCGAAGTTCGCCAGCGTTGACCTTGCGGACTGATTGCACTTCGTGCTGCTTTCCTTCAGCCGTCACGGGCGGGGCTTTAATAGTGTTCATGATGTGAATGTCGCTCCGTATAAAGTGCCTAACGCCCGCTGCAACGATTTGTTAGATTTCACGCCGGCCTCGCTATGAACTCAGACGGTTCAAGTATGCACCGATCCTCCACATGCCCATGCAAGGCGAATAGGCGCGGTGATTCCCGGAACCTGAACAGGCGGTATAAGTAGTACCTTGATGAGTTGTCTCGGGAGAACCGCAATTCATTCGGCGTTACGAAGAAAGGCGTGCTCTTTCCGTACTTCGTGGTCTTGGCCTCAATGAACCGGTCGGCGCCGTTCTCCTCGAAGGATTTGATGTCGAATCCGGCGGATGGCCCAACTGTTGCTGATACTTGCTCGATGCGTTCAGCAAGGGATTCCTTCCCGGCTCGGATCAGGCGGGCCTGCTCGAAATTGATGACGAACTGCTCCCCGGCTTCACCGAGGGATTGGTTCCGCGCTTCGCGCTCCAGGTAGTTGACCCCGCCCGGATTGTAGATTGGTGGGGCTTCGGCAATGGCGGGAGCTTTTCGATCTTCTGGTGCAGGTGGCTCCTCCCAGGCTGACAGAAAATCTTCCACGCTTGGGATTGGTGGTGCCGCCTCAGAATCCGACGCGAAAAGTTGCTGAAGCTCGGGATTGCTCTTGAGGTAATCAGCAACTGCCGCCGGGAGAAGCGACCGCTGATAGTTGAACCGTGGCTTGTATCCGTCGATGTAAGGAATGCCCATTTCGATCAGGACGGCACTGATGTTTTGGTGCTTCAACTCAACCGATCCGTCGGAGCGATTATCCAGCTGCTCCATCAACGCTCGGCGATGCTGGGTCTTGTTGTATTTGCTACCGATCAGTTCCAACTGAAGCATGCGGAAGTAGTCAGCAACAGCTGCTTCGACCTCGGAATCTGACCAATGGTTAGCCATGGCACCCGTGAAATCTAACAACAAAAATACGTCTGGATGACGCAATATCACACGTCACATTGATAGCCACACACGAAGCACTCACCAACGCCATAGGCATATCTCCCTGATTTATTTTTATTTTTCCCTTGCTTAGAGTGTATGCCTCTACACAAAAATAGCAATCTGAAATCTCTCCCGCAAACCACTGGTCGTTCAACGCCCCCAAAACACTCTCACAGCACAAAACAACGGACACAAAAAAGGGCACCGGAGGTGCCCTGAAAGGATAGATCTCATTGAGACCTGTCGAGGATCTGCTGACAGCCGTCAGGCTTCTGTTTCCTGTTCTTCGGGATCAATAGCGGCTGCCGCCTCGCCGTTTTCGGCGGGTTTGAACTTGGGCAGCAACTGGTCACGAATAGCCTGTTCAATTTCCTCGGCGACTTTTGGGTTTTCCTTCAGGTAATTAGCGGCATTGGCTTTACCCTGCCCGATCTTGTCGCCGTTGTAGGCATACCAGGCGCCGGATTTGTCTACCAGCCCTTGCTGTACACCAAGGTCGATAATCTCGCCCATGCGATAAATGCCCTGCCCGTACATAATCTGGAACTCGGCCTGCTTGAAGGGCGGAGCCACCTTGTTTTTGACGACCTTGACTCGGGTTTCGTTGCCCACCACTTCGTCGCCCTGCTTAACGGCGCCGATGCGGCGGATATCCAAACGTACTGACGAGTAAAACTTGAGAGCATTACCGCCGGTGGTGGTTTCGGGGTTGCCGAACATCACACCAATTTTCATACGAATCTGGTTGATGAAGATAACGGTGCAGTTGGATTTGCTGATAATGCCGGTCAGTTTGCGCAACGCCTGACTCATCAGGCGGGCCTGCAAGCCAACGTGACTGTCGCCCATTTCGCCTTCAATCTCAGCGCGAGGCGTCAGGGCCGCTACCGAGTCGATAACCACCAGATCAACGGCGCCGGAGCGTACCAATGTTTCAGTAATTTCCAGTGCCTGCTCACCGGTATCAGGCTGGGACATGAGCAGGCTATCCAGATCAACACCGAGCTTCTCAGCGTAGCTGGGGTCAAAGGCGTGCTCCGCATCGATAAAGGCGCACACGCCGCCCTTTTTCTGGCTTTCGGCAATGGCGTGCAGTGTGAGGGTGGTTTTACCGCTCGATTCCGGGCCGTAAATCTCAATAACCTTGCGGCGTGGCAAACCACCTACGCCAAGAGCCACATCCAGCGCCAGCGAGCCGGTGCTGATAACAGGGACCGCTACCCGCTCCTGTTCACCCATGCGCATAATCGAGCCTTTACCGAATTGCCGCTCAATTTGTGACAGTGCTGCGCCCAGTGCCTTCTGTTTGTTATCGTCCATTGCTGACCCCGTTGTTTGCCGTACAGTAGAATGACTGTATATATAATCAGTATATCTTGGCGCCCTGTCAACCGTTGCGGCAAAATTTTTCTGTAACGCCGGGAAGTCGCGCTGCCGTGGCCAGCCTGCCCGGCTTTGCGTACAATCGCTTCCTTTACCAACCCCAGATAATGGAACTATGAGCGCCGTAGCCAGCACCGATCAGCACACGCCAATGATGCAGCAGTACCTCAAAATCAAGGCTGAGCACCCCCGCGAGCTGGTGTTTTACCGAATGGGAGACTTCTACGAGCTGTTCTTTGACGACGCAAAAAAGGCCGCCGAGCTGCTGGATATCACCCTGACGGCTCGGGGCAAATCGGCTGGCGAGCCCATCCCGATGTGCGGTGTTCCCTACCATGCAGCGGAGTCTTATCTTGGCCGGCTGGTTCGCAAAGGGCAGTCGATAGCCATAGCTGAGCAAATTGGCGACCCGGCAACGAGCAAGGGGCCAGTGGATCGCAAGGTGGTGCGCGTGGTCACCCCCGGCACGGTCAGCGACGAAGCGTTTCTGGATGATCGCCGCGACAACCTGCTGCTCGCCATTAACCGTCACGAAGAGCGCTTCGGGCTAGCCTGCCTGGATATAAGCAGCGGTCGGTTTTTGGTTCTGGAAGCCGAGGGCGAAGCCGCCATGCTGGCTGAAGTACAACGCCTGAACCCCGTTGAAGTACTGATTAACGAGGCGCTCACGCTACCGGCGCTGGAAGGCCGTGCGGGCCTGCGGCGCTGCCCGCCCTGGGAATTTGAGCTGGAAACCGCCACCCGCTTGCTCAACCAACAATTTGGCACCCGAGATTTACAGGGCTTTGGCTGCGCTGACCTGCATACCGCACTCGGCGCCGCCGGTTGCCTGCTGCAATATGCTCGCGAAACCCAGCGCACGGATTTACCGCATATTCGCGGTATTCAACATGAAAATCGCAGTGATAGCGTCTCTATTGATGCCGCTACGCGCCGCAACCTGGAACTGGACATCAACCTCGGCGGCGCTGAAGACAACACACTTCTCTCGGTACTGGATTCAAGCAAAACGGCCATGGGCAGCCGCCTGCTGCGCCGCTGGCTACACCGGCCACTGCGCGACCTGCACGAGTTGAACGGTCGTCAGCAGAGCATCGCCGATTTTCTGGGCGATATTATTTTTGACGGCCTGCGCGACCAGCTTCGTGATATCGGCGATATGGAGCGTATTCTAGCCCGGGTTGCGCTGCGCTCGGCCCGCCCGCGCGACCTTACGCGCCTGTGCCGCTCGCTGTTTGCAGTGCCCGGTTTAGTGCAACAGTGCCGTCCGATCGACAACCCCTTTGTGCAATCACTCGCTGACCGGCTGGGGGAATTTACGGACTTAAGCGCCCTGCTCAACAAGGCGCTGATCGACAACCCGCCCATGGTCATTCGCGATGGCGGCGTGATTGCCGAGGGTTTTGATGCAGAGCTGGACGAGCTGCGCAACCTCAGCAGCAACGCCGGTGATTTTCTGGTGCAACTGGAAACCCGTGAACGCGAGCGCACTGGCTTGAGCACACTTAAGGTGGGTTACAACCGTGTACACGGATATTACATTGAGATCAGTCGTGGCCAGTCTGGCAGCGCCCCGGTGGAATACACGCGCCGCCAAACCCTGAAAAACGCCGAGCGCTATATCACCCCCGAACTGAAGGAATTTGAAGACAAGGCCCTGAGCAGTAAAAGCCGCGCACTGGCCCGCGAAAAATGGCTGTACGAGCAACTGCTCGAAACCCTGAACGACTCTCTGCTCGCCTTGCAGACCTGCGCTGAAGCCGTTGCCGAACTCGATGTGCTCTGCACTCTGGCCGAGCGCGCCAGCTCGCTGAACTTTTGCCGCCCGGCCCTGGCGCACGATGCACCGCTGACCATCACTGAGGGCCGCCACCCGGTGGTCGAATCGGTTTTGGAATCGCCCTTTATTGCCAACGATACTCGCTTTGACGATGAACGCCGCATGCTGGTAATTACCGGCCCGAACATGGGCGGTAAATCAACCTACATGCGCCAAACCGCATTAATTGTGCTGTTGGCGCATATAGGCAGCTTTGTGCCCGCACGCAGCGCCAGCATTCCGGTGGTAGACCAGATATTCACCCGCATCGGGTCCTCGGATGATCTTGCCGGCGGGCGCTCAACCTTTATGGTGGAAATGACCGAGACCGCCAACATTCTCAACAACGCCACCGAGAAAAGTCTGGTGCTGATGGATGAAGTGGGCCGTGGTACCAGCACCTTTGACGGCCTGTCACTGGCCTGGGCCTGCGCGGTCAGGCTGGTGGAAGACATAAAGGCCTGCACCCTGTTTGCCACCCACTACTTTGAACTGACGGCACTCCCGGAACTGTACGGACAGGCCGTGAATGTGCATCTTGATGCCACCGAGCACGACGACCACATTGTGTTTTTACACGCCGTACAGGAAGGCCCGGCCAATCAGAGCTACGGCCTGCAGGTAGCCAAACTCGCCGGCATTCCGGCCCCGGTTATTCAGAATGCCCGCCGCAAACTGGCCAGCCTTGAGCAGCAGGTAATTCCGGCACCGACAACAACCGCAGCAAGCGCCAATGGCACCGGCGTAACGCCATCCCAAGCCGACCTGTTCAGCGCAGCGGCGCCGGATCCGGCACGCGAGGCGCTCGACGAAATAAACCCGGACGAAATGACGCCGCGCCAGGCGCTGGATGCTTTATACCGCCTGAAATCCCTGAAGTAAGCGGTCGGAATAGCGCGTCAATTGTTACCGTTTGTTAGGCTTAAAATGGTACCCATTTCTTTTTGAGATGGTAGAATAGCCGCCTTTGAGCACCTGCACGTCAATCTTGGAACGTATTTAAGAGGCACCATATGACATTTGTGGTTGGGGAAAATTGCATCAAATGCAAACACACAGATTGCGTAGAAGTCTGTCCCGTCGACTGTTTTTACGAAGGCCCGAACTTTCTGGTCATTCACCCCGACGAGTGTATCGACTGCGCCCTGTGCGAACCCGAGTGTCCGGTAGATGCCATTTTCTCGGAAGATGAGCTGCCCGAAGACCAGCAGGTCTTTATGGAACTGAATGCCGAATTGTCCGAGGTATGGCCCAACATCACCGAGATGAAGGAACCCCTGCCCGACGCAGAAGAGTGGGCTGGCAAGGAAGGCAAACTGCAGCACCTGGAACGCTGAGTTTCTGCCTGAACGAAAAAAGCGGCCAAGGCCGCTTTTTTATTGCCTGCGTCTTTCGCCAGCAGGGCTGGCTCCCACAGCTTTCTGACGTCTTTGTGGGAGTTGGTCTTTCCGGGCACTCCCACAAACCCTCAATCGAAAACCGCCTCCTGATTCACACCGCTGCTCTCGAAGATCGCCCTCAAAGTTTTCAGGGCCTCTACCTGAATCTGACGGACACGTTCACGCGTTAATCCAATCTCGGCGCCGACTTCTTCAAGTGTGGCAGGCTCGTGACCGCGCAAGCCAAAGCGCCGGGATATGACTTCGCGCTGCTTCTCGCTGAGTTCTCCCAACCAGTCGCCAATGGCTTCTTTTAAATGATCGTCCTGCAACAAGTCGGCGGGATCGTGTGCCTGTTCATCCGGCAAGGAGTCGAGCAGGGGCTTATCGGACTCCCGCCCCATTGGAATATCTACGGAACTGACCCGCTCATTAAGCCCGAACATTTTCTCCACGGCGGCTACCGGCTTGTCCACTCTATGGGCAATTTCTTCGGCTGTTGGCTCGTGGTCGAGCTGTTGCGTGAGTTCCCGCGCCGCACGCAGATAAACATTCAGCTCTTTCACCACGTGAATCGGCAAGCGGATGGTTCGCGTCTGATTCATCAAACCGCGTTCGATGGTCTGACGAATCCACCATGTTGCGTAAGTTGAAAAACGAAAGCCGCGTTCGGGATCAAATTTCTCGACCGCATGAATAAGACCCAGGTTGCCCTCTTCTATCAAGTCGAGCAGGCTTAAACCGCGATTCAGATAACGGCGGGAAATCTTGACCACCAGGCGCAGGTTGCTGACGATCATTCGCTTGCGCCCTGCTTCGTCGCCGCGCTGGGCGAGGCGTGCAAAGTGCACTTCTTCTTCAGCAGTGAGCAAGGGAGAGTAACCGATTTCGTTGAGATACAGTTGTGTGGCGTCCAGCTCGGAGCTGCGCGTGCGCCTTTTTTTGCGGGGTTTTAATTCGTTGAGCTGTGGTTCGCTGTTATCGGGTGAGTTAGCGGTTTCCTCGGCAATGAGAAATTGCTGGCTTGCATCGCGAACTGTGCGTTCTTCAGTGTCTACGTTCATGACAACGTCCTTAGGCAAAAATGCCGTATGTACACTATGAGCTGCCCTATTTACGCTTCTTCGACTATTTACACTCCGACCTTAATTCCGTTTGGGTAACAAACTGACGGGGTTAATGGGTTTCCCGTCTTTCCGTATTTCAAAATGCAGTTTCGTTCGGTCTGTTCCGGTATCGCCCATTCGGGCAATAACCTGCCCCTGCCGGATGGATTCTCCTTCCTTTACCAGCAAGCGGTTGTTGTGGGCATAGGCACTGAGATAGCGCTCGTTGTGTTTCACAATCAAAAGCTTGCCGTAACCCACCAAACCGCTGCCGGCGTATACCACCACGCCATTGGCGACTGCTTTTACAGGCTGCTCCTGTTTGCCCGCAATATCAATACCCTTATGGGCATATTCGGAGCCGCTAAAGCCTCGAATAACCTTCCCCGCCGTCGGCCATTGCCAAGCCGTTAGCGCTGTTGTCTCAACAACTTGCGTGGGCTTTCTGGCAGGCACTCTAGCTACTGGTGGCGATGCCGCGGTCGGCTTGGACGGGCTGTTAGACGCGCCGGTTTTACCTGCAGTTGGGGTTTTCGAGGGGCGCCGCACCGGCGCGCTCACCGCCGTCCGTTCGGGAGCTCGCGCCCTGTCATTCAGGTTCAAACGCTGGCCCGGCACAATACGATAATCCGACCCTATTCCGTTAGCAGCTGCTAACCCCCTAAAGTCCAGTCCGTAGCGAAATGCTATTGAGTACAGCGTATCTCCCGAGCGTACAACATAGCTGCCCGGCACACGCTCGGGGGGGGAATGAAGATCACTTACGGGGGCATAATTGGGCGCGCCGGTACACGCCGACAGCAGTGCCAGGGTGCAAACCAGGAGAAATTTCCACGTCCGTCTACCGACGGCGGCAGCGACCCGGTTGGCTCTGGATTTTTGCAAAATGCCCCTCGCCCTCGCTGAAACTGCGGTCGAAAAAATGCGGCAAGCACGCGAAAAAATGTGCCGCCACCTACCTCTTCCCGGTCACCTGATACGGGATTTTAATAACTGTTTGTACTTTAACCATGTTTAATATAAACAAAAAGTCTTAGTAAATAGTTAACAGTTTCAGGCTTCCTGCGGCTTCCGGCCGGCCCAGAAATTAACCCCGATCACTAGCAGCATGCCCACCGTAAAACTGGCGAAGTCCATTGCCAGCTCCGCCGGGAACACAACCGCCGGCGGCCCGGCTGAAGGATCGGCGGTCCAGGGCCACAACACTTTCACCGACGCAAACAATACACCGATCAGGAAACTCATTAACAGGTCGCGATAGCGTTCCAGCAACCAGGACAGCAGTCGCACGAACAACAGCAAACCAACCGCACAACCACCTGCGAAAATTGCCAGGGTAAGCCATTGAAGCTGGTGCACAGCCTCCAGTACAAAAGGGTAAACGCCCATCATCAACAACAAAAAGCTGCCCGAAATACCCGGCAGAATCATCGCGCAAATGGCAATGGCCCCGGCACCAAACAAAATAAGGGGTGAGGGCGTAATTTCCACCGGTCGCAATTCAGAGATACCCAGCATCACCAACACACCTGCAAGCAGGCTGACAACCAGAGCACTGCGCCACTGTTGAATGTCACGCAGCAGCACAACCGCAGAGGCCAGAATCAGGCCAATAAAAAATGCGTAGATCTGTGTGGGATACTGCTCGAGTGCCAGACTGATCAGTTTGGCCAGCGAAAACAGGCTGCAGCCAATGCCGGCCACCAGCGCTATCAGAAAGTTGCCGTTAACCCGCAGCCAGCACGCCCGAACCTGCCCCTTGAGCAGTAGCCGCAAAAGCTCAAGGTCAAACGCACGAATGCTGTTTATCAGGGTCGCGTAAATGCCGGTAATCAGCGCAACCGTACCACCGGAAACACCGGGCACTACATCCGCCGCACCCATTGCCATGCCTTTAAAAAAGGTGGAGAGCCAGTTCACTATCCCACCCTGCCGGAGACCAGGGGAACGAACATCACCGCTTCGATAGAGAGTTCTTCCAGGCTTTCGCCTTGCTTCTTTAACAGGCGCAATTGCTGGTGACGGCTGTTACCCACCGGAATGACCAGCATGCCGCCATCGGCGAGCTGGTCAATTAATGCTTGCGGAATAGTCTCGGGGGCGGCGGTGACCAAAATCCCGTCATAGGGGCCGCGCTCTTCCCACCCCATACCGCCGTCGGCATGTTTCAAGTGAACATTGCTCAGGCCGAGCATGCGCATGCGCTCGCGCGCCTTGGATTGCAGGGGAAGAATGCGCTCCACGCTATACACCCTGTCTACCAGCTGGGCCAAGACGGCCGTCTGGTAGCCCGACCCTGTGCCCACTTCCAACACACGCTTTCGCGGCCCGGTAGACAGCAACAACTCCGTCATACGCGCAACGATATACGGTTGCGAGAGCGTTTGCTGATAGCCGATTGGCAGCGCGCTGTCTTCATAAGCGCGATGCGCCAATGCTTCGTCGAGAAATATATGGCGTGGCGTTCGCGCCATTACATCAAGTACCGCCTGATCTGTAACACCCTGTTCCCTCAGGCGACTGATCAGGCGATCTCGCGTGCGCTGGGATGTCATCCCGATACCGCCCAAATTTAACTGCGTCATCTTTTTATACTGTGACCTCTGAATAATCGATCAATTCTCGCACAAGGGCGGTAGCAAAGCAGCCTCGGGGCAAACTGAAACGCAGGCGCAGCCCGCCTTCATCGTCCCGTGCTTCAAAATGTTGAGGGTACACGCGCAAAGCACGCCGGTCAGCATCGACACCGGCCTTTTCCAGGCCTTTGCACAGGGCAACCTCCTGATCAAAAACGGCTTGTTCGATGTCTGCCACTTGGGCGCTGGTCTGACGGCGACCACGTCGCCCCGCCAACGGGCCAGACAACTGGATAGCACCGCTGGCCAGACGCTGCCGAATGTCGGCGCTATCATCGGTGGTAAACAGACTATTACCGTCACCGAGCATAAACAGCTCGCCGTCCAGCGCCGTGTTCCAGCTCCCGGCTTGCACGCGCTCCGCCAGCACCGCATTAAACAGTTGTGCCCGCGCCACCGACAGCAACAGCCCGCGCTTAAAACGGGTCGGGCGGCGACCACCGGCAAACCAGCGGCGTGCTTCGGCAAGATTTTGCCCGCCAAAACGCTGCTCACCAAAATAGTTAGGAACGCCGTCCGCTTCAACCTTTATCAGCCGGTCAGCAATGCGCTCTCTGGCCACGCCACGCAATAACAAGTCGAAGTTATTATAACGGTGGGTGCCGCGCCGCAGCTTTCGTTGATGGCGTTGCGACTGTAAAACGCGGCACTGGGGATGTGTAAATGTCGACCAATCCGCGCTCGGCTGACCCAGCATATGCAAGCCGAACCATTGCCTTGTTATGGCGTGCTTGTCTTTCATCCCGGAATAGCTGACGTCTTTCGCACCACTAAAGCGTTGTAGTATTTCCGCCGCGTCCGGGGTTGTCATTTGCGTCTTTTCAATCTGCACCCAATCGAATTCGCCGGAGCCACTGAACTCCACATCCATGAGCTCCTCCACGCGAAAATCTTGAGGCTCCTGGCGCAGAATACCGCTAACGGTCGGCTCCCCCCAGGCAAATGGCGCCTTCAGCACGCAATTCCCTCAAGCAAAACAACGGCGAAGGCTGCTATACCTTCTTCACGACCGGTAAAACCCAAATGCTCACTGGTTGTCGCCTTAACACCTATGCGATCAGCTGCAACCTGCAGGTCTTCGGCGATAGCTACCCGCATGGAGTCGACGTGAGGAGCGAGTCGCGGCTTTTGCGCCACAACGGTGATGTCAGCGTTAGCCAATTCATAGCCGCGTTCGCGTATGAGCTGATACACATGGCGCAGTAGCTGACGGCTGTCAATACCGGCGTAACGCTGGTCGGTATCAGGAAAATGTTTGCCGATGTCACCGAGCGCCAGAGCACCCAGCAAGGCATCGCACAGCGCGTGCAGAACCACATCGCCGTCGGAATGTGCAATCAAACCGCGATCGCAGGCAATACGTACACCGCCCAGGGTAACGGCACTGCCATCCCCGAAGCGATGCACATCAATGCCCTGACCTATACGGATATTAGCCATCGCCCTGAGCCTCCAGAATACGTGATGCCAGCTCCAGATCTTCAGGTTGAGTGATTTTGATATTGCGACTGCTGCCGGGGAAAAGTTTTGGGGTATGCCCGGCAAGCTCCAGAGCCGATGCCTCATCAGTCACCTGTTGGCCACTGGCCAATGCCTGCTGCAGGGCATCGCGCAACAAGCCGTATCGGAACATCTGCGGTGTTTGCGCAGCCCACAACTGACTTCGGTCGACTGTGGCAACAATATTGCGATTGTTATCCGCCTGCTTAAGCGTATCTGCAACGGGCACAGCCATAATGCCGCCCACCGGATCATCAGCCAAGGCATCAAACATGGCGCGCAACGCGGCACTGCTCACACACGGTCGAGCCGCATCGTGAACGATTACCCAGTCGCTGTCAGAGGCGTTGGTCAGTGCCAGCAATCCGGCCAACACCGAATCGGCACGCTCTGCCCCGCCAATCACAACGCTCACCCGCACGTCGGACATAATGGATAACTCGTGCCACCGTTGATCTTCACGGGAAACTGCTACCGCAACCTGTTCCAGGCGGG
The DNA here is from genome assembly GCA_002415025.1 of Spongiibacteraceae bacterium UBA5047. Classification (GTDB taxonomy): domain Bacteria; phylum Pseudomonadota; class Gammaproteobacteria; order Pseudomonadales; family Spongiibacteraceae; genus Litorivivens. Next base: position 58,090 of record DIBR01000014.1, read on the forward strand.
AGCTTTTTAGCAGGCGCTTAACCGAACGTGACAGCAGCGTCTCGCCGCCAATACTGAGATATTGCTTCGGAATGTCGGCCCCCATGCGCTTGCCCTGACCGGCAGCAGGTACAACCGCCCACCAGCGTTGACGTTGCGGGGCACTCATTTGCTTTCTTCCTCGTCGACAACCAGATAAAAGGTCTCACCTTCCCTGATTAAGCCGAGTTCCTGACGAGCCCGCTCTTCAACTGTCGCAAGATCGGTTTTCAGGCTTTGAACTTCGCGAGACAATCGCTCGTTGCGTTCACGCAATTCGGCGTTACTGTGCTCTTGCTCGGCAATCTGTCTGCGCAGCCGGGTGATCTCTTCCCAGCTGCCCGGACCAAACCACAAGCGGTATTGCACGATCAGCAATACCGCAAGTAGAAGGAACAGAAGCCAGTTTCGTCTCATGCCCTAGCGTGCCTCACACGGCAGATCAGGATTTGAACTCATCCCGACCACGATACACCGCGCCCAGTTCGGCTTCGATACGCAGCAGGCGGTTGTACTTGGCTACGCGATCAGAGCGACACAGTGAGCCGGTTTTAATTTGACCGGCTGATGTTGCAACAGCGAGGTCGGCGATAGTGGTGTCTTCGGTTTCGCCGCTGCGATGGGATACAACGGCGGTAAAGCCTGCATCTTGCGCCATTTTGATCGCATCCAGTGTCTCGGACAGCGAACCGATCTGGTTGAACTTGATCAAAATGGAGTTGCCAATCTTTTCGTCGATGCCGCGCTTGAGAATTTTGGTATTGGTGACAAACAAATCGTCGCCCACCAGCTGTACGCGATCGCCAATACGCTGAGTCAGAATCGCCCAGCCGTCCCAATCACTTTCATCCATGCCGTCCTCGATAGAAATGATGGGGTACTTCTGGCTTAACTCGTCGAGGTACTCGGCAAAACCGGCGGCGTCGAAAACCTTACCTTCTCCGGCCAGATCATATTTGCCGTTTTTGTAAAACTCGGATGATGCGCAGTCCAGTGCCAGAGTAATATCTTCACCCAGCTTGTAACCGGCGTTGGCCACGGCCTCGGCTATCACTTCCAGAGCCGCTTCATTCGAAGGCAGGTTGGGGGCAAAACCACCTTCGTCACCAACGGCAGTGCTCAAACCACGAGCCGACAGCACTTTTTTCAGTGAGTGGAAAATTTCTGCGCCCTGACGCAAGGCTTCGGTGAAGCTGTCGGCGCCCACGGGCTGAATCATAAATTCCTGAATATCGACATTGTTGTCGGCGTGCTCGCCGCCGTTAATGATATTCATCATCGGTACCGGCATGCTGTACTGGCCGGCAGTGCCGTTAATATCAGCAATGTGCTGGTACAGCGGAATGCCCTTTTCAATCGCAACTGCCTTCGCAGCAGCAAGCGACACCGCCAGAATGGCATTGGCACCGAGATTGCCTTTATTATCGGTGCCATCCTCGTCGATCATCGCCTGATCCAAAGCACGCTGATCTTCGGCATCACGGCCCATCAGCAGGTCACGAATGGTGGTGTTTATATTCGCAACCGCTTTCAGAACGCCCTTGCCCAAATAGCGGGATTTGTCGCCATCGCGCAGCTCAAGCGCTTCCCGTGAACCGGTAGAGGCGCCGGACGGCGCACAGGCGCTACCCACAGCACCGGAGGCCAGTACCACATCGGCCTGTACCGTCGGGTTACCGCGGCTATCCATCACTTCAAAGGCTTTGATATCGACAATTTCTGCCATTGATCTAACTCCAGATTGGTCTAATAAAATTCAGTTTTCAGCAGACAGGTTAACTAGCGAATATCCAGTGGCGGCAAAGCCTTAACCACATCATCAATCGCTTTCATCTGCGCCAGAAAAGGTTCCAGCTGGTCCAGAGGCAATGCACTGGGACCGTCACACTTTGCGTTGTCCGGATCGGGGTGAGCTTCCAGAAACAGGCCTGCCAACCCGAGCGCCAAACCTGAACGCCCCAATTCGGCCACCTGATGGCGACGGCCACCGGAGGCCGCACCCATAGGGTCGCGACACTGCAAGGCGTGAGTAACATCGAAAATCAATGGCGCCCCGCCACTGACTTCGCGCATGGTTCTGAAACCGAGCATGTCAACCACGAGATTGTCGTAGCCGAAATTGCTGCCGCGCTCGCACAGCATGATCTTTTCGTTGCCGCACTCGGCAAATTTCTCAACGATGTTTTTCATTTGCGGCGGGCTGAGAAACTGGGGCTTTTTGATATTGACCACGGCGCCCGTCTCCGCCATGGCCTGTACCAGATCAGTCTGCCTTGCGAGAAAGGCCGGTAATTGCAATACATCGCAGACTTCTGCCACCGGTTTGGCCTGATGGCATTCGTGGACATCGGTAATCACCGGTACGTTGAACTGCGCTTTAATATCCTGAAAAATCCTGAGCCCTTCGTCGAGTCCCGGACCACGGTAGGAATGAACCGACGAACGATTGGCCTTATCAAAGGAGGCTTTGAAGACATAGGCTATACCGAGCTTTGCGCAAACCTGCACGTAGTGCTCGGCAACCTGCAACGCCATATCCCGGCTTTCGAGCACGTTCATGCCGCCAAACAGGGTAAAAGCGTGCTGATTGCCTACCTTGAACTTGCCTACGGTGAGCGTTTTATCCTCTGCCATTCTGTTAACCCAATTGCTCTGCGGCCGCTGCAACGAAGCCGTTGAACAGCGGATGCCCTTCGCGTGGGCGTGAGGTAAATTCCGGGTGGAACTGGCAAGCAATAAACCAGGGGTGGTCTTTGAGTTCGACGACTTCAACCAGCGAACCGTCTGCCGACCAGCCCGAAACGGTTAATCCGGCTGCCTGCAGTTGCTCAAGGTAGTTGTTGTTCACCTCATAGCGGTGTCGATGACGCTCAACAATACGCTCCGAGCCATAGGCCTCGCAGGCACGCGTCCCTTTGACCAAACCACACTCCTGCCCGCCGAGCCGCATGGTACCGCCAAGATCAGCATTCTGATCGCGCACTTCCACTTTGCCGCTGGCGTCCTGCCACTCGGTAATCAGGGCGATAACGGGGTTGGGTGCATCTTCAACAAACTCGGTGCTATTGGCATCGTTGAGCCCGGCCACATGGCGCGCATAATCAATAACCGCAACCTGCATACCAAGACAGATACCGAGATAGGGAATCTTGTTTTCGCGGGCGTGCTTGACCGTCAGCACCTTGCCCTCAACGCCACGGTTGCCAAAACCGCCCGGCACCAGAATGCCCTGTACGCCATCCAGCACCTGAACACCTTGTGTTTCAACGGTTTCCGAATCGATATAGCGAATGTTCACTTTGATCTTGGCGTGAATGCCCGCATGAGACAGCGCTTCGTTGAGCGATTTATAGGCGTCGATCAGCTCCATATATTTGCCAACCATGGCGATAGTAATCTCTCGCTCCGGATGCAAATCACCTTCGATAACGGCGTTCCACTCCGACAGATCCGCCTCGGGGCAATCGATGCCAAAGCGCTCAACAATAATGGCATCGAGGCCATGGGCCTGCAGCATGGAGGGGATGCGGTACAGCGAATCTGCATCCGGCAGAGGAATAACAGAGCGCGGTTCAACGTTGGTGAACAGGGCAATTTTCTTGCGCGAGCCCTCGTCGATTTCGTGATCTGAGCGGCACAGCAGAATGTCGGGCTGCAGGCCAATCGAGCGAAGCTCTTTGACCGAGTGCTGGGTGGGCTTGGTTTTGGTTTCACCGGCAGTAGCTATATAAGGCACCAACGTCAGGTGCATCAGCATGGCGTTGCGGGAACCCATTTCGACGGTTAATTGGCGGGCAGCCTCAAAAAACGGCAGCCCTTCGATGTCACCCACAGTGCCACCAATTTCAACAATCGCGATATCGGCGTCGCCAGCGCCCAACATCACCCGCCGTTTGATCTCGTCGGTAATGTGGGGAATTACCTGAACGGTGCCACCCAGGTAGTCACCCCGGCGCTCCTTTTTCAGTACGGTTTCGTACACGCGGCCAGTGGTGAAGTTATTACGCTTGCCCATTTTTGCGCGCAGGAAGCGCTCATAATGGCCCAGATCAAGGTCGGTTTCGGCACCGTCTTCGGTAACAAACACCTCGCCGTGCTGAAAGGGGCTCATCGTGCCCGGATCAACATTAATATAGGGGTCTAGCTTTAGGACAGTGACTTTCAGTCCGCGAGCCTCAAGAATGGCTCCGAGAGAGGCTGAGGCAATACCCTTGCCCAACGACGAAACAACACCACCGGTCACGAAGATAAAACGCGCCATGAACTACCTTTAAGTATGCAGGTTATGAGAGTAGAGGTGCGGGAAAGCGAGCTTTCGAAACCCCCGTGAGATGGGTGGTCAGTCTATCAGGATGACCTTGATGAGACAAACGAAATACCGCTCTCATACGCCTGCCCAGTCTGCTATAATCGCGCGCTCACAGCTTCACAGCCAAGGCTCTTTAAATGCAACCGATGTTGAATATTGCGCTGCGCGCTGCGCGCAAGGCGGGGGATATCATTGCCCGCGCGTCCGAACAAACCGAGCGACTCAAGATTGAGTCCAAGGGTACCAACGACTTTGTTACTGACATTGATCGTGCTGCCGAGCGGGAAATTGTCTATCACATCAACAAGGCCTTCCCCGAACACGCCATTCTGGGAGAGGAATCGGGCCTGACCGAAAACGGTGACTCCGAGTACCAATGGGTGATCGACCCGCTTGACGGCACCACCAACTTTATTCGCGGTATCCCCCACTACGCCGTATCAATCGCCTGCCTGCACAAGGGCGTGGTGGAACATGCGGTGGTACTCGACCCCATTCGCCGCGAAGAATTCACCGCCAGTCGCGGTCGCGGCGCGCAGCTCAACGGGCGCCGACTGCGAGTCAGCACGCTGGCCTCACTGGAAGGCAGCCTGATAGGAACGGGCATTCCCTACAAATCCCGCAATGACCACCTTATTCCCGCTTACACCGAGAGCCTGGCGGCGGTCACCTCGCAAACAGCCGGTATTCGCCGTGCTGGCGCGGCGGCTCTAGATCTGGCCTACGTAGCGGCAGGCCGTCTGGACGGGTTTTGGGAAATAGGCCTGAATCGTTGGGATATCGCCGCCGGTGTTCTACTGATTCGCGAAGCGGGTGGCCTGATCAGCGACTATCAGGGCGGTAATAATTACCTGGAGAGCGGCAACATTGTGGCCGCAAACCCCAAAGTCTTAAAACCCCTGCTGCAAACCCTCAAACCCCATCTGGGTCATCTCGGCAAGTAAATCCGGGTAGCCTCTTAGGCCCTGCAAACCGCCGGTGTGCAGGGCAGTAATCCGCTTGCCTTGCAACTCACCTGCCGCTAGCTGCCGGTACACACCCCAGAGCATCTTGCCGTTGTAGACCGGGTCCAGCGCAACGCCATGACGCCGATAAAACCCGGCAATAAAAGCCTGCAGATCACTATTGCACTTTCCGTAGCCCCCGCCGTGAAAGCGCTGCTCAATTCGCCAACCCGGCAAGGCCGCAGTGACTTCGAGCGCTGCATGCCATTGGCGAATATCCGCCTCGAGGAAGCCCGCCCCCTTTAATGCCGAGTATCCAACCACCTGCACGCTCGAAGCGCCACCCGCCATGCCTGCCAGCAAGCCCGCCAGAGTACCACCAGTACCGCAGGGCAGAATGATCATCTCGCCGGTCTCAAGCCGGTTATTTAACGCCCGCCCCAAAGCGGCACAACTCTGAACACCGGCCAAATCACTGCCGCCCTCGGGCAACCAGCAGTAGCCGGGAAACCGGGCTTGCAACTGCGCCAGAAAATCGGGGTCACGGCGCTGCCGATACTCGCTGCGCGATACAAAATGCAGGTTCATGCCCCAACGCCCGGCATCTTCCAGCATCGCACCGGGAGGGGCATGCGCATCACCGCGCACAACGCCAAGTGTTTTCAAGCCATAGGCACGCCCCGCCGCCGCCAGAGCATGAAGGTGGTTGGACCAGGCGCCGCCAAAGCTCGCCAGCCCGAACGCATTGTTGCGCAGCGCCTCCGTAACGGCAGGCATCAGCTTAAAGGCTTTGTTTCCGTTTAGGGCACCGGGTATGTGATCGAGACGGTAAAGCCGCAGTTGGGCGCCGGCCCGATCCAGTATTTCATCATGAATGGTGGTGAAAGCGGGCTGCCCGTTGACATGCTCCGCAAGCGGTGCCGGCATCAATGAATGCTCGCATCCTGCACTGAATCAGCCAGATCCAAATGATCTCGCTGCCCCTGATGGGCACGACAGCGGTCGCCCTCACCGTGGCGAAAGAACTTGGGTTTAAGCACTTTATCTATTGGCTCGCCGCAAACCTTGCCTGCCTCATCGGTATGACGACACACCGGCAGCCGATAGTGCATCATCCACTCGCGGTAGTGTTCTTCGATGACGCCGCAGCGCTCTGCAACAAAGGCGATGGGATTACTTAAATAATCGGTGATTTCGGCCGGGGTCAGCACAAGATGCTCTATACCCGGATGATAGGCCACAAAGGTGATGCCGCTGTCAGTCATACGCTGCAACACCTGACCGCTATCGTTCTTCAAGAGCGACTGCTGTTCTTTCTTCAACTGCGCAACCTCTTCCCGCAGGCTGCCTATCTGCTCGCCGCGGTAGTGCAATTCGGCCTCGCGCATACTGATGCGCTCCTGCAGCTCTTCTGCCTGCTGCGCCAACCGCTCGTTGAGCTCGGTCGAAAACTGCTCCCGCAATACCTCCAGCTCCGCCGAGTAGGAAGCACTCCCCTTCTTCAGGGTATCCTCGTAGTTTTCGCGAATCTTGTTGAACTGCTGCTGGTGCCTGTCGACCGCCTGCTGTAACTCCAGCTCATTGCGCCGCGATTTTGACAGGCGCCGCTTAAACTCCTGCTGCACCTCATCACGCTTTTGCATGCGCTCCTGATGCTCGCTCTCCAGCATTTCAACACGACGTTTCAGGCGCTCACCCAGCGTTTTCAGTTCCAGCTCGTGCTTCCCGCGCAAGTCCTCAAGACGGCGCCGGTATTTGCGATTAAAGGCAGGTCCGCTACGAACCGGCGCAGAGGCCGGCTCGGATACAACAACCGGGGGCGCCACCGCTCGCGGCGCTTCAGGCACCGAACGCTCAGCTACCAAACCCAGACGATTTCGGCTTACCGCTTCTTTTAGCAGATCAAAGGTTGAAAGGTTTCCCTGTAACTCCGGGTCCCACAGCTTGTCTTTATACCAGGCAACCGGGCAGGAGCTGCGACAGGCGAGCCGGATAACACCCTCGCCCAGATTGGGACCATTCAAACCATGATCAGCAAGATGCTGTAGCGGGATGTTCCAGCTGGCCTCAACTTGCCCGTCATCGGTGAAAGGCACCGTGAAAAACACTGCCGACTGGATATTCAGGCGGGGGGTAATTTGCAGAAAAACCGCTTTTACAACGCGTCCGGCATAGCCCGGGAGGCCGATATAACCGTCGAGAACTGCCTCAAACTCGGGGTACAGCACTTCCTTGTCAACCAGGTCGCCCTTGAAAAAAATAACGGCCTCATTGCTCCCTGCCTTAATATCGGGCATACACCTTTGGCTCCCACTCGCCACAAAGGACATAACTTCTGGATACTATACGTAAAGCATAGACTCAATTGGGAACGGCATCACACTAATTTGACTCCAATTTCCGCACGTGAGGCGCTCTTCCTCACGGCGAAGAGGCCGACGGCACTGCCTGAATGCCTACGATGCCAGTCCCGGCTCGCGCTTCCCTCTCAGGCGTTTATTATTTGTGCAATTGGGCTTAGGATGGGCAGTTAATACAGAATGCTCCACAGAGCAGCAGAATGTCTGATCGAAAACCCCAGGGGGCCGCATGAACAATCTGGCAGAAGCACAATCTATTCAGTCACCATCACGTATCGCAAATATCTTCGACAAACAACGCAGTGCGTCGAGGCGCGCGCCCTACCCCAGCCTCAGCGAACGCATTGAGCACATCGACAAACTGGCCAGACTGCTGGAAACCCACCAGGACGCTATTGCCGAAGCCATCTCCACCGACTTTGGCAACCGCCCCAGCCAGGAGTCCAAAGTGCTGGAAATTTTCGGCCTTATCAGCGGCTGCAACTATACCCGCAAGCGACTAAAAAAATGGATGAAACCGCAAAAGCGCCACGTGGGGCTGGCCTTCTTTGGCGCCAAAAACACGGTTATTCCGCAGCCCAAGGGCGTTGTCGGCATCGTCACCCCGTGGAATTATCCGTTGTTTCTGGCTTTAAGCCCGGCTATCAGCGCCCTGGCGGCGGGCAACCGCTGCATTATCAAAATGGCATCAAACTCCCAAACCCTCGCGAAGCTGATGGAAAAGCTAATCAGTGCCGAGTTTGACGAGACCGTTCTGGCCGTGGTGCCCGGCGTGTCCGCTGGCGAATTCACCCACCTGCCGTGGGATCACCTCGTATTCACCGGTTCGCCTGCCACCGCCAAAACGGTAATGGAGACAGCCGCCAAGTATCTGACGCCCGTAACACTTGAACTGGGCGGCAAATCGCCCACCATCATCGCCGACGACTTTGATATCAAGGTGGCCGCCGAGCGTCTGTTGTACGGCAAGTTTCTCAATGCAGGCCAAACCTGTGTCGCCCCCGACTATGTGTTTGTGCCCCGAGGCAAAGTACAGGCCTTTGTTGACGCAGCCAAAACCGTGGTCAAACAGCGCTACCCGCAGCTCGACACCGCCGACTACACCTCCATTATTGACGAGAAATCCTACCAGCGGCTGAGCAAAACACTGGATGACGCCACAAGCAAAGGAGCCAAAGCCGTCAACCTGATGGGCCAGGTCGTCAAGGACGACAAACTGCGCAAGATCGCGCCCCATGTCGTATGCGATGTGAACCCGAATATGATGATCATGCAGGATGAAATTTTCGGGCCACTGCTGCCGCTCAAGCCCTACGACAAAATAGAGGAAGTCATTGAGTACATTAATGAGAATGAGCGGCCATTGGCTCTGTATCTCTATAGCAACAACAAGGCGCTGCAAAATCAGGTGATTTACAACACCCTGTCCGGCGGTATGTGCATCAACGACAGCGTAGTGCATGTGGCTCAGCACGATATGCCGTTCGGCGGCGTGGGCAACTCCGGCATGGGCCACTATCACGGCCATGAAGGCTTTATCGAGTTTTCGAAAATGCGCCCGATATTCAAACAGGGGCCGATGAGCGGATTGTTAATGATGGCGCCGCCCTATGGGGCCACGTTCGACAAGATGTACAAGATGATGCTGAAGCTAAAACTGTGAAGAGGTGACGCCGGCAACGCTGCGCTTATCCCGGCCTACGAAACGCAATCAGGCTAATGTAGGCCCTAATAAGCGAAGCGTTTCGGGCGCCTTTGCCCGCATTTCGCACTCTGGTTTCTTTCAATACAAACAAAAAACCCTGCTCAATGGCAGGGTTCCGTGTACTTCTAACTATCTGGGTTTGTATGGCGGACCGGACGGGACTCGAACCCGCGACCTCCGGCGTGACAGGCCGGCATTCTAACCAACTGAACTACCGGTCCGCATAACAAACCAACTCGCTTAATATGGTGGGTGGTGACGGGATCGAACCGCCGACCCTCTGCTTGTAAGGCAGATGCTCTCCCAGCTGAGCTAACCACCCCTACGCGAGTGGAGCGCATTCTACAGTAAACCCTTCGCTTGTCAAACGTAACGACGACATTTTTTCAGGCCTGAATAAAGCATGATCAATTCGACTGATTATTGAACGAATTCAGGCACTAATGGAGCGTAGACACGCTGCTGTACATCGCCGACAGCGAGCATTACCATAGCCGCGTTTTGGGTAATCGCCGGGCCATACTCGTGGAAGTTTTCAAGGAATTCAGTTTTGAAGCAGCACACCGACTACCTCAGGTGCCGGCCGACCATAAATGTAGCCGTCTCCACGGGCACACATTCTATGTTCGCTTAAGCGTCAGCGGCGAGTTGAATCCCGACATGGGCTGGCTAATGGACTTCGCTGATATCAAATCAGCCTTCCAGCCTATCTATGATCGTCTGGACCACTACTACCTCAATGACATTCCAGGGCTGGAAAACCCCACCAGCGAAAATCTGGCCGTCTGGATCTGGCAGGAACTCAAGCCTCGGCTGCCCCAACTCAGTGCCGTTGAGATTCGGGAAACCTGCACCAGCGGGTGCATTTTCCGCGGCTGATTCGCCGCAAAGCCACCGCTCTAAAAAAAGTGTTACCGCACAACAACGCTTTCGACCCCGTTTTGTCGCCTGAGAGGTAACAGGTTACTATTTTAAGCAGTGCCGGGTAACAATTATTCACAAGACTCTCATGCGGTTAAAATTTATTCAGAATCAGCCTCCCTCTTAACCAGTCGCTTTATGAACACTCCATAACTATATGTATTTATTATAATAATTGATTATGAGTGAAAATTAGACAGTTTGCTGCAGGCCTCAAAAACTCTCGCGTGCATCGCAAATTAGACATTTTATTCACTGACTTATCCACAGATTCTGTGGACAACGTCATCGCACTGTCACAACCTCTAAGTGTTCCCGTTAGGAGCAATTCAGCAGCCTGTTTTTTGATATCTCAGAGCCGGTCGGGCGTGTCGCGTGAGTGCCTGTTTACGCCCTCACCAAAATGGCCCTACCATAAGCGCTTCAGAGCCAACGGCCCTTATGACGAAGTGATGACATAAATATTAAGGTCTTGGGTCATTTTGTCATATTTCTGTCACACCCCGTCACCATAATAGCCCCTCAACGGCCCCTGCCCTCGCTGCAGATGTCGTTTCAGGTTAGGAGACTCGCACCATACTCACGCGTAGTAGGCGGTCTCACCAACAATGGCTTCTCCGGGAGAGAACTTGGATGAAACAAAAAATACTGCCTCTGGCCATCGCCAGCCTTGCTGCCTGCGGTGCCACTCACGCTGAGATTACCCCCTACGGCAAACTGAATGTGAGTATCAACAACGACTCAATTGAAAGCGCCACCGGCACGAATAACGAAGTCACGCAAAACTCCAATGCTTCCCGACTGGGCTTCAAAGGAAGCTTTGCGATCAATGACGCACTGCAAGCCATTTACAAGATGGAATATGAAGTATTTGTTGACGATGGCGACGATGGCACCGGCAACAACTTCAAACAACGCAATATCTATGCGGGTCTCCAGGGCAATTGGGGCACAGCCATTATCGGTAATTTCGATACGCCACTGAAAGTTATCGGCAAACTCGCCGATCAGTTCAACGACTATCACATGGCTGACATCAAAAACTACGCCGAGGGTGAAAACCGCGAGGAAAACCTCGTGCAGTACACCACGCCTTCGTATGCGGGCTTTACCGGCGCTGTCGCAATCCAGCAGGGTGAAACAGCCCAGCGGGATTCTCTGGCAGACGGCGTTTCGGCTGTTATCCAATACCAGGCCAACGGCTTAACCGTTGCGGTCGCGGCCGATTCCGAGGTCGACAAGAATGCGGTCAACTCGGTGCGCGACACCGTTCGGGCGGTAGCCAGCTACTCTTTTGGTATTTACGAAGTGGCGGCACTCTGGCAAGACAGTGAATTGTCGAATGTGGCTGCAGACGACGCACAGGACACTGTGATTGTGAGTGGCGCGGTCAAGGTTGCTGACAATATCAAAATCAAGGCTCAGGCGGGACGAACGTCAGAAGACAACACCAAGATTGACATCACCCAGATTGCCCTTGGGGTTGATTTCCAGTTGAGTAAATCGGCGAAATGGTATCTCTATGCTGCCAATCTGGAAACCGACGCTCCGGCACAAACGCTTGACGCCGATACCGTTGGCGCCGGGTTCGAAGTCAAGTTTTAAACCTCCATCCAGTACTTTTATAGCCACCGAAAGGTGGCTTTTTTTTGGTCGAGGCAAATCCGTCGAGCCTACGCCGCCATACAGTAGGCCTGCATAAGCCGCAGGCGTCAGCGTGGCCCGCGAAGCGCAGTGGCCATGCGGGCATCGACGCTACTGAGCAGAACAAGCCACCCGAGGGTGGCATGCTCAAGTGTGGCGGGCAGGCGGCTCAGTATGAATACTTCGCGCTTATTCCCCAGCTCCGCCCGACATCCTGCTCAATGATGGCGACGTTGCGACCGGAAGAATTCTTCTGCTCAAACGCCCGCTCCTGCTCAAGAATGTTCTGAATTTTCAGACTCAGGGACAGTGTATCCGTGGGATAGTAGGTGTAGGTCAGATCCAGCGAATGAAAGGGTTGCTCGAAGGCATCGTCATTGCCCGCCACCCCCGCAAAGTAAATTCGCTCGCCAAACACGTTATATATCAATGACGCACTGTGAATACCACCGGGCGAATCGTAACCGAGCTGTGCATTCGCCACGTACTCCGAGTGCCCTGTCAGCCTGCGTTTGTCGTTGGTCAATACGTTGTTAGTCGTATCAATCGAGACTTCCGAGTCGCTGATAGCCACGTTCCCGGAGACGAACAGGCCATCAATTTTCACCAGGCTTGCGGGCAGGCTCATCAGACCTTCGAATTCGATCCCGAGAATATCCCCGGTATCTGCATTTTCGTAAGTCAGTACCACGTTGTCGTCCGACCCGGGCTGCCGCACGGTTTCAATGGGCGCATCGATGTCCTTGTAAAACAGCGACACCGTAAAATTGTCACCGTTCTCGTAGAAGAACTCCGCCCGTAAATCCAGATGGTTAATATCAGAGCTTTCTACCTGAGGGTTACCACGAACCCGCTGGTTGATTTGCGGGTCGATATACACCACGGCAGCCGACTCCCGCAGATCCGGTCGCACGACTGTTTGTGCAAAGCTGGCGCGCAACTGGTATTCCTCCGAACCCAGCAAGCCGGCATCGGAGAAGGTCAGGGCCGCCGAGTGATACCAATCATCTTCAACAAAGGCAAAGCGCTGCGCGGGATCAGAGAGTGCCTGAATTTGTGTTTGCAGGGACGACCCGGTGAAGTCCAGCAAGTCTACGGTCAGCAAGGCCTGCTTGAATTCTTCCCAGCGCGTGCCGACCGTTGCCCGCCAGTTCTCGTTAACACGCCAGTCCAGCTCGCCAAAATAGGCATTCAGTTTGCGCGCCGCGATGTAGCTCTCTGTGCCAAAGTTGCTGCCCAGTGATGCAGAAAAGTCGTTACTCAAGTCGCCCAGATTGCTATCCGAGACAACACGCCCCGGCTCACCGGCCAGTACGCTGGAGCCTAGCCCGGTAGTGCTGATATTCACCGTGTACTGATAGTATTCGCGCTGCTTTTCTGAGGCTGCAAACCCGCCTTTTACGGTCAGCTCGCCGACGTCGAGAAGTAGGGGTAGTTCGAAATCACCGCCCCAGCTTTGCTCTTCATCATCCAGCTCAAGAAAGATGTGTTGACCCGCAGCGGGCGCGGGTGACACCTGGGTAAAACCGGTATTGATGTCTCGACTGCCATTGTACACCGCCTGATTGGGCACATCGGTCGTCACGGTCGCGTCAGAATAAAACCAGCTCAGTCGCAGGCTTTCCAGAAAGCCTAAACGCTCGCTCCAGTTGTAGCTGCGCTCCAGCCCTTCAAGACTATGCTGCCCGGTGAACTGAATCATATCCAGTTCACGCTCTTCGGTCCGCGTCTGATAGCGAACTACCTGGTTACCGTCGACAGGAGAGTTGTTTTGGTCAAAGCCGCTGGAAATACTCGCGTCTTTCACATCGTGGTTGATCTTGAAATAGCTCGCGCCCACTGCATGCGTGTTGCCGTATTCAGCACCAAGTGTAGCCGAGAGTGTTCGGCGCTCTTCTTCAGTACTACGTTTGATGTCTGCATACCGCGTTTCAGGGCTGCCGATCTCGCGATTGCTTTGATCCCGGTTTCGGAACTGTTCGTTAAGCGCTGCGCTTATCGAGCCGCCCACCAACCACTGATATCCCACATCGTAGGAATTGCCAAGCGCGAGCTTGTAATCCTGATCCGGTTCTCCGCCCCGGTCGATACTGATATCACGCGGTAGTGACAGCATAATATTTCGCTGAATCTGCTCTGCCTGCTGCGCACTGGTGTTGTTACCGGCGTCATTTTCGGTTGAAAAGATATTCGACTGGGAAATGTCCCCCCGGTAGCGCGATATGGCAGCGGCTACGGCGTCCGGTAGAGGTTTGATACTGCTGTCGCTGTATTCGAGCCCGGAGTTGCTGATGCTATCGCCACCCGTACCCAGACTGAAGCTGGCGAGCGGCGCTTTCGGAAAACTCTTGGTGCGTATATCAATCGCTCCACCACCAAAGTTGGCTGGTAAAGAAGAACCAAAGGCCTTTTGAACCTTGAGCGATTCAACAATGGATGTGGGGAACAGGTCGAGCGGAATGACGCTGCGAGCCAGATCCGGGGACGGCACCACGGCGCCGTTAACCGTCACGCTTGAGTAACGTTCACCCAAACCGCGAATGTAAATGAACTTGCTATCGATCAGAGTCAGACCGGGCAATCTGCGCAGGGCTCCGGCAATGGTTGAATCACCCGCTCGCTCTATGGCTTCAAAGCCCAAAAAATCTGCGGAATACGGTATTTCCAGTCGCTCATCCACAATAGATGACGCAACACTTTTCAGGCGCCCGGTGACGACAACTTCCTCAATCACCTTAGGCGCTGCGAACTCTTCCTGCGCCTGCACGCCTGCGGTCAGCAGTGTTCCGGCGCCAGCCATCGAACCCAGCATGATCGCCAGCGACAAACGGTTTCTTTTAAATGTATGCATGATTTGAAAACTCACTGCTCTGGAGATTGGAATCTCAGCTGAATCTTTTGCGAGACAGGGCGCCTTTTGCGCCCTGCTTCACACTCGATGGGTAACAACACGACAGAGTCAGCAATCAGGGAGTCAGTGCCTTATCCAGGCCAACCGCCCAGCCACTCAGCCAGTTGTCGGTTGCATTGGCACCGCCGAGGTAGGTCGGATTTTTGAAGGTTGATCCGCCCAGCGTAGAAACATCAAATAGCTGGGTAGACTGGTTAAACACCGGGTTCCCTGCACCGTCATTGATGCTGGCTGCGGTCAGGTGATCCCGAGCCGAAGCACCGGCATCAACCAGAACCGAACCACCTGCGTCAGCAGCCAGTTGGCCCGTGCTAAACACGACGTTGTTGGTGTTGCTGTTGGCCGGGGTTTGGGCATTGATGCCGCCACCCGCCAGCCAGTTGCTCAGATCAAAGCCTGCGTTGCCAAATGCACCGGTACCTGCCTTCAACGGCTCGGAGCAGGCAATCACGTTGCTCTTGGCAATGCTGGTGCCCGCCTGGGCGGCGTCAATGGTCTGGGGGCCTTCGCTGTCATCCAGCTCAAGACACTCGTTGCTCGCCATAGATGTAGCGTTAGACGTTACAAGCGAGTTATACATTTCAAAGTACGCGCCTTCACGGAACAGCGGACCTTCAGAGTCGCCTTTACCGGAGGGGTTGGTGCCCGCGTTTTCGTCAATATTGCTGGTAACACAGGTCAGGTTGGAAATGCGTAACTTGGTCGTCGGCGTAAATCCGTCATTACGACTACCACCGGTATTGTCGCCCTCAATACAGCGGTTACCGCCGGAAGTGTGAACAACAACCGCGTACTGGATATCACCGTTGTATCCTTCCGAGTAGTCAATTGAGTCATCACCAACGTTGACGGCAACGATGTGATCCATATTGACGGCACCGCCGAACATTTCAAAGCCGTCGTCCTGGGAGGTGTAAGCCTGCACGTGACTGATGGTTGTGCCGCTGCCGACCGCATTGAGCGTAATCGCGTTCAGCTCGTCACCATCAACCACTTCAAAACCCGCATGCTTCACTACAACATAGCGCAGAACGCCCGAGTTTTCGGCGTTGTTGTTACCACCGTAGGTTGCGGGGCGACCCTCGGCCGTTACGTGACAGTTATGAACGTTGTTGGCGGTAGGCAAAAAATCACTGCCACCCGAGCCGGAACCGGTTGCCGTGCCGTCGTGACACTTGTTGGTACGGCCATTACCGTTAATCTGAAGCCCACCCCAAAGCCCGCGATTGCTTTCAGTGGCAGAGCCCAGAATGGCGTCTTCATCGGCGGTAAAGATGATGGGGCTGCTTGCGGAACCCTCGGCAAAAATCTGCGACCCACGAGCAATACGTACGTAACCATCAGTGTTTTTAAATACCATGGTGACACCAGCAGCGATATTCAAACGCGTACCCTCGCCTTCCTGGGGAATACGTTTTCCGGCCTGCGCTGCGGTAGCATTCACGTCGTCACCGATAAACAGGCTGTCGTCAAACACGTGAAGGCCGCCAAAGTTTGAAAAAGTGATTGATGACACAGTGATAGGCTTGGTGCTGCTGACAAACTGGCTGTTGTAATTACAGTTCTGTCCGTCGAAGGTGCCTTGAAAGGTTTGACCGGCATCGCTATAGCTGGCACACACGTTACTTGTTGAGCCGCCACCACTCGTGCTGCCGCCATTACTGATATTCGTCGGTGACAGATTTACATCACCGCTATCTGTACAACCGGCAAGTGCCCCGGCGACAACCCCAGAAATTAATATTTTTTTCAACATGCTTGTTGCTCCCAAGAGTAAACGACCAAATTCTTGTGGCTTGCCGCACCCTGTACATCAAAGGCGTACTGCGGCAATTGCGCACTGGCACAAATGTATTGGCATGTAGCCCCACATTTGTAACTGCGGACAGGCTACGGCAGGGATGTGACGGATTTGTGTCGTTCAGGCGACAGAAATATGAATTGTGCATTCGAAAGAACCACGAACGCGGTTGGTAAAGGAGTGAGCGCTATTTTCAACACACTGATTCTATTTAACTTCCGGAAAGGCAGCCGCCTCTGTTGTGCGCCGTTCGCGCCGCAGTTGAATTGTCATGTTTCGCCGGAAAAATCATGCCCGATAACGAGTAAGCGACCGACTGTATTTAGGCCTCCCTGCCCACGCCCGGCTTTTCTTGGCCAGCCCCGCGCTTTAAGATAAAAGCCGTTTAACTGGAGTCTTTATATGAAACTGCTTTGTTTACTGCTTGCCCCCTTCGTTTTGCAGGCCTGCGCGTTACCGCAGCAAACGTCCGATACCGATACTCAGGTTATGAATGTAGATGCCGCTGACAGTCTCAACATCGCTGACTTTCACGGGCCGCTAGGGAACAAGGCTGACAAGGAGGAGGAACGCGACTCGGCGTCTACGTCAGGTGATCGCGAGAATGCGGCGACAGCGGCGATAATAGCACGCTCGGATTACCGCCCATCAAAAGGCCCAATGAACGCGTATACCACCATTCACGAGTCGCTCTACAAGCGCTGCCCCGGCGGATGGAACAAGCTGAAGGAGTGGACGCAAAGCGACGATGGGCTGTTCTATCTTTATATCAGCGCCCGCTGCCGTTAACCCAACGGCCTGCGTGGCGCTTGCCGGTCAGAAGCCGGGCAAAGTGAGGCGGGCCTAGACGTAGTTCATCACCCAACCAAGTATTGCTGCAACCACTTTGTAGAAGGCCATTTTAACCGAGGCCCACCAGCCCTTGGCTTCGCGGATTTCCCGGTCTTCCTGCGCCTGAGTCAGTACGTAGGCCTTAATCAATGCGCTGTCTTCTTCAGTGAGAACATCCCTGAATCCGACCATGCCCATTTTTCGCATCACGCCGTCCAACACAATTTTGTCGAAATTATCGTAATACACCGAGGGCAAGTGGCGCAGATCCGGAACAGCACCGTTGGACACCGCGTCGGTACCGTGGCAACCGGCGCAAAATTCGTGATACAGCGTACGGCCTGCCGCCAGATCTTCAGCGCTGACTTCCCCCGGTTCCGGGGCCGGGTTAATCTGCTTCACTGGGTTAACAGGCAATTCTCCCTTCGCTCCCAGCTTGAAGGTGAGTATGCGGCTAGGCGGTGGCTGGGTTACCTGCTCTATCCCGGCAATCAAGCCAAAGGCACCGCCCCAGCCCGCCAGTACGGTAATGTACTGCTCGCCATCCACTGTGTACGTCACTGGCGCAGCCATCACCCCGGTGCGTGCATCAAATTGCCACAGTTGATCGCCGCTGTCGGCGGCGTAAGCACGAAATTCGCCAGTCGCAGTACCCTGAAAAACCAGATTGCCACCCGTTGCCAGCAACCCGCCATTCCAGGGCATGGGGTAAGGTACAGACCAGGCCGCAGACTGGGTGGTGGGATTCCAGGCCAGCAAAGATCCGGTGGCAACCTGTTTCATCATTAATTGCGCGAGTACGTGATTAGGTGCGGCGTCCTGTTCGAGCTTGACCCCGAGGTTCCACTGCCCCCACTTATGCAGATAATCTTCTACGTCTTCATATTTGAACAGTGCATCAATGGCGGGAATATAAACCAGACCGGTGTCGGGGCTATAGGCCATGGGCTGCCAGTTGTGAGCCCCCATCGACGAGGGGCGAATAAACTCCGGTTTTGTTTCATAACGGGCGCGTTCGGTTTCTACCGGCCGGCCGGTGTCCAGGTCGTAGTGTGTCGCCCAGTTCACGCGAGCATAAGGCTCTGCAGAGAGCAACTTGCCATTTTCACGGTCGATGATAAAAAAGAAACCGTTCTTGGGTGCCTGCCAGATTACCTTGCGGGTTTCACCCTGCCATTCCATATCGGCCAGCATTATGTGCTGGGTGGCGGTGTAGTCCCAGGACTCACCCGGCGTTTCCTGATAGTGCCAGAGATACTCGCCGGTATCGGGGTTGAGCGCCACGATGGAAGACAGGTAAAGATTGTCACCGCCGCCAGGGCTACGCACCTTCTGATTCCAGGGCGAACCGTTACCCACACCGATGTAGAGCTGATCCAGCTCGGGATCGTAGACCATCGAATCCCAGACAGTGCCGCCCCCGCCGTACTCCCACCACTTACCCGTCCAGGTAGCTGCCGCCTTTTCCATTGCTGCGCTTTCAAAACCGTCCGCCGGATTGCCCGGCACCGTGTAAAAGCGCCAGAGTTCTTCGCCGCTGTTCACGTCAAATGCAGCAACAAAGCCACGCGCGCCGTATTCGGCGCCACCGTTGCCAATAAGCACCTTGTCTTTGAATACGCGCGGCGCTCCCGTGATGGTGTATGGGTAGGCCGTTATATCCGCGCTTTGGGTTTCCCAAATCTTTTCGCCGGTGGCGGCATCCAAAGCGATCAGGCGTGCATCCAGAGTGCCGAAAATAACTTTGCCCTGATACACCGCAACGCCCCGGTTAACCACGTCGCAGCAAGCCATTTTCGCCCACTCACGTGGAACTGCGGGGTCATATTTCCACAGTTGTTTACCGGTTTTTGCGTCTAGGGCATAAACCACACTCCAGTTGGCACTGACAAAAATCACACCGTCAACAACGATGGGGGTGGCTTCCAGGCCACGATTAAAATCCGTATCAAAGGACCAGGCCAGGCCGAGGTTGGCAACGGTGTCAGCGGATATCTGTTTGAGTTCGCTGTAGCGCTGTTCACGATAGTCATTGCCATGACCCAGCCAGTTTTCCGATGTGGTAGCGGCTATGGCAGCGGTATCCACGTTCGCAGTTGCCTGTCTGATGCTTTGAACATCAGTTGCGGCGAATGCCGGCGCAGAAATCAGCATAAAACTGGTCAGCGCGCAAAGAAAAAAACGCATTGGTCGTCCTCGGAGGGTATTCATGTTGGTTGTATCAGACGTTTGTCAGCTAGCTGCCCATCGTCAGTTCAGGCCGTATGCCCTGCTTGTCTTTGTAGAAGGCGAGCATAGTGCTCATGTCGGCATCAAAGTCGCCAGTAGGCTGAAACAAGGGCCCGAAGCCAACAACTTTGGTTTTGGCATCCAGATAAGCCAATTGAATCGGCAAATTCACTTTGCAGGCAATATGATAAAAACCGGCCTTCCATTTATCGACCTTGCCCCGCGTTCCCTCCGGCGTAAGCAGCAACACCAGTTCACGGGATCGATTAAAGGCCTCAGCGGCTTGCTCTACAGTATTGTGCGCGGACGATCGGTTGATGGGAATGCCTCCCAGCCAGCGCATAAACCACGCAATGGGTTTTGGAAACAGGGTGTGCTTGCCTATCCAGTGCACATCCAGTTTGTATTTAAGTACCACCGGCAACATGATGGCAAAATCCCAGTTACTGGTATGCGGCACCGCAATCATCACAAACTTGTCGAGCTTGGGTGGTGTACCTACCGTGCGCCAACCTGTCAGTTTCAAACCGACGAAAGCCACCAAGCGGAGAAAATGGGCGATTACCGGCGTGCTGAATATTGTCAGTTGTTTCTTCTGTATCACGCTGGGCCCTACCGGCAAAAAGGACTAATGAGCATTAGCTTGGCATCATAACAGATGCGGCAAGCCGCGCAGTGATGTTTACGGTCGCACTAACTGTCAAATTCTGCCAGCTTGTTTTCCATGCGGGCACTAACCGCTGCGGTCACATCGGCAGCACTGAGCATGCCGGCGTTCCAGGTGGCGATGTAATTCAGACCATCGGCAACTGAATGGTCGCGGGTGTAAACCAGCATTTCTTTGGTGCCGCGTATGGCCAGTGGTGATTTGCTGGCAATGTCTGCGGCAATCTCCATGACACCGGCCATAAGCGCATCCCGATCGGCAAAACAGCGATTAACCAAACCCGACTGCTGCGCCTCGTCGGCCTTCATGGTTCGCCCGGTATACGCCAGTTCCCGCACAACACCCTGGGGAATAATGTGCGGCAGCCGTTGCAGCGTCCCCACATCGGCAGTCATACCAACGTCAATTTCCTTGATTGAGAAACCGGCGTCCTCGCTGCAATAACGCATATCACAGCAGCTGACCATATCTATGCCACCCCCCACGCAACTGCCGTGAATAGCGGCTAACACCGGCTTGCGACACTTTTCGATTGCCGTCAGGTTTGCCTGCAAGCGCAGTATCGTCTGCCGTAATGCTTCAGCCTTGCGCGCGGGTTCTGCGCCGTCATCAAGCACCGATGAAAACATGCCCAGATCAATGCCCGAACAAAAGTGCTTGCCCGCTCCACTGAGCACAATCACCCTGACCTCGCTCGCATCCGACAGGTACTCGAAGCAGGTTTGCAGCTCACCCCACATCGGCAGGTTCATGGCATTGGCCTTGTCGGGCCGGTTGAGCTGAACCTGTGCGATGTGACTGTCAATGCTGAGACTGAGCGTTTCGAAATTCGGCAACATGGTTTTCGTCCTGTTGGTATCAATTAGCGGTTAGGCGTCAGGTCTGAAAGTTGTTGAGGCTAACCCGGCCATTGCGTGGCAAAGTCTTTCGGGTCGTGCTCGGGCAAGGGCTTGGCTCTGCCATCGCGGGTACCGACGTACAAAAAGCCAACCAGCGATTCATTGGACGCCAGACCCAACCCTCGCATAACGCCGGCATCAAAGGCATTGGCGCCAGTGCGCCAGATGCCCGCATAACCCAGCGACTCTGCGGCCAACAACAGCGCATGCGCCGCGCAACCGGCGGAAAGCTGCTGTTCGATCAAGGGCACTTTGGGGTGTTCGCTGTAGCGCACTGCAACGGCAATAACCAGTGGCGCCCGCAGCGCCTTGGACCTGGCCTTCTCACAATCGGCTTCAGTCGCCTCAGGGTTGCGCGCTGATAATGCCCGGGCAAACAGCTCTCCGAGCCGGAGTCGAGCATCCCCTTCAATCAGCAGAAAACGCCAGGGCCGCAAATTGGCATGATCCGGCGCGCGGGTGGCCGCTCGCAGCATCTGGTCGATGGCCTGTTGATCGGGGGCCGGCTCGGCTAGTTTGGGAGCAGAGTTGCGTTGTTGTAGCAGCGTCAGCGCATCCATACTCAGTGACTCGTTTTGGCTTTGAGATCAGCCTTTAACTGCTTGAGTTTTTCCGGCGTGGTGGGTTCGCCCGTCTCGTAATAGGCTTTCATGCTCAGGGCAACATCGCGGATGGTGGAACGGAATACTCCGGCCAACAGCCGCTTATGCAGAAATTCGCCGAAGGCACCCCAGCGCATGGTAAAAATCAGGGAGGTTGTGAGCGCCGTTTGACCGTTACCGGCATCTTCTATGCGGTAGCGAAAGGAGGCGTCTTTAAAGGGAGGGGGGGCGCCGGCGTCACCGCGGTGAAGGCGAATGAGAAAGCCGTGGCCTTCATTCCATTCGATCACGGTTTCGTCCAGACCTTTGGTTTCACTTTGGTAGACCTTCCGGCTGGCACCGACACCTTCTTTCTTGCTGGTTGTAACCTCGGTCTTTACGATTCCGGGCACGTAGTTGTGTGCCATGCTGATGTCGCGTAATTTTTCCCAGGCCTTCTCGCGCGGCACGTTCATCACAACTCGCGCCGTGGCTTCACTGCTCATTAACTCTTCCTCTCCCGATTGACGCAAACAGAGAGCGACGAGCAATGTTGTCACCGCTACTCCGGCGACACATTCAATCACGAAAAAGCGGCTATGTCTTGCCATGACATGGGTCACAGGGAATTTTTAGAGGCCCCCATGCTATCGACAAGGCCGGACAAGTAAAGCCCGAACTTCTATTTAAGCCAGTCGGCGTAAGGCGTATCCACCTGCAAGTTCACGCTTTGGGCATAGCCCGGAATGCGGAGCTCACAGGCATCAAACTCGACTTCGCGCCCCGAGAGCACATTGTGGTCAAAGCGATAGATAACTTCTGACTCGCCGCTGCTTGCCTTGCGGTCATAGTCTGCGGCCTGTGCAGCCACACCCTCTTCACGCTGTTGCCAGGTGGTAAGCGCTGCCTTGCCGTGCCGGGCGCTGAGTAATCGCCGGGTAGCGGCAGGGGAAAATACAGTCGCGGTCGCATTGTTGCCGCCAAAGCCTTTGGAGTTGAGCAGCGCGATATCGGTATCCAGCTCACGGTGCTGGTTGCTAAAGCTGAGATTGCGCCGGGAAATATCCTCCGCGAATTTATCCACCGTGTGAATTCCCGGCAGAATACCTTCGCTCCACATGCCCAGCGCAGTCACCAACTGGTCGCCGCTGGCCGATCCAACGGTATGCCCGAGATAGGCTTTAACCGCCGATACAGGCCAATCCTTGATGCCAAATGCCGCCGCAACTTCATCGAGGATATGGGATTCTGTCACCCGGTTCTGGGGTGTGCCTGTGCCGTGGGCCTGCACAAAGCTGCGCCGACGCAGCGCATCTTCACCGAGTATCGCTTTGGCCACCGCCGCCGCTTTGGCCATGGTGAGGTAGTTGCCAACACCCGGCGAAGAAATAGACTTCTTGTAGCCGTCGGCATTTACAAACACATCGGGAACCGAACCGTGAATACTCGCGCCAAGTTCCAATGCCAGCGAATCATCAAACAACACAATAAACTGGGAAGCTTCAGCCAGCGTAAAGCCGCAGTTCTCGCCAAAGGGCCGGCACACCCGGCGGTAGGCCGCTTCATCGAGAGCCGACACACCATCCAGCTTCATCATGCCGGCGTCGGTGGCAAGCGCCCCCATCGTTGCATAACCGTCAATAACATCCGGCGTAATCGGAGCTTCCGATGCACCAATAACCGCCACGCGTGCACGACCGCTGCGGATATCCTGTACCCCCAGACGCAAGTTGTAGAGGAAGGTGGCGCAGGCACCAAGCGATGGGCCGGTATTACCCACATTGCCCAGCACATAGGCGTTTACAAAATCCGACGGCATATCCGCCAGCCCCAGCGCGACGTGTTTGGACGTTACCCGGCGACCGTCAAAGCGCGCAGACAATAAACCGCCGTTGCCGTTTTCATCCAGCTGCGCCATCGCCGAACTGGCATAGACACTGATCTGGTCCGGTCGCACGGCCGACACCACGGTTTCCCAGGGAATACCCATGGATTGAATGGCGTCAGATGCTGCATAAATGGACAACTGCAGACCGCGGGGATGGTTGCGAGAGGGGTACAGCGCGCCCGGCTGGAAGCCCGTGGGTAACTGCCCCGCCGCCCGCACGTCACTCTTGCGCGTTGTTTGCACTAGAAAGTCACTGGCGCCCGTCATATCAACACGCACGCGACCCTTGTCTATCTCCGATACCTGCCAGTTGTCTGGAATCGTCTCCGGCAGATTGCGGGCGCGGGTTACAAAGCTGAGGGACTCACCGGCAGGAGCCAGCGGCATATGTTTATTAGTGGGAATGGCCTCAGTATCAAACCAGTCAGCCTCGATTTTGCGAACAAGCGTGTGCTTGAGCATATGCTCGCGCTGGCTGGCTTCAACCCCCATCAAGGCTGCAAGGCTCTGAAAGGTGCTGTCTGCCTTGGCGGCCGGCAAAGCATCCAGGATCAAGCGTCTGAACCCGTGGTGAAAAGAACTTCTGCCCGCCGGGTTAATCCCGCCAAAGCCTACTATTACGGGTAAATTTGCCACTGCCATCTCCTGCCTCATGTCTGCGCGCCGACGACCGTCAAGACGCGCATGGCATTGTAAGAAGGCGAACCTAAAGATATTAGTATAAAATAGCCACTTTATAATACATTTACGACACTATATTGACATGGTAAACATCGCCCTTTTGATCCTCCCCAACGCCATGGCGTCAAGCCTCACCCTGCCACTTGAAATGCTGAACGCCGTCAACGACCAGCTCAAAGTGTCCAAAAAGACGCCCGCACGTACCCAACTGATTGGTATTTCCAGCAAGCCGGTGCACAGCGCTGGCGGCCTGGGTCTTCAGCCCCAGGGCACTATCGACGACGACCAGCACTATCAACTGATTGTTCTGCCAACGCGCTGGCGCCACCCCTTAAAAGGCCTTAATCATGAGGCAGCCCTGTTCCGCTGGCTGCAACGCCAGTACGCGCAGGGGGCGACGCTTTGCACTGTGGGCACGGGCAGCTACCTGCTCGCTGAAGCCGGCTTACTCAATGACCGGCCGGCTACCACACACTGGCATTACTTTGATGACTTTGCGGAGCGCTACCCCGCCGTGCAACTGATTCGCAACTACCTGATTACCGAGGCTGAACGCCTCTACTGCGCAGGCAGCGTAAACTCTATTGCCGACCTTATTGTTCACATCATTGGCGAGCTCTGGGGCACTCAAATTGCCTACCGGGTAGAACGCCAGTTCTCTCCCGAAATCAGGCGCCCTTTTCACGCCCATGCCTACCGCGTTGGCCAAACGGACTTGCATCGCGATGAAGCCATAGCCAATGCCCAGTCCTATATTCGCAAGCACTTCGCGCAGCCACTGACCGTACCGGCACTGGCGCAAGAGAGCGGATTGACCGAACGCACCTTTCAGCGCCGCTTTCGCGCCGCCACCGGGCAATCGGCACTCGATTACCTGAACACCCTGCGCTTGCGCACGGCACGGGAGCTTTTGCAGCAGAGTAACCTGGCGATCACCGAGATCGCCCAGACTGTCGGCATTGCCGAGCCCAGTTATTTCAGCCGCCTGTTCAGGCGCCAGTTCGCGGAATCACCGGTGGACTACCGCAAAAAAGTACGCGCCAAGCTCTTTACCGCCACTGTGAGTGAAAATCCGCGTAAAGTGTAAATCCGGCCTTGAAAAACATTACAATCGCGTCAGAATCGGGTAACACGTGTGTACTTTTATAGCTGCCGAGGATGATAATCGGTGGCATTGACCTGGTTTGAACAACCACGGCCAGCACCTGCATGCTGCAGTGCAACGCTGATAATCAGAGAGAGTAGACCATGGAAAATACGGCGAAACTTCCCATTCCCTTTGGCTGGTATTGCGTATCACTGTCACGCGACTTGCAGCCGGGTGAGGTGAAACCACTGCACTACTTCGACAAGGAGATGGTGATCTTTCGCACAGATGCGGGCGAGGCCAAAGTACTGGACGCCTACTGCCCCCACCTCGGCGCTCATCTCGGCTACGGCGGCAAGGTCGCTGGCGAGAATATTGCCTGCCCCTTTCACGCCTGGGAATTTTCCGGCGAAGGCACTTGCGAGCTGGTGCCCTACGCCAAAAACATGCCGCCCAAGGTCGCCAACGGCAAGCAATGTATTTATGCCTACCCGACCGTAGAAAAAAATCAGGCTATCTGGGTGTGGTATCACCCGGAACAAATTGCACCGCTGTTTGAGGTAGAAGACTTACCCGAGCTGCACAGCAATGACTGGACTGAAATCAGCACCTACGAGTGGACCTTTCACTCCCATATTCAGGAAACAGCCGAAAATGGCTGTGACGCCGCCCACTTTATGTATGTTCATGGCAGCCAGGATGTCCCCAAGGGTGAAGTGCGCCATGAGGGCTTTCAGCGCCATGCCCACTTCGTTAGTCAGGCGCCGGAAATTTTCGAAGATGGCAGCATCGACACAACCGGCACCCGCTTCCGTGAATCCTATCTCGACACCTCCAGCAATGGCCCCGGCCAAACCTGGCAGCGCTTTAGCGGTGTGTTCGAAACCTTTATGATGGGCACGGTCACTCCGCTGGACGACAACACCGTGCACCTGCGCTTTGTATTTACCCAGCCCAAAGACTTGAACGCCGGGCAAGATCTTATGTCTCAGGCCGTTATCCAGAATGTCGCCTCACAAGTAGAGCAGGATATGCCCATATGGGAGCACAAGGTTTACCGCCCCCAGCCGGTGCTCTGTGACGGCGACGGCCCGATCAGCCAGTTCCGCAAATGGTTCAGCCAGTTTTACGCCGATGGCAGCGGCACAAAAGACAGCAAGGCTGCCTGAAAAACCTGCTCCTGAAGCCGCCAGCCTGGCGGCTTTTTCCTGCCCCAGCTTACCCTACGTCAACTTGTCATCGGCGCCCTGTCGTGGCTAAATGGGCGCCCTCCACAGTCAGTTAATTACACACGGATAGCATTATGTCTTCGGATTCTGTCTATATTGTCAGCGGTGCACGCACGCCAATGGGCGGCCTGCTGGGGTCACTAAGCGGCGCGAGCGCCGTTCAACTCGGCACAACGGCCATGGCCGAAGCCGTCAAACGCGCTGGCATTGACGCTAACGATATTGAAGAAGCGGTTATGGGCTGCGTATTGCAGGCTGGCTTGAAACAGGGCCCTGCCCGCCAGGCTGCTCTGGGTGCAGGCATCCCCAAGACCACAGGCTGCGTGACCATTAACAAACTCTGCGGCTCGGGCATGCAGGCCACCATTTACGCTCACGACATGATCAAGGCCGGCACCTGCAACGTTGCCCTCGCTGGCGGCATGGAAAGCATGAGCAATGCGCCCCACCTCGTTCTGGGTGGTCGCGGCGGTTTTGGTACCGGCGGCAAGTCGCTGGAAGATCATATGTTCTTCGACGGCCTGCAAGATGCGTATCAAGGCGGCATGATGGGCAGCTTTGCCCAGAAAACGGCTGACGACCACGGGCTGACCCGCGAAGCGATGGATGCCTTCGCCATTGAATCACTGGTTCGCGCCCAGAAAGCCATTGAAGATGGCAGCCTTGATGCGGAGTCTGTTCCCGTCACCATCAGCACGCGCAAAGGCGACATCACCGTTAAAGACGACGAGCAACCCGGCAAAGCGAACCTTGAAAAAATACCGACGCTGCGGCCAGCCTTCAAGAAAGACGGCACTGTAACCGCCGCCAACTCAAGCTCGATCAGCGACGGTGCTTCAGCACTGATCTTGATGAGCGGCGAAGAAGTGGAAAAACGCGGACTCAAGCCGCTGGCCAGAATCGTCGCTCACAGCCGCAACTCACATGACCCCGAGCTGTTTACCACCGCCCCGATTGGCGCCGTTGAGAAACTGCTGGCCAAAACCGGCTGGTCCAAAGACGAGGTTGATTTGTGGGAAATCAACGAAGCCTTTGCCATGGTCACCATGCTGGCGATACAAGGCCTTGATCTTGATCACGCCAAAGTGAACGTACATGGCGGTGCCTGTGCCCAGGGCCACCCTATCGGCTCCACCGGCTCGCGGATAATCGTCAGTCTGATTTACGCGCTGCAGAAGTACGGTAAAAAACGCGGCGTTGCCGCTTTGTGTATTGGTGGTGGTGAAGCGCTGGCAACGGCTATCGAGCTGGTGTAGATCGCAGCCAGGCAAGACTCGAAAGCCCTCCTTGCGACTAGCTGTTAATCTGAAGTGTTGCTAAGTAAATGTTGGAGGCTTGACGCTGGCACTCAGCCCCCTTGGAGCAGCCGAGCACTGCAGCATCCGGCGGGAGAAGCGAGCGGGTGTCTGAGCCCGAAGGGCGAGTTTCCGCTCTCGCCGCCGGATGCGAAGCGCACAGGGGATCGGTTGGAGTGCAGCGGAAACCGACTGCGGAACG
>DIBR01000044.1 GCA_002415025.1 Spongiibacteraceae bacterium UBA5047
ATGAAACGAATCAGTTTTGAATTCTTCCCGCCGAAAACCGATGTCGGTCGGGAAAAACTGAAATCCGTCCGCGCCGAGCTGAATGCCCTCGGCCCGGAATTTTTCTCAGTGACCTACGGTGCCGGCGGCTCTACCCGCGACAACACCAAAAACATCGTTCTGGCCATGAAGCAGGAGGGTCTGTCCGTCGCGCCACACCTGTCCTTTGGTGGCGACGATGAAGCCTCTATGCTCGAACTGATCAACAGCTACAAAGACGCTGGCATCGACCGCATTGTCAGCCTGCGCGGCGACCTGCCGTCCGGTATGGGCGCAACACGTCTGGTTTACGCGAAAGAGCTGGTGGAATTTATTCGCAAACACACCGGCGATCATTTTCATTTAGAAGTCGCGGCTTATCCGGAAATACACCCGGATGCAAAATCCTATCAGGCTGATATCGACTTCCTGAAAGCCAAGCTGGATGCCGGTGCGAACAGCGCGATCACCCAGTATTTTTACAGTATCGATGCCTGGCACTTCTTTATGGAACACTGCCAGAAAGCGGGCATCGACAAGCCGATCTACCCCGGCATTATGCCCATCACCAACTTCAGCAATCTGGCGCGCTTTTCCCGCAACTGCGGCGCAGAATTGCCTCGCTGGATGACACAGAAGTTTGAAAGTTATGAAGAAGGTAGCGAAGACGCCCAGCAATTCGGTATAGAAGTCGTCACTCGCCTCTGCGAGCAACTACTGGCTGCAGGCGCGCCTGGCATACACTTCTACACGATGAACGGTGTTGAGCCTGTGAAAAGCATCTGGAAGAACCTCAAGCTGTAATAGCCTGGAAGCCCGGGGTCAGAGTAACGACTCTGACCCCAGGCTTCATCTACAGCCAGCGCTTGCGCCGGAATAGAATCACCTCGCCCACCACAACAAGAACGCAAATCCCGCACACCAGCCAGAAGGCGATACTCTCTTCGGCGCCGGGCATACCGCCAACGTTGATACCGAGCAATCCGGTAAAAAACCCGAGCGGCAAAAATATCGCCGCCACAATCGACAGCACATACATGCGCTTGTTGAATTCTTCCGACAACTGATTAACCAGCTCTTCCTGCGTTACGGCGGCACGCTCGCGCACGCTGTCGAGCACATCGATATACAGCATCATCCGGTCTGAGGTTTCGCGCATACGCAGACGCTGGAAGTCGTCAAACCACTTCGGCGCCTCCAGCTGGATGCGATTCAAGGCCTCGCGCTGCGGCGACATATAGCGGCGCAGGGCAATAAGCTGTCGGCGCAATCCCGATAACTCGTTACGCATGGTCTGGCGATTCATGGTAAGAACCGCGTCTTCCAGATCGGCGACATCGTCTTCGGCCTGTTCTATCGCATCCTGCATACGCACGGTCAGGCGAGAAGAGAGCAGGCTGATAAATTCCGCTGCGTTCGCAGGTCCGTGGCCACTTCTGATAACCCCAATGATATCGTCGACGGATAACAAACGGCGGCGACGGGTGGAAATAATACGCTTGTTATCCGTCCACAAACGAATAGAAACCATATCTTCCGGATCAGCGCCGGGGTTCAGATTGACGCCGCGCAAGGCAATTAATAGCGCATTACCGGCCGCCATCGCACGCGGTCGGGTTTCCTCGGCCAGTAGTGCCGAAACACTGACTTCATCAAGGCCGCTGCGATCAGTAATCCATTCGCGAACCTCGGGCTTGCTGTAATCGAAGTGAAGCCACAACAGCCCGTCGGATTCCTGCCAGCCATCGATCTGCTCGGCGCTCAGTTCTTTCGCGCCGCCTTCGCCGTCAAACAGCATGGCGTAGATTAATCCGTCGAGCATATTGCGACTCTCCCTTCAAAGGTTCGCCTGCAAGGCAGGCTCCTACACATCGGCTGTGGGAGCCTGCCTTGCAGGCGAAGGTTTCTGTTCTTTTGCGAGTATAGGAAGCTACACGCAGCGACAAAAGGATTTATTCACCCATCGCGAGTACAATTACCCATACTTTAAAGGCACTTTTCAATTTCAGGGCAGCACATTCGCCTGTCGCTGCCTAAAATGCCGCCTTCACTTCGACATCCCAACCCATCACCACTGGCAAGGTATCACAGTATGAAAATCGGCATCTGCATCCCCTACATGAAACGCGGCATTACCCGAAAAACCCTGCTGGACTGGTGCCGAGTGATTGATGAGGGCCCCTTTGACAGCCTGTCCTGCGGCGAACGCATCACCGGCTACACCTATGAAATGCGCGCCTTTCTTGCCGCCGCCGCTGCCGTAACCAAGCGCGTTCGCATTATCCCCTCATTGTACGTTCTGCCCATGCACAACGCCGTGTGGGCCGCGAAAGAGATCGCCACACTGGATGTAATCTCCGAAGGCCGGGTCACCGTGACTGTCGGTGTCGGTGGTCGCGAAGACGATTACCGGGCGGTCGGCGCATCGTTCAAAAACCGCTTTCAGCGCATGGACGACCAGATTGCGGAAATGAAGCGAATCTGGGCTGGCGAGCCACCCTTTGAAGGTGCCGACATCGTCGGGCCAGACCCGGTTCAGGCCGGTGGCCCGCCCATTCTCGCCGGCGCAATGGGCCCCAAGAGCATCAACCGCGTTGCACAGTGGGCAGACGGCCTCTACGGCTTTGCGATGGACGGCAACCCCGACCTGATCAAGCATTTCTTTGATTCCGCAACCCAGGCCTGGCAAGACGCCGGACGCAGCACCAAGCCTTACCACATGGGCGGCTTCTGGTATTCGCTGGCCGATGGCGCAGAAAATGCCCTGCAGGATTACGTGTTCGACTACCTGAAAATATTTGGCGAAAACGAAGCGCGTTCGGTGGCCAAAACCATGAAGATGCACACCCCCGAGGCCATTGTTGAAGGCATCAGGGCCATTGAAGCATTGGGAGCTGAAGAAATTCAGCTGGTACCCGCCACCGCCGATATCAAGGAAGTGGAACGGCTGGCCAAGCTGCTGAGCTAGACCCATGCCCGAGTTGCCCGAAGTCGAAACGGTTCGCCGTGGTATTGAAGGCCCGCTGGTAGGCCAGCGCATTGTTAAAACCACCGTGCGCGATGGTCGCTTGCGTTGGCCGGTCGACTCGCAGCTGCCCGCATTGCTGGCCAATGCGACCGTGATTGCAGTGCGGCGCCGGGCAAAATATCTATTGATAGAAACTGATCGCGGACACCTGATGGTGCATCTGGGCATGTCCGGGCGCCTCTATTTTGTCGACGCCGCGACAGCGGTGGCCAAGCACGACCATATCGACTGGCTGTTAAGCGACAGGAAAATACTGCGCTACACCGACCCGCGTCGCTTCGGCTCGGTGCACTGGCTCGCCGGAGCCGAAGCCAGGCACAGCCTGCTGGATAACCTTGGGCCAGAACCTCTATCGGCAGAATTTGATGGCGACTACCTGTTCCGCCGCTCACGCAAACGCTCTGCCGCCGTCAAAACCTACATCATGGACGGACGCATTGTTGTCGGCGTGGGCAATATCTACGCAAACGAGGCGCTATTTCGGGCCGGCATTCGCCCCACCTCCGCTGCCGGCAGCATTTCCCGCGCTCGCTACGTGAAACTGGCAACCTGCATTCAGACCGTGCTCGGCGAAGCCATCGCCCAAGGCGGCACAACCCTCAAGGATTTTCTGGGTGGCGACGGCAAGCCCGGTTACTTCAAACAGGAACTCGCGGTCTACGGGCGCGGCGGCCTGCCCTGCCCTGGCTGTCAAGCCACTCTCCTGGAATTGCGTCTTGGCCAGCGGGCTACCGTTTTTTGCAAACGCTGCCAGCGCCCCTGATACCAGGGCACTGCGGTACAGTCTCCTGCCCCATCGTGCTACCATGCTTGCCCACAAAGACAGAAAGCAGTGCAGCAGAGAATATGGCGGCTATTATTTATCCCGGCACCTTTGACCCCATCACCCACGGCCACGTTGATCTGGTGGAACGCGCCAGCAGACTATTCGATCGGGTTTATATCGCCGTTGCCCAAAGTGACAAAAAAATGCCCCTGTTCAATCTTGAAGAGCGCATAGACCTCTGCAAGAAATGCTTCGACGGTATTGGCGGCATTGAATACGTCAGCTTCTCGGGCCTCACTATCGATTTGGCCAAGCGCCTCGAATGCTACACCTTTCTGCGCGGCGTGCGCGCAGTGGCAGACTACGAGTACGAGCTGCAACTGGCTCGCATGAATCGCGCCATGAACCCCGAGGTGGAAACCCTGTTTTTAACACCAGGCGAAGGGCTCTCCTACGTCTCATCTTCCCTGCTGCGCGAAGTGGCCTCCATGGGAGGCGATGTCTCCCGCTTTGTGCCGCCCCATGTGCTCGACGCCCTGAACGGGAAGTTCGGGAAAGGTTAAGTCGCCGTGGCGCTGCTGATAACGGACGAATGCATCAATTGTGATGTTTGCGAGCCAGTGTGTCCGAACAATGCCATTTACCAGGGCGAAGAAATCTACGAAATTGACCCGGATTTTTGCACCGAATGTGTCGGCCATTTCGACGAACCCCAATGCCAGACCGTATGCCCGGTCGACTGTATTCCCCTTGACCCGGATCACCTGGAGACTCGCGAAGAACTAAACTCGAAGTATTTACGTATCCAAGAACTGGTGTAACTCTTCACAAACACGCAGGAGCCTGCGGTATGCGAAAACTGCTGTTACCATCACTGTGCCTGCTCGCATTGTGCAGCCTCACAATCAATCAACATCAACCCGTCGCGGCCCCCGTTAACGCAGATATCATTCCCGAGGCCGCATCCGGTCTTGGCAGCATCAAGCACGCGGTCAGCACCAAAAACATGGCGGTCACCGCCAACCCCCACGCCACCGACGCCGCCCAGAAAATACTGTCCTGGGGAGGCACCGCAGTTGATGCCGCGGTCGCAGCACAACTTGTCCTGGGCCTGGTAGAGCCGCAGTCATCCGGCATCGGCGGCGGCGCTTTTGTATTGCACTGGAACAACGAAACCAAACAGCTCAGCAGTTGGGACGGCCGGGAAACGGCTCCTGCGGCGCTCGATAGCCGGCATTTTATGCAGGGCGACAAAGCCATGGGTTTCTTTGACGCGGTGATTGGCGGTCACTCAGTGGGTACCCCCGGCGTTATCGCCTTACTCGAAGCCTTGCATGCCAAGCACGGCAAGCTCCCCTGGACCAGTGTTTTCCGGCCCGCCATCAGCCTGGCAAGAACCGGCTTTACCATTTCACCGCGCCTGCATGAATTGCTGGTAA
Source organism: Spongiibacteraceae bacterium UBA5047 (assembly GCA_002415025.1). Lineage (GTDB taxonomy): Bacteria > Pseudomonadota > Gammaproteobacteria > Pseudomonadales > Spongiibacteraceae > Litorivivens. The sequence continues at coordinate 5,252 of DIBR01000044.1, forward strand.
AGATGCCTAAAGTCGCCGTTAACCCGGAGATTAGTGCCTACTTTTTTGAAGCCGACGGTAAAACGCCCAAGGCAGTGGGCACCCTGCTGAAAAACCCGGCTTACGCCGATACCCTTGAGCGCATTGCCAAAAAAGGCGCAGAGGAATTTTACAGCGGACGCATTGCCAAAAATATTGTCAGCGCCGTAGAGGATGACCCAAATCGCCCTGGCAAGCTGCGCCTGTCAGACTTGAAACAATACAGTGCCAAACAGCGCGAACCGGTGTGCGGTGCGTTTCGCCAATACCGCGTCTGCGGTATGGGGCCGCCGTCATCCGGCGGCATTGCGGTTGCGGCATTACTCGGCACCCTGCAGCATGTCGCCAGCGCGAAAACGCCGGCAGCCGATCAAACCCACCTCTTTGCCGAAGCATCGCGTCTGGCCTTTGCTGATCGCAACCACTTTATTGGCGACCCCGACTTTGTCCAGGTTCCCACCGCGGGGCTGGTCGATGAGGGTTACCTACGCCAGCGCAGCTCATTAATCAAAACAGGCTCCAGCATGCGCAAAGCGCCGTTCGGTCAACCTCCGGGCAGCAAGGGGCTGGGCTATATCAGCGCACGTTCGCCGGAGTTGCCCTCGACCAGCCACTTTTCCATTGTTGATGAGTACGGCAATATCGTGAGCATGACCACCAGTATTGAAACCGCTTTTGGCTCACGCATTATGGTTGGTGGTTTTCTGCTCAACAACCAGCTCACAGACTTTTCATTTCTTCCTGAGGGTGACAACGGCCTGGTTGCCAACCGCGTGCAGGGTGGTAAGCGCCCGCGCTCGTCAATGTCGCCCACCATTGTCTTTGAGGGCGATCAGCCCCGGCTGGTCATCGGCTCGCCCGGCGGTTCACGCATTATTGATTATGTTGCCCGCAGTATCTGGGACATACTGGAAAACGGTGTGCCCGTTGCCCAGGCCATCGCCGCGCCTCATATTATTCATATGGGGCGACAACTGGAACTGGAAGAAGGACGAGCCCGGCCGGAGCTGATCAAGCATCTGGAATCACTGGGCCACAAGGTTGCGGTGAAACCGCAAACCTCGGGGCTACACGCCATCTGGATTAGTGATCAGTTTCTTGAGGGCGGTGCCGATCCGCGGCGCGAAGGCACCATCAAAGGGGAGTGAGCTCTCGCCCGAAAAACGCCTGATGGTGCGTTTTTGGACTCATCGCTTAACAAGGCCACTTGGGGCCCACACTATCCAGAGGCACAAGCCCGATACGCCTGCGGCTTAATCGGGCCTACGCGCATCGGCGAAGGGCTGGCTCATCGCTTAGCAAGGCCCCACACTATCCAGAGGCACCGGTAGGCCTGAATAAGCGCAGCGTTTCAGGCACAAGCCCGGCTTAATTGTACCAACGTACTGTTCACGACAGGCAACGGATACCGACGAAGGGCTGGCTCATCGCTTAGCAAGGCCACTCCGGCTCCACACAATCCAGAGGCAGAAGCCCGATACGCCTGCGGCTTAATCGGGCCTACGCGCGCAGCGGATATAGGCGAAGGACCGGCTCATCGCTTAGCTGGCCCCACACACAATCCAGAGGCACAAGCCCGATACGCCTGCGGCTTAATCGTGCCAACGCACTGTTCACGACAGGCAGCGGATATCGGCAAAGGACCGGCTCACCGGAAAATCGTGCTCCCCGGCAGCGGCATTGCCCGGCCTGAGCAGCAGGCAGGTTTGAAAACCCGCCTCACGCGCCGCCGCCAGCTCGGCTACTACATCAGACAAAAACAGCAACTGACCGGCTGCAACACCTATCTCCTCGCTGATGCGCCGGTAACTTTCACACTCACGCTTGCCGCCGATGGTCGTATCAAAATGCCCTTCAAACAAGGGCAGTAAATTGCCCGCCTCGGAAAATTCAAAAAACAATTTCTGCGCCAGCACTGAACCGGACGAATACACGTAGAGGCCAAGACCGGCATTTTTCCATGCCTGCAATTGCGGGGCGACATCGGAGTACACGTACGCGCGATAATCGCCGCTGCGATACCCCGCCTCCCAGATAAAACCTTGCAGCGCCTTCAGCGGCGTCACTTTTTTATCGTCGCGAATCCATTGCAACAATTGTGTTATCTGGCCGTCGCGATCACTCTCCGGCAATCCTGATTCGCGCGCAACCTCTGCCAGCACCTCTTTAACATCCGGCCGATCACAATGCTCACGCACAAATTCCGGGAGCTTGTCTGCCGCGTAAGGAAACAAAACATCATGCACAAAAGAAATCGAGCTGGTGGTGCCTTCAATATCGGTCACAATGGCTTGCAGGTTTCTGAATTCCTGCATCAGTTTTCAAGCCGCGAATAGTGTTCCGCAATATCACTGCCCGTGTAGTGCGCCACCCAGCCTTCCTGATTATTGAAAAATCGAATCGCCACCAACGATGGCTTCGGCCCCATATCAAACCAGTGCGGCGTATTCGCCGGCACGCTGATCAGATCACCTTTCTGGCACAGCACCTCATAGACTTTACCGTCGATGTGCAGGGAAAAAAGCCCTTGCCCATCAACAAAAAAACGCACCTCGTCTTCGGTGTGCGTGTGCTCGGAGAGAAACTTGTTGCGCAGCGCCTCCTTGTCCGGGTTGCTCGCATTCAGGCTGATGACATCGACCGTCTGGTAGCCTTCGTCGGCAACCAGCCGCTGGACATCGCTGTCGTAAACGGCCAGCACTTTGTCACTGTCATCGCCTGCCTTCACGGCTGCACCGGCTTGCCATTGTTCGAAACGCACACCGGCGATTTTCAGACTGGCGGCGATATCAGCCGGATTGCTGCAGTACTCCAGCACGCTCCCCGGCTGCTGATCGCTATAAACTTTAAGCTCACTCATGTTTTCACTCCCACAATCAGGGCGGTGCTAGCCGACAACGCCGAATCTCCAGCTCACATTGAAATAAAAAGTCCAGGGCCTCCAACTCGCGTTCACAGGCCTTCAGGCTGTCACCCCAGCAGTAAACCCCGTGACCACGGATAACATAGGCAGGGCAATCGAGGTGGCTATCCAGATATGCATCAACCTCGTCGGCCAGCTCATCAATGGCCTGGGTGTTTTCGAAAATCGGAATCACCAGCTCGCCGCTATGTGTCTCGATACCGGCAAAGGCCTTTTGCAGTTCATAACCGCGCAAGCGCACGCTGTTATCGCTCACCAATAGCGACAGCACCGTAGCCGCCGGTGAATGGCAGTGCAGCACGGCTTCCAGCGCAGGAAAGCGCCGGTACAGGCGTGTGTGTAAAAGCGTTTCGGCAGAGGGCTTGCCGCCATCAACAGGTTTGCCGTCAAAATCTACCGCCAGAAAATCCTGTTCGGTCAGCTTGCCCTTGTGATACCCCGATGCAGTAACCAGCACGGCATTGCTACTGAGCCGCATGGAAAAGTTGCCGCTGGTCGCCGGCACCCAGCCTCTCGCGTGCAGCTCGCGCCCGGTAGCAGCGAGTGCTCGCGCTTTCTGCCAATAATCATTGTTTGCCGTCATTACACTACCTTGCCGGAATGTTTGCCCGACAGGAATTTTGACCTGCCGACACGAGTGCCGCAGTATAGCAAGCAGCAGGTTTTGGTCACACTAAATAGCATCGGGACAGCACTATGACAGCAACAGCTTCACTCAAGGATTTTGACCTTTTCCATCCCGACACAATTGAGAACCCCTACCCCTTTTTTGCTGCCCTGCGCCGGGAAGCACCGCTGTACGAACTCCCGAACGGCGCCTACTACCTGATAAGCCGGTTTGACGACGTACAGAAAGCGGTGATGGATACCGAGACCTATTCGTCCAATCTGGTCGCTGTGCTCACCCAGAACACCGGCGCACAGAACGCCGAACTTGTGCAGCTTTCCGGAGGCGATGCTCAGGCAAGCGATGTACTGGCAATCGCTGATCCGCCACGTCATACCCGCCAACGCAAAGTCAGCAACCGGGCGTTTACCATGCGCCGGGTTGCCGCCATGAAAAGTCGTATTCGCAATCTGGCGGAATCACTGATTCAGCGCTTTGACAGGAACCAGCCGGTGGATTGGGTCGCACAGTTTGCGGTGCCGCTGCCCATGACCATTATCATTGAACTACTCGGCTTTCCAACGAAGGACATGGCCCAGCTGAAAACTTTGTCTGACTCTTCCGTTGCGTTACTGAGCGGCATAAACAGTGAAGAGCAGCTCGCATACCACGCCGGCAAAATTGGCGAGCTGTTTCAGTACTTGTCAGCGCATTTCGATCAGGCCCTGGTCGCACCCCCCGATAATGTGCTGGGCGATCTGGTCACTGCCTACCGGGATGAACCCGAGCATTTCAGCCGTGACGAAGTCGTCTCTATTTTGCTGCAACTGCTCACAGCCGGTAACGAAACGACAACCAGCCTGATTGGCAGCGCCCTGATGCTTTTACTCAGGGAGCCCGGCCTGCAGGATCGCTTGCGCGAGCAACCGGAGCTGATTCCCAATTTTATTGAAGAGGCCTTGCGACTGGAATCTCCCTTTCACGGGCATTTTCGCCAGACCCTGCGCGACACGACGGTATCCGGCCAGCACCTGCCTGCAGGCAGCCGGGTGATGCTGCTATGGGCCGGCGCAAACCGGGACGAAGAACGTTTTGCCAACGCCAACAAGATTGAGCTTGAGCGGGAACGCCCGAAACAGCATCTGGCTTTTGGCTATGGCATTCATCACTGCATTGGCGCCGCCTTGGCGCGCATGGAAGCCGAGGTTGCAATTCAGACGGTGCTGCAAGCCGGCGGGAAATTGCAGTTGAATGAGCACAATCACTTTCGCCACACCCCCAGCCTGTTTATTCGCAGCCTCAGTGAACTGTGGATTGATCTCGCGTAATGCTTTCATCGGAACGCACATAGCATTCGGGGTAACGCGCCACAACACTATCGTAGGACGAACGAATGGCCCGTATATCGCTGTCAGCATTGTCGCCGGGGTAAAACGGTTCCCATATGCCCGCGCGGCGCCCACCAAAGTCTAGGTAGCAACGCACCACCGGCACCCGCGCCTGGCGGGCGATATGATAAAAACCGCGCCGCCACTCCTCAACACGACTGCGCGTACCCTCGGGCGCGATAATCAGAACCATTTCTTCGGCCTGCTCGAATTCCCTGGCCATTTGATCTACAAAATTATGCTGACTACTGCGCTCAACCGCGATACCTCCCAGCCAACGCAATACGCTACCGAAAGGGCCGACAAACAAGGTATGTTTGATCATGAATTTAACGCGGCGTTTCAGGAGCAGACCAACCGGGAACATCAAAAGAAAGTCCCAGTTGCTGGTATGGGGCGCAATAATCAAAACGTATTTACGCTCAGCGGGTGCCTCGACATGATGAGTCCAGCCCCGCCATTTCAGAAGAAACAGCGATACCACGGTCAGTCCGCGAATAATCCAGGGGTGATCAAAAATATTGGGGGCTTTGTGCATATCCAACCCGTTTCATCGGCACAGCGATACAAAACCCGGCTACTTTCCACAACCGGATTCGCTCAAGCGACTAATATCTTCGGTGATTTTCGCCAACTCGGCAAGCATGCGCGCACGCTGCTTTTCAGTCAGAGACTGTTCCAGCGCCAGCAAAAGCTGTTGCGCCGAGCGCTGATTGGCGAGCAAACGCTCCCTCTCAGCCGCGGAGTAGAAACGGCCCGGGTGCAACAGCAGGTCCGTTAGCTCCACCAAAAATGACTCGCCTGTGCGCTGCTTCATCAGGGCGGCAAACTGCTCCCGCCACCGTTCCCGACGCTCGTATATCAGGCCATAAACATTATCGGCATCTTGCGCCCAGACTTGCGCCAGCTGAATCTGCTGCTTGCTGATACTGCCGGCCCAACGGCGCATGGCATCGCGCACACGCTCGACCCGCAGCTTCACCAGCTTTTTCGCATCTACCGAAACATATTCCTTGTAAAAATCCCGGTTCTTTTCGGAAAATTCGTCCAGCATCTGCTGCACCTGCTCATCATCAAGGCTTTGCAGTACAGGCAGGCTTTCGTCCAGAGCCTTTGACAATAGCAGCTCCCAGAACTGCAAAGCCCGCCCTGACAATTCCTGCAAAGTACCCGCATCCAGATTCGCAGGAACATCCGGGGCTAGCGTGGCAGATACATCCCGAAGATAAATGCCATAACGCGGCATTTCGACAGAGCAATGCCAGCCAAGAATATCATCGAGTGCCCGATCAAATTGCCGCTGCTGCTCACGATTCAGCTCAACATAATCATCCAGTGCCCAATTGATAAACCAGTCCGCATTCCGATAGGCAAAGCGATTGCTGCTGCAGCCGGCCAGGCTCAACAGAACAAGGCACACTATCCAGAAGCGGGCCGCACCGTTCATGCGCTTCGGGCAACCAATTGTATGGTTGCCGGCTCGGCACTGCGCGCCACCCCGCCAATCTGGCGCGACGACGGCTCACATTCGCGGCTTAGCAACTTCAGGTCAAAGCGCTCAAGTACAGCAGCCACCACAGTTTTGCACATCATGTGGGAAAACTTTTGCGCCGGGCAGGCATGCTTGCCATGACCAAAAGTGCTCACCTGCTCCTTGCCACCGGGCGTCAGCTCCGGCTTCAGCCGGTTGCCTTCATAGTGGTCGGGGTCGAACGCGGACAACGCTTCAGTGTCGGCGTTTTTTACCGACAACAAGGTGGTCACATACACGCCCTTATTGACCGTATAACGCTCAGACTCTGTCTCAACCTCTACGGGCTCCAGCACCTTGCGCAGGGTAATTGAGCGTTGTGACAGCCGCACAGACTCCATCAGCACCTGCTCCAGATACTTCATACTGTCCAGTGCATCGATATTGCTGCGCCACTGCGAACCAAACTGCTGCTCTGTGGCAGAAATTTCCTCGCGAACCTTGCCTGCCACGTCGGGGTACTGCAGCAATCGCACCAGCACCCACGCAATGGCCGCGTAGAGATTGGATAAAAAACCCTGATTGGTATTGATGCAATTGTGGGCCACCCGACGCTGCAGCTCCTCGCCGTCAAATGCAGAAAAATGCCGGTAAAGATAGGCCAGGGTGTCGTCGCTGTTATCCAGATCCAGCCCGGAGGCAAGTTCGGTCAGCAATTCACGAATTGCCGCGATGGCAGCCTTCTCTCCGGCCTTATTTGACTTCAGTGTATGCAGAGTCTGGGCCGGGTCGACAAAAGCCTTCTCCTGATCCAGCACATCAAACTGGGCCTTGAGACGGGGCCAGTACTCATCACTGGCGGCCTCCTTGCAAATCCACAGGCCGTAGCCAATACGCTGCTCCAGCGTGCGCACGACATCAAAGACTTCCAGCTCGCTAAAGTTAGCCCAGCGGTTTAATTCCTGATCGAGAACGCTGTTGGTTATGGCCAGATAACGCGGCAACTGTTTTTTGACCAGCAGCTGATAAAACAGATTGAGGTCCGTATCGAGAAAAAGCTCTGTGGGCGTTTTGAAGCTGAGCAGGTCGAAGGTCGCAAAGCCGAAACTGGCCTTTTCTTCCGGCAGCGCATAAAGGCTTTCAAGCCCCTTTGGCGAAAACACGCAGAACAGTTTATAGCCAAAGACATCCAGTAAAAAAGTATCGCCATAGTCCTTGCGCAGCGCCGCAAGATATTCGGTGGCGTTTTCAGCAAAGCGCAACCCGGCGCCAATGTGTGCCAGCTCGTCGGCAACGATAGGGGGTTTGGGTGTAACGAGAATACGCAGCTCGGTGTTGGCATCCATAACAGAGGGCCCGTTATTGTAGTGTGTGTTATATACGCGGTCTGGCAACAGCCTGATCAGGGCCAGTACACCACAATCTTGTTGAACTACAAACGCCGACGGTTCTCCAGGCGGGATTCCATAGGGCACCTCTGATTAATTCGGTAATGGCTCAGCGGAGTCACTGGCGTGCACTGGCGAGGCGCAGCGCGAAGGTCAAGGGTTGTTCTCCTTGACGAGCGTTGCAA
>DIBR01000024.1:0-227 GCA_002415025.1 Spongiibacteraceae bacterium UBA5047
TGACGCCGCTTTTCAGCCATTAGACGCCCAATCATCTCGTTCTTAACCGATAGCTCCGCCTCCAGTTTGAGGCCGGTCGGTAAAACTGTAAAATTCAGCCACTAACTCTGCATCTCATTGATTTCAAAGGAAAATCTGGGACAGCCAATAAGTAATTCTGGATCACCTCCCGCTTACGTAGCCGGTGCGTCATATTGGCGCCGGTTTTCAGCCATTAGGCGCTCAAT
>DIBR01000024.1:462-6094 GCA_002415025.1 Spongiibacteraceae bacterium UBA5047
CACCTTGCTTTGCGCCGATTCAAAGCGTTGCGTCAGCTCATCAATTTGCGAGGCCTGGCGCTGAGCGCTGTCGGCGTACTGCTGCAGATCCGTCGCCTGGGTTTGCAGTTGCTTATTGGCATCTTCAAGCTTCGCGTCAGTCCGATTAAGCTTTGATTCGAGGTCCTGTGTTGCTTTGCGTGCAGCGCTCAGCTCGCTGACCAGGCACGCGTTGTCCTTGTTGAGCTGCGTCAAGTCGCTCTGCTTGACAGAAATTGTCTGGTTTAACGAGCGAATCTCGGCCTGAAGCTGCTGTATTTGTTGCTCATGCCGGCGCTGATCCTGATCCCTCTGCTCTTTCACCGATTCACGATAATGCTCCAGTGCCTCCCGGCTGTGACGGTGCTTTTCCTCAAGGGATTCGATATGAGCCTGCTTTTCCTTGAGCAGCGCCGTCGTGCTGGCCTCGCGCTGACCCGCCTCGTTGAGTTGTTTATCTAAGGCATCGCAGGCTGCGGATTTGGCAGCCAGTTGCGCACTCGTCTCATCAAGGCGCGATTCCAACACTTTCTGCTGATCGCCCAGCTGGCCAGCCTCTTGAGTGAGCGCGGTGCAGCGGTCAGAGAGCTCTTTGATCTGGTGTTCATAGCGGCTTTTACTCTCTTCGACGATGCCGTGGGCCTCTTCCTGAAGGCGCGATGCCAGGCGCGCAATGAGGTCCTTAATGGGCTGGCTCAATAGGGCCTCATCGTCGAGTCTGGTGGACGCCTCCTCCTCCAGCTCTTTGAGATAGCGATGAATCGTTGATTTGGAGCCGGTATTACCGAGCTCTATACGTATCGCGTCAATGGAGGGGTTTTCCCCCCTGGCTAGAACGGCCTGATGGGCCCTGGTCACCAGTGCTTTGTTGATACCGCCACGTGCCATGGAATTCCCTCCTGCTTATTTCGTACTGTATTACGTACTATGTATATACATACGATTTTAGCTCGTGCTTTAGACTTTGTATAGCTTAGATATGACACAGGATAATAAAGCATTATCTTATGTTAGAGTAATTTTCTCGAATACAAGTGCCAAAATCTGTACAGGCGCGTATCCTCCTCCGTACGAACCCGGTAGCGCTGAGATATGCGAACTAAACTCAAAATCAACAGTAACGACCTGTTTCACCGCCGTCTCAAGGAAAAGAGTCATTGAATGACGAGCATGCGCGCCCGCGCAGCACAAATGGCATCAATAAAAGGTGGTGCCGGCAATGAGACCCACACACCAAAGAAAATGAAGATTGAGGTTGGCCAGCTTAGCGTTCTGCGCCAAGTTCTGACAACGATTGGTGCCCGGGTTACCATGCACGCTCCCCGTCCTGAGAAAGAGTCTTTATGGATGTCTTGATTCTGATCGCTCTGATCGTCCTGAACGGCGTGTTTGCCATGTCTGAAATCGCCATCGTGACGGCGAAAAAGTCGCGTCTGGCGGCGTTGGCAGGCAAAGGCCGCGCCTCCGCCAACGTAGCGCTGCGAATGGCCGAAAACCCGACACAGTTTCTCTCCACCGTGCAAATCGGGATCACCTCGATTGGTATAATGAACGGTATTTTCGGTGAATCCGTTCTCGCTGAGCCTTTTGCTCAATGGCTTCACCAAATCGGCATGTCCGCGTCTACCAGCTCGACAGTGGCTACCGTATTTGTAGTAGTGGTCATCACTTACGTAACCATCGTGATCGGCGAGCTGGTACCCAAACGCATCGGTCAGGTAAGTGCGGAAGTTATCGCCTGTGTTGTGGCGCCTCCCATGAGTTGGCTGGCAGTTGCTGCCAAGCCATTTGTCATCCTGTTGTCATATTCAACTCAAGGACTTCTCAGAATACTGCGTTTCCGGCAAACCGACGGGGGTATGGTTACCGAAGAAGACATCCACGCGCTGTTACAAGAAGGCTCCACATCAGGGGTGATTGAACACGGTGAGCACGCCATGGTAAGAAATGTACTGCGCCTGGATGAACGCCCCATCACCTCTTTGATGGTACCCAGAGGCAACATGATTGTGCTGGACGTCAGTCTACCATTGGAAGATAACTACCGGCGCGTGTTGCAATCGCCTCACTCCGCCTTTCCACTGTGGGACCGAGAAACCGGCGCCGCCATGGGTGTCGTGCATGCCAAGGAAATGCTAGCACAGGCCGTGACCGGGGAGGCTCCTGATCTGCTGGCTCTGGCCAAGCCTTGCCATTATGTACTGGAAAACCTGACTGCGTTGAAATTGCTGGACTACTTTAAAAGCGCCGACACACAATTGGTATTGGTAGTCGACGAATACGGTGTTGTATAAGGTCTGGTAACAGTCCATGACGTACTCGAAGCGCTGACAGGAGAGTTTGGTTCGCCAGATGATGTGCAATCATGGGTGGTGACCCGGGACGACGGCTCGCTGCTGATCGACGGGCTGTTACCTATTCTGGATCTAAAAGACAGGCTCGGTATTGCCGCGCTTCCGGATGAGGGCAGTTATCAAACCCTGAACGGCCTGATGATGAAAATCATGGATCGGGTGCCGGTTACGGGCGAGCATGTCGTACTGCAAGGCTGGCGCCTGGAAATTGTCGACATGGATGGCCACAGGGTCGACAAAGTGCTCGCGATCCGTACAATCGATGAGAGTGGTGAGTACAGCGATGGCTGACGATACCTCGGCGTCTGCCGAAACCAAGCGTCTGCATGACTCGCAACAGACTCGCTGTAAAATTCACATTATAGACTGAGCGTTTTCAGTATCTCCCGTATACTCCGGAGGCTCTTTGAAAGGTCACGTAAACTCTTCAGGTTTCCCGCTGCAGATTGGCCTGGAAAATCTTGTAAACGGCACAACAACTGAACATGGCTGGAGAACGCTTTATGAAGAGCATTCTTGGCAGCATCCGCAATCGGGAGACGCTGGATTCATTGATCTTGTCCTCGCAAATAGGTATGGAACTGTTTTCTTCGCAGTTGAATGCAAGCGAGTGAAAGACACGTCGTGGATCTTTTTGAGCGCAAGCAAGGAGGTAAAGGATCGACGGCATACAAAAGCTTTTGTATTCTCTAAATCTCGTGGCGAAGTTAAACGATTTGAATGGATCGACCTGACACTTGATCCCGCGACCCCCGAGGCGCAGTTTTGTGTAATCCCGGGTTCAGACCAACGCTCGAAATCTTTGATCGAAAGATCTGCAGCCGAATTGGTTTACGCCACTGAAAGCTTGGCACTTGAAGACAAAGAGTTAAGCGTTGATGTCGAGAACGAGCTCCGTGTTTACTTTAACCTCATAGTCACAACGGCCACACTGCAGATATGCAGTTTTGAGCCCCATGATGTTTCCATCAAAGATGGAACAGTTGAAGACCCCGAGTTTCTGGAGGTACCTTACGTTCGCTTCAGAAAGCAGCTTTCGCCGACGTATAACTTATCAGAAGCTGTCGACGTATTTGGCCAAAGTCGCTCTAGAGCCAAAGAAAACACGGTGTTTGTCGTTAACTCTGAGCATTTAGTGGAATTTCTGAGGGAATTTGAATTGGAGGACAGTCGGATGAATGAAAAACATTTTTCTTAAAGTCGATATCTGACGGAGCATCCACAGCGTTATCGAGTTTCCCGTGACGAACGTTGATCTGTGGAATTGAACAGTAGGGTAAACATAGCGCCACCGCACGGACCACGGTCAACCGACACGCGGCCACCGTGGAACTGCATGATCTCTGCCACGATCGACAGACCGAGCCCGGCACCTTCTGCTGAGGCGTTTGAGCCGCGCCAAAATCGTTCAAATAATTGCGCCTGATCACCTTCTGAAACCCCAGAGCCCTGATCTGTAACAATGATCGCCCCGCCAGGGTCTACGGTGACTGTGACAACACCTCCGACCGGGGTGTGGGCAAGGCCGTTCTCAATGAGGTTGCGTAGGGCTTCCTCAATGCCGTCCGTATTACCTTTGGTGTAAACGGGTTGCTCGGCGCCGGACAACGCCAACTCACGCCCTTGGGTAACTGCCAGCGGGGCCAAGGCGCTCACCGCCCGGTGTGCGCAGGCCGCCAGATCAATGCGGCGGGAGACATCCAGCGGTTGCGCTTCCAGTCGGGCCACACGCAATAGCTGGTTCACCAGGCGAGTCATACGTGCGGCGTCGGCTCGCAGCGCTACAATTTCTCCGTTGCCTTCCAGCAAATCAAGGTTTGCACTCAGCAGTGCCAAGGGCGTGCGCAATTGATGCGCCGCGTTCGCCGTGAACCGCCGCTGCTGAGCAAAGGCCGTATCGAGACGGTCCAGTCCCTGATTGAATGCCGTTACCAAAGGCTTGATTTCGGACGGAAGTTCGGACTCGGGCAGCCGAATGTCGGTACGCTGGGGGCCAATATAGCCTGCCAGCGCCGAAATCCGGCGCAACGGTGCCAAAGCACGACGCAAGGTGACCCCGGCCATGATAAGCGCGGCCAACGCGATCACAGGTATCAGCCAGGCGATATCGGAGACAAATTCGCCGAGCAATGCATGCGCAAGCTCGTCATTGTCGAGTTCGGCCGCCGTTTCCCAGGACTCCATAATCACGACGACGGTAATCGCCACGGTCGCCAAGGCGAACACCAGCGCTAGCCGCACCGTCATGCGGAATTGAAGAGATTTGTGATCTACGCGCATCTTACGACTCCATCAACAAGTAACCGACGCCGCGTACCGTGTGGATCTGCACCGTTGCGCCAGCGGATCTCAGTTGCTTGCGCAGTTCATGCACATGCACGGGAATTGGGTTGGAGCCTGGCTCCTGGCCGAACCCATACAGCTTGTCCTCCAGCATCGTTCGTGGGACGACTTGGCCGAGGCGCCGCAGCAACAGCTCCAGTAAAGCGGTCTGCTGACGTGTCAACGGCAACGCAGTATCGTTGACGGAAACTTGCCGAGAACTCGTCTCCAGCGTCAGCTCACCAGCGGTGAGCTTGGAGCCCAAGGCGCCACCGGGTCGGCGGAGCAAAGCCTTGATACGGGCGACAAGCTCTGCCATCGCAAAAGGCTTGATAAGGTAGTCGTCTGCGCCGACATCCAGGCCGGTCACGCGGTCCTCGATGGCGTCCCGGGCGGTCAGTATCAGCATAGGCACGGCACTGCCCCGTTGGCGAAGCCGTTCGATCAGTGTTATTCCATCACCGTCCGGCAACCCCAAATCGACAATGGCGGCATCGTACGGGAACGTCTCTAAAGCGGACTCGGCTTCTTTTACGCGGCCCAATGTATCGACGGCGAACCCCTCACGCTCGAACTGGCGCCTGAGTGTCGTAGCCAGCCTGACTTCATCTTCTACAACCAGTATGCGCATATGCTCTGTCTAACCCTGTTGCGCGACCTTCGCGATTCACCGCTGGCCTTAAACTTCTCTTAAACTTAGGCCTCTATTATGACACATTCAGATATAACTCAACCGAGTAGAGGGGTGTCATGTCTATTTTCAAAGGTTTGCCCAAAATCGTTATCGCCGCCTGCGTCCTGGCCGGTGGCGCCGCTGGACTCATCCTGAGCTGGGCTGTCGGCGCCACCAGCGACGTCTCAGAACGCGAGATCGAGATGAATGCGCTGCCCGAGGCGGTGGCCGCCACCTTCAACCGCGAACTGGCAGGTCAATCCGT
>DIBR01000024.1:6250-11547 GCA_002415025.1 Spongiibacteraceae bacterium UBA5047
GGTCAATCCGTGACCGAGGTGGAAGAGATCAGCTATGAGGGCATAGTGGTCCTGTACGAGGCGGAGTATGATAAGGACGGCGTGCGCTACGAGGTATACGCCTACCCCACTGGCGAGATTGCAGCACATCACAGTGACTAGGAGGAGCGTACCGGCGGAAAACGACCCTAGACTACTATATGAGAACGGCGCGCTAGGCGGTAGTAGCAGGTTCGTGCAGGTCTAGACGATGCCGAGCGCGCAACCTCAAGTTTCTTCAGTGGCAAAGCCCAAGGATCATCGAGACTGTCTTATTGACCTCTGGAAAAGCGGGTTAAAGCGGCCTCTGTTTCTTGTTATCGCATTGGTCGTGGGCTTAATGACCGCACGCTCGACGGCTTCAGCGGAAATTGGCTCTGTTGGGCGGTCCTGGGGATTTGCTGTAGACGAATTGGAGTACGAATACAGCGACTCCAGCGATGTACTGCTGGTTTGGGACAGTGACTTTTACTACGACTCCGGTGTATTGACGTTTCACTGGTTGTTCGAAGGCGAGTGGGCACCCGAGGCGAGTGTGTTCGAAGCGGTGGAAAACCGGCTTCTGGCCGATACACCTGTCTGAATCTTGTTATATAAGGGCGGGAATCCGTTTAGACACGCCGCCTGCGGGTCCAAATCGAACCTTTGCGGCTTTCAGTCTTACCAAAGAAGCATTGGAAAACCTGGATTTGGAATCGAATTTGTATCTTGGCGAGGACAGCGAGGCGCTAGTGGAGTTAGACGCGGAATATGAACTCGAGATTAGCCACCGCATCGCGCTAACGGGAACCTGGAAGCCCTGTTTGCCGTCTCTGAGGATGTCAAAATTGGGGTTGGCACGGGACTAAACTCCACTGAAGCCTCACTGAGGCTCAGCTATTCTGACGCGGGGGAGATTATCTCGCCCTACGTCGGTGTGTTTTATGAGCGCGAATACGGAGACCCCGCTGAGTTTGCTCAGAAAGAAGGCGACGACACCGACGCATGGGTTGCCGTTATCGGTACCCAGCTGGCGTTCTGAGAGCACGAGTTAAAATATTTTGAAGCACAACTATGTGCCTGCGTCATAGGATTGACTCATTGATCTATAGCACTGATTGTATAAACGTGATTGATTACCGGAACTTTACTGACATAACAGAGCAATAATATGCACGACTCTTCAGCTTCTCCCGAAAACGACGTAAACGTCCTAGGTCACCAAGTCACATTTAAAGAAGCCGTGCGTGTCTGGTTGCGCATCGCGATGTTGAGCTTTGGTGGTCCTGCGGGGCAAATCGCCGTCATGCACCGCATATTGGTGGATGAGAAAAAATGGGTAAGCGAAAACCGCTTTTTGCACGCACTCAACTATTGCATGGTGCTACCTGGCCCTGAAGCCCAACAGTTGGCGACCTATATCGGCTGGTTGCTGCACGGCGTCAAGGGCGGCCTGGTCGCCGGGAGTCTATTTGTCCTGCCGGGCTTTTTGAGCATCCTTGTGCTGAGCGTACTTTATGCCGGATTTCAGGATCTAAGCCTGGTGCAAGCCTTATTCTTCGGTATCAAAGCGGCAGTTTTGGCCATCGTAATCCAGGCGGTTATCCGCATTGGTAAGCGAGCGCTAAAAAACGGCTATATGTACGCGCTAGCGGCAGTGGCCTTCATTAGCATTTTCTTTTTCTCGGTTCCCTTTCCTGTGGTCATTATCGCAGCCGGGTTAATCGGCCTGCTGGGCCGGCGCATTGATCCCGAGCGGTTCGTGGTCATTAAAGGCCACGAACCGCCTGAAAGCGAGGCGCGTGCCGTCGACTCAATGATGAGCAGCGACACCGCCCATCACACCCGTGCCTCGGCCAAGCGGGCGGCGAAGGTTCTGGCAATATGGCTTCCCCTTTGGTTAACGCCACTCGTCGTTCTGGCCTTCACCCTGGGGGTCGACAATGTATTCACGCAAATCGGGCTCTTCTTCAGCAAGCTCGCAGTAGTGACTTTTGGCGGCGCCTATTCGGTCTTGGCCTATATGGCTCAGGAGGCGGTACAAACCCATGCCTGGCTGGCGCCGGGTGAAATGCTGGATGGACTGGGTATGGCAGAAACCACACCAGGGCCGCTGATTCAGGTGGTGCAGTTCGTCGGCTTTATGGGTGCCTTCCGCGACCCGGGGTCAATCGATCCCTTCATGGCCGGTTTGGCCGCGTCCGTACTGGCAACCTGGGTAACCTTTGTTCCGTGCTTCCTCTCGATTTTCCTCGGCGCCCCTTACATTGAAACGTTGCGCGGCAATCAATCAGTCAGCGCAGCCTTGTCGGCCATCACTGCGGCCGTGGTAGGGGTGATGCTGAACCTGGCAATCTGGTTTGCCATTCATGTTGCATTTCGTGAGGTAGGCGAGCTGCGGGCCTACGGTATGAATCTGTCGGTGCCGGTGTTCGATAGCGTGCAGATTGCGAGTGTTGTACTCGCTGCGGGGGCCTTTGTCGCGATGCTGCGGTTTAAAGTGGGCATGCTCCCGGTGATCGCTATCAGCGCAGCGCTGGGCATGGCCTACTACATGATGACAGGCGGGGCGCCGCTATAAGGTAACAACGTAACAAGGCAAGCCAACACCTTAACCGCACTTCAGCAGCCCTTACGGCGGCGAGTGAGTAAAGCCATCAAAAATCAACCACCACTTTAACTGGTATGGAGAAGTCATTATGAAAGCGAAAGGTTTGAAGACATTTGTACTTTTATGGGCAATGATGACTCTGACACCCTGGGCTATTGGTGCAGAGGGTAAAAACGAGTTGGACGCAAACGCTATTGGAAACGCCGCCGGCACCGAGGCAACGACGAAGGCCAATGGCGTGGTTCGTATCGGTTGGTCACGCACCGAGGTACCGGTGATCATCGATGGTCTGCAACTTCCACCCGCGGCAGGTTTGGGTAGTTGGGCTGCCTTCAAGGCCTTACCCTCTGGCGGTGTTATGGTTATGGGCGACACCGTCGTGTTTGAAGATGAAATCACTCCTGCCATGGATGCAGCGTTCGCCCACGGTCTGGAAATTACATCACTTCACAACCACTTCGTGTTTGACCGGCCCCCAGCGTACTTTATGCATATCGGCGGTCATGGCAAAAACGCTGAGAAACTTGCGGAAGGCGTGAAAGCCATGTGGGATGCGATCAAAGCAGTACGAAAAGAACGGCCGATGCCGGCTGAGCGTTCTGCCGGTGAAGCCCCGAAAATTACCGGCGAATACGACGTGGCGGCACTGGAGAAAATCCTCGGCGGCAAGGGCAGTCTGAATGGCGAGGTACTGAAATTCACCTTCGGGCGCACTGCCTCGATGCACGGCACATCCTTCGACGCAACCATGGGGCTGGCCACATGGGTCGCATTCTCGGGCAACGTAGACCGGGCAGTTGTGGATGGGGATTTCGCCATGACAGCTGATGAAGTTCAACCAGTGATGCACGCGCTACGCGATGCCGGCATTCACATCGTTGCGCTGCATAATCACATGATCGGAGAAACACCGCCTTACTTCTTTCTGCATTACTGGGGTAAAGGTGACCCGCAAGAACTGGCGAGAGGTTTGAAAGCGGCACTGGATACGCAGAGATAATCTCAGGCGCGAGTTATCTGTTATTGCAGTGCCTCTCCCTTTCCAACCTGAGTTGCTGGCTAGAAAGGGAGAGGGCCCTAACTCCATGCGCTGTCTATACTCGACTGCTTGTTTGCTGCTCTAGCACATGCTTCCAGCTGCCCTTACGGCTTTGGGAGTACGACCCCCGAAGCTATTCCATTAGAGATAACATTTAAAAAGGCACCTCCACCGCACTAACGTATGCGCCAGCTACCCGAACACTGCCAAGCCCAGAAGACACCGGCCTCTTTTGCAGAGGGAAGGCCGACAACAGCGCTGGTGCTCCCCCTTCTACGGCTTCAACTCAATACCGAACTGACCAACCAGTAACGAAAATAGCCAAAAGCAGGCAATGGTCACTAAAGCACTGGCAAGCAGCGTGGGCCAAAAGCCGATTCGGGGCAGCAACGTCGGAAATACTAAAAACATGGGAAGTGTAGGCACCACGTACCAGAAAGTATACCAAGCGTGATTGGCCACTTTTTCTGAGGATTGCGTTTCCACATGCAACCAAATCAGCGCCAGAATGGTCACCAACGGTAATGCCGCCACCAGAGCACCCAGCTTGTCACTGCGTTTGGCGAGCTCAGAAACCACTACTACGATGGCAGCGGTAATCAGGTATTTGGTTATGATCCATTGCCATGTCATATATGTCGTTACTCCAGGCCGTCGAAGTCACCCGTGAAATTCGCGTCGTAGACTTCCCCGTTGCTCGATATGAGCACGTAGAGTGTTTTTTCCACAGTCGTATTGGGCACCGAGACAATGAAATAACCTCTGCCTTTTTTATGGATTTTTACAGCGCCTGCTGGCGTAGCCTTCCAGCTTTCGGGCAGTTTTCCAAAACCGAGGCCCGCGTCCTTCTCGGTCAATCGCGCGGTTGCCTCTTTGGCGAGTTGAAGCGCCGACGATTCGGGAATCGGCCCATGGGCGTGATCTCTGCCTGCGAAAGCCTGCTGAAAGCCGGACAGTAAAATCAGTGTCAAAATGACGGTGAAAAGTTTCATAACGCATTTCCTCAATAGTTAAATAAGATTAATGTGAGTGGGGTTTGCCACCTTCGTGGCGGTGGACTTCAGGTGTCTCGGACTGCGGCTCAGCGGATGGCGCTTGCAGCTCAAGACGTTTCGGGTAATTCGACAGAGGAGCGTTGTTATCCTCCATGTCCTCGTGCGCGTGTTGGTGATCATCCCGGTTGAGCGGAAAATCATCCGTGTACTGCGTGTGCTGAAACCCATGCAACTGCATCAGTAGCAACAGGCCACCAGCAAGCATCAGCGCCACGTTGGAAGCTCTGCTGAAGCGCTCAAACGATGCGGTTTTTCGCCACACCATAAGCACGGCCAGCATGATGCTCAAAGCCACAATCTGTCCCACTTCGACGCCGACATTGAACGATAATATTTTGAACACCAGACCATCGTCGCCCAGCGGCAACTGCTGAAGCCGAGTGGACAGGCCAAACCCGTGGATCAAACCAAAGGCAAACACCATCCAGGTCAGGTTCGGGGATTTCATTTGCAAGTGTTTCTGAAAGCCGCCGAGGTTGTCGAAGGCTTTGTAACAGACGGTCAGCGCAATCACCGCATCAATCAGGTAGTAATTGGCGGTAATTCCGAACAGTGTGGCGAACACCAGGGTAATGGAATGGCCGATGGTGAAGGC
>DIBR01000024.1:11774-12454 GCA_002415025.1 Spongiibacteraceae bacterium UBA5047
TTGAGTATCCGGGCTTGGTCTTCCGCCGACATGCCATGCGCCCAGGCCGCAACACTGGCAAGGGACGTAATGATGATAATTAGGAGTTTAAGCATAATACCTTCAATTTTTTTGGAGGTGATCGAAGTAATCACATGTGATTATGGAATTGAGTGGCGGGCGCGCCTACAGTTGTGCTGCGCCAGTCAGGGTTTCGTTGCGGAAACAGGCTCCAGGCGTGCCCGGAGCCTGCTGGTTCGCTAGGTTTTCGCTTTCTTCCGGTGCAACAGTGCATACAGCACCGGGAGCACGAACAGCGTCAACAAAGTCGAGGAAATAATCCCCCCGATCACTACTGTTGCCAACGGTCGCTGCACTTCCGCGCCGGTACCGGTGTTGAGCGCCATGGGAACAAAGCCGAGGCTTGCGACCAAGGCCGTCATCAGTACCGGTCGCAGGCGGATCAGGGCACCCTCGACGATCGCTTTCATCAGGTCGCCCTGCTCGTGCCACAGGTCGCGAATAAAAGCCACCATCACCAGACCATTGAGAACTGCGACGCCAGAGAGCGCGATAAAGCCCACGCCTGCGGAGATCGACAGCGGCATATCCCGCAACCACAGGGATAAAATCCCGCCAGTGAGCGCAAGCGGTACGCCAGTGAAAATAATCAAGGCGTCTTTCACCGAACCGAACGCCAT
>DIBR01000024.1:12792-12926 GCA_002415025.1 Spongiibacteraceae bacterium UBA5047
GCTTGTGCTTCTTCGACAAATCCTCCCAGGTCGCGGTCCCGTACGTTGGCGGTCACCACCACCCGACGCTTGCCGTTTTCCCGGCTGATCTGGTTGGGCGCCGGAGCCAGTTCCAGCTCGGCCACTTCCGACAG
>DIBR01000067.1 GCA_002415025.1 Spongiibacteraceae bacterium UBA5047
GAACGCGCAGATCCGCTCGCAACCCTGCGCTTATGCGGGCCTATGGTCGATAGCGAATATACGGTGTGTTTGCATTTTGTAGGCCGGAATAAGCGAAGTGTTTCCGGCAGAACGAACGCGCAGATCCGCTCGCAACGCTGCGCTTATGCGGGCCTACAATATTTCCGACGTGCGACGCCTTAGCGCTTTATTCTCATAATGCCTTCCTGCGCCGTGCTGGCCACCAATCTTCCCTGTCGATCAAAAATCTGCCCCCGCACAAAGCCTCTGCCGTTTGAGGCGCTCGGGCTGTCCATGTCGTAGAGCAACCAGTCATTGAAATCGAAAGGCCGGTGAAACCAGATGCTGTGATCAATGGTGGCCATGCGCATGTCTTCGGTCATGAACGAGAGATCGTGTGGCTGGGTCGCGGTGGCCAGGAAGAAAAAATCCGAGGCGTAGGCCATTACATACTGGTGTATCAAAGGGTCATGGGGCAGAGTGCCGTTGGGGCGCATCCACAATTGCCGATGTGCTTTTGTCCGCTCGGCCGCTGGTAGATCCTGTCGGTTGGCCGATCGGAAATCGATTGCGCGAATGGCGTTGAATTTAGGTAGCCAGTCTTCGGGCGCCTGCAATATCTTGTCTTCGGTAAATTCCAGGTCGCGCGGTAGTCCCTCCGGCTCCGGGGCAGCTGGCATGGATGCGCCGTGGTCAAGCCCCTCCATTTCAACCTGAAACGAGCAGGTCATAAAAAAGATGGGCCTGCCTTTCTGTACGGCTTTCACACGGCGGTTGGAGATGGTGCCCGCGTCAAGGTTGTTTTCCACTTCAAAGATAATGGGGTGATCGGGGTCGCCCGGTCGTAAAAAGTAAGAGTGAAAAGAATGTACATCGCGATCGGCTGCAACTTGTTGCTTTGCTGCCGACAATGATTGTGCAATCACTTGTCCGCCATATACGCGCCCCCAGTCAGTTGCTTCGCTCTGACCGCGGTAAAGATTTTCGTCAATCTTTTCCAAGGTGAGTAATTTGATCAACTGGTTTAAAGCATTGGTCGCCACGTTGCTAAACTCCCTATAGCTGTACAGAAGATTGTGTCGTATTAAGGGGCAAGTATACAGTGACTGTGTGAACCGAACCTCGCCGGAGCAAGGAAATGCCCGTGGTTATTTTAAAAGAGAAGATTCGCGACTATATCGGCTTTGTGTGCGAACCGACGCACTGGCATATCGTAACCCGGGAGCAGGTGAATGCCTTTGCCGACACCACGCTGGATCACCAGTTTATTCACGTGGATGAAAGTGCCGCAAAAAAGACGCCTTTTGGCGGCACCATCGCCCACGGATTTTTGACACTGTCGATGTTGGCACATTTTGCGGAAACTTTTAGTGTGGTGGTAGACGGTCTGACAATGGCTATGAACTACGGCTTCGACAAGGTCCGGTTTCTGGCTCCGGTGCATGTGGGCAAGGCTATTCGGGCGCAGGCGCGCATTGTGGATATTGTGGAAAGGCGCTCAGGACAGTACCTGATTCATTATCATGTGGACATTGAGATTCGTGGTGAGGACAGGCCGGCACTCAGTGCTCAATGGTTTGCCGTGATTTTTACTGATTAGGTGCTCACGGGCTGAGTGAAAGATTTGTCATGGCGCAATCCCGGTGCGCGCGCTAGTCTTGTGCTATCCAACTGATAATTACCAAGCGGAGAACCCTATGGACCAGGCTAAAATTGAAGCCCTGATTGCGGATTTTGAAAACCGCCCGATTATTCCAACGGTCGGCGCCGCCGATACGCTGTTGCTGGAAGAAAACGATATGCCCTGGCTGATGTCGCCCGACGGCAGCCAAAGCCAGTTGTTGCAGGTGGATTTGAATCAGGGCCTTTGGGTCGTGAAAAACCGGTTTATGCCGGGTTTTGCCATCGACAAGCATTACCATACGGGTTCTGTGTTTGCGGTGACGCTGAAGGGTGAATGGTATTACAAGGAATATCCGGATCAGGTGAACAAGCCGGGCTCATATCTGTTTGAGCCTGCCGGTTCGGTGCATACCCTGATGGTGCCGGAAAAGCAGGAAGGGCCAACAGAGGTCTGGTTTGCCATTTACGGCGCTAATATCAACATGGATGCCGACGGTAATATTATTTCGGTCATTGACGCTCACGCGATTCTTGAAGGTTACACCAAGTATTGTGATGCCATGGGCGAGAACTGCGAAAACCTGATTGTGAATGGCGAGCAGCCGTACAAAAAAGACAAGTAACCATCGTGCTGCAGGGGCCAGCCCTGGCGCCGAACCGGAGCGGGCCTTGTTCGTGAACAGGGCTCGCTCTTGCATGGACAGGCGACACTACTCTCCGAGAATTTTCTTCGCCCGATAACGAAACTGCCTGAATGACAGCCCCAGCAGCGCCGCAGCTTCGGTTTTGTTGCCTTTTGTCCGGCTCAGCGCCGCCTCAATCGCGTCTCGTTCAATGCCGCTGAGATAGCCTTCCAGATCGCCAAAGGCATCTTCGGCGGACACACCGGCGCCGGATTTTTCCGTAGCTGCGGGGTTTGGTAGCTGAAGGTCGTCTATGTTGATGGCGTCTTCATCGCACAGGGTTACCGCTCGTTCGAGAATGTTTTCAAGTTCGCGAACGTTGCCGGGAAACGCGTAGTTTTCGAGCGCGGCTAATGCGTCGGTATTCAACTGCGGGGTGGCAATACCCCATTCGCCGCACAGCCGCTCAAGAATGGCTTTGGCAAGTAGCGGAATATCTTCCCGGCGCTGTCGCAAACTGGGTACTGCAACTTCAATTACGTTAATGCGATAAAAAAGGTCTGTTCGAAAATGGCCTGCTGCCACTTGATCGGTAAGGTTTTTGTGGGTGGCGCTTAGCAGGCGAATATCTACCGGAATTTCCTTGTTTGACCCGATGGGACGAACACTTTTGTTCTGGATGGCGCGCAGCAGTTTAACTTGCATGCTCAAAGGTAAGTCGGCAATTTCGTCGAGAAACAATGTGCCGCCGCTGGCGGCTTCGAAAAGGCCTGCCTTGTCGGAGGTTGCTCCGGTAAAGCTGCCTTTGGTATGCCCGAAGAACTCGCTTTCCATCAGCTCTGAGGGAATGGCGCCGCAGTTCACTGGCACAAAAGGGGCGTCGCAGCGTGGGCCGCTGGCATGAATCAGTCTGGCTACCACTTCCTTGCCGCTGCCGGATTCGCCGCTGATATAGACCGGAGCCTGACTGCGGCTAAGTTTGTGAATCTGGCGGCGCAAGGTGGCAATGCTGTCCGCTTCGCCGATGAGTTGAGTGGCGCCGCCGAGTTCGGGTGCGTCATTCTGGCCTTCGAGGCTGACGGCGTTTTTAACCAGTGCGCGCAAGCGCTCCAGATCTATGGGCTTGGATATAAAGTCGAATGCGCCAGCCTTCAAAGATTCAGTGGCCAGATCAATGCTGCCGTAGGCGGTGATAACAGCGATTGGTAGTTCGTCCGGTCGTTGCTGGAGTTGTTTGATCAGGTCGAGGCCACTGCCGTCGGGCAGTTTCATGTCAGTCAGACATAGGGAAAACTGGGTTTTGGCCAGCAGTTGGTGCGCCTCTGCCAGCGTTGCGGCACTCATGGTGTGGTATCCCATGCGGCTGAGCGTAAGCTCCAGCAGCTCGCGTATGTCTGGTTCGTCGTCAATGATCAGTATGGGGTTATGGTTCATGCTTACTCAATGGCGTGACGTCTGTCCGGGTGACTGAAGGATAGCCGAAAGCAGCTCTTGCCGTCATGGTTGCGAAGCCAGGAAAGGTGGATCTGGTTGGTATCACACAGCTCTTTGCAAATGTAGAGCCCTAGCCCGGTGCCGGAGCTTTCGGTAGTAAAGAAGGGTTCGAATATGCGGTCGAGGTCCTGCTCAGCCACGCCGGGGCCGTCGTCGACTATGTCGAGTACGGGGGCGGGTAGTGAGTTGTCTGCCCGCAACTGCAGGGCGAGGTGCGGCTGGCCTGTTGCCGCCATACTGTAGCGCAGGCCGTTGTCGACAATTGTGGTAAGGATTTGGTGCAGTTGGTCGCGGTCGACATTGACCGTAAAGTTGTCGCCAATGCATTCGGTCGTCAGGGAGCAGGGAGTTGCTGCCGAGACTTCGTAGTCGTCGGCAAAGCGCAGCAGCCACTCTTGCAGGTCAAAGTGGGCGGGGGACGGGCTTTTGCGACGGGACAGCTGCAAGATATTTTCGATGATGTTGTTCATGCGCGACGATTGCTGCAGCACGATGTCGGCCAGACGCCGGTCTGTTGTTTCCAGCGAAGCGGACTCGGCGAGTAGCTGCGCAGCGTGGCTGATAGCGCCCAGGGGGTTGCGAATTTCGTGGGCAATGCTGGCGGTAAACTGGCCGAGCGATGCGAGCTTGAGTTGCTGTGCTTGCTGCGAAAGCTGGCTGACGTCTTCGACGAATAGCAGGTGGTCGTCCAGTTGCGCGTCTCCCAGCGTGGCCCGGCTTATTTGCAGTAAGCGGCCGGATTCATGCAGGCGTAACTGCGTCGATTCGCCGGTCTCAGTGGCGAGGGTGTTTAGCAGGGAGCGTGGCGCAAGTTGCGGCATGGTGCTGTTGATATAGGAGATGGACAGCATTTCTGCCGCGGCTTCATTAATCAGGCGAATGACGCCGTCCTTGCGCAGTACCACTATGCCGGTACGCATGTTCTGCACAATGCGCTCGCTGATACGCAGTAGCTGTTGTACGTCGGCTTTGCGTTCGTCGGCCAGTTGCTGGGCGCTGGCAATGCGGCGACTGAGATATTGCACAGCGATGCTGGTGGTGAAGAAGGCCATGCCGAGCAAGCCGGCCCCGGCCAGGTCGCTGTTTACGGCTGTTTCGTAGGCGATTTGAAACATCACGTCGGCAATGGCCGCTATCGAGGCCATTGCCGCCAGCAGTATGCCCAGGCGCCCCTGCAGCAGCATGTTGCCGGCGGCGATGGTGGGCAGAATCAGCAGCGTCATGCCACCTACTTCCCGGCCGGAGCTGTGGCTAATGAGGATAAGGATAAAAATATCGATCAGCAGGCCCGAAAAAATCTGCGCGGCGTTACCGATTCTGCGGCTGAATGATTGGTAGAGCAGCAATGCAACGGCATAGAGTGAGTAAAGCGCCGTTGTAGTAATGAACATCAGGGGCTCGTGCGCGCCGACGATGGGGTCGTCGACCGTCAGCAGGAACATGATGGTTAGTAGCAGGCCGAGCAGCGCACGATAGCCCGAATAAATGATCAGGAGCGCCCAGTTTTGAGGGTTTCTTGCGGCTAGCTGCATGCGGTGGGGTTAACTGCGAGGCCGATGGTTGTGGCTTCAGTGTATACCGTCTTTGTATGGGATGCGATCTGCCGCATCTGGTAGAATGCGGCCTCCCCTGAGAGGTCAGAATATCGGAGCAAGACTTATGGGCGCTGAAGTGTCGGTTGTTATGGCGCAGATCAATACGGTTGTCGGTGATATAGACGGCAATACCCGGGCGATTGTTGCTGCGGTCGACAAGGCTCGGCAGCAGGGCGCCCATTTGATTCTGTTTCCGGAATTGGCCCTGACGGGCTATCCGCCGGAAGACTTGCTGTTGCGCCCCAGCCTGGAAATCCGCATTGGCAATGCGCTGCAGCAGCTTTGCGAACACAGCCGCGACATTGCTGTTCTGGTCGGTTTGCCTCTGCACAAGAACGGCAAGCTTTACAACGCGGCGGCGCTGCTGCGTGACGGCGCGCTTGAGGCGGTTTATTGCAAGCATCAACTGCCAAACTATCGGGTGTTTGACGAGGTGCGTTATTTTCAATCCGGTAGCGACGCCCTGGTATTTGATCTGAACGGTGTTCGCATGGGCGTTACCGTCTGTGAGGATATCTGGTCGCCCGACCCGGCAGCCAAGGCAGTCGCGGCCGGGGCGCAGGTGCTGTTGAACCTCAATGCATCTCCCTTTCATGTGGGCAAACAGGCCGAGCGTGAGGCGACCGTGGCCAAGCGCTGTGCAGAAAATGCTGTGCCGGTGCTGTATGTGAATATGGTGGGTGCGCAGGATGAGCTGGTGTTCGATGGCGGTTCTTTTGCCATGGCCGCGAACGGTGAATTGCGCATGCGGGCAGGCCATCTTGATGAGCAGTTGCTGACGGCAACGCTGTCGTCAGATGGGAAAATGTGTGATGTGGCGGCCGGAGAGATTGCGAACGAACCTGCCGAGCTGGCCAGTATTTACGACGCCTTGGTGGTGGGCGTGCGCGATTACGTCAACAAGAATGGTTTCAAGGGTGTGGTGCTTGGTTTGTCTGGCGGTATTGATTCTGCGCTGACATTGGCGATTGCCGTCGATGCACTGGGCGCTGATCGCGTTGAAGCAGTGATGATGCCCTTTAAATACACCTCGACCATGAGCCTTGAAGACGCAGAAGAAGAAGCCTCCATACTTGGCGTACGCTATAGCGTGATGCCGATAGAGCCGATGTTTGAAGCCTTTACAGCGGCACTCAGCGAAGAGTTTGCCGGTCTGGCGGCCGATAAAACCGAAGAAAACATGCAGGCGCGAATTCGTGGCGTGCTGCTGATGTCAATCTCCAACAAGAAGGGCTATCTGGTACTTACCACCGGCAACAAGAGCGAAATGGCGGTGGGCTACTCAACGCTCTATGGCGATATGGCAGGCGGTTTTGATGTGCTGAAAGATGTGTCCAAGCAGCGGGTGTTTGCCCTGTCGCGCTTTCGCAATACATTGTCGCCGGCGATTCCCCAGCGAGTGATCGACCGTCCGCCCTCGGCGGAGTTGGCGCCCGACCAAAAAGACGAAGATTCACTGCCACCTTATGACATTCTGGACCAGATTCTTGAGCATTACATCGAGCGCGATGCGAGCGCCGAGACGATTATTGCCATGGGCTTTAATCGCGAAGAGGTCGAGCGGGTGGTGCGACTGGTGGACATCAATGAATACAAACGCCGACAGGCGCCAATCGGTACGCGGGTGACCGAGCGGGGTTTCGGGCGCGACCGGCGTTATCCGATTACCAATCGCTGGAAGGCGGGCGTTTAGAGGCTGTTCGCGAACAGGGCTCGCTCCCACACGGTGATCCTGTAGGAGCGAGCCCTGCTCGCGAAGCATTTTGGCTTTAGCGTGGCCGCATACTCGGCCGCGGCGCTGCATCCCTGTTGACTTCTTTCTCGCCTTCGCCCGGCACGAATACCGGGCGGTTATCAAATTTAGGCGGGTCGTAGCGATCCACCAACCCCAGGGTTGCCCGGTTCAACCAGGATTGCTCCTGATCCTTGCCCACGGTGCTGTTGAAGTTGCCCTGCTCATCCAGCGCCGGGTGCTGGGGAAAGTTGCTGCGCAATACGGTCAGTGAGCGCTCGGCCAGATCATCCATATCCAGCAGCAAATAGGCCTGCACCATGACCGCGAGTGCATCGGGTACCGCCGAGGTTTGCGGCAGGTTTTCCACCACATAACGGCCGCGGTTGGCGGCGGCCATGTAGGCCTTGCGTTTGAAGTAGTAGTTGGCGACGTTGATTTCGTAACGTGCCAGCCGGTTGCGCAGGTGTACCATGCGCGCGCGGGCATCACTGGCATATTGGCTGTCGGGGAAGCGTTGCAGCAATTGTCGGAAATCCTCAAAGGCCTGCACCGCTGCGCCCGGATCGCGCTGGCTCATATCGGTCGGGAAAAAGCGCTCCAGCAGGCCTTGCCCCTCGGTGTAATTGGACAGGCCGCGCATATAGTAGGCGTAGTCCACATTCGGGTGTTGGGGGTGCAGGCGAATAAAGCGGTCGGCAGCGGCGATGGCGGCTTCCGGCTCCAGACTGCGGTAGTGCGCGTAAATAATTTCGAGCTGGGCCTGTTCGGCGTAGGGCCCGAAGGGAAAGCGCGATTCCAGTAGTTGCAGGTTTTTGACTGCCAGCGTGTAGTTGTCGTTCTCCAGATGCTCCTGAGCCTGATCGTAGATCTGTTTCTCGGAAGACTCCTTCTCTTTATCCGGGTCGGATGCACAGGCGGCAAGCAGTCCGACCAGTAAAATCATCAGACCGTGTTTAACAGCATTCATAGTGTGGCTTTCCCGGTTTTAGACGTGGATAATTCAAGGCGGCCTATTTAACCACAGCCACCCTATCGCATAAAGGTTGACGGATGTCCGAGAAAATTCGCGTTAGCGCCGTCATCCCGGATGAACTGGCCAGCGCACGGTTAGACCAGGCTGCCGCCCAGCTGTTCCCGGATTACTCCCGGTCGCGCCTTCAGGGCTGGATCAAATCCGGTGAATTGAAGGTCAATGGTACGAGCAGCCGCCCCAAAGACAAGGTTTTTGGCGGCGAGGAGCTTGTGATCAGCGCCGAGCTTAAGGATGAAGGCAGCTGGGAGCCGCAGGCCATTGACTTCGGCCTGGTGCATGAAGACGAGGCCCTGCTGGTGCTCAATAAGCCCGCCGGGCTGGTGGTGCACCCCGCCGCCGGGCACAGCGACGGTACTCTGGTGAACGCCCTGTTGAGCCACTGCCCGGAACTGGTGCAGCTGCCACGAGCAGGTATTGTGCACCGCCTGGACAAAGACACCTCCGGCCTGATGGTGGTGGCCAAAACCCTGGAATCGCACCATGCGCTGGTGAAACAACTGCAGGCGCGCACGGTTCACCGCGAATACGAAGCGCTGGTATTCGGCGCCATGACGGGCGGTGGCCGGGTAGATCAGCCCATGGGCCGCCACCCCCAGCAGCGCAAGAAAATGGCGGTGGTCAAGGGCGGCAAGGAGGCGGTTACCCATTACCGCTTGTTAAAGCGCTTTGCCCATTTCAGTCACGTGCGCTGTTTGCTGGAAACCGGGCGCACCCATCAGATTCGGGTGCATATGGCGCATATCAAACACCCTTTGATTGGCGACCCCCAGTACGCCGGGCGGCCTCGTATACCCAAGGGCGCGAGCGAGACTCTGCTGGACGCCGTGCGCGGCTTTCGCCGCCAAGCCCTGCACGCACGGCGTCTTGAGCTCTTGCACCCCTTATCTCAGGAACCCTGTGCCTGGGAAAGCGAACTGCCAGAGGATTTTTTAACACTGGCCCGGATTCTCGCCGAAGAAGACCCGGCATGACCGTGCTGCCTGCTCAATGGGATGTGCCCGCCAATGTGCGCGCCTATTTCAGCACCCGCTCGGTTGCCTCTGAGGGTGATGCCTACAGTGGCTTTAATCTAGCGGCCCATGTCGGTGACGCGCCGCGTGCTGTTGAAACCAACCGGCGACAATTGTTGTCGGACTGCGACGGACTGCAATCGGTGCAGTGGCTTGATCAGGTTCACGGCACGGATGTTCATCGCGTTAGTCAGGTGTATGAGGGCGCTCCCCGGGCAGATGCGGCGGTTACCCGCTTGCCGGGCGTTGCCTGTGCAGTACTGACCGCAGACTGTTTGCCGGTGTTGTTTTGCGACGATCACGGCGCTCAAGTGGCTGCAGCGCACGCCGGGTGGCGCGGGTTGCTGGCCGGCGTATTGATAAATACCGTGCAAGCCTTTGCGCAGCCGCCCGCGGCGCTGCGGGTCTGGTTTGGCCCCTGTATCCGGCAACCGCGCTTTGAGGTGGGGGCAGAGGTGCGTGAAAAATTCCTCGCAGAATTCAGCGGCCCTTCGTCGAGTGCCATTGCCTCGGCATTTCTGCCCTCGTCAAAACCCGGTCACTACCGCTGTGATCTGGCAGCTCTGGCGGCCATGCAGCTGCGCGCCCTCGGCGTTAATCACATCTCGGACTGCGGGCTGTGCAGCTACGATGATCCCCGCTTTTACTCCTACCGCCGCGAAAACCCCTGCGGTCGCCTTGTCTCGCTGATCTACCGCCTGCCTTGATTTTTCGTCTGCCACCCTCATTTATAGGGTGTAGGAGGCCCATGCGTGTCAGCGTGGAATTGTTCGCCTGCAGGGCAGGCTCCTACAGGTGCTTTGTAGGACTAGTGTTGGAGCCTGCCCTGCAGGCGAAGATTTTGGTGTACGACGTGAGGCGTCGGGCAAAAAGAGGGTCAACACATGCGTATCGATCGCTTTACCAGCTCCTTGCAAACCGCGGTTGCTGACGCGCAATCGCTGGCTATAGGCAAGGACCATCAGTTTATAGAGCCGGTGCACCTGATGCTGTCCATGCTGCGACAGCAGGGCGGCTCGGTGAAACCATTGCTGCAGCAGGCAGGCGTGAATACCGTTGTACTTGAGCAACAATTGGGTGAAGCGCTGAACGACCTGCCGCAGGTGCAGGGCGCGCCGGGTGACGTGCACGTGTCGAATGAGCTTGGACGTGTTTTTAATACCGCCGACAAACTCGCCCAGCAGCGCAGTGATGCCTATATTTCCAGTGAATTACTGGTGCTCGCCATGCTGGAGGTGGGTGGCAAGACCGGTGATGTGTTGAAAAAATCCGGGCTGGCGAAAGATCGGCTGAACCAGGCGATTGAGACGATCAGGGCGGGCGCTGCGGTGGATAACCCCGATGCTGAGGGCGCACGTCAGGCGCTTGAAAAATACACCATCGACCTCACCGAGCGCGCCCGCAATGGCAAGCTTGACCCGGTAATTGGTCGCGACGAGGAAATTCGCCGCGCCGTGCAGGTATTGCAGCGCCGGACCAAAAACAATCCTGTACTGATCGGTGAGCCGGGTGTCGGCAAAACCGCCATTGTTGAAGGCCTGGCCCAGCGTATTATCAATGGCGAGGTGCCCGAGGGTTTAAAAGACAAGCGCCTGTTGTCGCTGGATCTGGGCTCACTGCTGGCCGGTGCCAAGTACCGCGGCGAGTTTGAAGAACGTCTGAAGTCGGTATTGAACGAACTGGCGAAGGAAGAAGGCCGTGTCATTCTGTTTATCGACGAGCTGCACACCATGGTCGGTGCCGGCAAGGCGGAAGGTGCCATGGATGCCGGCAATATGCTTAAACCCGCGCTGGCCCGCGGCGAGCTGCACTGCGTGGGCGCCACCACCTTGAATGAATACCGGCAATATATTGAAAAAGATGCGGCGCTGGAGCGCCGTTTCCAGAAAGTACTGGTGGGTGAGCCGAGCGAAGAAGACACCATCGCCATTTTGCGTGGCCTGAAAGAGCGTTATGAGGTTCACCACGGCGTTGATATTACTGACTCCGCCATTATTGCGGCCACCAAACTCTCGCAGCGTTATATCACCGACCGTCAGTTGCCGGATAAGGCCATTGACCTCATTGATGAGTCCGCCAGTCGTATTCGCATGGAGATTGACTCCAAGCCGGAGTCAATGGACCGGCTTGAGCGTCGGCTTATTCAACTGAAAATACAGCGTGAGGCGGTGAAAAAAGACGAGGACGAGTCTGCGCGCAAGCAACTGGAAAAACTCGATCAGGATATCGACAAGGTAGAAAAGGAATACGCGGATCTTGAAGAGGTCTGGCTGGCAGAAAAGGCCTCGCTGCAAGGCTCCAACCAGATCAAGGGCGAGCTGGAAAAAGCCAGGCTCGAGCTTGAGAGTGCGCGCCGCGCGAGTGATCTCACGCGCATGTCGGAGCTGCAATACGGTCTGATTCCCGAACTGGAAAAGCGCCTGCTGACGGCCAGCGATGAAACGGGTGAAGAGCGAAAACTGCTGCGCAACAAGGTCACCGACGAGGAAGTGGCCGAGGTCGTGTCGCGCTGGACAGGTATTCCCGTCAGCAAAATGCTCGAAGGTGAGCGCGACAAACTGCTGCGTATGGAAGACGAATTGCATCGCCGGGTGGTGGGGCAGGAAGAGGCTATTGAGGCGGTTTCCAATGCGGTGCGCCGTTCGCGCGCCGGTCTGAGCGATCCCAATCGCCCGAACGGGTCCTTTCTGTTTATGGGGCCAACCGGTGTGGGTAAAACGGAATTGTGCAAAGCGTTGGCGTCGTTTCTCTATGACAGCGACGATGCCATGGTGCGCATTGATATGTCCGAATTCATGGAAAAGCATTCGGTCGCGCGTTTGATTGGTGCGCCGCCCGGCTATGTCGGGTACGAAGAGGGTGGCTACCTCACCGAAGCGGTGCGGCGTCGACCCTATTCGCTGCTGTTACTCGATGAAGTTGAGAAGGCGCACCCGGATGTTTTCAATGTGCTGTTGCAGGTGCTCGACGATGGCCGTCTGACCGACGGGCAGGGGCGCACCGTTGATTTTCGCAATACCGTTATTGTGATGACATCGAACCTTGGTTCCGACCGCATACAGGATTTGACCCGTAGCAATAGCGGCTATGACGCGATCAAAGGTGCGGTGCTGGACGTGGTGGCGGGGCATTTCCGCCCGGAATTTATCAACCGCCTCGACGAGATGGTGGTGTTCAGGCCGCTGGAGCATGGTCAGGTGCGTGCCATCGCCGATATTCAGCTGGCCTACCTTGGCAAACGCCTGGCGGAACGCGAGTTGTCCCTGCAATTAGACGATGCCGCAATGGATGCGCTGACGGACGTCGGTTTTGATCCGGTGTTTGGCGCGCGTCCCTTGAAGCGGGCGATTCAGCAGATGATCGAGAATCCGCTGGCACAGGATATTCTGAAAGGAAAGTTCAGTGCCGGCGATGCGATTCGCGGCGAGAAGCAGGGCGACAAACTGGTGTTTTCAGTGGCCGCCAATGCGGAGATGGCTGAGTAGGGTGCTGGTATCGGACGGCAGGCGTCCGATACTAACTCAGCAATAAACGTCGATTGCTTCCTGGGCCTGGTCTTTCTGGGCCTTCTTTTCATCGGCGTTCAGGATGCGCGTCTCACCCTTGTCGTCAGTGACGCGCACGCGCTGACCGCGGTCCAGACTTTGCCGTGCAGCCTTCGCCTGTGCGCAGCGCTCGGGGTCCTTGTCAGGCAGAATTTCGATTTGCTTGGGTTCGTTCTTCCCGGGAGAGCTAGCGGCGTTTTTAGGCGGTTCAGATTGCGAGCTTTCGGGGCTTGCCTCGTCACTGCTGTAGCCGCGCGCGGTTTCAATAAATTTTGACGGCCGGTCAAGCGGGGGTTTTTGTGTAAAGTGGGCCTGCCCGTTGTCGTCCAGCCAGCGGTAGTAACCGCTTTTGGCTATGACTCCTGCGCTCATCAGAACGAGAAGGCAGGTTAGGGCGAGTTTTTTATACATAGTGGCAACCCTGTTACAGCGTATTTGCGTATTATGGCAGAGATTGCCGGAAATAAATAAGCGTGTAAGCTCACAGTTTGCGTGTGCAATTGCACCGTTCGCCGGTTTTCCCGACAAAAGTGTCTGCATTTCAGTCTTTCAGTGGCTCCTCTATTGACATACGCGAGCCCAGCCTGAAAAATACCCGCTTGCTCAGAATACCAGAAATGGCCGTTAATCCGCCGCTTACCCGTGGTTCGGATTCGGGAATGCGCTCAAGCGCGCACTCACTGCTTTTGCAGATCCATTCTCTCCGCAAGCACATGACCTGTGTTGCGAGAATGCCATCTTCGCCCAACCCCGCGAAGACCTGTACAGGGCAATTTTTAGCGCTCAGCCGCTGATTATTGTCAGGCGTTTCGCCCGACGCATCCAGGTGGATGTGATCGGAGGTTCATGTGTGATCTCTATGCCGCCCTGTCGGCAGCCATCACATGTGTTTTTCATTCAAGACTGAACGAGGATAATTCAGTGGAATTGCTATCTGGCGGTGACATGATCGCCCGCGCCCTCGAAGACGAAGGCGTTGAATTTATATTCGGTTACCCCGGCGGTGCCGTTCTGCATATTTACGACTCGCTGTTTACCAGCTGCAAGGTGCCTCACATTCTGGTGCGCCACGAGCAGGCAGCAACGCACGCGGCTGACGGCTATGCCCGCGCTACCGGCAAACCCGGCGTGGTGCTGGTCACCTCCGGCCCCGGCGCCACCAACGCCATTACCGGCATTGCCACGGCCTATATGGATTCCATTCCCATGGTGGTGTTGTCCGGCCAGGTGGCCAGCCACCTGATTGGCGAAGACGCCTTTCAGGAAACCGATATGGTCGGCATTTCGCGGCCCATCGTTAAGCACAGCTTTATGGTTAAAAAGGCTGAAGATATTCCTGCGACCCTGAAAAAGGCCTTTTATCTGGCTTCAACCGGGCGCCCCGGCCCGGTGGTTGTCGATTTGCCGAAAGACATCACCAACCCGGTTGATAAGTATGAGTATCACTACCCCAAATCAGTGAAGCTGCGCTCCTACGCGCCGGCCTCGCGCGGGCACTCAGGCCAGATCAAAAAGGCGGCCCAGCTCCTGCTGGAAGCCAAACGCCCGGTTATTTACAGTGGCGGCGGCGTTATTCAGGGCAATGCCTCGGGCGTGTTGACAGAACTGGCGCGCGAGCTGAATTACCCCGTTACCAATACCCTGATGGGCTTGGGCGGCTACCCCGGCGACGACCGCCAGTTTCTGGGAATGCTCGGCATGCACGGCTTTTACGAAGCCAACAATGCCATGCACCAGAGTGATGTGATTCTGGCCGTTGGCGCGCGCTTTGACGACCGGGTAACCAATACCCCGAACAAGTTCTGCCCGAATGCCAAGATCATTCATATCGATATTGATCCGGCGTCCATTTCCAAAACCATTGCCGCCGATGTTCCCATCGTTGGCCCGGTAGATTCAGTGCTCACCGAAATGCTGGCGCTGGTGCGCGAAACCCGCAAGGCTGACAAATCCCTGCCGGATACCAAAGCACTGGATCACTGGTGGCAGCAGATTGACGAGTGGCGCGATGCGCACGGCCTGTGGACCAAGCCACGCTTTGATACTTCTACTGACCTGATCAAGCCACAAGAGGTTATCGATACTCTGTGGCGCGTCACCAACGGCGAGGCCTTTGTGACCTCGGATGTAGGGCAGCACCAGATGTTTGCGGCCCAGTATTATCGCTTTAAGCATCCACGGCGCTGGATCAACTCGGGTGGTCTGGGCACCATGGGCTTTGGCTTGCCTGCGGCGATGGGTGCCAAGCTCGCGTTTCCGGACAGTGACGTTGCCTGTATTACCGGCGAGGGCAGTATCCAGATGAATATTCAGGAGCTGTCGACCTGCACCCAGTACAATATTCCGGTGAAAATTCTGAATCTGTTCAACGGTTATCTGGGTATGGTCAAACAGTGGCAGGACATGCAGTACGAAGGTCGTTACGCTGAAAGTACCTACGAAGATTCGCTGCCGGATTTCGTCAAGCTGGCTGAGGCCTATGGTCATGTCGGCGTTCGGGTTGAGAAAAAGGCTGACCTCGAAGGTGCCCTGAAAGAAGTGATGGCGATGAAGGATCGCCTGGTATTTATGGATATTCATGTAGACCCGCACGAGCACGTTTACCCGATGCTGGTGGCGCCGAACGGCTCCATGCGTGACATGTGGCTGAGCAAGACGGAGCGAACCTGATGCGACATATAATTGCAGTTTTACTCGAGAACGAACCGGGTGCATTGTCGCGGGTGGTGGGCTTGTTTTCCCAGCGCGGTTACAACATTGAATCGCTCAATGTTGCGCCGACTGAAGATGAAACCCTGTCGCGACTGACCCTTACCACCGTTGGTGATGACCATAAAGTGGAGCAGATCACCAAGCACCTGAACCGCCTGGTGGATGTAGTGAAGCTGGTCGATCTGACTGAAGGCGCTCACATCGAACGCGAGATGATGTTGGTGAAAGTGCGGGCCACCGGTGCCCAGCGCGCCGAGATCAAGCGCTGCACCGATATCTTTCGCGGCCAGATTGTCGACGTCGGCCCGACCGTGTACACCATTCAGGTGACCGGCACCTCCGACAAGCTCGACTCCTTTCTAGAAGCCGTTGGCGATGCCGCGATTCTGGAAGTGGTGCGCAGCGGTGTATCGGGGATTGCGCGTGGGGAGAAAGTACTGTCGTTGTAATCACATGCCTGAAACGCTTCGCTTATTCAGGCCTACGGTTAGCGTGTAGGCCCGATTAAGCCTAGCGTATCGGGCGTTTTCATTGTTTCCTCTCTCGCGTAAGCTGTTCTGAAAAATAACAGGACAGCTTTTCATGGCCTTCCAATCCGAACAACACGCCAAAGCGTATTGGCGTGAACATCTCCGTATTATGTTTGCGCTTTCCCTCGTCTGGTTTGCAGTCTCCTTCGGCTGCGGCATTGTACTGGTAGATTGGCTCAATGCTTTTCGCCTCGGGGGTTACAAACTCGGCTTCTGGTTTGCCCAGCAGGGCTCGATCTACACCTTTGTCATACTGATTTTTGTCTATGCCCGGCAGATGGGTAAGCTCGATCGCAAGTATGGAGTGCACGATGATGAGTGAACTCCAGGCATTAACGTACTGGGTTGTTGGTGCAAGTTTCGCGCTGTATATCGGGATTGCGCTTTGGGCCCGGGCGGGCACGACGCAGGAGTTTTATGTTGCCGGTGGCGGGGTACACCCGATAGCGAACGGCATGGCAACAGCGGCAGACTGGATGAGCGCGGCCTCTTTTATTTCCATGGCCGGTTTGATTGCGTTTATGGGTTATGGAGGCTCGGTTTTTCTGATGGGCTGGACCGGCGGCTTTGTGCTGCTGGCGATGTTTCTGGCGCCCTATCTTCGCAAGTTTGGTAAATTCACCGTGCCGGAGTTTATAGGCGAACGCTACTACTCGCGCACCGCGCGCATTGTTGCGGTTGTGTGCCTGATTATTTGCTCGGTCACCTATGTTATCGGACAGATGAAGGGCGTTGGTGTTGCCTTCTCGCGCTTTCTCGAAGTGGATTACGACATCGGTTTGTATGCCGGTATGGGCATTGTGTTTGTCTATGCCGTGTTGGGCGGCATGAAAGGCATTACCTACACCCAGATTGCCCAGTATTGCGTGCTGATTTTTGCCTTTACCGTGCCCGCCGTATTTATCTCGCTGAATTTAACCGGCAACCCCATTCCCCAGCTGGGGCTGGGCAGCACGCTCGCGGGCAGCAATACCTACCTGTTAGACAAGCTCGACTTGATTGTGCAGGACCTGGGTTTTGCCGAATACACCACCCAGGCCAGACTCAGCACGCTTAATATGTTTGCCTATACGCTATCGCTGATGATCGGCACGGCCGGTTTACCCCACGTGATTATCCGTTTTTTTACGGTGCCCAAGGTCAGTGATGCGCGAAAATCTGCTGGCTGGGCGCTGGTTTTTATCGCAATTCTTTACACGACCGCACCGGCTGTTTCCGGTATGGCGCGTTTGAACCTGATCGACACCTTGCAAGGCAAAGACGGTGGTGGGCTGGTGTACGAAGAGCGCCCGGGCTGGTTTAAAAAATGGGAAACCACGGGCTTGCTCGAGTTTTCAGATAAGAATGACGACGGTCGCGTGCACTACAGCGCGGACCCCGAACGTAATGAAATGGTGAAAGTCGATCAGGACATTATGGTGCTGGCCAACCCGGAAATTGCACGGTTACCGAATTGGGTCATAGCGCTGGTTGCGGCCGGTGGGCTGGCCGCTGCGTTGTCGACTGCAGCGGGTTTGCTATTGGCTATTGCCTCGGCAATCTCCCACGACTTGCTCAAGGGCGTATTTGCCCCCGGTATCAGCGAAAAACAGGAATTGCTCGCCAGTCGGGTGGCAATGGCCGTGGCGATAGCGTTTGCAGGCTATTTGGGCTTAAACCCGCCGGACTTTGCGGCGGGAACGGTAGCTCTGGCCTTTGGTTTGGCGGCATCGTCCATTTTTCCGGCCCTTATGATGGGGATATTCAGTCGGCGTGTGAACAAGGAGGGCGCTATCGCCGGTATGGTAGCCGGTATTGGTGTCACCCTGTTTTACGTGTTTCAGCACAAGGGCATTATGTTTATCGCCGACACCGCCTTTTTGGGTTCGATGCCGGAAAACTGGTTTTTGGGTATTGAGCCCAATGCCTTTGGTGCGGTGGGGGCGCTGGTTAATTTTGTGGTTGCGTTCGCTGTGTCGCGCTTTACCGCTGAGCCGCCAGCGTCAGTTCAGATTCTCGTTGAACATATTCGCGTGCCGAAAGGTGTACAGGCTGCAGCCGATCATTGAGTTCGGCAGGGGGCTCGCTTGCTGCCTGCTGAGATCAATGTCCGGCCAGCATGGCGCGTGCATTTTCAAGTAACGCTTCTTTTTCAGCTAGATCGAGCTGTATTGGCAGCTGCGCCAAACCGAGCAGGCGCCGGATAATTTCAATGCCCGTGTATTGTTGATACAGCGTTTCTGAAAAGCCCGCAGGTTTTTCGTATAGGCGAGGGATGGCCGCAAGCGTACTTTCAGGCTGCCTGGCCATAAGCAAATGGGCCTGAAGTACACCAAGGTCGAATTCGGCGTCGCCAAAAAAACAGAATTCGGCGTCGATGACTTTGATGCCTTCGTCGGTGTGGATCATGCTGCCAGGGTAGAAGTCGCCATGGAGCAGGGTGTTGCCGTTTTGGAGATAGCGAAGTTCAAGCGCGGCGATCTGTTTCATCAGCGCGGAATCTTCCCGCGTTTGTCTGCCAAGTTCCGCCAGCCCGGGCGTAATGTCATCGAGATTAAGACCGTTGTCGGCATTGAAGGGAAAGCGAAATATATGCTCGGCGTTCAGCTCGCGCATGCCCCGGTTTTCGATGGAAAACGCGCACTGTTGGCGAGTGAAATTCTTGTGTAGGGCCGATAGATAGTGGAGCAGGTTGGCCAGTGTGCCTTCTTCAAGGGTGTTTCCGTCGCGATACAGGTAGGTCAGATCTGACCCTACCCCCAGATCTTCGACGATAAGGATGTGTGATTCGGCATCCTCGTGCAGCAAGGCGGGCGAGAATGCGGCGATAGTGCTGTTTTTGCCGGTTTCACGGTAAAACAGCCCTTCGATATTGGCGCGATCTGCCGGGGCGGGAATGTCCGGGAATTTCTCTACCCAGGGGCGCGACTGCTTAATAATAAATGACTCAAGATCGCTTAGCTGTACCCGCAGCACCTTGTTCATATTGCCTTCGCCAGCCTTTGTGGCGCAGCGGATGCTGTGTTTTGGCGTTAGCCAGCCCTGAGTGAGCAGGTATTCCGTCAGCCCGGGAAGGTCGTTGCCATCCAGATAAAAGGCGTTCGGGTGGGTTTCTTTGAATCTTGAAATTAGGGCCATAAATCTGCTTGGGTACCAAAGTTGAGTTTTATTTTTCCAGCAGGGCGCTCATGACAATGTCCTTGTATTCCGGTTTTGTCTTGTAGATAAAATCCACCCTGTTCGGAGAGTCGAATTCATATGAGACCTCAAGATAGGGTTTGCGTTCCACATCGGAGAAGGCTCGGGAGTCGTTCTCTCGTATATCAATGGCAACGGGTATGTCGCGGTGGTAGTAAAAATAGTCGGGGTATAGCACGTGTCCGATGGTGCTGGTGTCGAAGGGAATAAAGCCGGGGCTGTTCAGGTTCTCTTCCCAGGTAGTAATCCAGGGCAGAAGTTGTTGGTAGACCCACTCATCACCTGCGCGCCCATTCTCGCGAATTTTTTGCAGATCGGCCCGCGTCAGCATAACGCTGGTAGAGGCTTCGTACCCCGAGAGGGTCACCGGGATGTCTGATTCAATAACCTGCTGCAGCGATAGCGGGTCTATTTCGTAATTGTAGTCAGGAAAGTTGACCGGGCAATCCGGCAGGCTGAACACAGCGTTGCGCTGTCTTCCTGCGCAGAAAACAATATCCTTGATGTTTTTGGCTTGCTCGGGGTAGAACGCCAGCAGGTTGGCAATATTGGTGGCGGGGCCAATGGCAAATACCGTGAGTTCACCTTCGCTTAACGCTTCTGCCAGTTTTTCTACCGCAGGGGTCATGCTGCCGGGGCCCTTGCTTGCGTCGTCAGCACCCTTGTATACGGGGATGGGGGATTTGGCGTAATAGTCCAGCAGCTGGCGTGTCGCGATTTCGCCATTGTCGACGTTGTGGATTAGGCTGATACCGACGATGTCGATGGTCTTGTTGCTCAGTGCCATGATGAGGGCAAGGCCGTCATCCACTTCTTTTCCGGGGCGGTTGAAAATAATGTCGGTATCGATCCAGACCCTGCGGG
Organism: Spongiibacteraceae bacterium UBA5047; assembly: GCA_002415025.1. Classification (GTDB taxonomy): domain Bacteria; phylum Pseudomonadota; class Gammaproteobacteria; order Pseudomonadales; family Spongiibacteraceae; genus Litorivivens. The sequence goes on from DIBR01000067.1 coordinate 19,942, forward strand.
GGGAAGCGGTCGTGCCCATAGTTTATGCCTCAACATCGGATGGAGTGCAGAAGCATATCACGAAGTGCAGGCGGCTATTGTCGCGGTGAGGCGCGACAATAGCCGCACTGCTGGAGCGAGCTGTTAGTGAAATGCGGCCATCACAATTTCAAACCCGATCAGTACAATAATGATCCACTCAAGAAAGGAGCTGTGCTGGTGATTCTGTTCGTCGGCCAGCATTTCAAGAAGCTCGTGTATGGTGCCGAGCTTTTGCGAGAGCACTTCGACCCGTGACTTAATATCGAGATAGCGCGCAACCACTATGTAAGTCGCTTCCAGCTCCGGGTACTCCCAGAAAAATTCCGGCGTATCCAGCAAGCCATAGTGCAGAATAATATCGCTTTTGGTGGCGAACAGGCGCCCGCGAATTCTCGCGAGTTCCCTGCGGCGCAGCGGTATTTTGCCTTTCTCCGCCAGCGCGGCGGGAATATGGGCGGTGGCACTGATGTTCTCCTGAGCCATCGATTCGAACACGATCAGCTGTGTGGATTGCGCCAGCGCATGGGACACGGCCAGCCGCAGCAGGTGGTCGTCGCCGGGCAGCACGATCAGGTCAGCGCGAATGCTCAGCTGCTCGGTGTTCATCGCAAACTGGAATACTTCCCGGCTGCGTTTTTTGGCTTCCAGTTCGATATGCGGCGTAACCCGCTGGATCAACAGCTGCTGTTCATCGTCGGACACCGCCCAGAACACAATAATGCCGTATTGGAATACCCAGGCTTCGCCGCTGTCCAGGGGAATGCGATAGGCGTCGCGGAAACGGGTTGATTCGTAGGGCGCCAGGCCTGTGTTTTCAAGGTCGGGAATGGTAAACGCGTCACCGAGATTAATTACGCTGACGGTTGAGTTGCAAAACGGCATGGGGCCACCTCGCTGGACAGAGCCAATAGAAGATGGCGGAGCGCCATCGGTGGCGAATCATAGGGCCGAATGTGGGGGCTGACAACAAGATTTGCGGGTGTTGGGGAGAGATATGTCGCTCCCCCGAATCTTGTTCAGTTGGCGGGCCAATTGGATAGGCTGCGCAGGGTGTCGGCAAAATGCTCAACGCCAGCCTTCAGGCGCTCGCGGGTTGCGGGCGCGCTGCTCCATTGCGGCCAGAGAAAGCGTTCTGTTTCGACTAACAGGCTGCCATTGGCTGCCAGGCTGAGTGCAATACCGTTACTGGATTCGGTGCTGACCGGTCCGGGCGGATTGCTGGAGTCGTCGTGAACCACCCGGTGCCGGGTCGGGTCGACAAAGTAGAGCATAGTCCAGGGGATTCGGATATCGATGCGGCGATTGCTGATTGTGACAGCCTGATGGCTGGTCGCGTTGTCACTGCCGCCGACCTTGAGTTCGCCGATCGTGTGTATGGTGGCGGGCGCAGAAAAATCCCCATTGTCGGAGCTGCGTGCGCCGCTGTTTTGCCAGCGCATCAGATGCCATTCGGCGCCATCGCTAGCCGTTGATCGATACCGCTGTTCTGGCTGCGAGGTGTTAAACCGCCGCCCGAAGAGGTCGTATGCCTGAGTGACGTAGTATTGAGCGCTGCTTCCCCCCGAGCGGATGCGCAATGCAAATTCGTTGCGATTCTGGGTGCTTGTACCGCCGGGTAGCAGTGACTCTCCCAGGTCGTTGCGGTAGGTGTCAAAGCCAATGACAAAGTCATCCTGGGCATTCAGGTCACGCTCCAGTTCAAGCCTGATGTGGAAAAATGCATTGCTCGCCGCGGTTTGAATTGTGGTGATGGGGGGTTGTCCGGGGGTTGGAGGAAACTGGCTGAAATCCGGCGACGGCGGGTCGAAGGCAAGTAGGCCGAAGTTCTGTTCAGGGGTCGTAACATTGTGCCAGCGGGCGCGGCTCGGGGCTGGCTGATCAAAGTAATCCGTGATCCAGGTGCGCTTCCACCATTCGTCCATCCAGCCGAAAAACGCAGCTCCCGCCAAGTCCACGCTTTCTACCGACCGCATTATGCGAGCATTGACACGGCCCTGTTCCTGTTCGTTGTGCCCGCCGTGGTTCATGCCGGTATAGCCAAAGTGTGCATTGCCCCAACTGCTGGGTACACCGGTTTCGCCGATAAAAACCGGCATATCGGGGTGTGCGGCTTTGAGGTCGGTCAGATAGCCGAGGTAGGCGTTGGGCCCCTCTGCATCGGAAAATGCCCGATAGCCCGGGTCGTCGCCGATAAAGTTCGGGTAGTAGGGGTAGGCGTGGTAGGTGGCGAATTGTCCACCGGGCGCGTCGACGACTTCAATGAGCGAGGGGTTGAACGTGGCGCTATCCTGATTGCTGGTTCGCTGGTTTTCAGTTGGATGCGTGATCGGGTCAAGTGCGGGCCAGGTTAACACGCTCACAGGACGCTGGGTGCTGTAGGTGTCGCGCTCGTAACGCACCAGGCGGTCCAGGTGTCGGGCATACCATACTTCCACCGCGCCGCCACTGCGCACCCGAAAGGCCTCGCCAAAAAAACTTTGCTCAGCGGGGTGGGCGTTGTTGGTTGTGAGAATTTCGTTCGGGTAAACCTCGCGGCCAATAATCCAGCCCAGGGTCCACCGGGAAACGTCTGTGGCAAAGTTGCCGCTTGCTTCATTGTTGGCGCTAACGCTGACACTGCAGTTGCCGTGTATACAGTCTACTGCCAGCAGAGTGCGCCGCTCTAACTCCTGAGTTAAATCGTACAAGTCGGCGCTGCCGTCAGCATTTTCGGGGAATAGCACGCCTTGCAAAAGATACAGGGGGTTCTCAGGATTATTGCGGTTGTGAGCGTCCAGCGCCTCGTAAAAGACGGGGAAGTGCAGATGGTAGACGCGCACGGTATTGAAGCCGTTAGCCGCCATCAGTTGCAGCCAGCGTGCGTAGTCTTCCCGGCTCGCCTTGAGTTCCCCGGCTTGAGAACCGGGTAGCCCTGCGCCTAAGGTCATTCCCTTTATACGAAAAGGCCGGTAGTTGCCGTTGTCGTTGATCGTCAGGTGGCTTCGGGTTGAGCTGTACGGTAGCGGGCCCTGTTCCGGTGGTGCCGTTGGCTGGGGCGGAATGCCGGGGTCGCTGCCGGGGCCTTCAGTGATGATGCCTTCCGCCATGCTGCGATCGTTAGCGACGGGCGCAGGGTTGCCGCCAGACGAGCTGCTGTCAAAACAGGATGTCAGTAGTAATAGCGCAGGCGCAATGGCTGCCAGTGTAAGAGTGCGGTTTTTCATACGTTGCGTTCAGCTTCCGTTGTTGTAACTAACGGTATTGGTATCACGTGAAATTTAATGCTGAAACGTTTGTGCCGGGTAAGAAGTCACAACAGGTGGGGTTAAGGCGCAAAGTGTTACAGATGGGCAACACAAATATGAGGGGGAGGGGGAGGCATCCACAAAAAAGGGGCCCTTGTGAGGCCCCTTGGGTATGCCGAAGATGCTTGTGGTTAAACGATCTTCTTCATGGCAGTCATGTAGCCGCGCAGTTTGCGGCCAATTACTTCAACGGGGTGGTTGCGAATTGCCTGATTGACGGCAATCAGCTTCTGGTTATCGACACCGTTGGCGCCGCTTTCCATGCCTTTACCGATGACGTCGGTCGACACTGTGCCCATAAAGTCTTTGAGCAGGGGGCGACAGGCGTGGTCGAACAGGTAACAGCCGTACTCAGCGGTGTCGGAAATCACCACATTCATTTCGTACAGCTTCTTGCGGGCGATGGTGTTGGCGATCAGCGGCGTTTCGTGCAGTGATTCGTAATAGGCGCTTTCGTCCTTGATGCCGGCGTCAACCATAGTCTCATAGGCAAGTTCTACACCCGCTTTACACATGGCGATCAACAGAATGCCGTTGTCGAAGAATTCCTGCTCGGAAATTTCCTGGTCGGTGTTCTGCGCTTTTTCAAACGCAGTCTCGGCAGTGGCGGCGCGCCAGCCCAGCAGGTTTTTGTCGTCGTTCGCCCAGTCTTCCATCATGGTTTTGGAGAAGTGGCCGCTCATGATGTCGTCCTGATGTTTCTGGTACAGCGGCGCCATGATGGTTTTCAGTTCTTCGGCCAGTTCAAAGGCCTTGATCTTGGCGGGGTTGCTCAGGCGATCCATCATGTTGGTGATGCCGCCGTGCTTCAGGGCTTCGGTGACTGTTTCCCAGCCGTACTGGATCAGTTTGCTGGCGTAGCCGGCATCGATACCGTTCTCGACCATTTTGTCGAAGGCGAGAATGGCGCCGGTTTGCAGCATGCCACAGAGAATGGTTTGCTCGCCCATCAGGTCGGATTTCACTTCGGCGATGGGTGAAGATTCCAGAACGCCAGCGCGGTCACCGCCGGTGGCCGAGGCCAGCGCCTTGGCAATTTCAAGGCCGTTGCCGTTGGGGTCGTTTTCGCGGTGTACGGCGATCAGGGTGGGTACGCCAAAGCCGCGCTTGTACTCTTCGCGCACTTCAGTGCCGGGGCATTTCGGGCACATCATGACAACGGTGATGTCTTTGCGAATCTGCATGCCTTCTTCAACCAGGTTGAAGCCGTGGGCGTAATCCAGGCAGGCGCCTTCTTTCATCAGCGGCATAACGGCGCTGACAACAGCGGTGTGCTGTTTGTCAGGCGTGAGGTTCATCACCACATCGGCGGTGGGAATCAGTTCCTCGTAGGTGCCAACGGTAAAGCCGTTTTCGGTAGCGTTTTTCCAGCTCTGGCGCTTTTGCTCAATGGCTTCGGCGCGCAGGGCGTAGGCAACATCCAGGCCGGAGTCGCGCATGTTCAGGCCTTGGTTCAGGCCCTGCGATCCGCAGCCGACCACAACCACTTTCTTGCCCTTGAGGATGTCGCAGCCATTGACGAATTCGCTGCGATCCATAAAACGGCATTTGCCGAGTTCCTGCAGCTGTACACGCAGCGGCAGTGTGTTGAAGTAGTTCTGGCCCATGGTGAGTTCCTCGCGGTTGCGCCGATTGGTAAATTCAGGGCTCGCACCATAGCAGGCGGGTATTGTTGCGTAAAATGATATATGGTGGACACTGTGTTGCGTTTAAAGCAATTATGCGCCGGGCGCCAATATGAATACCAAAGAACTCGAAATCTTCAGCCATCTGGCCAGAACCCTACACTTCGCCAAAACCGGTGAGGCGATGCACCTCAGTGCCTCGGCGGTGAGTCGCACTATCCAGCGTATAGAGGAGGAGCTGGGGGTTGTGCTGTTTGAGCGCGATAACCGCAGAGTCATGCTGACGCCGGCAGGCCGGGAGGTGTTGCGTTATTCGGAGCAAGCACTTGCTAACTGGCAGGGCCTTTTGCAGAGGCTTAACCAGAGTGGTCGCGAGCTATCTGGCGAGTTGAGCTTGTACTGCTCGGTCACTGCCGCCTACGCGGTATTGGGCGCGGTGCTGGAAACCTTTCGCAACCGCTATCCCCGCATTGAGCTGAAGCTGCACACCGGAGACCAGGCCGACTCACTGGAGCGGGTGGCTGCCGGCGAGGAAGATATCGCCATTACGGCCCGCCCGGAGCATCTGCACCAGCGTCTCGCCTTTCAGGTGCTGACCCATTCCCCTTTGCGGCTGATTGCTCCGGCGGTGAATTGTGCGGTGTCCGAGCTGGTATCCGGGCCAGAGCTGCCCTGGGATAAATTGCCCGTGATTATGTCTGAACGCGGTGTGGCGCGGGTGGAGTTGGAACGCTGGTTCCGGCTTCACGGGATACGCCCCAATATTTACGCTCAGGTCAGTGGCCATGAAGCCATAGCCAGTATGGTGGCGCTGGGTCTGGGAGTGGGTGTTGTGCCTGAGCTGGTGCTCGCTAATAGCCCTATTGTAGACAAGCTGCGGGTTTTGCCCCTGGCTGATGAAATGAACCCGCTGGCGGTGGGCGTGTGTACGCTCAAGCAGCGGCTTGATAACCCCTTGATTAGTGCTTTCTGGCAGGTAGCGGCGTCGGTGTCGTAATTCGCCCGACCATCGTTCACTATAATGAGGTGTATGCGTGGCACCAGTATTTGCTATGCTGCGCTCCTCATCGTGCTATCAATGCGTAACTACGGAGTTCGCTGTGTCTGAAAGCGAGAAATCTGCCGAGTCCACCCGGGAAGAAAAAAAGGAAAACCTGCGAGAGTCCCTGCTTCTTATTGACGACCATGAAGAAGAGATCTCTATCAATGGGCGCAAGGTTCGCCGGCGTGGTATCTATCTGTTGCCTAACCTTTTCACGACGGCGGCGCTGTTTGCGGGTTTTTATGCGATTGTCTCGGGCATGCGCGGCAATTTCGAAACCGCGGCCATCGCAATTTTTGTTGCCGGTGTGCTCGATGGCATGGACGGGCGCGTTGCCCGTATGACCAATACCCAGAGCAAATTCGGCGAACAATATGATTCCCTTGCCGATATGGTGTCTTTTGGTGTGGCGCCGGCACTGGTGATGTTCAGCTGGTCGCTGGGCAGCTTTGGCAAGCTGGGCTGGGCGGCAACCTTCATCTATATAGCCTGTGCAGCCCTGCGTTTGGCCCGTTTTAATGCGCAAATTGAAACGACCGATAAGAACTACTTTACCGGCCTTGCCAGCCCTGCGGCGGCGGCTGTCATAGCTGGCACTATCTGGGTGTGTGCCGATGAGGGCGTATTCGGCGGTGAAGTCTCTGGCGTATTGTCGATGCTGAGTGCCGTGCTCACGGCCTTGATTGGCTTCCTGATGATCGTGAATATCCGCTACAACAGCTTTAAGGGCATTGATCTGCGTGGGCGCGTGCCCTTTGTGGTGATGATCCTGATAGTCGTTGGCTTTGGTCTGGTATCAGTCGACCCGCCGCGCATTCTGCTGGGCATCGCGCTTATTTATGCGCTGTCTGGTCCAGTGATGGCCATTTACCGTAGAGCACTATAAGCGGGCCGAAACGGAAATAATTCGCAATTCTGCGGTCTGAACGGTTCAAGCCACAGGAGAGCTTCAATGCTGATCAAGCGTCGCGCCGATATTCCCTCCTCGGAAATCACACCGGAATCTATATACCTGAAGCGCCGTGAGTTTATGACCCGCTCCGGGCTGGCCCTCACAGCGGCAGCAATGCCCGCCGGGCTGTTGGCTCAGGATGGAACCCCGCTGAAGCCGCTGACAGCGGTTTCAGCGACCCCCGCCATGAGTGCACAAGGGTTTTATACGGCTGAAAAGAAAACGCCCTTTGATGATGTGGCCCGCTACAACAACTTTTATGAATTTGGTACCGATAAGGGAGACCCGGCGCGTCATGCACACGCCTTGACCACGGATCCGTGGTCGGTTCAGGTGGATGGTGAGGTCGGCAAGCCCGGGAATTACGCACTGGAGGATCTGCTCAAAGGGATCGACCTCGAGGAGCGCATCTATCGCCTGCGCTGTGTCGAGGCCTGGTCTATGGTCATCCCCTGGGTGGGGGTGCCGCTTCACAAGTTGCTGGCAAAAGTCGAGCCTACATCCAAGGCCAAGTACGTTGAATTTACCACGCTGGTGAGGCCCTCGGAAATGCGCGGCCAGCGCTCGCGCTTCAGCACCATCGACTGGCCTTATGTTGAGGGCCTGCGCATGGACGAAGCCATGCATCCTCTCACCCTGATGGCGGTCGGCCTCTACGGCAAAGAGCTGCCGAACCAGAACGGTGCGCCCTTTCGTTTGGTGGTTCCCTGGAAGTACGGCTTCAAGAGCATCAAGTCCATCGTCAAAATCCGCTTGACCGAAAAACAGCCCGGAACCACCTGGCAGCGGTTGGCGCCGAGCGAATACGGTTTCTTTGCCAATGTGAACCCAAATGTCGACCATCCGCGCTGGAGTCAAAAGTATGAGCGAAGGTTGCCGAACAGCCTGTTCGACCCTAATCGAATCAAAACGCAGATGTTTAACGGGTATGAAGAGCAGGTTGCGTCTTTATATAAGGGCATGAATTTGCGGCGCTACTACTAATGAGGGTGTTGTAATGGCGTCGCAGCCGTGGCCGTTTGGCAAGCCCTTGCTGTTTCTCGTTTCGCTGGCTCCGCTGGCGCTGCTGGCCTTTTGGGTGGCGAGCGACCAGCTTGGCCCTGATCCCGCAAAAACCGTTGTGCTGTATACGGGCTCCTGGGCGCTGAACTTCCTCTTGCTAACCTTGCTGGTGTCGCCGCTGCGGCAGTGGCTAAAGCGTCCGCAACTGGTCCGGTACCGTCGAATGCTTGGGCTCTTCTGTTTTTTCTATGCCACCTTGCATGCCTTGTGTGTGGGAACCTATATCATTGGCTGGCAGTGGGAGATTTTCACCGAAGAGTTGCGTGAGCGCCCCTATATGCTGGTTGGGTTTGCTGCCTGGCTGACGCTGGTGCCGCTGGCGCTGACCTCCAATCGCTATTCGATAAGAAAACTGGGGCGCCGTTGGGCAAGTCTCCACAAGCTGGTCTACCTTTCCGCAGTGTTGGCGGTGGTGCATCTGGTTTGGTTGATTCGCTCCAGCTACCTTGAGGCAATTCTGTATTCGCTGGCGGCTATTTTCCTGTTGTGCTGGCGCCTGCCTGAGCGCTTCAAGCCCGCGACCTTCACTCGCTCGTAGGCTTTTTGAAATATTTTGCAAAAAGA
>DIBR01000061.1:0-288 GCA_002415025.1 Spongiibacteraceae bacterium UBA5047
CGCGCTCCTACCTGAACGGTAGGAGCGCGCCCTGCTCGCGAATCGCGATCAGTACTTATAGCTTTCCGGCTTGTAAGGTCCATCAACCGGAATTTTGATGTACTTGGCCTGAGCTTCGGTCATGCGCGTAATCACACCGCCAAAACCGCGCACCATTTCTGCTGCGACTTCTTCGTCCAGTTTTTTCGGCAAAACTTTCACGTAAAGAGCGGCCTTCTTGTCAGCTTCCGGCAGGTCGGCAAACTTGCGCTCCCACAGGTAGATTTGCGCCAGTACCTGGTTGGCGAA
>DIBR01000061.1:320-41467 GCA_002415025.1 Spongiibacteraceae bacterium UBA5047
GCGCCTAGTACTTGTAGCTGTCAGGCTTGAAGGGGCCTTCCTGCTTGACGTTGATGTACTCGGCCTGGGCTGTGGTCAGACGGGTAATGACCCCGCCAAAGCCGGCCACCATGTGTGCTGCCACTTCCTCGTCCAGCTTCTTCGGCAGTACTTCCACGCGCAATGCGGCGGCCTTCATTTCGGGCTCGAGGTTGGCGAAGCGGCGCTCGTACAGGTAGATCTGCGCCAGAACCTGGTTGGCGAAGGAGCCGTCCATGATGCGCGACGGGTGGCCGGTGGCATTGCCCAGGTTCACCAGGCGACCTTCAGACAGCAGAATCAGGTAGTCCTTGCTGTCAGCATCGCGAATGATTTTGTGAACCTGCGGCTTCACTTCTTCCCAAGTCCAGTTTTTGCGCATGTAGGCGGTGTCGATTTCGCTGTCAAAGTGACCGATGTTGCTAACCACGCAGCCGTTTTTCAGGTTCTTGAGCATGTTGGCGTCACAGACATTCACGTTGCCGGTGGTGGTAACCACCAGGTCAGTTGTCTGGAGCAGGTCTTTATTGATGGACGCCTCGGTGCCATCGTTAACGCCGTCGATGTAGGGAGACACGACTTCGTAGCCGTCCATACAGGCCTGCATCGCGCAGATTGGATCGATTTCGGTGACTTTAACAATCATGCCTTCCTGACGCAGGCTGGCGGCTGAACCCTTGCCCACATCACCGTAGCCGATAACCAGTGCTTTCTTGCCGGACAGCAGGTGGTCGGTGCCGCGCTTGATCGCGTCGTTCAGGCTGTGGCGGCAGCCGTACTTGTTGTCGTTCTTGGATTTGGTCACCGCATCGTTAACGTTGATTGCGGGTACTTTCAGCGAACCTTCTTCGAGCATCTCCAGCAGGCGGTGAACGCCCGTAGTGGTCTCTTCAGAAATGCCGTGAATCTTGTCCAGCATGTGCGGGTATTTTTCGTGCAGAATCTGGGTCAAGTCGCCGCCGTCGTCCAGAATCATGTTGGCGTCCCATTCCTTGTCGCCCTGCAGAATAGTCTGCTCGATGCACCACCAGAATTCTTCCTCGGTTTCACCTTTCCAGGCGAACACGGGAATGCCGGCGGCGGCAATCGCAGCAGCAGCATGATCCTGGGTCGAGAAAATGTTGCACGAAGACCAGCGCACGTCCGCGCCCAGCTCGACCAGCGTTTCGATCAGTACGGCGGTCTGAATGGTCATGTGAATGCAGCCCATAATGCGGGCGTCTTTCAGTGGCTGGTCTGCTTTGTACTTGCTGCGCAGTGCCATCAGTGCCGGCATTTCGGTTTCGGCAATTTCAATTTCCTTGCGGCCCCAGGCGGCAAGGGAGATGTCGGCTACTTTGTAGTCGGAGAAATCTGTTTTAGCTGCAGTGGCAGTCATTGTGTTGTCCTCAATATATGTAGATTCGAAATCTTTTTGTAGGAGCCAGCCTTGCAGGCGAATGATTCAATCATCGCCTGCAGGGCTGGCTCCTACACGATTAAACGGCGGCTTTCAGTGCCTCGGCTTTATCCGTTTTTTCCCAGCTAAAGGCCGTAGCAGTTTCCGTACGCTCCTTGCCGCCTTCCTTGAAGGTGTAGGTGTGCTCGTAAGGGTCGCGGCCAAAGTGTCCGTAGGCGGCAGTCGGTTGGTACATCGGGTGCAGCAGGTCGAGCATTTTGGTGATGCCGTAAGGGCGCAGGTCGAACACTTCACGCACGGCGGCGGAGAGCTTTTCTTCGCTGACTTTGCCGGTGCCGAAAGTATTGATAGACACGGATGTAGGCTCGGCTACGCCAATGGCGTAAGACACCTGAATTTCACAGCGTTCAGCCAGACCGGCGGCGACAATGTTTTTGGCAACATAACGGCCGGCATAAGCGGCGCTGCGATCAACCTTGGAGGGGTCTTTACCGGAGAAGGCGCCACCACCGTGACGGGCCATGCCGCCGTAAGTGTCGACAATGATCTTGCGACCGGTAACGCCGCAGTCACCAACCGGACCACCGATAACAAAGTTGCCGGTCGGGTTGATGTGGTACTGGGTGCCAGCGTGCAGCAGTTCAGCGGGAAGAACGTTTTTGATGACTTCTTCCATAATGGCTTCGCGCAGGTCGGCTTGCGAGATTTCGGGGTTGTGCTGGGTAGACAGTACAACGGCGTCGATGGCCGCAGGCTTGCCGTTTTCGTAGCGCAGGGTTACCTGGCTCTTGGCATCCGGGCGCAGCCAGGACAACACGCCGTTCTTGCGCAGGTAGGCCTGACGCTCAACCAGACGGTGCGAGTAATACAGCGGCGCGGGCATCAGTACGTCGGTGTCGTTGTTGGCGTAGCCAAACATAAGGCCCTGGTCGCCAGCGCCCTGATCTTCGGGCTTGGCGCGGTCAACACCCTGGTTAATATCAACGGACTGTTTGCCAATGGCATTCAGAACCGCGCAGCTGGCACCATCGAAACCGACGTCAGAGCTGTTGTAACCAATACCGCTGATCACATCGCGAATGATGTCTTCGAGATCAACGTAGCAGGAAGTCGTCACTTCACCGGCGACCACGGCCATGCCGGTTTTAACCAGTGTCTCAACGGCGACGCGCGCGTGTTTGTCGCGGGCGATAATCGCGTCGAGAACCGCATCAGAAATCTGGTCGGCCATTTTATCGGGATGCCCTTCAGAGACAGACTCTGAAGTAAACAGGGCGTATTCGGACATAGCGCTTTTCCTCTTGTAAATGCGACTTTTATTCAAGGTCGACTTGTCAAAAATAAAATAAAACCCGTTTATTGCGGAATCAGGTGCGAGCCGGTTTTAAAAACTGCCGCACCTGAACCCGAAAACCGTTTTTCTGGGCCAGATACACCGATGGCCCTTCTTTCAATCCAACTTCTGCTGCCCAATCGCTGAGGTCGTCGGGGTTCAAACCCAGCCACAAATCGCCGCAAGCATCACGCGCCCAGCTCTGGTCGTGCGGGCAGAGGTCGGTCACGCTGAGCACTCCGCCGGGGCGCAGCCATTGTGCAGCGTCGGCGAGAATGTCAGCGGGCGAGGGTACGTGGTGCAATACCATATTGATCACCACACAGTCGGCGCTGTTATCGGCAATCTCGGCATGATGGGTATCGGCGAGCAGGAATTCGACATTTCCCAGGCCCTTGCTGGCGGCCGCCTGACGGGATTTTTCCAGCATGCTGCTGGCGTTGTCGACGGCGATGACGCGTGTATAACGCGAGGCCAGCTCGGGTAGAAACTCTCCTTCGCCGGGGCCAATTTCGATTGCCAGAGCGCCCTCGTGCTGAGTGCTGGCCAACAGCTCGGCACTGCTGGCGCCATACAGGCTGTAGGCGACGATCTGTTCCTGCTGGCTGCGAAATTCACCCGCGTGTTCTTCAAAAAAGACTTTGGAGTTTTCGGCGCGCGCCTGATTGATCAAGGCCAGTTGCTGTTCGGCCTGCTGGTCCAGCGCGATAAGATTGGCGCTGGCCAGAATGGCAGATTGCAGTTCCGCAAGGGCTGGCAAGGCGGCCTTGTGGGCGCGGCGATAGAAAATGGTGCTGCCCTCGCGGCGCGTGGTGACCAGACCGGCAGTGGCCAGAATTTTAAGGTGGTGACTCATGCCGGGCTGGCTGACGTCGAGGATCTGGCAGAGTTCCTGCACGGAAAAGGTATCGCGCCGCAGGATGCGCAAAACGGACAGGCGCAGCTGGTCCGCCGCTGCTTTGAGCAGGGCGGTGAGGGCGTCGCGGCAGTCGTTGGAGCCGACAATAGTCTGTAGCGCAGCTTCGGTCATGGTGGGGCAGTCTAGCAAGATGCGGGCAAATATCAAAATATTTTTATATAAGAAAATATGGATTGCTTTGTTTTTGTGCTGACCCTGCGTCTCATGGGCGCTCACGCGATTTGCCGTCAGCCCCGGAGTAGGGGAAAATGGCGCCTCTTTTTCTTCCGTGCCCGGGTTTTCGGTCGTTAGACCGTCAGCCAAAAGCCCGGTAAATGCTTACACAGGAGCCATCAATGCCCTCTCGCCGCGATCTCGCCAATGCCATCCGCGCCCTCAGTATGGATGCCGTACAACAGGCCAATTCCGGCCACCCCGGCGCCCCCATGGGTATGGCCGATATCGCCGAGGTGCTGTGGCGAGACTTTCTCAAGCACAATCCGGGCAACCCGGAGTGGGCTAACCGCGACCGTTTTATCCTCTCCAACGGCCACGGCTCCATGCTCCTGTATTCACTGCTGCACCTCAGCGGTTATGACCTATCTATCGATGATCTGAAAAATTTCCGCCAACTCCACGCCAAAACGCCGGGTCACCCCGAATACGGCTATGCGCCGGGAGTTGAAACTACCACCGGCCCGCTGGGGCAGGGTCTGGCGAATGCCGTGGGTATGGCGCTGGCAGAGAAAATCCTTGCCGCCCAGTTCAACCGCCCCGGCCACGATGTGGTTGATCACAACACCTACGTGTTTTTGGGCGATGGCTGCCTGATGGAAGGTGTTTCCCACGAGGCCTGTTCGCTGGCGGGAACGCTGGGGCTGGGCAAACTGGTTGCGATCTACGACGACAATGGCATCTCCATCGACGGGCATGTAGAGGGCTGGTTTACCGACGATACCCCGGCGCGTTTTGAAGCCTACGGCTGGCATGTGGTGCGCAATGTTGACGGCCACGACAGCGAGGCCGTGAAAAAGGCCATAGAAGAAGCACGTAGCGTTACGGACAGGCCCAGCATGATCTGCGCCAAAACCGTCATCGGCTTCGGTTCGCCCAACAAAAAAGGCACCCACGATGTGCATGGCGCGCCGCTCGGTGCTGAAGAGATTGCCGCTTCCCGTGAATTTCTGAACTGGCCTCACGGCCCCTTCGAGGTGCCGGCGGATGTCTACGCCGACTGGAATGCCGGTGAACGTGGTGCCGCGCTGGAGTCTGAGTGGGATGCGCAGATGGCGGGTTATCGCAAGGCTCACCCGGATCTGGCAACCGAATTCGAGCGCCGCATGGCCGGCGATCTGCCGGCAGATTTTGATGGCAAGGCACAGGCCCTGATTGACGAAGCCCAGGCGGCAGCGGAGAAAGTAGCGACCCGCAAGGCCTCGGAAAAAGCGCTGAACGGCTTTGGCCCCTTTATGCCGGAACTGCTGGGCGGTTCTGCTGACCTGACCGGCTCCAACAACACCTGGTGGCAGGGTTGTACCCTGGTGTCTGCTGCCGAGCCCGGCGGTAACTACCTGTCTTACGGTGTGCGTGAATTCGGCATGGCGGCGGTGATGAACGGCGCGGCCCTGCACGGCGGCTTTATTCCTTACGGTGGCACCTTTTTAGTGTTCTCGGACTATGCCCGCAATGCTCTGCGCATGGCGGCGATCATGAAGCAGCGCAGCATCTTTGTGCTAACCCACGATTCCATCGGTTTGGGCGAAGACGGGCCGACCCACCAGCCGGTGGAGCATGTGCCGACCCTGCGACTGATTCCGAACATGAGTGTGTGGCGCCCCTGCGACGTGACCGAAACCGTTGCTGCCTGGCGCGCAGCGCTGACGCGTAACAGCGGCCCAACCTCGCTGGCGCTGACCCGTCAGGGTCTGGCACCGCAACAGCGCAGTGCCGGGCAGGTGGCCAATATCGCCAAGGGCGGCTATGTGCTGAGTGACTGTGAGGGTGAGCCGGAAGCCATCATTATTGCCACCGGCTCTGAAGTGCAACTGGCCATGGAAGCCCAGGCCAAGTTGAGCGGCAAGCGCGTGCGCGTGGTGTCGATGCCGTCAACGGATGTCTTTGAGCAGCAGGATGCGGTCTACCGCGAGTCGGTATTGCCGAGTCATATTCTGGCGCGGGTAGCCGTTGAAGCGGCTCACGTGGATTACTGGTACAAGTACGTCGGCCTGGATGGCCGCATCGTCGGCATGAACAGCTTCGGCGAATCGGCGCCTGCCGGGGATCTCTTTAACCACTTCGACATTACCGCCGACGCGGTGGTGGCTGCAGTCGAGGACTGCCTGCCGGAATGATCAGACTCGCGATCAACGGTTATGGTCGCATCGGGCGCTGCGTGCTGCGCGCCCTGTACGAATCCGAACATCGCCAGCGCATGCAGATTGTGGCGATCAACGAGCCCGCTGATCTCGCCACTATCATGCATCTGACCAAGTACGACAGTACCCACGGCCGCTTTCCCGGCAAGGTGTCGGTGCGCGACCAGTCGCTGGTGGTTGATGGCGATCGCATTGCGGTGACGCATCACAGCGAGCTGTCTGAATTGAACTGGCACGGCGTGGACGTGGTGCTGGAGTGCAGCGGCTTTTTTGATAGCCGCGATGCATTGGCGACACACATTGAGCAGGGGGCTAATTACGCTCTGCTGTCTCAGCCGGGCGAGCAGGATATTCCGGCCGTGGTTTTTGGTATCAACGAAGAACAGTTATCGCCGGATGTGCTGATCGCCTCGGCTGCATCCTGTACCACCAACTGCATCGTGCCGGTTATTGATGTACTGCACCGCGCCTTTGGCATTGAGTCCGGTACGATCACCACCATCCACTCGGCGATGAATGACCAGCCGGTGCTGGACGCCTATCACAACACCGATTTGCGCAAGACCCGCTCGGCGGGGCTGTCAATGATTCCGGTGGATACCGGCCTGGCCGTCGGGATCGGCCGCATCCTGCCGGAACTCGACGGGCGCTTTGCCGCGCGGGCGCTGCGGATTCCCACGCATAATGTGTCGGCGATGGAATTGACCTTGCAATGTCGCAGCGAACTCAGTGTTGATGCCGTGAACCGGGCGCTGTTGGCCGCCTCCGAGAACCGCCTCTCAGGCTTGATGGGAGTCAGCAACGAGCCGCTGGCCTCCTGCGATTTTAACCACGATCCACGCTCGGGCATTGTCGATGCGGGCCAAACCCGCGTGAGTGGCCAACTGGCGAATGTGCTGGTGTGGTTTGACAACGAATGGGGCTACGCCAATCGCATGCTGGATGTGGTTGGGGCCTGGGTTTGAGGCAAGTACCGAGCCGAAGTGGTGTGAGAGTGTGAATATTTGCATGGCCAGTTGTGAGTAATTTCGATGCAATGCGCGTCGGATGATGCACTAACGATTTTGGCGTCCGGCGTTTAGAGTTCGGCCCCGATTATTAAACACTGAGGAAAGACAAGGAATGACCCTTTCAGTACTGAAAATGAGCGACCTCGATCTGGCAGGCAAGCGCGTGCTGATCCGTGAGGATCTCAATGTGCCCATCAAAGACGGTGCGGTAAGCTCCGATGCCCGCATCCGGGCGGCGATACCCACACTGAAGCTCGCGCTGGAGCAGCAGGCGCGGGTGATGGTGATGTCGCATCTCGGGCGCCCGACAGAGGGCGAGTACAGCGAGGAATTTTCTCTCAAGCCTGTTGCGGCAAAGCTGGGTGAGCTGCTGGGCTGCCCGGTGGAAGTCATCAGGGACTGGCAGGGCGGTGTAAACATCGACAAGGGTCAGATTGCCCTGCTCGAAAATGTGCGCTTTAACACCGGCGAGAAAAAAGACGCCGAAGAATTATCCGAGGCCTACGCCTCATTGTGTGATGTGTTTGTGATGGACGCCTTCGGCACCGCTCATCGCGCTCAGGCCTCTACCCACGGCGTGGCGCGCTTTGCACCGGTAGCCTGCGCCGGCCCGCTGCTCGTCGACGAACTGGAAAACCTGGAAAAGGCCCTGCGCGAACCGGCGCGGCCCATGGTGGCCATTGTGGGTGGCTCCAAAGTGTCAACCAAACTGACGGTGCTCGAAACCCTGTCTGACAAGGTGGATCAACTGGTGGTGGGTGGCGGTATCGCCAATACCTTTATGGCAGCGTCCGGTTTGAACGTGGGCAATTCACTGTGCGAGCATGACCTGATTCCCAATGCCAAAGCGTTGATGGACAAGTGCGATATTCCGATACCGACCGATGTTATTACCGGTAAAAAGTTTGACGAGAAAGAGCCTGCAACACTGCGCCCAGCTTACAACGTGGGCGATGACGATATGATTTTCGATATCGGCCCGGTGACAGCGGCCTGTCTGGCTGAAATTCTGAAGCAGGCGGGTACCATTATCTGGAACGGACCCGTGGGCGTGTTCGAATTTGACCAGTTTGGCGACGGCACCGAAGCCATTGCCGAAGCGATTGCCGAGTCCGAAGCTTTCTCGATTGCCGGCGGCGGCGACACACTGGCGGCAATCGATAAATACGGCATTGCCGATAAAGTGTCGTATATCTCCACCGGTGGTGGCGCGTTTCTGGAATATGTAGAGGGTAAAACGCTACCGGCGGTGGCAGTGCTGGAAGAGCGGGCGAAAGGCTAAAACTGTGTAGGAGCCTGCCCTGCAGGCGAACCAAGTGATTCGCCTGCAGGGCAGGCTCCTACAGAAAACCGATTTTTTAAATACACAGGGGTAAATACCATGGCACTAATCAGCATGCGCCAACTGCTGGACCACGCCGCCGAATACGGTTATGGCGTTCCGGCTTTTAATGTCAACAATCTGGAGCAGACCCGCGCTATTATGGAAGCCGCCCAGGCGACCAACAGCCCGGTGATCATGCAGGCCTCGGCCGGTGCGCGCAAATACGCCGGCGCACCTTTCTTGCGGCATTTGATTCTTGCGGCCATCGAAGAATTTCCGGATATCCCGGTGGTCATGCACCAGGATCATGGCACGAGCCCCGATGTGTGTCAGCGCTCCATTCAACTGGGTTTCAGCTCGGTGATGATGGATGGCTCGTTGAAGGAAGATGGCAAAACCCCCGCGAGCTATGAATACAATGTGGAAGTCACCCAGCGCGCTGTTGCCATGGCTCATGCCTGTGGTGTCTCGGTAGAAGGCGAGCTGGGCTGTCTCGGTTCATTGGAAACCGGGCAGGCCGGCGAAGAAGACGGCATCGGTGCCGAAGGTACCTTGACCCACGAACAGATGCTGACCGACCCGGAAGAAGCCGCCGATTTTGTGGCAAAAACCCACGTCGACGCATTGGCTATCGCCATTGGTACCAGCCACGGCGCCTACAAATTCAGCCGCCCGCCCTCGGGCGATATTCTGGCGATTGAGCGTATCAAGGCCATTCACAAACGCATTCCCGATACTCATCTGGTGATGCACGGTTCGTCCAGCGTACCGCAGGACTGGCTGGCCATTATCAACGAGTATGGCGGCGAAATTCCCGAGACCTATGGCGTGCCGGTTGAGGAAATTGTTGAAGGCATCAAGCACGGTGTACGCAAGGTCAATATCGATACCGACCTGCGCCTCGCCTCTACTGGTGCGGTGCGGCGCTTCCTTGCTAACAACCGCGCCGAGTTTGATCCCCGTAAGTATCTGGCCGAAACCACCAAGGCGATGAAGGATATCTGCGCTGCGCGCTTTGAAGCCTTCGGCACCGTCGGCCACGCCAGCAAGATCAAGCCACTGTCGCTGGAAGCGATGTATCAGCGCTACGAAAAGGGCGAGCTCAAGGCGAAGGTTAACTGAGCATGACGAACTGGGTGGAGCTGGTTGCTGAAAACCGTGATCGCTTGACCCTGCCACCCCTGTCAGCGTCAACGGAGCACTCGCCGTTGACGCAGTCCTATTTTGATTTCTACAAAATCGATTTTGAAAATCGCGTGCCGGGCCTTAAACATCACTTCGGTGTGTTTCCCTCGTCGGGTTTCGATATTGCCATGCACGTGTTTGTTCCGAAGGGTGCAGCGCAAACGGCCTTTTTGTACCACGGCTTTTACGATCACGTGGGGCTGTTCAAACATGTTATCGAGTACTGCCTGCAGCGCAATTATGCGGTGGTGGCCTATGACCTGCCGGGGCACGGTTTGTCGACCGGCAAACGCGCCGAGATCGACAGTTTTGATCAGTACGTGTCGGTGCTTAACGATGCCTTCTTTGCCGCAGCGCCCTTCAATTTGCCCAAGACCAAACTGGCGATAGCGCAGAGCACCGGTTGCGCGGTGCTGATGACTTATATGCTCACCGGCGGCAATGCTTTTGATAAAGCCGTGTTGCTGGCGCCTCTGGTGCGCCCCGGCGGCTGGCGTCTGGGCAAGCCGCTGCACAATGTAATCGGCAATCTGATTCCCAGTCTACCGAGGCGCTGGGCCGAAAATTCCGGCGACGCCGAATTTCTCAGCTGGTTGCGTGAGCTGGATATCCTGCAGTGCAAGGTGCTGCCCATGAGCTGGGTGAATGCTTTAAAGCAATGGGAACCGACGTTTCACAAACTGCCATCGTCCCCGAAAACCGTGTTGGTCGTGCAAGGTGATGCGGATACCACCGTGGACTGGAAATTTAATCTGCCGGCGATACGGGAGCACTTCCCGAATGCCGTAGTGTCGCATTTGAGTGGTGCGCGGCATCATTTGGTGAATGAGACTGTTGAGCTGCGTGAGCGGATATGGGAGCGGGTGAGTGCGTATCTCGCGAGCTAGAACGCCTTTCCTGGATGTTCGCCTGCAAGGCAGGCTCCCACAAAAAAACTCCGCGATATCTGTAGGAGCCTGCCTTGCAGGCGAATGTGCCGGACAATGACCGTAGGCCTGCATAAGCAAAAGCGTTGCAGGCGCTCCTTGTTGCGATGGCTGTTGCGATGGCTAATCCCTAAGCCCCGGCGCTTCCCACTTTGCGATTCTGTACTTCCTGCTGCGCCAGATACTCCTCGTAAGTCCCCTGAAAATCGATCAGCTTCTGATCCTTGATTTCAATAACGCGGGTTGCCAGTGAGGATACAAACTCGCGGTCGTGGCTGACGAAAATCAGTGTGCCGTCGTAGTGTTCCAGCGCCAGGTTCAATGCCTCGATGGCTTCCATGTCGAGGTGGTTGGTTGGCTCGTCCATGATCAGCACGTTGGTGTCCATCATCATCAGTTTGCCAAACAGAAGGCGGTTCTTTTCACCGCCCGAGCATACCTTTGCCTGTTTTTTGAAGTCGTCTGAGGAGAACAGCAGGCGACCTAGGGTGGCGCGCACTATCTGGTCGTCGTGGCTGGGTTTGCGCCATTGGCTCATCCAGTCGAAAAGATTCAGGTCATTGTCGAAGTCGGCGCTGCTGTCCTGGGGGCAGTAGCCGAGGCTGGCATTCTCGGCCCATTTCACCACGCCTTCGTTGACGTTCAACTGGTTCATCAGGCAGCGCAGCAGGGTGGTTTTACCGGCGCCATTTTCACCGATGATGGCCAAGCGGCTGCCCGCTTCGAGAATCATATTGCCTTCGGCGAATAAAGGTTCGTCGAAACCGTGGCCGATATTTTCCAGTGTGAGTGCCTGGCGGTGCAGCTTTTTATCCTGTTTGAAACGAATGTAGGGCGATACGCGGCTGGACGCCTTGATCTCGTCGAGCTGGATTTTTTCAATCTGCTTGGCGCGCGACGTTGCCTGTTTGGCTTTGGAGGCATTGGCCGAGAAGCGACTGACAAACTGCTGCAGGTCGGCGATCTGGGCGGACTTTTTCGCGTTCTGTGACTGCAGGCGTTCGCGGGCGGCGGTGGACGCCGTCATAAAATCATCGTAGTTGCCGGGGTAAACCCGCAATTCGCCGTAGTCGATATCGGCCATATGGGTGCAAACCGCGTTTAGAAAGTGACGGTCGTGCGAAATGATTACCATGGTGCTTTTACGCTGGTTGAGCACGTCTTCGAGCCAGCGAATGGTGTTGATATCGAGGTTGTTGGTGGGTTCGTCCAGCAGCAGAATATCCGGGTCGGAGAACAGGGCCTGTGCCAGCAGTACCCGCAGCTTTAACCCCGGTGCGACTTCACTCATGGGGCCGTAGTGATAGTGCGAGTCAATGCCAGCGCCCAGCAGAATTTCGCCGGCGCTGCTTTCTGCACTGTAGCCATCGAGCTCCATAAAGCGCGTTTCAAGATCGGCGACTTTCATGCCGTCTTCTTCCGACATCTCTGGCTGTGAGTAGATGCGATCGCGCTCCTGTTTCACATCCCACAGGTCGGTGTGCCCCATGATCACCGTGTCGATAACGGAAAATTTTTCAAAGGCAAATTGATCCTGTGACAGCTTGCCTACCCGCTCGTTGATATCAACTGACACATTGCCTGATGTGGGCTTGAGGCTGCCGTCGAGAATTTTCATAAAGGTGGACTTGCCGCAGCCGTTAGCGCCGATCAGGCCGTAGCGATTGCCGCCGCCAAACTTGACGGAAATATTTTCAAACAGTGGTTTGGCACCAAATTGCATGGTGATGTTGGCGGTGGTGATCAAGGGGATAATCCTTTGCGCGTTGTACGCAATGTGAGTGTGAGAAATTGAAAACGTGGAGTCAGTTGCCTACTGAAGGCGGGACGGTGCACGGCACCCAGTCCCACCATTCGTGTTGGCCTTCCTGGCCGTCGCCTTTCTTGCGGTGCACATCCCAGGTGACGAGGAAATCAGGGTTGTCGATCTGCTGGTTTTCGCTGTCGCGATAGCTCCCCGCAGGAGCTACAAACCAGGGCGATAACGCCGGTGGCAGGGTAAAGTCGCGATCGTCTTTTGCCGGTCTGAGCACAATACCTTCCTCGCCGGCACTGACCACCGAGGCGATGAGCATGCGCTGCGACAACACCTCGCCGTCGGGGCTGAAATAGCTCAGGCCCAGTACGCAGGTTTTGCCGACGAGGTCGGAGAGTTGTGCCACGGCATTCATGCGTACTGGCCTAGAACAATACGCGGCAGCGCAGGGTGCCGGGAATTTCTTTCAGTTTGCTCAGGGCCAGTTCGCTATAAGCCTGGTCAACATCGATTACCACATAGCCGACCGACTCGTGGGTCTGCAGGTACTGGCCGGAAATGTTGATATTGTTTTCAGAAAATATCTGGTTGATGGCGCTCATCACGCCCGGCACGTTTTTGTGAACATGCAGCAGGCGATGACGACCGTCCTGGGCGGGCAGGGCTACTTCCGGGAAGTTCACCGAAGTAATGGTGGTGCCGTTGTCGGAGTATTTCACCAGCTTCTCGGCCACTTCCATGCCGATATTTTCCTGGGCTTCCATGGTCGAGCCGCCGATGTGCGGCGTCAGGAAGACATTGTCGAACTCGCGCAAGGGAGAAATAAATTCGTCGGCATTGCTTTTCGGCTCGGTCGGGAATACATCAATGGCCGCACCCAAAAGACGCTTGGAGCGCAGTGCCTCGCACAGGGCGTCGATGTCGACCACGGTGCCGCGCGAGGCATTGATCAAAATGCCACCCTGTTTCATTTGCGCGAATTCTTTCTCGCCGAACATGTTTTTGGTAGAGGCAGTTTCCGGTACGTGCAGGCTGACGATGTCGGCGTTGGCCAGCAACTGGCTCATACTGACCTGCGAGGCGTTGCCCAGCGGCAGTTTGTTCACGGTATCGGCAAACAGCACTTCCATGCCCAGACTTTCGGCAATCACCGATAGCTGCATGCCAATGGAGCCATAGCCGATAATGCCGAGCTTTTTGCCGCGAATTTCATAAGAGTCGGCCGCCGTTTTCAGCCACTCGCCGCGATGGGCGGCGGCATTTTTCTCGGCCACGCCACGCAGCAACAAGATAGCCTCGGCAATGACCAACTCGGCCACCGAACGGGTGTTGGAATAGGGGGCGTTAAACACCGCGACGCCGTTTTCCAGGGCGGCGGTCAAATCAACCTGATTGGTGCCGATACAGAAGCAGCCGATAGAGGTGAGCTTGGGTGCCTGGGCCAATACGTCGCGGGTGAGCTGGGTGCGCGAGCGAATACCGACAAAGTGGGCGTCGCTGATGCTGGCGATCAGCTCGTCACCCTCCAGCGCCTTTTTGTGGTACTCGATATTGGTGTAGCCAGCGTTTTTCAGCACGGTCACGGCAGATTCGTGCAGGCCCTCCAGTAACAGGAACTTGATCTTGTTCTTGTCGAGAGATTTCTTGCTCATGGTCTCAGTCATTTCCAGCTGTGGTTTCAAGGGCTTGCGGCTATTTGCGATGTCCGGCAACCGGGCGAATTCCGCAGGTGCAGGAGAGGGCGCGTATGGTACCATAGTCGCCCTTTCAAGTACGCCCAAAATGAGACTCAAAACGCGATGACTGCTGGTTCTTCCGCCGAGGCCGCCAATGTGATTGTTGGCCAACTTAAAGAGATTGTTGGCGCCGCCAATGTGCGTCAAAGCGAGGACGATTTCGCCACCTATGGTCGGGACTGGACCCGCGCGGTGGAGCCGGCGCCCGTTGCCATCGTCTTTCCGCGCTCGGTTGAGCAGGTGCAGGCGGTTATCAAGCGTGCCAATGATCTCGGCTTTGGCATAGTGCCCAGTGGCGGGCGCACAGGCCTGAGCGGTGGCGCCGTTGCGGCCAATGGCGAGGTAGTGCTGGCGATGGATTATATGAATGCCATCAAGGGCTTTGACCCGATTGATCGCACTGTGGTGTGCGAGGCCGGTGTGATTACCGAGCAGTTGCAGCACTACGCCGAGGAGCAGGGGCTGTTTTACCCGGTGGATTTCGCCTCCAGTGGCTCTTCGCAAATCGGCGGCAATATCGCCACCAACGCCGGCGGCATCAAAGTGATTCGCTACGGCATGACCCGCGACTGGGTGGCCGGTTTGAAGGTGGTGACGGGCAAGGGCGAGGTGCTGGAGCTGAACAACGGGCTGCTGAAAAACAATGCGGGATACGATCTCCGGCAATTGTTTATCGGCGCTGAAGGCACCTTGGGCGTTATTGTTGAGGCCACCATGCAGCTCACCCGCCAGCCCAAGGGTTTAACGGCACTGGTGCTGGGCGTGCCCGATTTTGACGCGTTGATGAACGTGTTTAACCGCTATCAGGCCAATATGGATCTCACGGCCTTTGAGTTCTTTTCCGAACAGGCCCTGCAGAAGGTAGTGGAGCATCAGGGCTTGGCACGACCCTTTGAGAGCGCTACGCCCTTTTATTGCCTGCTGGAATTTGAATGCCTGAATGAACAGGTTGAAGAACAGGCTATGAGTTTGTTTGAGCAGGCGGTAGAGCAGGGTTGGGTTGTTGACGGCGTGATGAGCCAAAGCCTGGAACAACTCAAAAACCTGTGGCGATTGCGCGAAGATATTTCCGAAACGATTTCCCGCTGGACGCCCTACAAGAACGATATCGCGACCGTCATCTCGAAAGTGCCGGCATTTTTAACCGCTGTTGAAGACGTGGTGAATGCGCGCTACCCCGACTTTGAGATTATCTGGTTTGGCCATATCGGCGACGGCAATGTGCACCTGAATATTCTCAAGCCCGACGCGCTGGATAAAACCACCTTTTTTGAGCAGTGCAGCGAAGTCAGCCTGGAAGTGTTTGATATCGTTGAACGCTTTGGTGGCAGTGTGTCGGCCGAGCACGGCGTTGGTCTATTGAAAAAGCCTTATTTGAAGTACACCCGCAGCGCTACCGAGATTGCGGCCATGAAAGCCATCAAGCTGGTGTTTGATCCGGCCGGCATCATGAACCCCGGCAAGGTGTTTGACTGATTACCGGGCACCGGATTTCCCGGGTACCCCCCCCCTTATTCGCAAGCAGGGCCCGCTCCCACATAGTGCAGAGAAAGCAGCTGCAACTACATGTCGGTGTGCAAGTTTTTTTGCCGCAGGCCCGCATAAGCGCAGCGTTGCGGGCATCGCGGAATATTCCTGATACGCGTCGCTCACCTGGTCTGCGAAATCAATTCACCAGCATCCGTGCGCCTGCCACGCGGGCGAATCACCGCCATGCTGCTTCTCAGATATGTCCTTCGCGACACTGGCCGCACGCGGCAGGCGCGTGCATTGCCAAGCGTGCTGGTATTCGGCCACCGTCTTAATTAGTATACCAATATACAATAACAACCCTAGCCGCACTTCCGGAGGCCCCATGACCTATATCAACTACGAAAAAATTGACCGTGTTGGCGTGATTACGCTGGATCGGGCTGACAAGGCCAATGCCGTGAACGGCCCCATGCTGGACGAACTGGACGAGGCCTGGTCCATGGCGGCGGCCGATCGCGATGTGCGGGTGATTGTCGTCAAGGCCAACGGCAAGCATTTTTCATCCGGGCATGATATGAGCGGATCAAATGAAGCGCTCAGCGGTGAGAAGGGTGCGGCCCAGTCCGACCAGAGCAATCAACTGGATTGGAAGGAGCGCGGTCTGGAGGCGCTGTATGAATGGGAATCCAAACGCTATCTGGGGTACTCACGCCGCTGGCGCGATATTCCCAAGCCCTCTATCGCAGCCGTGCAGGGCGCCTGCATAGCGGGCGGCCTGATGCTGTGCTGGCCTTGTGACCTGATTGTGGCTTCCGAAGATGCCAAGTTTTCCGACCCCGTGGTGCGCATGGGTATTGGTGGCGTCGAGTACCACGCCCATACCTGGGAGCTGGGTGCGCGCAAGGCCAAGGAAATGCTCTTTACTGCCAAGTCGATGACCGCGGCAGAGGCGCTGGAATTCGGCATGGTGAATCGCGTGGTGCCGCGCGACAACCTGCTCGATGAAACCATGGCGCTGGCCAATGAGATCGCGCAGATGCATCCCTTCGCGCTGGCCCAGGCCAAACGCGCGGTCAACCAGACTATGGATATTCAGGGTTTTTACACGGCCCTGCAGTCGGTGTTTGATATTCACCAAACCGGGCATGGCAACGCCCTAGCCGTCGGCGGTTATCCGATTCTGGTCGACCTCGATCAGATGAAGAAGACCAACAATTAAGACGCTTGGCGAGGCGAATAAGACTTAACGCTTGAAGCCTTGCCGAGCAGTAAGAGATCGGCGGCGCGGCAATAGGGATGCGTATGCATCCCTATTGCCGTAGTCAGGATTAGCTTGGGTTAGACGCCCGATCACAGAAATGCTTGCACGAAATTATATTAGCAGGCATATTCTACGTGTCACGGATGACGGTACGGTGCCATTGGAAGGTGTCTTGTAGTTCAGTTCCCCCACTATTTTCGGTCCATCCTTTATCTGCTGAATTCGTGCATTAGGCTTTCTGCCGTTGTCCTTCTGGGTATCTTGGGACGGGTGGTATGCGTAATGGGCATATGAACGGAATTGCGAGGGAAAGCGGATGGATCCGATAGTTAGGTATATACATCGCACATGCGGTGTTACTTTAGCGGCCCTTTCAAGTTTTTTGGCAATTCAGCTCCTGTTTGCCTCTACTGCAGTCGCAGCGGACGCAGCTGCTGTCTGGTTCTCTGATCATCGCTTGGTCAATCGTGTGGACCCGCAGACTAATACCGTTATTCGTTCAGTGCCTCTGCCGAAAAAAGCCAACGCTCTTGCTATTGATCCTCACGACGGGAATCTATTGGTATTACTGAACAAGACGATACTGCGGCTCAGCGCTGAGGGAGACGTTATCTCGAGATATGACTTTACGCGAGATGCACCCTGGATCCACAAGGCTAACGATCTTTCCCTGAATCCACATGACAGGACATTCTGGGTCGTTGGCCAGAAAGGACTCATCCGGATTGGAAGCGAAGGAGAGAAGTTGGCCGAATGGCGGACTGATGAAGGAGTACGTGATATTGCCTACGGTTCGGACGACAGTCTGTGGGTTCTTACAGCGCGTGCCGCAGTAAACTTGACGCCAGACGGAGTTGTGCGGGAAAGCGTCAATCTCGAGAACTATGTTGATAGCCCTACAGTTGTATCGGTTGATGTTATCGGGGAAGTTCTTTGGATTTCCTCAACCCGAAAGTTACTGCGGTTCGACTTGGCACGCATCAATGAACATCCTTCTCTCGTGTCGCTTGAAGGATCTTCGTGTGACGAGTGTAAGTCAGAGAAGCAAAAAAAACGCGACAAAAAACACGCCGGGAACGCGCACCATGGGAATGTTGTTGATATAGATGTTCACCCCATATCAGGTGCTTTGTGGGTTCTTTCAAGTGATGAGATTCAACGTTTTTCACGCGATGGCTCATTTATCGGAGTGGAAAAAATTGCTGTCAAGGATGTCGGTCGGACTAAATCATTCTCCTTTGATTTTCCGACGCAGTCACTTTGGCTGGTGGCCACGAAGGCTGTAGGACGGCTTGCTGAAAGTGGTGTGCTACTGAAGCGATTTGACATTCGGAAAAAATCCGGTGCGATCGGAATTGCACCGTTGCGCGTTGTTCCCTCCGTTTCAATTCTTAGTCCGATGAATGGTGTCTCAAGCCGAGATTCAATTGTTCCCTTTAGATTGAAGCTTGGCGCACAGTGTGGAGGCGTGGCGTGTAGCGCGGGTTCGGCCTATTTGAGTACGTTGAAATACGATGCTCGCCTGAATGGCGAGCAGTTTGGGCAAATATTTCGCGTAAGTGGAAGCGAAGCCATAGCAGAGAAGCGAGCATTGGAGGGAGAAAATATCTTTTCGGTGAGCGCTAGCGATTCCTTCGGAAGAGAAACTGGTCGAGTTGAAAGCCGGTTCATCGTGGATACGATACCGCCTTCATTTATCTCAATCTCGCCTGTGGATGGTAGTGTTAATCCATCTCAATCAGCGGTAATTCGCGGTGAAATCGATGATCCACTAGGTATGGTACGTTTGCTGAACTCTGCGGGTGATTCTGTGGGGAATTCCGGAGGGACCAGTTTCAGCTTTGATGTCACCCTCGAATCCGGATTAAATCGCTTCAGTCTGATTGCTGAAGATAGGGCCGGAAATGAAATTATGGCGGTGATTAATATTGCGTACCAGCCTTCAGAAGTTGTTGTCACATTTCCGACACCCGGTTCCACAGTCGATTCCAATGCAACTGCTCTCTGCGGTGCATTCCAAGGGCCACCCAACACAGGAATTGTCGTAAACGGTCGCAGGGCGATGGTCAAAGCGAACAAATTTTGCGTGAATGATATCTATCTGACGCCGGGAGAGAATGTCCTTAGTATTGCCGTAACCCATCCTGATGGTACAACAATATTCGATTCCGCTAATGTGTTCAGTTCGGTTGCTTCCAGTGTCCACGTCTGGACTTTTCCTGAATCAGGCATTGCTCCGTTTCACGCGAAGTTTAGTGTGGCAAACCTTGAGCGCGTAGAGATAACTCAAGTTGTTGCGGACTTCGACGGCGATGGAATTACCGATGTCACCTCTGATTCGATAGAAGCTCTGGAATATACCTATACCGAACCCGGGATGTACCGCGCCGATATTTCCATAAGCGACTCTACGGGGGCTGTAACGACTGTTAACGTGATGATTAATGTTGTAGCCGCGAATGAAGTCGATGCCCTGTTGAGGGGAGTATACGTCGATATGCTCAGTCAGCTCCGATCCGGAAACGTTGAGGGCGCGCTCAACGCGGTCACAGGGGATCTCCGGGAAAAGTACAGGGGGGTATTTAATTCGTTGCAGGATGATCTCCCGGCAGTGGCTGAGCAGATAGGTAGTATTGAGGCTGGTGTCGTTGGCAATGATATGGCCGAGTATGTCGTTATTCGAGGGGAGCAAGCATTCCTTGTCTACTTTGTTCTCTGTGAAGATGGAGTTTGGCGGATAGGCGGAATGTAATCAGCGTGGAGATCAAAATGAAGCTAGATAGAAAACTATGCATGGGATTCATGCGGGCTTTATTGACTATATCCATTGGAATTTCTCTTCCCGGCTGCTCGCTAACCGGTGAGGCATTCAGTGGTTATGTTCTGGAGCAGGGCACCGAAAGCCCTATTGAGGGAGCTATCGTTGTCGCTGGTTGGAAAGGCCACGTGGCAACGTGGGCGCATGGGCGTACGGTGTGTTACCACGTAGAAACTGCAGTGACAGATTCCAATGGCCGATTTCATTTTCCTGCTTGGCGTAAAGATATTTCTGAGAAATGGCAGAAAAATGTTCGTTTCGAGCGGGTGTCGGTCGACATCTATTTCCCGGCGTATGAGCTTTCTTCTCGCCTGTCTGAAGGTGTTTATTCTCTTGAGCCATTTGTAGGGGGGCAAAAGAAAAGAATTGAATATTTGAAGGAGTTTGAAATTTCGCTGCGAGGGTGTCGAAGCCGTTCCGCCGGTGAAAGCAGTCTTATTCCAGTTTATCGAGCCTTATATAACGAAGTGAAAGGGCTGGATAAAGTCGATGAGGCGGAATCTGCAGCTAACGCCTTTCTGGCGGGAATTGACGTTATTGAGCTTGGCTATGATGAAGGACTAAGGCGCGCAGTAGAGCGTACCGGAAGAAATGGAGAGGGCCGGTGAAACATTCGATACATGTAACTACTTTTACACTCTTTTCGAATCTTGTCTTATCGACGGCTAATGGCTACGAGCTTGGTACGCACGCACGCTTAACCCAAGTGGCCGTCGAGAAATCTGTGGTGAGCCAGTCGACCCTATTGGCTGACCTTGGGATTAGTCAAACCCGGTTAGATCCAGTGGGGAATACGTATAATGATATGTCTGGGAGTTTGGTGCGTGTAAGGCAGGTATCTTCGTTTGAGGCTAGGTACATTCCTCTTCCTGATGAGGAGATGCTGACGGTGCCTGCGTGGATTATGCGAGGGGCAGTTCGGGAGGACGATTCCACTGGCGAGGATAATCCACAGGATGACCCCTTTAATTCAAAGTTGTACCGTCCGCTTAATCACTTCTTTGACCCTATAAACAATCGACCGTTAACTGTGCCGGGTATTGGTTTTCTAGATGCTGATATTCATACAGCGCCGGCCTGGGCGACAGGGACGACCAACGACAACACATTTTCTCGTCCGAACACGGCAGAATCAGATCGGCGTAACCACTTTACGGTGTTTGATGCGCGGGAGGCCATGTATCGGGCGTTGAGTGGTAGAAATAGTGAGGGTGAAGTGGTTGCATCGTCGGAGAGTGATCGAAATCAATACTGGGCGACCACCTTCCGGTCTTTGGGTAATGTTGTCCACCTGATTCAGGATATGGCGCAGCCTCAGCACACACGCAATGACCAGCATGCGGGGAAATTTCCGGAGTTTCTTACCGGGCACTCAAGCGTTTACGAAAAATACATTGAAGCCCGTGCAACTGGGGTAGAGTTGTTTGATATTGACGGTCAGCAGGGCGTTGCTCTGGAGCGGTTAAGGTATGGCGAGTACGAGGCGCCAACGTTCGATAAATTCAGCGACTTCTGGAGCACAAGCCCTGGCGTAGGGGCTTCTTCTGGGCGGGGGCTGGCGGACTACAGCAACCGGTCCTTTTTTACCGCGGGCCAGAATCTTGGGTCTGGTCGCTATGCACTGCCATCGAACAATGCTGATGATTACACGCATGAGTCGACCGAAGATTTGCTGCCTCGTTCACCAAGGAAACGTATTAATTTTTTGCGTGGTGGGCCTGAAGGAATCCGGATGACCACCGAAAGTCTATTTGACTACTTCCTGTTTAATACGCCACGAACCTATAGTCTGAATCGATTTAACTACAATGACCAAGCCGACCTTCTTGTCCCACGTGCTATTGCGTACAGTAAAAATTTGATTGACTATTTTTTTCGCGGAAAGATTGATTTGGAGGCGGATCCAAATTCTAGCGGCGCATATGTGGTGAAGAATTATGGTATGGAGTCGATGCGTGGAGCGTTCGGGCTTTATTACGACGATTCGTCGGGACAACGCCACCTTGTTCCAGGGACTGGCCCGGATTCCAATAGTGATTGGGCCGACTTAGCTGTGCCGCCGGCAGCGAATTCGAATCCCGGTCGTAGCGCCCCCTTGACGTTCCAAGAGCCAACTAATCCACCGCCGGCTGCGCCTGGCAAGTATGTCCTGGTTTTTCGCGGGCAGATGGGAGAGGAGGCTGACGCTGTTGTGGGTAGGGTGCTTGGCGATGCGTTATATGTGCTTGAGGGTGATGGTGGTGTAACCCGGTTGAGTTCATACAGCAATAAAGTGAATAGTTTTTCGATACCGGTCAGATATCGATATTTGACAACGGGCTTGAGTGTATACGGAGGCCGGGCTTTTTACAGCGTCAATCAAAGTGGCGACACGTATTCGATACCGAATACTTTGCAGCAATACGGAGTATCCGACGCAACATTGACAGATTTGGCCGTCTTGGAATATGGGAACGGGACGGCTGTATATTCCGGAGGACTGATCAGCACAGATCTCAATGAGACTGCTACCGAGGTTATGTTGCGGCATTTTGATGTCACTACCGGCAATGAGATCGGCTCCTTTTCTTCCAATCCCGGCCTTAATAACTTCGGGGGGTACGTCGATGTGGCGGCCAATAGTACTCATATCGCAACCACCCACAACGAGCACTTGTTTATCTATACCAAATCCGGGGCGCAAATAGCAGTAGCCGATGGGATCAATATCGCCACGCAGGACGTAACCATGAACAGCGATCGGGTCTATGTAATTGATGGGGTGGCGGTGCGCTCTTATGATTTGAATGGCATTCGGCAAGCAAACCTCAGTCCAGGGCCGGCGGACTGGTTCTATATCGAGGCGATAGAGGCTACAGACAAGCGGCTGTATGTTGTCACTTTAAAAAGCTTTTCTGCGCCTGATTATAAACTGCATGTGTACGCCCGGGAGGTAGAACGCGATGCTGAAGGGCGGCTTGTTGACGAACGGTACGTTTACCAGAAAGCGATAGACTTTTCATTGGGTGCGAGATGGTATCCGCTGTCGATCGGGGCCGATCGCGCATTATAGGGTCTCGACGAAGTGCTTGAGTGTAATGTCGAAGATGGGAAAGGATTCCTTGTTATGTATATGAGACGTGAAGTTTTGGCGTTGCTTACTCTTCTGGGGTGGGCTTCTGGTGCTCTGGCGGAAGATTCGGAGAGCCCGGTGTTCGAGGGGCGAGTCGTAAACGCAACCTCAGCGCATCCCGTAGAGGGGGCATTCGTGGTGGTGCTTAGTCAGTTGCCTGATGCCAGGTTTGGGGCGATTTGCGAACACGATGGCGTGGTGTCCACGGATAATGCAGGTGCTTTTAGACTACCGGGTGTAGGTGGGCACAACAGTCGGGTTAGGCCTCGGACCGTTGTGATCTACAAGCCTGGGTATGCGCAAGAGCCCTCGGATACGGGTGATTTTCTGCTCCGTGAGATTCCACCGGACAACCAGTATCTGCGGTATCTCGCACGCTTAAGTGCAGCGGTAAATTGCTCTTCTCCGAATGGGCGGTCGCAGGATTTGGCAGAGTTTAGACAGATGTTGTATGAGGATGCCCGTAGAATCGAACCTCTGGATGCGGTCGGTCAGCGATTGGTTGAAAGCTTACGCGACCGCGTATGGTGGGAAGAAGCGCGATAGGTCGCCGCCCGCTTATTTCGCGGTTAGCCGCCGTACTTCACTTGGGGTTCCTAGTAATAGCAGATCCGCAGACCGGCAGGCAAAAATGCCGTTGGTGACAACCCCGACGATATTGTTAATGGCCTCTTCAATTTTGCGCGGCGTGGCAATGGGGAAGTTGTACACATCGAGAATGATATTGCCGTTGTCGGTGGTGACGCCTTCGCGATACACCGGGTCGCCGCCGAGCTTGACCAGCTCGCGTGCCACATGGCTGCGCGCCATCGGCAGAACCTCAACCGGCAGGGGGAATGCGCCGAGCTGGTCCACCAGCTTGCTTTCGTCGGCGATGCAGATGAATCTTTTTGACACGGCGGCCACAATTTTCTCGCGGGTGAGTGCGGCACCGCCGCCCTTGATCAGCTCTAGTGCGTGGTTGGACTCGTCCGCGCCGTCCACATAGACTGCCACGCTATCCACACTGTTCAGATCGTAAACCGGAATCCCGTGCTTTTTCAGGCGCTCGGCGGAGGCTTCCGAGCTGGCGACCGTGCCTTCGATTTCGCCCTTGAACTGCGCCAGCAGGTCAATAAAAAAGTTGGCGGTGGAGCCCGTGCCAATGCCGATAATCTCGCCGTCCTGAATAGCCGTTTTCACTTCTTCGATGGCGGCGGCGGCAACGGCCTGTTTGAGTTCGTCCTGGGTCATGGGGCACCTGTTGGCAGAAAAGGGGGCATTATAGTAGGAGCCTGCCCTGCAGGCGAACCTTGGGTATCGGTGTGTCATTCGCCTGCGGGACAGGCTCCAACCGTGTGCAGCGCTATTGGGGTAGCGAGGGATTCACGTTAGACTGCGCCCTTATCTCCCAATACACCAAGGAAACACCGTGCCAGAGCGCTATATCAAAAAAATTCTCGAAGCCAAAGTCTACGACGTGGCGATCGAGACACCGATTGACGAGGCCCGGCTGTTGTCCGCGCGCATCGGCAATCGGGTGTTGCTCAAGCGCGAGGACTTGCAGCCGGTGTTCTCCTTCAAGTTGCGCGGCGCCTACAACAAGATGGCCAGCCTTTCGAAAGAGGAGCTGGCGCGGGGTGTGGTGGCGGCTTCGGCGGGCAATCATGCGCAAGGCCTTGCGTTGGCGGCGAGCAAGATGGGGGTTAAGGCGACTATTGTGATGCCCAAGACGACCCCCCAGATCAAGGTGGATGCGGTGAAATCGCGGGGCGGCAAAGTTATTTTGCAGGGCGATGTTTACGACGAGGCCTCCACCTACGCCAAGAAGCTGACGGCGGAAAAGGGTATGACCTACGTGCACCCCTACGATGACCCGGAGGTGATCGCGGGGCAGGGCACCATCGGTATGGAAATTCTGCGTCAGCACACGGGGCCTCTGGATGCGGTCTTTGTGCCCGTGGGCGGCGGCGGCCTGGCCGCTGGTGTTTCTGCTTATATCAAGTACGTGCGCCCCGATGTGAAGGTGATTGCGGTAGAGCCCGAGGATGCCGCCTGTTTAAAAGCGGCGCTGGAGGCGAACCGGCGCGTTACCTTGAAGGAGGTCGGTTTGTTTGCCGACGGCGTTGCCGTTGCCCAGATCGGCAAGGAAACCTTCCGTGTTCTGAAAAAAACCATTGATGGCGTGATCACCGCATCGACCGATGAAATCTGTGCGGCTATCAAGGATATCTTTGATGACACCCGTTCCATCGCCGAGCCTGCCGGTGCGCTGGCCCTTGCCGGCCTAAAAAAGTACGTCGAGCAAAACGGCTGCGAGGGTCAAACCTTGCTGGCCATCGACAGTGGCGCCAACACCAATTTCGACAGACTGCGCTACATCTCCGAGCGCACCGAAATCGGTGAGCGCCGCGAGGCGGTGTTGAGCGTGCAGATTCCTGAAAAACCCGGCAGCTTCAAGCGTTTTTGTGAAGCGCTGGGGCGGCGCAATATCACAGAGTTTAACTACCGCTACAGCGACAGTCGCGACGCGCAGATTTTCGTTGGTGTGCAGATCTCCCCGGAGAACAATGATCGTGAAGATCTCGTCAATGAGCTGAAAGATCTCGGTTACCCGGTGTGGGATATGACTGACAACGAGATGGCAAAGCTGCATATCCGCTATATGGTCGGCGGTCATGCGCCGGCCACGGTTACCAATGAGCGGCTCTACCGCTTTGAGTTTCCGGAGCGCCCCGGTGCACTGATGAAGTTTCTGAAAACCCTGCCGCAGGCCTGGAACATTTCGTTGTTCCATTACCGCAATCACGGTTCGGCCTATGGCCGGGTGCTGGTGGGTATGCAGATTGACGAGAAAGATCGCCGCAAGGTGGGCGAGTATCTGGACAAGTTGCATTATCCCTATCAGGAAGAAACCGAGAACCCGGCGTATACGCAGTTTTTAAGTTAGAGCCGGTTCTTAAAAGGCAATTCGCCAGCAGGGCTGACTCCCACTAGTTTATGTTTTTGTAGGAGCCTGCCTTACAGGTGAATATTCTCAGAGGGTCTTGCCAAGCAACATAGAATCTCCCATCTGATGCTGGCAAAGTTTCGGTGGGAGCCAGCCCTGCTGGCGAATGCCGTTATCGCCGTTGCCTTCTCTTAATCCAGTAAAAACCCTTGTCCGTTGCAATCGCATCCAGCGGAATATCCCAGCTTTGCACCGGCAGTTGATTGAGGCGCTGGAATTCGTGGGCAAGCCCGATTAGCAGCGGGCGCCGCTTTTGTTTTAGCCCGCCCAGCGTTCGGTCGTAGAATCCGCCTCCCATCCCCAGACGATTGCCTTTTGCATCAAAGCCGACCAGCGGCAGCAGAATGACATCCAGTTGCTGAGGGTGTCGCCGAAGGCTGCGCCGTGCTGGAGGTTCGGGAATATTAAAGAGGTTGCGCTTCATCGTTTGTCCCGGCCGGTAGCGACGAAACTCCAGGCGCTGACCACTAATACACGGCAAAAAGCACTGCCGTCCCTGTCTGGCCAGTCGCAGCAAAGTCGGGCGAGGTGACAGCTCGCCGTCACTGGCGATATAGAAGGCGATGTGGTGTGCGGCTCGCAGGCAGGGTTGTTGACGCAGGCGGGTATCGAGGCGGGCGCTGGCCTGGCGCTGTTGTGCGGTGCTGAGTTGGCGCCGGCGTGCGCGCAGCTCTTGCCGCAATTCTTGCTTGCGAGTTGTCGTCATGGCTGAATTCTGGCGAAAGCGCGGGGAGCAGACAAGCGGAGAAATAAAAACCCCGAGATACCGTTGGCTGCGTGACCCTTGAACCCAGAGGTTCAAGGTGGCAGTTTCCGAGATACATCAGGCTTCCCGTCTCGCGGACATGCACAACAGTATCAGCTGGAAACAGCCTAGTTTAAAAGCATCGGCTCAGGGATCTAGCAGTCTGACGCATATCCCAGGGTCTTGGCAGAGTATAGCATCCGCTCTGTCCGACCTATAGGGGCTAACCACTATTTACGGTAATGCTGCCAGACCGGATAGGGAGTTCTTGCGCCAATTGTGCTCCGGTTTTTAGTTGGCTGCTGCGTTCTTGAGCAAGTTTTCATTTGCCAGCGTTGTGCGCAGCGCGTTCACGCGATCCCGGTTTACGTCAAAGTCATAGTAGCCGATGCGGCCGGATGAGCGAACATCGACGCGGCCGGTTTCCGGGTTAAGCAACAGTTCCAGATCGTCGGTGTACCAACCCCAGGGGCTGGTCACTTCGGCATGCAGGTAATGGTTGTTGCTGCTGACAATGCGGGTGCGTTCGAGCCGGCTTACTACCTCGAGGAGATTCTGCCAACTGTTGCTGACCGGGGATTGCAGGTAGTAGGGCTCAATGCGTTTCTCGTCATCGCGGGCCACGCTACTGACACAGCGCGGCCAGCCCGGGCAATCAGTGAGGGTGTTGTTTTCAAGGCCCGTGCTGCGTTCAGTGAATTGCGCACAGGCACCCAGAGCGGCACAGAGGCCGACAAGCAGAAAACGACTAAACATCATGGGGTTCAAATCCTGGGAATGTGACGCTTATACGCGACGAGCGCAAAATCAGTTTATTTCCAGTTGCCGCAATCGGTGCAGGGCATCTTCAACCTTGTCGTTCACCCGTTTAAGCGCGTCGTTCTGCGATTTGCTGGCGGCTGCGTTACCTTGCCCGCCACCTTGTTGTAGTTCGTAGGTGCTGTTGAGTGCGACCATCACCGCGATGCGCTCCAGCCCGACAATTTTGCCGCTGGAGCGAATATCACGCATTTGCTTGTCGAGTGTCGCTGCGGCCTGATGCAGTCCGGCTTCCTGCCCGGGTGGGCAGGTCACCTGATATTCCTTGTCCAGAATACGGACGATTACGGTGTTCTGGCTCATGATTCCTGCTCCAGGGCGCGCAGACGCTGAATCATGGATTCGACCTTGTTGCGTGCCAGGTTGGTTTTTTCCAGCAGCGATTCCCGCTCTTGCTGCCATGAGCTGGCATTGGCCTTCAGCGCCTGATTCTCGCGGTTTAGCTGTTCGCAGAGCTGGATGAGTTCATCGATTTTTTTCTCAACCGCTTTAACTGGTATGTCTGCCATGTGTCCCCGTCGCCCCCGCAAGAGTCGATGTCAGCCTCAATGGGCCGAATCTATTGTTAGTCGCTTAGTCTAGGGCCGGTATGGTTGGTGGTCAATTGCGCAAATATACAGTAATTCAAGAACCTGCTGCCTGCAGTTAATGGCGGTGTGAGCTTTGCTTCACGGTTTTTTCGCTTTTCGTGCAGTGGACGGTTACCATTTGCCCGTTTTTTCCGTCACCCAGAGAGACATAAATGCCTGTAGAACTGCCTGATCACGACGATATTGCCAACGTATTTGTGGAGCTGGCGGCGCTGTATCCTCCCTCGGAATTGCACGGCTTTTACGTTGGTCAGCAAGTGCTGGGGGCCAAGCTTGAGGAGGCGGGTTTGCGCCAGCAGGTAGAGCAGCTGCTGGATGTCGAATCCATCGGCCCGGATCATTGGCAGCCGTTGCTGGAGCTCAACAAGGCATCGGCCGGCCAGCTGGCGGGCGAAATTTCGGAACTGACGCTGCTACTCCCGGATGTTGATATTGATTTGGGGCAGAGGGTCGCGGCAGTCGGCAGCTGGTGTCAGGGTTTCCTTACCGGCTTTGCGATGGCGGGAAAGCAGCGTCAGGCGAGCGAAGGACAGCAACAGTATTCCAGTACGGTTGCTGAAATATTGTCTGATATTGCGGCCATTTCCCAGGCCGGCCTTGATGGTCAGGAAGGCGAGGACGGCGAAGAAGGCGAAGCCCAGTTTCGCGAGCTGGTTGGGTATCTCGAAATGGCGGTGGTGACAGTTTTCGTTGAATGTTGCAGTCAGGAGGTGCTCAAGGGCGATCACCCGACGCCGAAACAGGTTCACTAGATCAAATACCCTCTGCAGGGTACCGGCAAAGTTTGGTAATCTGCGGTCACGATGGTTGATGTAGAGCAACGATGAAAGTCAGCAAGCAGGAATTCGCCCGCCGCCGCAGTAAACTGATGGCGGCCATGGAGCCCAACAGCATTGCGATTGTGCCGGGTGAGGTTGAAAAGATTCGCAATCGCGATGCCGACTACCCCTTTCGTCAGGACAGCGATTTTTATTACCTCAGCGGTTTTGTTGAGCCCGAAGCGGTGCTGGTCTTGCTGCCGGGGCGCGAACACGGCGAGTACATCATGTTCTGTCGCGAACGCGATCCGACCATGGAGTTATGGAACGGCTATCGCGAAGGCCCGGAAGGAGCCTGCGCCAACTATGGTGCCGACGACGCTTTTCCCGTCAGCGATATCGACGATATTTTGCCCGGCCTGATTGAAGGGCGTGAGCGCGTTTACTATGCCATGGGGCGTCACCCCGAGTTTGATCAGCACGTGATGCAGTGGGTGAATGTGATTCGCTCCAAGGCCCGCAGTGGTGCTCACCCGCCCGGTGAATTTCTCGATCTCGATCATTACCTGCACGATTTGCGCTTGTACAAAAGTGCGGCAGAGCAGCGCGTGATGAAACGCGCCGGTGAGATTTCTGCCGGCGCCCATGTGCGGGCCATGCAGCACTGCCGCCCCGGCATGTATGAATACGAACTGGAAGCCGAAATACTGCACGAATTTGGCCGCAACGGCGCGCGCTTTCCCGCTTACAACAGCATTGTCGGCTCGGGTGCCAACGGCTGTATTCTGCACTATGTAGAAAACGCCAGTGCGATACGCGACGGGGATCTGGTCTTGATAGACGCGGGCTGCGAATTTGAATACTACGCCGCCGACATTACCCGCACCTTTCCCGCCAACGGCAAGTTCAGCGCCGAGCAGCGCGCGCTCTATGATCTGGTGTTGAAATCCCAGTATGCGGCGATTGATGCCGTGCGCCCGGGCAACCACTGGAATCAGCCCCACGACGAAACAGTGCGCGTTATTACTGAAGGGCTGGTTGAACTGGGCTTGCTGAAAGGTGATGTCAGCCAGTTAATTGCCGATGAAGCCTACCGTGATTTTTATATGCACCGCGCCGGTCACTGGCTGGGGCTGGATGTGCACGATGTGGGTGACTACAAGGTGGGTGACGAGTGGCGCTTGCTGGAGCCGGGCATGGTCATGACCGTGGAGCCCGGCATTTATGTATCACCCAATAACGAAAAAGTTGAGGCGCGCTGGCGCGGCATTGGCATTCGCATCGAAGACGATGTGCTGGTGACCAAAGACGGCTGCGAAATTCTGACTGAGGCGGTGCCGAAGCAGGCCGATGAGATCGAAGCGCTGATGGCGGCGACCGCGTGAGCACGGACGCTGCCCGCTACGATGTGGTTATCGCTGGCGGCGGTATGGTCGGTGCCAGCCTGGCGCTGGCGCTGAGTCGCTACAGCGAGGGCCGTCTCTCGGTACTGCTGGTAGAGAGTTTTCCGTTGCCATCGGCGGATTCGGCGCCGGTGTATCGTCCCAGTTTTGACGCGCGCTCGACGGCCCTGTCGTACGGCAGTCGCCAGATTCTTGATAGCGTGGGCGCGTGGGATGCACTGCAGGCGCATCTCACTGCCATTACCCGGATTCACGTATCTGACCGTGGGCATATTGGCAGTGCGTTGCTCACAGCGCAGGAGCAGGGCTGGGACGCGCTTGGCTACGTGGTGGAAAATGCCTGGCTGGGCAATGTGCTGCTGAGCGCACTGCATTCGGCGCCGGGGGTGGAGTGCGCTTCACCGGCCAGCGTTACCTCCGTGACCGGTCACAACGATCTTGCGAGTCTGCAATTGCAGTACAGGGAAGGTGAAACGCAGACCATCGAATGTCGGTTGCTGGCCGTGGCCGATGGTGCCCAGTCGGGTTTGCGCAGCGCCCTCGGCATTGCCGGCAAGGTTGTGGATTATGGTCAGCAGGCGGTGATCGCGAATGTGTGCTTCGAAAAGCCCCATGGCGGCATAGCCTATGAACGATTTACTGATCAGGGGCCACTGGCGTTGCTGCCGCTATCCAACAGTGAGCGCAATGAGGCGCGAGCGGCTCTCGTGTGGACACTGTCGCAGGAGGATGCGACGGCATTGCTGGCGGCCTCAGACGAAGCCTTTTTGGCCCGCTTGCAAAAACGCTTCGGTTATCGGCAGGGGCGCTTGTTGCGGGTCGGCGAGCGGGGGTGTTTTCCCTTGCAACTGGTCGAGGCTGAAGAGCAGGTGCGGCCCAATACGGTTGTGATGGGCAACGCGGCGCATTCCCTGCACCCGGTTGCCGGGCAGGGCTTTAATCTGGCGCTGAGAGATGTTGCGCGTCTCGCGCGGCTACTGGCGGCTCTGCCTGAGGCGGAGTTGGGCAAGTTGTCTCATTTGCAGGCCTACCTCGATAAACAGCACAGTGATCAGCGCAGTACTGTTGAGTTTTCGCACCAGTTGCCGGGTCTGTTTGCACACAAAAGCCCTTTTTTCAGTCTGGGGCGCAATCTGGGTTTACTGGCGCTGGATGTATTGCCGGCCGCCAAAGCCCGCTTTGTTGAGCAGGCTGCGGGATTGGCGCCGGGCAACGCCCGTGGCTGATGCGTTTGTTCTTTTCAGATTTTTCAATTTAGTGGGTAGATACCGGGAACTGATCCAGTGAGCAAAGCCAAGCACTATGACGTGTTGATTGTGGGCGGAGGTCTGGCCGGACTGGGCATAGCTGCCGGACTGGCCGATTTGCCTGTTCGCGTCGGACTGATCGAGGCCGGTGCGCTCGGTGCAGACTGGCCGGCGCTTGGCGAAGGCGTCAGCGATTACGATCCGCGTGTGAGCGCCCTCACGGCGGCGTCGCAGCAATGGTTGGCGGCGCTCGGTGTGTGGGAGGCTATTGCCGGAACACGGCTCTGCAGTTACACCGACATGCAGGTATGGGATGCCGAAGGCACTGGCGAAGTGCATTTTCAGGCGGGTGACGTGAATGCCGACAGCCTGGGCCACATTGTTGAAAACCGCCTGATTATTGCGGCGCTGGCAGAGCGGGTTGCCGAAGCGGCCAATATTTATTGCCTTGAGCATAGCCCGGTGGCGCATATGAGCTACGCTGGCGGCGCTGCCACGCTTGAGCTGGAAGGCGGCAAACGCCTCGAGGCTGACCTGCTGATTGCGGCCGACGGTGCCAATTCACGTATTCGGCAGTGGGCCGGTTTCAAAACCCGCGAGTGGGACTACGGCCAGCAAGCCATTGTGACTACCGTCAAAATGACCGAGAGCCATGCCTGCACCGCGTGGCAGCGTTTTTTGCCGCAGGGGCCGCTGGCATTTCTGCCGCTGGCAGCGAGTGATGCGCCTGATCGCTATTGCTCCATTGTCTGGTCGGCGGATGTGAACTACGGCGCCGAGTTGATGGCGCTGGATGACGCCGCCTTTGGCGAAGCCCTGGCGAGCGCCTTTGAACATCGTCTGGGTTCGGTTGAGGCCATCAGTCGCCGCTTCAGTTTCCCCTTGCGCCAACGCCACGCCGTTGACTATATCAAGCCCGGTATGGCCCTGATTGGCGATGCCGCGCACAGCATTCACCCGCTGGCGGGGCAGGGCATTAACCTCGGGTTCAAGGATGTGGCGGTATTGCAGGATGAAATCCGGCGTGCGCTGGACAAGGGCTTGCCACTGGGTAGCGAGGCGGTGCTGGGCCGCTATCAGCGCCGCCGCAAGGGCGACAACCTGAGCATGATGGCGGCGATGGACGGCTTCAAACGGCTGTTCGCGCAGCAGGCGCTGCCGGTTCGCTGGTTGCGCAATACCGGCATGCGCTGGGTCAACGAGATTGGGCCGGTAAAGCGCCAGTTAATCCGTCGGGCAATGGGCCTGGGCTGAGAGCTTGCCGCTCGGCGCTGCGGCCGGAGATAAATCCCCGAACTTTCCTGTGATATCCATTGTTATTACAAATGATAATAATTATCATTTTGTGCTTTCATTGCTGAGGATCAGGTTTATGCGAGCGTTCAAGCTATTCGCCCTGCTGGCGGTATTGGTGGTAACGGCCTGCGGCGAAGGTCCGGGAGCCGGTAGCCCGGACGACGGCTTGGTGGTCTATACCGCTCGCAAAGAGCATCTGATCAAACCGCTGTTTGACCGCTTTACTGCGCAAACCGGCATTCAGATCCGCTACGTGACCGACGCTGCCGGCCCCTTGTTGGCCAGGCTGAAAGCTGAAGGTGAGCGCAGCCGGGCTGACATTCTGATGACTGTGGATGCGGGTAATTTATGGCAGGCCGCCGAGGCCGGAGTGCTGCAAGCGATTCAGTCACCGGTGCTGGAGGCTAATGTTCCGGCCTCTTTGCGCGATGAAGGCAAGCGCTGGTTTGCACTGAGCATTCGCGCGCGCACCATCGTGTATTCCACCGAAAGAGTCTCTACGGCGGATTTGAGCAGCTACGAAGCGCTGGCTGAACCCCGCTGGTCGGGGCGTTTGTGTCTGCGCACCTCGAAAAAAGTCTACAACCAGTCCCTGATTGCTACCATGATTGCGGCCAATGGTGAGGCGCAGACCGAAGCGCTGATAGAAAAGTGGGTTGCCAATCTTGCCGTGCCGCCGTTCTCAAACGACAACAAAGTGGTTGAGGCCATCGCGGCCGGGCAATGCGACGTCGGCATTGTGAATACTTATTATCTGGCGCGCATGGTTGCCGATGAGCCGGATTTGCCCGTGGCAATGTTCTGGCCGAACCAGCAGGGCGAAGGCGCTGCCGGGCGCGGTGTGCACGTTAATATCTCCGGCGCCGGTATTACTCGTGCCAGCCAGCACGTCGCTCAGGCGCAGCAACTGCTGGAGTGGTTATCGGGTACCGATGCCCAGTTGCAGTTGGCGCTGTTAAATCAGGAATATCCCGTTAACCCGCTGGTGGGCCTGCCCGAGCCGCTCAAGCGCTGGGGCAAATTCCGGGCCGACGACATTCCGGTGGCAGAAGCCGGCAGGCTGCAACCCGCAGCGATTCGCTTGATGGATCGGGCCGGGTATCGCTAATTGCCGCTAAGCTCCCGCTCCAGCCCGCACCGTTATTCGCAACTCTGCACGAAGCTCAGTTCGCCGTTTAGACGCGCCAGCCAAGCCGGTTTGAAACCGCTGCTGCAGTTCGCCGCAGCGGTGGCTGTGCTGGCTGTGCTGGCTCCCATTGTGGTGGTGGTGATCAGCTGGGGTTCTGATCAAACGGAAATCTGGCAGCATCTGATTGCTACCCAGTTGTCGGACTTGCTGCGCAATACCCTTGTGCTACTGCTGGGCGTGGGTTTGCTGGTTAGCCTGCTCGGGGTCAGCCTCGCCTGGTTGGTGGTGATGTGTGAATTTCCGGGGCGTGCCCGCTTTGAATGGCTGCTGATGCTGCCAATGGCCGTGCCGGCTTACGTCCTCGCCTTTGTGGTGCTGGGCCTGTTTGATTTCAGCGGGCCCTTGCAGCAATTTCTCACGGCACGGTTTGGCTGGCCATTGCTCGACGTGCGCCATGAAATAACAGTGATCACCGTTTTGGCGCTGGTACTGTACCCCTACGTGTACATGCTTGCCCGCAGTGCTTTTTTAGCGCAAAGCAGCGATACCATCGAAGCCGCGCGCAGTCTGGGTGCCAGTTCCTGGGGAGCCTTTTTCCGTGTTGCCTTGCCAATGGCGCGACCGGCGATCGTTGCGGGCATTTCGTTGGCGCTGATGGAAACGCTGGCAGATTTCGGTACCGTAGCGATATTTAATTACGACACGTTCACCACTGCAATTTACAAGGCCTGGTTCGGGTTTTTCAGCCTGCAGGCAGCGGCTCAGCTGGCTTCGTTGCTGTTGTTTTTTGTCGCCCTCACGCTGATCGGTGAAAAGCGCCTGCGCGGCAAGCGCCGCTTTGTTCAGGGTGGCAAGCTGCATCACCATTACCGCAGCCCGCTGCCGAAAACAGCCGCATGGATGGTAAGCGCCTACTGTACCCTGGTGCTGACCCTGGCTTTTTTTCTGCCGGTCGGGCAAATGCTGATCTGGGCCTGGGAGCTGGGTGCCGCGCAACTGGATGAGCGATTTCTGGCCTTGTTGTGGCACTCTCTCTGGCTGGCCTTGCAGGCGGCGCTGATAACGGTAGCACTGGCAACGCTGCTGGCATTCAGTCGCTGGC
Source organism: Spongiibacteraceae bacterium UBA5047 (assembly GCA_002415025.1). Taxonomy (GTDB): domain Bacteria; phylum Pseudomonadota; class Gammaproteobacteria; order Pseudomonadales; family Spongiibacteraceae; genus Litorivivens. The sequence continues at coordinate 35,023 of DIBR01000061.1, forward strand.
GGGCGTCAAACCGGCAGCGGGCTTTCTTTGATTTGGCGCAGCTTGGTTATGCACTGCCCGGTTCGGTATTGGCCGTGGGCATCGTGATCTCGTTTACCGCTCTGGAAAAGGGCGTTTTGTTTCCGCTGCAGTCGCTGTTGGGTATGGAGCCGCGATCCGTGTTGGTTGGAACGGTCTTTGTGCTGCTTGCCGCTTACTGGATTCGTTTTCTGGCTGTAGCCAGTGGTCCTATTGATGCGAGCCTGCTGCGCATCCGGCCATCCATACCGGATGCGGCCCGCACACTGGGAGCCCGCCCGCCTGAATTGTTGTGGCGCATTTACCTGCCAATGTTGCGGCCGGGCTTGCTGACGGCTGCCATTCTGGTGTTTGTTGATGTCATCAAGGAAATGCCCGCGACTCTGCTGCTGCGCCCTTATGGTTGGGATACGCTGGCGGTGAGAATCTATGAAATGACCTCGGAGGGCGAATGGCAGCGTGCGGCACTGCCGGCAATCACCATTGTGTTGCTCGGGCTGGCGCCGGTTATCATCAGTATCAAGCGCACCGTAAGGTAGTTTTTATTTGCCGGAAGCAGCGTTAGAATGCGCCCATTAATTGCTTGTCGACATATCAATCGAAACAACACGCCATCTCTACGGGCGGATCTATAGAGGATAACCATGAGTAACTCACCGAGCGAACTGAAGTATGCCAGCAGTCACGAGTGGGCGCGCCTGGAAGATGACGGCACTGTGACCGTGGGTATTAGCGACCACGCACAGGATGCGCTGGGTGATGTTGTGTTTGTAGAGCTGCCCGAAGTGGGCAATAGCTACAGCGCCGGTGAAGAAATTGCCGTGGTGGAGTCGGTAAAAGCGGCCTCCGATATTTATGCCCCGCTGGCCGGCGAAGTGATTGCAGTTAATGAAGCGCTGCAGGATTCTCCCGAGATCATCAATGAGTCGCCCTATGACGACGGCTGGTTTTTCAAGCTGCAGCCCAGCGAAGTGGGCGAGCTGGAGAATCTGCTCGACGCCGAGGCCTACGATGCCGAGTGCGAAGACTGATTGATTGCCGGCGGATATCCCGTTCGGCCTCCCTCCCTATCTGTCTTGTAATGGTTGCGCGGTGTAAAACCGTGCAGTCTCATCGCGTCAGTTAAAACAATAATTTCAATTCGTTGCTGAGATTGCTATGAAACGCTTCCTGTTGCTGGCGCTGGGCGCCGGCCTGATTGCCATGCTTGGATACCAGTTCGTCAAACCCGAGCCGGTAGACCCCGATATTCGCCGGCAGGCTATGCGCGCCCAGTACTATGCCAGTGTCGCCGGCAGCCCGGATTTTGCGGCTGGGCATCGCGAACCCTGCAGCGATCATCGCCTTGAGCGTCAGCCCCTGTTTGGGGGCTTGCATGTCCATACCGCCTACTCTACGGACGCTTACGCCTTCGACACGCGCGTTAGTCCTGCCGAGGCTTATCGCTATGCACGTGGCGGTTCCGTGTTGTTGCCGCCGTTAAATGCCGATGGTGTTGGCACGCGTTTGCTGCGCAATGAGCGAGCGCTGGATTTTATGGCAGTGACCGATCATGCCGAATATATGGGTGAGGGTAGTCTGTGTCTTGACCCCGGCCAGCAAGCCCACGGCACATTGGTGTGCAAGGTCTATCGCGGCGACCTCAGTCTGCCCGTGTCTGAAACCATGCAGCCCCTGATCCGGATGCTGAGCTTTATTATTTACGGGAAAGAGAGACCGGCATCGGTCTGCGCTGCCGACGGCAGTGCTTGCATCGAACGTAGCGGCGAGGTGTGGCGGGACATCCAGCGCGCGGCAGAATCTGCCTACGATCGCAGCAGTGAGTGCGCCTTTACCAGCTTTGTGGGTTACGAATATTCGCTGGCCGAGAAATCGAGCAACTTGCACCGCAATGTGATTTTCGCCAACGCCACCGTGCCGCCCCTGCCTCTCAGTTCCAAAGAAGCGCCGCAGCCGTCTCTGCTCTGGCAATGGTTGCGCGACTATTGCCTGGATGCCGGTGTGGGCTGCGATGCGCTGGCCATCCCGCACAACAGCAACTGGAGCAGCGGGCGTATGTTCTTTCCGGAGTACCCGGGCGCCGGCACGCCGGAAGAAAAACGGGTGGCGGCTGCCCTGCGTAAACGTATTGAACCCTTGGCGGAGGTTGTTCAGGTTAAAGGGGATTCGGAGTGTCGGCGCGGCTTGTATGGTGTTACCGGCAGCATTGACGAGCAGTGCGACTTTGAAAAATTGCGTCCGCCCGCAGAAATTGTTGAAGACTGTAAAGATGAGGTGGGTGAAGGCGGCATGATGCTCAAGGGCTGCCTGTCACGTTTTAGTTATACCCGGTATGGCTTGATACAGGGCCTGGCCGAACGCGACAAATTGGGCGTAAACCCCTTTGAATACGGGCTGGTCGCGGCGTCTGACAGCCACAACGGCACCGGCGGCGATGTTGACGAGCGCAAGTATGAGGGTGCTCACGGCATGGATTCCACAGCGGAAAAGCGCCTGATCAAGGAGTACGACGTGCCCGGCGGCATTGCGACCGGTTCGCCCCTGCGCTACAACCCGGGCGGAGTTGCCGGTGTCTGGGCGGAAGAAAACAGCCGCGAATCCATTTTTGCTGCCCTGAAGCGGCGTGAAACCTTTGGCACCAGCGGGCCGCGTATCGTGCCACGCTTTTTTGGCGGTTGGGAAATTGCAGGTGACCTGTGCAGCAGCGGGGACCTCGTGCAACAGGGCTACGCTCAGGGCGTGCCAATGGGAGCGGTTATGCCGGCCAGGCCGGATACGGCCGGCGCACCGCAGTTTGTGCTGTCGGCCCTGCGCGACAGCGAGGGCAACCTGCTGCAGCGCTTGCAGGTTGTTAAAGGCGTGATGCGCGACGACGGGCAGATGGAGGAAAGCGTGTATGACGTGGCCGGTCATGAGCCCGGCAAGGCCTCGGTGAATATTCAAACCTGCCGGCCCGAAGGCCCCGGCAGCACGAGCCTGTGCGCGCGCTGGCAAGATCCGGACTTTGACCCGGAGCGGGCCGCAGTTTATTACCTGCGGGTGCTGGAAAACCCGAGCTGTCGCTGGAGCAGCTGGCAGTGCCTGGATGTCGAGGGTGAAAAGCCGGCGGTATGCTCTGACCCCGATCTTGTCAAAACGATTCAGGAGCGGGCCTGGACCTCGCCGATCTGGTATTACCCGCTATGAGTTTGATGCCGGCTTTTCGCCTGCACGACAGGCTCTTACAAGAGACTGGTCATGTATTTGTGGGAGATTCTATGTTCGTGTGCAAGTTTTTTCACCGTAGGCCCGTATAAGCACAGCGTTGCGGGCGTCGCAGAACTGCCTGATACGCTGCGCTTAATCAGGCCTACGAATCCTGTTCAGCAGCAACCACTCGCACCTGTGGGGGCCTGCCGTGCAGGCGAATAAGCGCTAACTTCGCAGCGAAATCACCGGCCAGCCCAATCGTTCTGCTTCTGCCCTGAGCCGGTCGTCGGGGTCAACGGCAACGGGCTTATCTACCAGCCGTAGCAGCGGCAAGTCGTTGTGGGAATCGGAATAGAAGGTGCTTCCTTCCAGACTCAGGCCCTGTTTGGCAACGCGCTCTTTTAACAAAGTCACCTTGCCTTCCTGAAAACACGGAGTGCCCGCAGGTTCACCGGTATAGCGGCCATCAACAATTTCCGCTTCCGAGCCAATGATGTCAGGTATGCCAAGTGCCAGGGCGATCGGGCGGGTAATAAAGGTGTTGGTCGCGGTCATGATCATGCAGTGATCGCCGGCGCTTCTATGCTTTTGAATTAATGCGTCAGCCCGGGTCTGACGCATGGGCGCGATAAACTGCGCCATAAAGTCCCGGTGCAACTCGCTCAGCTCGTCCAGGGTGTAACGCGTTAACGGAGCCAGCGCAAAGCGCAGGTAGGCGTTGATATCCAGCCCGCCGTCCTGATACTGCTGGTAAAAGCGGTCGTTCGCCTGACGAAATGCCTCGCCATCAACCAGCTCACGCGCTACCAGAAACTCTCCCCAAGCGTGGTCGCTGTCACCGTTGAGCAGGGTGTTGTCGAGGTCAAAAATTGCCAAAGCCACCGGATATTGCCACCAAATTAAAAATCGGGGCGCTAGCATAGCCGGTGACAGTCAAATTTTCACGGTACTTGTTAGCCCGGTTGTGATGACGCCTGTTTCTGATGATTCCCAGCACGGGTTATTTGTGGAACAATAAATTTTCTGCACTAACAATACATTACGCAAAAAATGACGAGAGACGGCGAGTGATAGACGCGGAAGGATTCAGACCCAATGTAGGCATGATACTGGCTGATGGCCGGGGTCGTGTGCTGTGGGCGCGTCGTGCCGGGCAGGATGCCTGGCAGTTTCCTCAGGGCGGCATCAAACCCAACGAGAGCCCCGAGCAGGCACTGTTTCGCGAGCTTGAGGAAGAGGTTGGGCTTTATCCCGGGCATGTACGCGTACTTGCCTCAACGCGGGGTTGGCTGCGTTATCGCCTGCCCCAGCGGTTGGTGAGGAACGGCGGCAAGGGGCCGGTATGCATCGGTCAAAAGCAGAAGTGGTTTTTGCTTGAGTTTCTCGGTGACGATGCAGCGGTCAATCTCGGTGTTGACCCGAAGCGACCGGAATTTGATGGCTGGGAGTGGGTGAGTTACTGGTACCCGGTGAACCAGGTGGTCGCTTTCAAATGTGAGGTGTATCGGCGCGCCATGAAAGAGTTGTGCCCCCGGCATAGCCGGCTGGTTGCCGACAATCTTGCGCAGAGGGCAGGCTGATGATGCTCGACGCGCTCAGGCGCATAGTTCAGGCCGTTAACAGTGCCGACGATTTGCAGTCGGCGCTGGAAATCATGGTCCAGCGCATCAGTCAGGTAATGGGCGTTGAGGTCTGCACGGTTTATCTGAAAGACAATGAGAGTGGCCGCCTGGTGATGATGGCAAACCAGGGCTTCAACCCTGACCTGATCGGGGTTGCCAGTCTCGCTATGGATGAAGGGCTTGTGGGTGTGGTTGCCCGCCGTGAAGAGCCGCTCAACCTGGACAATGCCGATAACCACCCCAGTTATTTCTATCTCGAAGGCATTGGTGAGGAGCTGTACCACTCCTTCCTTGGTGTGCCCATTATTCACCAGCGCCGCTTGCTGGGTGTATTGGTGGTTCAGCAGAAAGACAGCCGCCGCTTCGACGAGGACGAAGAAGCCTTTCTGGTCACCATGTCCGCCCAGCTGGCCGGGGTGCTGGCCCACGCCAAGGCAACAGGGGCCATTGGTGGTCGCGAGAGTCGCAATCGCGATAAAAGCCGCAGCGCGCAGTTCAGTGGTATTGCCGGGGCGCCCGGCATTGCCATGGGTACCGCCATGCTGGTTATCCCCGAGGCCGACCTCTACGCGGTGCCCAGCCGTCCCTGTGAGGACGTCGATACCGAAGTGGCGTTTTTCTTCCAGTGCCTGCAGGCCGTGCGCGAAGATATTACCGACATCAAGACACGCTTGCAGGACAGGCTGGCCAAGGAAGAGCAGGCGCTGTTTGACGTGTATTTGAGTATGCTTGATGACCGCGCACTGGGTATCGAGATTGAAAGCCGGATTCGGGAGGGAGAGTGGGCGCAGGGCGCATTGGCGCAGGTAGTGATTACCCATGTACGCACCTTTGAAAGCATGGAAGATGCTTATCTCAAAGAGCGGGCGACAGACGTTAAGGATTTGGGTAGGCGAGTGCTCGCCTACCTGCAAACAGCCAATGTTCGTGAGGTGGAGTACCCCGAGCGAACCATTTTGGTCGGTGAAGAATTAACGGCGTCAGTACTGGCCGAGGTTCCCAGAGAGAAGCTGGCGGGGCTGGTCAGTGTGCGTGGCTCGAGTAACTCTCATGTGGCCATTCTGGCGCGGGCCATGGGCGTACCCACCATTATGGGGGCGGTAGATTTACCCTTCACGCAGGTAGAGGGCGCCAACCTGGTAGTGGACGGCTACAGCGGTATTGTTCACTACAACCCTGCGCCTGAACTGTATGCCCGGTTTGAAGCGATTTACGAAGAACAGCAGGAGCTGAGCAAGGGGCTTGAGGCGCTGCGCGATGTGCCCTGCGAAACCAGCGATGGCCGTCGTATACCGTTGTGGGTTAATACCGGGTTGATGGTGGATGTTGCAAAATCACTGGATCACGGTGCAGAAGGTGTGGGTTTGTATCGCACCGAAATCCCCTTTTTGCTGCGCGAGCGATTCCCCAGTGAGGAAGAGCAGCGCATAATTTATCGCGAGCAGCTGCAAGCCTTTTCGCCGCTGCCGGTCACAATGCGTACGCTGGATATTGGCGGTGACAAATCGCTGCCGTATTTTCCGATTGAGGAAGAGAACCCTTTTCTGGGCTGGCGCGGTATTCGCGTGACGCTGGATCACCCGGAGATATTTCTGGTGCAGGTGCGCGCCATGCTC
>DIBR01000031.1:0-36989 GCA_002415025.1 Spongiibacteraceae bacterium UBA5047
TGATAGAAGTCGTTACCCTCACGCGTACGCTCACCAACACCGGCGAATACAGACAGGCCGCTGTGCTCGGTAGCAATGTTGTTGATCAGCTCCATCATGTTGACGGTTTTACCAACACCGGCACCACCGAACAGACCAACTTTACCGCCCTTCGCGAACGGACATACAAGATCGATAACCTTGATGCCGGTTTCCAGCAGTTCGTTAGACGCTGCGAGTTCGTCGTACTTGGGCGCCGGGCGGTGAATCTGCATGCGCTCTTGCTCGCCGATCGGACCACACTCGTCGATCGGGTTGCCCAGTACGTCCATGATGCGGCCGAGAGTCTCGGTGCCCACAGGAACCTTGATGGGCTCCTTGGTGTTGGTTGCTTCCAGGCCGCGACGCAGACCTTCGGAAGAACCCAGTGCGATGGTACGCACAACGCCGTCGCCCAGCTGCTGCTGGACTTCCAGTGTCAGACCACTTTCGTTAATGGTCAGTGCGTCATAAACCTGGGGCACTGCATCGCGTGGAAATTCCACGTCGATAACGGCGCCGATGATTTGTACGATACGTCCGCTACTCATTTCCGGTTCCTCTTAAAAACCTAAATTCAAAAATTCGTTCGCTGTTAACTAACGGCTGCTGCGCCGCCGACAATTTCCGACAGTTCCTGAGTGATGGCTGACTGACGGGCTTTGTTGTAAACAAGCTGCAGGTTATCGATAAGATCACCTGCGTTGTCAGTTGCGCTCTTCATGGCAATCATGCGCGCGGCCTGTTCACACGAACCGTTTTCAACAACGGCCTGGTACACCTGAGCCTCAATGTAGCGAGTCAGCAGGCCTTCCAGCAGCTCTTCGGCATCGGGCTCGTACAGATAGTCCCAGTGATGCTTCAGGCTCTCGTCGTCATCTGCAGGCAGAGGCAACAATTGGTCTACTTGCGGCGACTGGGTCATGGTGTTCACAAACTCGTTGCGTACCAAAAACAGCCGATCGATTGTGCCTTCGCTGTATGCGTCGAGCATGACCTTAACACTGCCGATCAAATCACGAACGGAAGGGTCTTCGCCAAGATCCCGAACACTGGCTACCACATTGCCGCCAAAGCTCTGGAAAAAAGCGCCTGCTTTGGCACCGATCAAACACATATCGACGTCAACGCCTTTGTCCGCCCAGGGTTTCATTGAGCGAATTGCGCTTTTAAACAGGTTGGTATTGAGGCCGCCACACAAACCGCGGTCGGTGGAGATCAGGATATACCCAACGCGCTTAACTTCACGCTCTTCCATAAACTGGTGGCGATATTCGGGGTTAGCATTGGCGATATGACCAACGACTGCCCGAATACGCTGTGCGTATGGCTTACCCAGCTCCATACGCTCTTTCGCTCTACGCATTTTACTCGCAGCGACCATTTCCATCGCGCTGGTAATCTTCTGCGTACTCTTGATGCTGGAGATCTGAGTGCGTATCTCTTTTGCGCCTGCCATAAAAATTAGGCCCTCAAGCGTTCTTTTGGCGCGCCGAAACGCGCCGCATGTTTACCTGTAACAAGCAATTACCAGGTTTGGGTCGCTTTGAATTTCTCAACCAGCTCTTTGAACTTGGCTTCGAATTCGTCGTTCCAGTCACCTTTCTCGTTGATCTTGTTCATCACATCAGCGTATTCAGCTTGTGCGAAAGAGAGCAGCGAGGCTTCGAAGTCGAGAACCTTGTTCACTTCGATATCTTTCAGGTGGCCTTCGTTGGCGCAGTAAAGCACCAGACCCATTTCCGCAATGCTCATGGGCGAGTATTGCTTCTGTTTCATCAGCTCGGTTACGCGCTCACCCTGATCCAGCTGGGCCTTGGTGGCCGCATCCAGGTCAGACGCAAACTGCGAGAACGCTGCCAGTTCGCGGTACTGTGCCAGCGCAGTACGGATACCGCCGGACAGTTTCTTGATGACCTTGGTCTGGGCACTGCCACCAACACGCGATACCGAGATACCGGCGTTCATCGCCGGGCGAATACCCGCGTTAAACATGTCGGTTTCCAGGAAGATCTGACCGTCGGTGATCGAGATAACGTTGGTCGGTACGAAAGCCGATACGTCACCCGCCTGGGTTTCGATAACCGGCAGAGCGGTCAACGAGCCGGTTTTACCTTTTACCTTACCGTCGGTGAACTTCTCAACGTACTCTTCAGATACACGTGCAGCGCGCTCAAGCAAACGGCTGTGGAGGTAGAATACGTCACCGGGGTAGGCTTCACGGCCCGGCGGACGACGCAGCAACAGAGAGATCTGGCGATAAGCCCAGGCCTGCTTGGTCAGGTCATCGTAGATGATCAGTGCATCTTCACCACGGTCGCGGTAGTACTCACCGATGGTACAGCCGGTGAAGGGCGCGATAAACTGCATGGAAGCAGGATCAGCAGCCGTTGCCGCAACAACTACCGTGTGAGCCATTGCGCCGTGTTCTTCGAGTTTGCGCACAACAGCGGCAACCGAAGAGGCTTTCTGACCGATAGCCACGTAGATACATTTAATACCGGAATCTTTCTGGTTGATGATCGCGTCAACCGCGACAGCGGTTTTACCGATCTGACGGTCACCGATGATCAGCTCGCGCTGGCCACGACCGATGGGAACCATCGCGTCAATCGCTTTCAGACCGATCTGTACGGGCTGATCAACCGACTTACGCCAGATTACACCGGGAGCAACTTTTTCAATTGCATCGGTCTCTTTGGCATTGATCGGGCCTTTACCGTCGATGGGGTTACCCAGCGAGTCGATAACGCGGCCTTCCAGCTCGGGGCCTACCGGTACTTCAAGAATGCGGCCGGTACACTTACAGCTTTGCCCTTCGGCTACGCCCAGGTAATCGCCCAGTACCACCGCACCTACGGAGTCACGCTCCAGGTTCAGTGCCATACCGAAACGGCCACCTTCAAATTCAATCATTTCACCGTACATGACGTCGGTCAGTCCGTGAATACGAACAATACCGTCTGATACGGAAACTACGGTTCCTTCATTGCGAGCTTCAGACGAGACATCGATTTTTTCGATGCGCTGTTTGATGATTTCGCTAATTTCGGATGGATTCAGTTGCTGCATGCTCTGTTCCTCAATCCTGTGTCTATCGCTTAGGAGTTCATTGCTTCGGCGAGTTTCGCTAAGCGACCGCGCACCGAACCGTCAATAACCAAATCGCCTGCCCGGACCAAAACACCGCCGAGTAGTTCTTTATTGACGACTGCCGTTACATTGACTTCGCGCTGGAGTTTGCCGCTCAGTGCTGCCGCCAGTTTTTGCTGGGTGTCGGCATCAAGTTCAAAGGCCGTTGACAGTTCAACGTCAACGCTCTTTTCCTGAGCTGCTTTGTGCGCTTCATAAATGGCAGAAATTTCCGCCAGTAAAGCCAAGCGTTTGTTTTCGGCCAGCACCTTAATAAAGTTCTGGGCCTTGTCGTTTAACGCATCGCCACAGACATCAATGAATGCCTGCGCCTGTTGCGAAGACGTCATTGAAGGCGACGCCAAAACCTTTTCCATTACATCCTGTTGCGCGACTGCGGCAGCGGTAGCAAGCTGATCCGACCAGCCGGCCAGATCGCCAGCGGCCAGAGCGTACTCAAACGCCGCTTTTGCGTAAGGTCGTGCCAATGTGCTCAGTTCAGCCATGGTGTACCTCGCTTACAGTCCGGCGGCCAGTTTGTCGACCAGGTCTTTGTGCTTGGCTTCATCAATGGATGCTTCCAGCACTTTTTCCGCACCGGCCAAAGCCAGCTTGGCTACCTGCGAACGCAATTGCTCTTTCGCACGGTTGACCTCTTGCTCGACTTCAGCCTGGGCAGAAGCCTTGACGCGGTCCGCTTCAACACGGGCCTGCTCTTTGGCTTCTTCAACGATCTGGCTGCCACGCTTGTTGGCGGCCTCGATGATGCCCGCCGCTTCGGCCTTTGCTTCCTTCATTTGCTTGGCGGCTTTTTCCTGAGCCAGCTCAAGATCGCGACCTGCGCGATCAGCGGCTTCCAGGCCGTCAGCAATCTGCTTCTCACGCTCATCCATGGCGGTTCTGATGGCCTTCCAGACGAAGGCGTAGCAGAACCACACAAAAAAGATGAAGGTGATGGACTGACCAATAAGGGTGAGATTAATGTTCACGCCGACACCTCTGTTTGACGGTTATAAAGAATGTTTGTCAAAGCAGTTGCTTAGGCAGCCATTCCCGGAACCAGTACGAACAGAACGTACATGCCGATACCAACACCGATCATGGGTACCGCATCAAGCAGACCGGCGATCAGGAACATTTTACCTTGCAGCATGGGAGCCATTTCCGGCTGACGTGCAGAGCCTTCCAGCAGCTTGCCACCCAGCAGACCAAAGCCTACCGCAGTACCGGCAGCGCCCAGACCAATCAACAGTGAAACAGCAATCAGAGCCAAACCCATTTTTCTATCTCCTATGAAGATTTAACGAACTTAAAAAAACAAACCAAAAATCAAACCAGTGAAACCGCTTTCGCCGTTTCGCTTAGTGCTCTTCTTCCACGTCGTGCGCCATTGCCATATACACAATGGTCAGCACCATAAAGACGAAAGCCTGCAGGGCAATAATCAGGATGTGGAATACCGCCCACGCCCATTGCAACACGCCCGCCATCAGGCCAAACATCAAACCGGCGCTGAACATGGCGGCAATCAGAATAAAGATCATTTCGCCGGCGTAGAGGTTACCGAACAGTCGCAAGCCCAGAGAAATCGGCTTGGCGATCAGCGATACCGATTCCAGAATCAGGTTGATCGGGATCAGAATAATATTCACGTACCACTTGGGCGCGTGGAAGGGGTGCAGGGTCAGCTCCTTCACAAAGCCCATAATGCCTTTGTTCTGGATGCTGAAAAAAATCATCAGGAAGAATACGGTGAACGCCATGCCCAACGTAACATTGGGGTCTGTGGTCGGCACCACCTTGAAGAAGAAGTGAGGGTCGCCGCTGATCAGCGCCGCGGCCTGCGGTAGCCAGTCAACCGGCACCAGGTCCATGGTGTTCATCAGCAGAATCCAAACAAAAATGGTCAGCGACATCGGCGCGATCAGGGCATTTTTGTGGTGGAAGGAATCTTTAACGGTGCTGTCGATAAAGTCGACAACCATTTCAATAAAGTTTTGCAGACCGCGCGGCACACCGGAATGAACACGCTTGGCAACACGGCCAAAAATCAGGATAAACAGGCCGCCCATCAGAATGGACCAGAGCATGGAGTCGACATGAATGGCCATAAAGCCCATGTCCGAGGCTTCGGCCATGCTGTGTGCGATGGTCCAGGTATCTTGTTCCAACACCTGAACGGAACCATCGGCGCCATGGCGCTCGTAGCCTTCCGGCAGCTTGCCGTAGGTCAGGTTGGTCAAATGGTGTTGAATGTAGCTGGTAGTGGTTAAGGTATCCCCTGCCATTTCTCACTCTCAAACATAAAGGTATCTTGAAAAACCGCCGACTCTGAACCAGGTCAGGCGTTTTGTCGAGCTACCCTGATTTTCAATCCCGCCGCTATAAGCCTAGCGGGTACCTGTTACACGCTGGTTGCTGAGCTGCCAGGCAAACACCGTGTTCGTCAGCGTCATTGCGACAAAAGCCAGAAACACGGCCTCAACCTGCAAGGGCTTTACGCTGCTGAACACCAGCGCAAACAACACCGCCGTCATCACAAACTTGCCCGCCTCGCCGCGATAAAACGACTGCGCTACCGCACTTGCGGCGCGTGCCCCCCGATGGCGAAACGCCAGCCGGGCGAAATAGGCATTGGGTAGTACGGATATCAGGCCGCCAATCAGCGCAGATTTGGCCGTAACCAGATCCACCAGCAGCAAACTGGTCGCAACCAGAACAAGTATGAGCGCCTGCAGACCGTAGATTTTGAGCAGTGGGGGGCGTGTAATCGGCGCAGCCGTTGGCGGTTCTCCACCTTGCCGCTGTGCCATGACTCTCCCCAAGTACCCGTTTTGGAACCCGATCGCAGTGCAAACTGACTCGTCCAAAAAGCGGGGCGAATTATAGGGTCTATGTGGTTAAGTATCAACCGATATGGATAGAGCCCGTGCGACAAAATGTCGCAGCGCGCTATTTGAGGCGCAAAATATTTGCCTTGTTTTTCGCGCGCTTAAGGCTTTTCCGACAGCAAGCCCGAAAGAGCTAACACCATATGGTGGTCTTTTTTTTGGGAACACACCATATCTGCTTTCTGTAGGACTGACCACTATCAAGCTGCTAGGCGCGGCGCCAGCGAGCCCGGCATCGAAAAACCATCGAACTACGTATAGAAAGCATGAAAATTCGAGCCAGATTTTTTACTCCCCTGCTCTTTATCGTACTTATTGTGACGACGAAGCCAGCAACCGCTGCGCCAATTCAGAGCGCTGGCCAGCAACCTGCCTGGCAGCCGTGGTCTGCGGCAGTATTTGAGCAGGCCAAGCGAGAGAACAAGCTGATATTGCTGAATCTGGAAGCGGTGTGGTGCCACTGGTGTCATGTGATGGACCAGAAAACCTACGCCGATGCCAAGGTGAATGCCTACCTCGCCAAGCACTACATCAGCGTAAAGGTTGATCATGACGCCAATCCTGCGCTGGCCAATCGCTATCGCGCCTACGGCTGGCCCGCCACGATCTTTCTCTCCGCCGATGGCACGGACATCGTCAAGCGCGCTGGTTACATATCGCCCGGCGCCTTTCTAAGGCTGCTCACCGCCATCGTTGCCGACCCCTCGCCCGAGAACACCTCGCCGACCAGCATCAATGGCTCGTCACCCAGGCTGGCTGACCCGGGCGACGCCCCCTTGAGCGCGGCGCAGCGCGAGTACCTGGGCGAGCAACATCGACAGGCCTCTGCGGCGAATGGCGGGCTGGATATTGCGATGAAGTTTCTGGATCGCGACAGCGTTGAGTACAGTCTCTTTCTCGGTACCCGCGGTGAGCTGCCGGAGCAGCGCCGGGCGCTCACCACGCTTGATGCAGCGCTGGCCTTGGAAGATCCCGCCTGGGGCGGCTTCTATCAATATTCCACCCAGGGCGACTGGCAGCACCCGCATTTCGAAAAGATCATGCGTACCCAAACACGCTATCTGTCGGTCTATGCCCTGGCCTGGCGCCTCACCGGCGACGCACACTATCAGCAGGCGGCCGGGCGTACGCATCGCTATCTGAATCGCTTTTTGCGCGGCGACAATGGCGCCTATTTTGTCAGCCAGGACGCGGACCTGATTCAGGGCCAAAAGGCCGCCGACTATTTTGCGCTTGGTGACAACGAGCGGATGGTACTCGGAATACCCCGCATTGACCGAAACCAGTACAGTCGCGAGAACGCGCAGGTAGCGATCGCCCTGCAGGGGTTGTACCGGGCCACCGGTAACCGGCAGGCTCTGGATGACGCGCGGCGCGCGGCGCACTGGATACTGAATAACCGTCAGCGCGATGGCGGCGGCTTTCGCCACGACACCGAGGATGGCGCCGGCCAACCCTTTCTGGCCGACACACTCTATCCGGCTATCGCCTTTCTGCGCCTGTATCAGGCAACAGCAGAGCGACAGTGGCTGCACCATGCGATGGCAGCAACCGATTTTATCCGCCGTCAGTTTGCAACCGCCAGCGGCGCGCTGACGGCCTCAATACAAGCCGGCGTGCCCCTTCAGCCCACCCGGGATCTGGAAGAAAATATCGAACTGACGCGACACGCCATTCTGCTCGCCCACTACAGCGGTCACTCACGTTTTCGCGAGCTGGCGAAGAGCGGCCTGGCGTTTCTGGCGAATTATAGCAAGCAGCGGCCCCTGTTGACCGAGCCCGGTATCCTGCTGGCGGCTGACGAATATGAGCGCGATCCCACTCATGTTGTTATTGTCGGTTCAAAACAGAACGAACACGCACAGAAACTGTTCAGTGCCAGTCTGGCGCTGCCGGCAGAATATTTCCGTCTGGAGTGGTTTGACCGCAGCGAGGGACCGCTCTATCACCACGATATCGAGTATCCCCTGCTCGACAAGCCAGCGGCTTTTGTTTGCACCAACGGTCGCTGTTCGGTGCCACTGTTCAATGCCGCTCATTTAGGAGACGTGGCCGCACTGCTGGGGCCTGCGCTGTAGGCCTTCCGTCTTACTTGTTTTCGATGTCGAGCGCGATATCCGGTGACTGGGTTTCACCCGCCGGGCTGAGTGCCAGCAAATAGGCTTGCGCATCGCGATCGGCCAGGCGCAGCGAGAAGTAAGCCACCAGCTGCCCGCCGACAAAGGTCTGCATCGGCGCGCGGTCAGGGTTGCTGCGACAAGCGTAGGACTCAAGCGCATTCATATCAAACATGTCGTTGTGACCATAGTCCAACGCCACCAGATGAAAGGCCCGGTCGCTCGCCGCATAGAACTGTTCGTGATTGCGCCCCTCTGGCGCGCAGGAAAAGGGTTCGCTCGGCCCCAGACCGGTGCCGAGTATCAGCGTGGGAAAACCGAAACTCAGTGCCGTGTCTGTCACCAGTGGGCCGGGGTCAACGGTGAAAGGGTCGCTGTCAAAATCGAAGGGCGGCGCATTGCCGTCAACCGGGTCGATGCCCGCCAGAGCCTGCACGCTGTTGGTGTTGTTCAGCGCTGCGCGCCAGGCCACCTGCCCGCCCCGGGAGTGACCGGCCAGGCCGTAGCGGGCAATATCGGCATTGGCGCCAGTCACCGCCTCCAGATTGGATTTCGCCCAGTTAATCACATCGGCAACACCCTGGGTTTCATCGTCGATGCTCGGTGCATCAGCCGGGTTGCCCTGGGGGTACATTTGCGGGGCAACAACAACAAAGCCGTGGCCGGCCAGAAATTCATTAACAGTGGCCAGGGAGCTGTTGGCGGCTGAAAAGCCGTGCTGCACCTGCACCACCGGAAAACTGCCGGCAACGTCGGGATAGTAGACCAGCAGTGGCCTGGGTGCGCCCTGCTCACCTTCGTCGACGCTGCTGCTTTTTACCTGGCTGGAAAACACACCGGCACCATAGGGGCTGGTTGCCAACGGCATAAGATGATTGGCATCTGTGGCGGCAGCATCAGTGGAACTGCTCGAGCTGCTGTGACAGGCCGCTAGCGGCGGGACAAAAACAGCGAGAGCTGTCAGCAATAATAATGAGCGGCGTGCATGCAGCATGGTCGGCATTCCCTTCCTGAGAACGGGTAATTGTCTTATAAGACATATTAATATATCATTAAATCATTAGCGGTCACAATCTGTCTTTACCGTGACCAAATGCGCTAACATTTAGGCGGGTGGACTCTAAACACCCGGCACTACGCGGAGGACTACCGTGCGCCCACATGTTGAACTGATAGACGAAAAAGACCTGATCTGGCATCCCGCCGAATTTATGCACGCCAACGGCGAAGCGCGCCAGCGCAACCTCGCCTACGACGAGGAAGACGGTTCAGTATCTGCCAGCATCGAGTTTGTGACCGACTGGAATCGCCCGGCGGGTGTTCACAGTGCGCAAACGGAGTGGTATGTGCTGGAAGGCGAGGTCACCATTGGTGACGAAGTGCTTACCGATGGCGGTTATTGGTGTACACCAAAAGGCGTTGTCGCGCCCGCTATCAGCGTCAAGGCCGGCACAAAGATACTGTTCTTTCGCGAGTACGGCGACTGGCAGTTTGAAGTGACCGATAGCGACAAGGATTTTGTGCGCGAGGACCAGAAACTGGTCATTGCCCGCACCAAAGACATGGACTGGATCAACGTTGAAGACGGCAGCCCCATGCGCTTTGATCTGGGCGGCACGCCGGTACCCGGCCTCTACATCAAAATGCTGTATCGCGATGAAAAAACCGGCTTTTACACGCGCCTGATCAAGGCCAAGCCCAACTGGCGCGAGCACCCGCTGGCCCACCACCCGGTGTACGAGGAAGCCTATTGCCTGGAAGGCAGCTTTCACTACAACTACGGTGAAATGTGGCCCGGTACCTATTTTTTCCGCCCGGCCCTGATTCGCCACGGCGACTTTACTGCCGGTGACGAAGGCACGGTCTGGCTGCTGCGCTGCGATGGCGACCTGGTGGACTGGTACACCGACAACGCGAGCGTAGAAATGAAGGGCGACCCGGTCAACTGGGGCCCGGAGTATCCACACACTATCGCACCGGTACATTTGCAACCCGTGCGCTCGCGCTCGATTGGCGACTGGGAAGACCCCAGCTACCAGTAGCATGAATTAATGCCCACGTATAACGGCCACCCTTGCGGTGGCCGTTTTGTTTCGGGCCGCAAATATTGCTGGCTGTCGGCGCAGTCAACCAGTACCTTTAGTTGAAAGCATAACTAACGAGGGGTATACGAATGGAGCAACTCACCGGTCAGGATGCCATGTTCCTGCATGCGGAGATGAAAGGCTTACCGCAACACATTGGCGGACTGAGTATTTACGATCAGTCGTCAGTGGAAGGCGGGATGGTCAGGTTCAAGCAGATCCTCTCCACACTGGAAAGCCGTTTGCATCTCTCACCAATTTTCACGCGCAAGCTTGCCCGTGTTCCGATGGGCCTCGACAACCCCTACTGGGTTGAAGACGAACACTTCGACCTGGAATACCATGTTCGTCATATAGCCTTGCCCTCGCCCGGTGACTGGCGTCAGCTTTGCATCCAGGTTGCGCGACTGCATGCCCGCCCGCTGGATTTAAGTAAACCGCTTTGGGAAATGTATATTATTGAAGGCCTCGACAAAATTGAGGGCTTACCGGAAAACTGCTTTGCCATGCTGCTGAAAGTCCACCACTCGGCCATGGACGGCGCGACCGGCGCCATGTTTTTCCCGCTCATGCACGACCTCTCGCCCGAGATCGCCAACCCCGGCGACGCCCCGGCGCGCATTATTGAGCGCTCATCCGATTGGCAATTACTGGCCAAGGCTTATGTCAACAATCTGAAAAAGCCGCGCAAATTCTTCAAGTTGCTCGGCAACGCCGTTCCTGCCTATCGCCGCATTCGGCGCGGCCGCAAGCAGGGCGACTTCCGCTCGCTGGAAGACAAGCAGAAAACCCGTTTTCAAGAGCGAATTTCCAGCTACCGTGTTGTCGATTCAGTCAAGTTTTCTTTCGAAGATGTACGCGCTATTAAGAATACTGTTAAAGGGGCCACGGTCAACGACGTTATGCTGACCATCGTCTCAGGCGCGCTTCGCAAATATCTGGAATCCAAAAACGAACTGCCGGAGAAAACGCTGGTTACCGGTTGTCCAATTGACGTGCGCAGCGACGCGGAAAAAGGTGCCGGAGGAAATATGGTCGGCTTTATGACCGTGGCACTGCGCACCGATATCACCGAACCAAAAGCCTGCCTTGAAGCTATTCAGTCGGAATCAAAACAAAGTAAAACCTATGCTGAAGCCTTGGGCCCTCGCATTGCCATGGATGTTACCGATGTACTTCCAGGCGGCATGATGGCGCTGGCGATGCGCGCTTCCGTTAGCACCGGCTTAACCGAGCGGGCTGTTATATTTAACACTATTGTCACCAACGTTCCCGGGCCACCCGTGCAATTGTATTTTTGCGGAGCAGAACTCGTGGACGGTTTGAGCCTTGGGCCACTCTTGCCCGGCGTTGGTTTATTTCACGTGGTGTACAGCACGGTACAAAACAAGAAAGGAACGATTGCGATTTCGTTTAATGCCTGCCGAGAACAAATGCCGGACCCGGCTTTTTATGCGGAGTGTATTCAGTCGTCTTATGATGACTTGAAGAAGGCAACCACCGGTTAAGGTGCTGTTCGCCTGAGAGACAGGCTCCTGCGAACAATGTGGGAGCCTTCTCAAACTCGCTGTTATTTGAATTTCCCGAGAATACCGTCAAGCTGATTCAGGTTGTTGTAACTGATCACCAGTTTGCCCTTCCCTTTCGCGCTGTGTTGAACCTGCACGGGCGAACCAAACTTTTCTGACAACTCGTCTTGCAGTTGCTTGATATCCGGGTCGAGCTTTTTCGGCGAGTTTTTTTCTGGCGCTTTCGCTTCTTCCAGCATGCGCCGTATCAGCGCCTCGGTTTGTCGAACCGACAGACCACGCCCTACAATTTGAGAGGCTGCCGCTGACTGCTCTTCGGACGGGAGTGAGAGCAAGGCGCGCGCATGCCCCATTTCCAGATCACCGTGTTCCAGCATGCGCTGTACTTCTTCACGCAGGTTGGTGAGACGCAGTAGGTTTGTTACGGTCGTACGCGACTTGCCCACCGCTTCGGCGACCTGGGCATGGGTTAACTCAAACTCGCGCTGCAAACGCTGCAGGGCGAGCGATTCCTCCATCGGATTGAGATCTTCGCGCTGGATATTTTCAATCAGCGCCATCGCAACGGCGGCTTCGTCGGGCACGTCACGAATCAGCGCCGGAATGTTATCAAGGCCAGCCAGTTGCGTGGCGCGCCAGCGGCGTTCACCGGCAATGATTTCAAAGCGCTTGTCGTCAATCGCGCGCACCACGATGGGTTGCATCACGCCTTGCGCCTTGATGGATTCTGCGAGTTCTTCCAGTGCCTCGGGCTGCATATCGCGACGCGGCTGGTATTTACCACGCTGAATCAGATCCACCGGAATATTGCGCAACTCACCATCTACGGCTTTGCTTGTGTCCTCGGTACTTACGGGCTGCCCGACCGGCGCTTCCTGAATTGCAGGTGATGCTGCCGCCTGACTTCCTAACAGCGCATCCAAGCCGCGCCCCAAACCTCTTTTCTTTGCCATTATCCCTCAGACCGAATCAAATGAAGCCCCGGTGTTTCGGGAGCTCCAGGTTTATCTGCACGCCGGAGCATTTCGCCGGCCAGTGCAATGTAGGCCATTGCACCTTTTGAATCCTTGTCGTACTGAATCACGGGCATGCCGTGACTGGGCGCTTCTGCGAGACGCACGTTGCGTGGAATCACAGTGCGGTAAACCTTGTCACCGAAGTGTTCGTACAATTGGGCTGACACATCATTGGTCAGGCTGTTACGCGGGTCGTACATAGTGCGTAGCAGCCCTTCAATGCCCAGTTCCGGATTGATCAACTGCTTTACCCGGTTCACGGTATTGACCAGCGCGGTCAACCCTTCGAGTGCGTAGTACTCGCACTGCATCGGAATAATCACACCGTGAGCGGCCGCCAACGCGTTTACCGTTAACATATTCAGCGAAGGCGGACAGTCGATCAGAATGAAATCGTAGTCTTCCAGTACCGGCGCCAGCGCCTCGCGCAGACGAAATTCGCGGCCAATTTCGTTGATCAATTCAACTTCGGCAGCGGTTAAATCCTGATTGGCGCCAATCAGGTCGTAACCTGCATCCAGGCCTTTGCCTATGGCGTTGTCGATGCTGCCTTTTTCGGTAAGTACGTCGTAAATACTCGCTTCGAGGCCGTTTTTATCAACCCCGCTGCCCATCGTGGCATTGCCTTGGGGGTCGAGGTCGATTAACAGCACCCGCCTGCGCGTCGCAACGAGCGATGCGGCCAGGTTGACACTGGTGGTGGTTTTGCCAACACCGCCTTTCTGATTGGTAATTGCGAATATCCTAGCCATGCTGTCCCCGCATTCGGGTTGTGCTTGTCGTTTTCAGTGGCTGCATTCTCACCGCTAACCTTCCCGGGCAAGGATAAGCAGATGGCGCTCTCCAGCCAGACCTGGCACCGTCAGCGCATGCGAACCCTTGACGATATAGGGTTTTGGTAAGCGACTCAACTCTTCGTCCGGGTACTGCCCTTTCATTGCAAGCAGGGCACCACGAGCGTTCAGGAGCGGGCCGCAGGCATCTGCCATATCCGCCAGCGAAGCAAAGGCTCTGGACAGAATGCCGTCAAAGCTGGCGCTAAGCCCACAGGACTCAATGCGGTTGCGATGCACCACGCAGTTGGTAAGTGCTAACTCTGCGACTGCTTGCTGGAGAAACCGGGTTTTCTTGCCATTGCTGTCCAGCAACTCAAACTGCTTTTGCGGAAAACAGATAGCCAGCGGGATGCCCGGCAAGCCAGCCCCCGTACCCACATCAAGAAAACGCTGCCCCTGAATCAAGGGGGCAATGCTAAGGCTATCAAGCAGGTGCTTGGCCACCATCTCGTTTGCGTCTCGAATGGCGGTGAGATTAAAGGCCCGGTTCCATTTCACCAGCAGGGCCAGATAGGCAAGCAGTTGGTCAACCTGAGTTTCATCAAGCGTCAGTGAGAGCTGTTTAAGGCCGGAGCATAGTTGTTCGCGTTCATCCGCCATGACTGCGAACTACGCGATCTTGCTGCTGCGATCCAGCAAACCGCGCTTCTTCAGATAGATAAGCAGCAGCGATACAGCTGCAGGCGTGACACCGGGAATACGCGATGCCTGGGCCAGCGACTGCGGGCGGGCGTCGCCCAGTTTTTGTTTGATCTCGTTGGAGAGCCCGTCAACCGTTTGGTAGTCGAAATCCAGCGGCAGGGCGGTGTGTTCAAAACGGCGCAACCGGTCGATTTCTTCGGTTTGGCGGTTTATGTAGCCCGCGTACTTAACGCCAATCTCAACCTGTTCTGCTACCTGCGGGTCGCTGCTGCCCTCGCCTTTCAAGAAGGCCAGGTCAGCGTAGGTCAGTTCCGGTCGCTTGAGCAAATCCAGCAGGTTGAATTCATGGCTGATTGGCGTTGGTATCTTTTCGTCCAGCTTGGCCGCTTCCGGGGTATTGGGTTGAATCCAGGTGCTGCCCATGCGCTGGCGCTCTCGCTCTACCGCCTCGCGCTTTTCACAGAATACGCGCCAGCGTTCGTCGCTGACCAGGCCCAATTCACGGCCTTTTTCAGTGAGTCGGGTGTCCGCATTGTCTTCGCGCAGCAGCAGGCGATACTCGGCGCGGGATGTGAACATGCGGTAGGGTTCAAGCGTGCCCATTGTGATCAGGTCGTCCACCAGTACGCCGATGTAGGCTTCGTCGCGGCGCGGACACCAGGCCTCGCGTTCCTGCGACAGCAGGGCGGCGTTCAAGCCGGCCAGCAAGCCCTGGGCACCCGCCTCTTCGTAGCCGGTGGTGCCGTTAATTTGGCCGGCGAAAAACAAGCCATCGATAACTTTGGTTTCCAGCGAGGTTTTCAGGTCGCGTGGGTCAAAATAATCGTACTCTATGGCATAACCTGGGCGAGTAATATGCGCATTTTCAAAGCCTTTGATCGAGCGAACCATTGCCATTTGCACATCAAAGGGCAGGCTGGTTGAAATCCCGTTGGGATAGAGTTCGTGGGTGTTCAGGCCTTCCGGTTCGATAAAGATCTGGTGACTGTTTTTATCGGCAAACCGGTGAACCTTGTCTTCGATCGAAGGACAATAACGCGGGCCAACGCCCTCGATTACGCCGGTATACATGGGCGAACGGTCAAGCCCGCCGCGGATAATATCGTGGGTCTTCTCACTCGTATGGGTAATCCAGCAGCAGGTTTGCTGCGGATGCATGGCCAGCGAGCCAAGGTAGGACATTACCGGCTCGGGGGTATCGCCCCACTGCTCCTGCAGGCCGTCGAAATTCACTGATTTGGCATCAATGCGCGGCGGCGTGCCCGTTTTCAGGCGGTCTACCCGCAGAGGGAGTTCTCGCAGGCGACTGGCCAGGGCGATGGACGGCGGGTCGCCGGCGCGGCCGCCACTGTGATTGTCGAGGCCAGTATGAATCTTGCCACCGAGAAAAGTGCCCGTGGTCAACACCACCGATTTGCCTCGAAAGCGTATACCCGCATTGGTCAGTGCGCCAACAGCGCGCCCGGATTCGATGATCAGGTCGTCCACTGCCTGTTGAAAAATCGACAAATTGGCTTGATTTTCCAGCATGTCGCGAACTGCCGCCTTGTACAAAACACGGTCGGCCTGGGCCCGGGTAGCCCGCACGGCGGGGCCTTTGCGCGCGTTGAGCACGCGAAATTGTATACCGCCGCGATCTGTCGCCAGTGCCATCGCACCGCCCAGGGCGTCAATTTCCATCACGAGATGGCTCTTGCCAATGCCGCCAATGGCCGGGTTGCAGGACATCTGCCCAAGGGTTTCGATGTTGTGGGTCAGCAGCAAGGTTTTCGCGCCCATCCGAGCGGCAGCCAGACTGGCTTCGGTGCCGGCATGGCCGCCGCCGATGACGATAACGTCAAATTGCTCGGGATATTCCACGGTACAAAAACCTGCTGTGATCGAAAGGGAGTGTGATTATACGGGTCGCGTCCAGTGCTGCAATAAGCTGGTGAAAATTTAATCAGGGCCGGTTTTTAAAAAAGTTATTAAATAAAAATACTTAAAAAAGAAGGAAAGTAAGGAATATAGTAGTTGATATAGTTATTAAGCTGGAGATAAATGTGGATAAGTTCTTTAAGTGATTGAAAACAATATTAAATAGTGCCCTCTAAACCCTGTCTATAAGCATAGTTTCTGCCTGTGTTTAGCCTGCACAAGTGCTTGGGACGGATTGGGGACAAGTTTTGACCGCATTTTTACGTCCACAGCTTTAAAACTTATCCCCGTCTTTATGCACAGCTAGTCCCCGCAGTTTTCACCGCACTTACACAGCAAAAAAAATCATTTTTTTGCTATTCGGTACCTGTTTCCGGTTCGATTGAGGTGCTCTGTGCGGTAACGGCCCGGCAAACTCCACGCGAATGGCTAAAGATTGAGATCATTACACCCCTTACCCTGCCCGGTCAGGTCTTCTATTGATTTGATAATCCGGCAGGACTACAGGAAGGATTTATACGCAGCGTGAGTGGATTCAATACTATGGGTCAGTATCGGCCTGGCTTATTTACCGATACAGAAGCTGGAGAATATTTTGCCGAGTAAGTCGTCGGAGGTAAATTCACCGGTAATCGTGCTTAACGCATTTTGACTTAAACGCAGTTCCTCGGCGAGCAGTTCGCCGGCGCGGTAAACTTCAAGCTGCTCCCGGCCGAGCGTGAAGTGCTGGCGGGCAAGTTGCAGGGCGTCGATATGCCGTTGACGGGCGGTAAACTGGCTATCGGTCCCGCCGTGAAAACCCATGCAGTCTTTCAGGTGTTCGCGCAGTTCATCAATCCCCTGCCCGCCCTTCGCCGACAGGTTCACACTGTGACTGTCACCGTGTACCCCGATTGCCAGTTTTGACAGATCTGCCTTGTTGTAGATAACCGTCAGTTTGTCATGATGCGCTTGAAACTGATCAAGCAGCTCGCTGCTGCCATCGTTCAGGGTGGAGTCCACAACCAGCAGGATTCGATCAGCGTCGTCGATAGCCGACCACGCGCGGCGAATACCTTCCTGTTCTACCGCGTCGTCACTGTCGCGCAAACCGGCGGTATCAACAACGTGCAATGGCATGCCATCAATCAGAATGGTTTCCCGCAGAATGTCACGGGTGGTACCGGCAATATCCGTAACGATGGCAGATTCCCTGCCGGCCAGTGCATTCAGCAAACTGGATTTTCCGGCATTTGGTTTGCCGGCAATTACTACGTTCATGCCTTCGCGTAGTAGCGCGCCTTGCTGGGCACACCGCAGCAATTTCTCCATGTCGTTTGACAGTGTATTCAAGCCGCTTTGCACTTTATCGTCGCTGAGAAAATCTACTTCTTCTTCAGGAAAATCGATGGCCGCTTCAACGTAAATACGTAAGTGAATCAGTGCTTCAACAAGCGCATTGACGCGTTGGCTGAACTCACCTTCCAGAGACCTCACCGCGTTTCTGGCGGCTTGTTCTGAAGCGCTGTCAATTAAGTCAGCAATAGCTTCAGCCTGGGTGAGATCAATTTTGTTGTTGAGAAATGCGCGCTCGGAAAACTCTCCGGGTTTGGCCTGACGGGCGCCGAGGCGAATAACTTCCCGCAGCAGCAGGTTCATGATGACAGGGCCACCGTGCCCCTGTAGTTCAATGACGTCTTCGCCGGTAAAAGAATTAGGCGCGGGAAAGTATAAGACGAGGCCGCTGTCTATCGCCTCAATATTGTCGTTAGATGAATTATAGAAATGGCTGAAGTGTGCCTGACGCGGCTTAACTTTCTTGTTGTTTAGAAGGGGGGCTGCAATGTCGAGACAGCGCGGCCCCGAGAGTCGAATAATACCGACACCACCGCGACCGGTCGGCGTTGCGATAGCGGCTATGGTGTCGGTGTTGTAGTTCATTTAGGCTTTCGCCTGACTCTTCTCGATACTGCGGGTAATAATGTATTGCTGGGTAATAGACAGCAGGTTATTGACGACCCAGTACAACACCAGCCCTGCCGGGAAAAACAGGAAGAAGAAAGTAAAGATCACTGGCAGCCACTGCATCACCTTGGCCTGCATCGGGTCAGGTGGCGGCGGGTTCAGCTTCTGTTGAACAAACATTGACGCGCCCATAATCAGGGGCAGGATGTAGTAAGGATCCATTGCCGACAGATCCTGAATCCAGCCAAAAAACGGCGCGTGGCGCAGTTCAACACTTTCCATCAGTACCCAGTACAGAGCAATGAACACAGGCATTTGTACCAGTATGGGCAGGCAGCCACCCAGCGGATTGATTTTCTCCTTCTTGTACAGCTCCATCATTGCCATGGATTGCTTCTGGCGATCATCCGCGTGTTGCTCGCGCAGGGCGAGCAGCTTGGGTTGTACCCGGCGCATATTCGCCATCGAGCGAAAAGCGGTGGCATTCAGTTGGAAAAACAGGACTTTAACCAGCAGGGTAACGCCGATAATGGCGAGACCCCAGTTGCCCAGCAGTTTGTGTATTTGCGTCAGTACCCAGAACAAGGGCTGGGCAATCCACCAGAGCCAACCGTAATCAACACTGAGGTCCAGGCCGGGAGAGATTTCCTCCAGAGCGTATTGATCCTTTGGGCCGATATACAGGGTTGCCTTGAAGTGGCCGGTACTGCCTGCTGCTATGGTCTCGGCTTGCGAGGTGTAGCGCGCGATATTATCGCCGCTGCGCGTCACTGATGTAGTAAAGAGGTTTTGACTCTCGGCGGGCGGAACCCAGGCACTAAGAAAATAATGCTGGATCATGGCTACCCAACCACCGGTCATTTCCAGCTTTAGCGGCTTGTCGCGCATTTTGTCGAAAGTGAGTTTCTCGAACGGGTCTTCGGCAGTGCGATAGGCCACGCCAAGAAAAGGCTGCATACCCATCATGCCGTTGTTCTGGGAGGCAGGGTCTTCGCTGTTGTCGCGCTTGAGCTGCGTGAAAAGAGCGCCCTGCCAGGCTTGATCACTTCGGTTGTCAATTTCGTAATCGAGTTCCGCCGTGTAGGCACCGCGGCGGAAACGATAGTGTTTGTAAATTGTCACGTCACGGCTTGGCGCATAAGCCAGTGTTACCGTCATTTCGTTTTGGCCGTCAGCCAGTTGATAGCTGTTTTGCTGGCTGCTGAACTCCGGGCGGCCTTCACGCGTATCAGTGCCATCTCTGCCAATGAGCCCGCTTTGGGCAACGTATTCGCGAGCCGATGACTGTTCAAGCAAGACAAAGGGCTCGTCAGGGGTGTCAATTTCGGCAAAGTGTTTTGGCAGAGCCGCGTACACAACGTCGCCACCACGCAGATCAATGCTCAGATTCAGCACGTCGGTGCTTACGCTGATCTGTTGCTGCCCGGAAGCCTTTGGCAATTCACTTTCCTGCTCCTGACTCGGGAGCAGAGGAATATCTTCAGCGGCAAAGTCGCGGTTCTCAATTGTAGGAACGCTGGGTTCTGAAACGGTTTGGCTGGCAGCCGGAGCGCTAGCGGCGGGTTGCTGGGTGCGGAAGTTACCCCATTCGGTTACCAGCATAAATGACAGCACCGCAATGGCGGCAATAAGCAAGGTACGTTGGATATCCATTATGACAAAGGTGCCTGCGTAGGTTTGGTGGTATGGCAGTGCCCTTTACAGGGAACCGGATCATAGCCGCCCGGATTAAACGGGTGACAGCGGGCGATGCGTTTCAATGCCAGAGCACTGCCGCGAACGCTGCCGTGTTGTTCTATGGCTTCCAGCGCGTAGCCGGAGCAGCTCGGGTAGAAGCGGCAATGGCTTGCCATCAGGGGGCTGATGAGATAGCGATAAGCGCGTACGAGCGCTATCAGGACTGATCGCATGAGTTTGCCTCCCGACGCTGTTGAGCAGCTTGCCGTTGTTGTTTTTCGACACGTTTTTGAAGTTGTTGCCACATTTGTCGGCAACTGTGATGAAGCTGTTGCTTGTCTAGTGTAGCTAATCCCTTGCGTGCAAGCACGACTATATCAAGACCGGCAAGCTCACTTTGGTGATGGCGAAAGCTGTCTCGCACTACTCGCTTGATGCGGTTGCGGCCAACGGCGAGTTTGACGTGCTTCTTGGCAATAACCAGACCAAGGCGGGCGTGATCAGATTGATTGGGGTGAGCGAGGAACAGCAGTTCCGGGGTAGACACTTTTAGGCGGGCGTTATCAAAAACCTGTTTGTAGTCTTTGGCATTCAGCAGCCGTGACGTTTTTGCAAAACCTTCTGTCGTCACGGTGCTGTGGGGCCATTCGCAAAAGCCGAATCAGGCTGCGAGACGCTGACGACCTTTGGCGCGACGACGGGCCAGAACCTTGCGGCCGCCCTTGGTTGCCATACGGGCGCGGAAACCGTGAGTGCGCTTGCGCTTCAGTACGCTGGGTTGAAAGGTTCTTTTCATTGCTACTCTCCAGTACCTATATAAAGCAGCAAGGCTTTTATAGGCCGTTTGAAAACGTTTTATTGCTGCAGCGCCCTACTTCGACATCGCAACAACACTAAAAATAAGGATCGCGAATTCTAGAGAATTAGCGGAGCAATGGCAATGTCTTTTTGCTGTTGTTGCCATGTCTTTATGTATGCCGGTCCGACGGCGGCGCCAGCATCACCGCATTATCGCAACCGCTTTGCAAGTAAGTGCTCACATGTCCGTTGGTTGACAGATTATCCACAGGAAACAATTATGGTTATACACAACTATTTCTCTCTGGATAAAAATACGCCGGTCAATGTTTCATTTATGGCTTAAGGCATTGAATAATAAACAGATAAATTATGGCAAGCAGAAAGTTTTTTTGTTTTTATCTGTGGATAAACTGCGAAAAGTAGCGTTACAATAGCCGGTCTTCGGGGCAGGGCCCCTTCGTTACTCACATAACAATCATTATAAAAGGGCAGGAGAGGTTTTCACCGTGCCGGAAGTCGCTTGGCAACAATGCCTACATCATTTGCAGAATGAGTTGCCGTCTCAACAGTTTAATACCTGGATCAGGCCGCTGCGAGCGGTCGCCAATGGTGACCAGCTACAACTGCTGGCACCAAACCGGTTTATCAAGGACTGGGTCGCTGACCGTTATCTTGATCGTATCTCCCAGCTTGTCAGCGAAGCCGGTCCCGACAACAATTTTGATGTTGTGGTTGATATTGGTGAAAATCAGCCGCCCGTGCGCCGGGAACCTTCAGCGTCGTCGCCCCTTGAGCGAGAACCTCTGACTCAACTGGAGTTACCGGTTCGCAAGCAGCAGCAACCTTCCCGTCCGTCCCGCAAAATCGAGGTAGAGGGAGGTGTTCGGCACCAGAGTTCGCTGATGGAAAATCACACCTTTGATACCTTTGTTGAGGGTAAGTCGAACCAGTTAGCCCGGGCGGCTGCCATGCAGGTGGCCGAGAATCCGGGGCAGGCTTACAACCCGGTCTTTCTCTATGGCGGCGTGGGGCTGGGTAAAACTCACCTTATGCATGCTGTGGGCAACGCCATGCTCAAGCAAAAACCGGACGCAAAAATTGTGTACCTCCACTCAGAGCGTTTTGTTGCTGACATGGTTAAAGCCCTGTCATTGAACGCGATCAACGAGTTCAAGCGCTTCTATCGCTCGGTCGATGCCCTGCTCATTGATGATATTCAATTTTTTGCTGGTAAAGACCGTTCTCAGGAGGAGTTTTTCCACACCTTTAATGCCCTGCTGGAAGGTGGTCAGCAAATGATCCTGACCTGTGATCGCTACCCCAAAGAGATTAATGGCCTGGAAGAGCGACTGAAGTCTCGTTTTGGTTGGGGCTTGACGGTAGCCGTCGAACCGCCCGAGCTGGAAACGCGTGTAGCTATATTAATGAAGAAGGCCGAGCAGGAAAAAGTTGACCTGCCGCAGGATGCCGCCTTTTTTATCGGGCAGCGGGTGCGCTCCAATGTGCGTGAGCTTGAGGGCGCGTTAAAGCGCGTTATTGCCAGCGCGCGCTTTATGGCGCGGTCGATCGACATCCCCTTGATACGCGAATCGCTGAAGGATCTGCTTGCCCTGCAGGATAAACAGGTCAGTGTCGATAACATTCAGCGTACCGTGGCGGAATACTACAAAATCAAGGTGGCTGACCTGACCTCCAAGCGGCGCAGTCGCTCGGTAGCCCGGCCGCGGCAGGTTGCTATGGCGCTGGCCAAAGAGCTGACCAACCACAGCTTGCCGGAAATTGGCGATGCATTTGGTGGGCGTGACCACACGACGGTTTTGCATGCCTGCCGCAAAATCAAGGAATTGCGCGAAACCAGCGCGGATATTCGTGAAGACTATCAGAATTTGCTGCGCTCCCTAACTACCTGATTGGGGTCGCTTTCCAGAGAGCGACTTTTCCTCGCAGGCTGCTGCTTTTACTTGCTTTTTCCGGTCTTTGGGCATAGGACTTTCGGCCCGACTGCCGTATGATTGAAACCAATCGTTGAAACTATAAATCCAACAGGATCTCCACCCGATTATGAAATTTGTCATTTCTCGCGAGGCATTACTTAAACCCCTGAACCTGGTCGCCGGTGTGGTTGAGCGTCGCCAAACGCTGGCCATTCTGGCGAATGTACAGCTAGTGCTGGAAGGTCAGGAATTGTCACTGACCGGCACGGATTTGGAGGTGGAGCTGATTGGGCGTGTGGCATTGACCACTCCTCCCGACTCGGAGGGAGAAATCACGGTGCCGGCGCGCAAGCTGGTCGATATTTGCAAGTCGCTGCCAGACGGTTGTGATATCGAATTCGCCCTTGACGAAAATCGCCTGATACTGCGCTCCGGACGGAGCCGGTTTACGCTCTCTACCCTGCCCGCTGCAGACTTCCCTAGTGTGGACCAGGGGGACGATGCCCAGTCTTTCTCAGTGAAACAGGGCGACGTCAAACGACTGATTGAGAAAACGGCCTTCGCCATGGCCCAGCAGGATGTGCGCTATTATCTGAACGGCATGCTGTGGGAGGTTAGCAATAACCAGTTGCGAATGGTTGCCACTGACGGCCACCGTTTGGCCATGTGTACGCTGGCAGCCGAGTTGTCGGTTGAAAAGGATTGCCAGGTAATTGTGCCTCGCAAGGGTGTCAACGAACTGGCGCGGCTGTTGATGGAGGAGACTCAGGACGCCGAGATCCTGGTCGGTAGCAACCATATTCGTGTGGTGACCCAGGGCTTTACATTCACCTCCAAACTGATTGACGGCAAATTTCCGGATTATGACCGCGTGCTGCCCCGTGGCAGTACCAAGGAAGTATTGGGTTCGCGCGATGCGCTCAAACAAGCCTTTGCCCGCACGTCGATTCTGTCCAATGAGAAGTACCGGGGTATCCGTCTGCAGCTCACCAGCGGGGAGCTGAAAATACAGGCGAACAACCCGGAGCAGGAAGAAGCAGAAGAAGTCGTAGCCGTCGACTATCAGGGCAACGATCTGGAAATTGGCTTTAACGTGAGCTATCTGGTCGATGTGCTGTCGGTGATTGGCGGCGACACGGTCAAGCTGTCGCTGGCGGATGCAAACAGCAGTGCGCTGCTCGAAGAGCCGGACTCCAGCGAATCCGCTTATGTTGTGATGCCCATGCGGCTGTAATGTCTTATTCCATAACGGACTATAGCGTGATGAAAAAAGGGCAGGTGGCAACACTGCCCTTTTTTCGTTTTGACGTTGCGTCTTTCCCCGCCTCTCCTTATGCACCTGCGTAGTCTGGCCTTACACACCTTCCGGAACTTTGAAGCCACCTCGCTTGATGATTGTGGGGCTGTCAACCTGTTGATTGGTGAGAACGGCAGCGGTAAAACCTCGTTGCTCGAAGCCATTTATTGCCTCGGCAGTAGCCGCTCCTTCCGTACGCGCAAGTGGCAGTCGCTGGTGCAACACCACGAGGAGCAGTTTGTGGTGACGGGTGAACTGCATCGCGACGGTGCTAGCGAGCGACTGGGTATCCGTCGACGGCGTGGCGAAAAGTCCCCCGTCGTCAAACACCGGGGGGTGATGCTGCGCTCGGCCGGCGAGTTAGCCGGGGTGCTGCCCCTCCAGTTGATCGATAGCGCCGCGTTTCAATTACTGGAAGGTCCGCCCGAGATACGGCGACAGTGGTTGGACTGGGGGGTGTTTCACGTGGAACAACACGCTTTTGTGGTGGCCTGGCGCCGCTACCGCAAAGCCTTGCAACAGCGCAACGCCCTCCTCCGCCAGCCCTCGACCCCGCTGTCAGCGCTGTCGCCCTGGACCGAGGAGTTGGTCCGTAGCGGCGAGGTGGTGCATGCCCTGCGCCACGCCCAATTCGAGCGTCTGGTGCCGCTGATACAAAGCACCTATGCGGACATAGATGCCTCGGCGAGTGCGGCGGTGAGCCTGGACTACCGCTATTCTCCCGGCTGGGATGTGAGTCAGTACAGTCTGGCGGAGCGGCTGGACAGCGCACTTCAGACCGACCGGGAGTTAGGCTATACACGGCATGGCCCTCATCGCGCGGACGTGCGGATCAAGGTGGGTGCCCAGCCTGCAATAGAGGTGTTGTCGCGGGGGCAGCTGAAGACGGCGATCTGTTGTATTCGCATCGCACAGGCGAAGTTATTGGCGCAATATGGTATAAAGAGTGTTTTCCTGATTGATGATTTGCCGGCCGAATTAGACCCTTATCGACGGCGGCAACTGACACAAGCCTTGCTGGCACTGGAGATGCAGTTGTTCTTCACCAGCATCCAGGCCGGTGATCTGGCGGACTGTTTTGAGGGCCTGCCGGCACACGCGCTGAAAAGGTTTCACGTGAAACAGGGGTCGGTGTCTCCCCTGCCATAACATAAGACTTTGGCTCCTGCACCGCAGGGGCGACGATGTTCAAGAGGACAGTATGAGCGAAGGTAAACAGTACGATTCATCGAGTATCAAGGTTTTGAAGGGCCTGGACGCCGTCCGAAAGCGTCCGGGCATGTATATCGGCGATACCGATGACGGCACGGGCCTTCACCATATGGTCTTCGAGGTTGTCGATAACTCCATTGACGAAGCGCTGGCCGGCTTTTGCACCAAGATACAGATCATCATTCACCCCGACGAGTCGATTACCGTGCGCGATAACGGTCGCGGCGTGCCTACCGAAATGCACGACGAGGGAGTCTCGGCCGCCGAGGTGATCATGACCGTACTGCACGCCGGCGGCAAATTCGGGGGGGATGACAACAGCTACAAAATCTCCGGGGGGCTGCATGGGGTGGGCGTTTCGGTGGTCAATGCCCTCTCCAAAAAGCTGATTCTAACCATTCGCCGCCAAGGCAAAGTGCATGAGCAGAGCTACACCCACGGCGTACCCGATGCGCCGCTCACCGTGGTGGGTGATACCGATACCACGGGCACCGAGCTGCGGTTTCACCCCTCGGAAGAGACCTTTACCAATATCGAATTTCATTTTGACCAGCTTGCCAAACGCGTGCGGGAACTGGCCTTCCTTAACTCCGGGGTGAATATCGACCTGGTTGATGAGCGCAGCGGCGAGAAAGAAAATTTTTACTACGAAGGCGGCCTCAAAGCCTTTGTGGAGTACCTGAACCATAACAAAAGCCCGATCAATGAGGTCTTTCACTTCTCTACCGAGGGCGAAGGCGGTGTGGGTGTGGAAGTGGCCCTGCAGTGGAATGATGGTTTCCAGGAAAACCTGTACTGTTTTACCAACAATATTCCCCAGCGTGACGGCGGCACCCATTTGGCGGGCTTTCGCGCCGGACTAACCCGGAACCTGAACAACTACATTGAACAGGAAGGCCTCGCCAAAAAGGCCAAGGTCAGCACGACGGGCGACGACGCCCGCGAAGGGTTGACCGCCATTATTTCCGTCAAGGTACCGGACCCCAAGTTTTCCTCTCAGACCAAAGACAAGCTGGTCTCCAGTGAAGTTAAAACGGTGGTTGAGCAGGCCATGAGTGACAAGTTCGCCGACTTTCTGCAGGAAAAACCCGGCGAGGCCAAGATTATCGTTCAGAAGATGCTGGATGCCGCCCGCGCCCGCGAGGCCGCGCGCAAGGCACGGGATATGACCCGCCGCAAAGGCGCACTGGATATAGCCGGCCTGCCCGGTAAGTTAGCGGATTGTCAGGAAAAAGACCCCGCCCTCTCGGAAATTTACCTGGTGGAGGGCGACTCGGCCGGTGGTAGCGCAAAACAGGGGCGCGACCGACGAACCCAGGCGATACTGCCGCTAAAGGGTAAGATTCTGAACGTTGAAAAGGCCCGCTTCGACAAAATGCTGTCCTCGGCAGAGGTCGGCACCATGGTGACCGCTCTGGGTTGCGGTATCGGCAAGTCCGAATTTAATCTGGAGAAGTTGCGTTATCACTCCATCATTATCATGACGGATGCGGACGTGGATGGCTCGCACATCCGCACCCTGCTGCTGACGTTTTTCTTTCGGCAAATGCCACAGTTGATTGAGCAAGGGCATATCTTTATTGCCCAACCGCCGCTCTACAAGATTGGCCGGGGCAAGTCACACACCTACCTGAAAGATGATGAAGCGCTGAATGAGTACCTGACCAATTCGGCGTTGGAAGACGCTTCGTTGCATGTCCATGCCGATGCCCCCGGTATCAGCGGTGCGGGGCTGGAACAGCTCGTGCGGGAATACCGGGGGGTCGAAAAAGTGATTGACCGCCTCAGCCGGGTTTATCCGGTGGTGTCACTGTGGCAAATGCTGGATGCCCCGACCCTGAGTCAGGACATGATGCAGGATCGTGCTGCCGTTGAGGGTTGGTGTGAGGCCCTGTCAGAGCTGTTAGCCCAGACGGTAGAGGCCAAACACAACCGCTATCTCCTGACGGCCGATGAAGACACCGAGCGTCACTACTTCCGCCCCCGGATTACCGTTGTTGCACACGGAGTAAGTACTGACTATCTCATAACGCGAGAGTTTGTAGGGTCTTCTGACTATCAAAAAATCCGCGCGCTGGGTGAAAAGTTGTCGGGTTTGCTGGAAGACGGCGCCTATGTCAAACGCGGCGAGCGTCAGCAAGCCGCCGAAAGCTTTGGTGAATCACTGGCCTGGTTGATGAAGCAGGCGGAGCGCGGCTACAACATCCAGCGCTACAAGGGCCTGGGCGAAATGAACCCCGAGCAGCTGTGGGAAACCACAATGGACCCCGAGTGTCGCCGGATGCTGCGCGTTACTATAGAAGACGCTATCGCTGCCGATCAGATTTTCACCACGCTGATGGGCGATGTGGTTGAGCCGCGCCGTGATTTTATAGAAACCAATGCCCTGAACGTAGCTAACCTTGATGTGTAAGTAATTACTTACACGAAGAGCCTTTGAAGCCGGGAGCAGCAATGTCCCGGCTTTTTTGTGCCCGTCATTCTGCGCGGTGCGACAGGCAACAAATTGAATATAGGCAGAAGGGCTGCAGCTCTTTACAATGTGCTCGCAGATAACAACGGCTTGTGTTTGCGGAGGCTCCCATGACGGTCGGACTCTTGATCAGTACGCTGGGTTGGTGCGCGGTAATCAATATTGGCATCCTGTTGTTTGCCACTTTGATGCTCTTGCTGGGCGGACGTTTGCCCCGGCGCTTACACCGCGAGTTATTCGGGCTCGACGAGGTCAAACTCAATGAGGCCTATTTTCAGTTTCTCGCCAACTACAAATTATTGATTTTGCTGTTTAACGTGACGCCCTACTTCGCCCTGCAACTCGCAACGGCGGTAACAACCAACTGACAGGTGAAAAGAGCTCGTGCTTTCATTTCTTCCTCACTGGCTGCGCGGCAGCCTGGTGCTTTTATTGATCATTGTGTCCACCCTGTTCTGGTTTATTCCCATCATCGTCTTTGCCTTTGTCAAACTGTTGGTGCCACTGCGAGCGGTGCGAACCTTGTGTACGCGAATTCTCATCGAAGCCGCCACCATCTGGATAGGTATCAATAACCGGCTTCTGCAGCTGTTTAACCGCATCGAGTGGGACGTGGAAGGACTCGAGGGTCTTAGCCGCGAGGACTGGTATCTGGTTACCTGCAATCACCAGTCCTGGGCTGACATTCTGGTGGTGCAAAAGACGCTACATCGCAAAACACCCATGCTGAAGTTTTTTCTCAAACAGCAATTGATCTGGGTGCCGGTCATTGGGGTGGCGTGGTGGGCGCTGGATTTCCCCTTTATGAAGCGCTACAGCGCCGAGCAGATCAGAAAAAATCCGGCGCTAAAAGGCAAGGATCTGGAAACCACTCGCAAAGCCTGCGAAAAATTCAAATACACGCCTGTCGCCGTGTTCAATTTTTTGGAAGGAACACGTTTTACCCCGCAAAAACACGAGGCTCAGCAATCGCCCTACCGCTACTTGCTCAAACCGAAAGCGGGTGGCGCCGGCTTTGTACTGGGCGCGATGGGGCAGCAGTTGCATACCATGCTGAATATCACGATCCACTACCCCGGCAAAAGCCACGGCTTTTGGGATTTGCTCAGTGGGCGAATTCATCGTGTGATTGTACGAGTTGAAACGCTGCCGATTCCTCCGGAGTTGCTGAATCGAGACTATCTTCAGGACGAGGCGTATCGTCTACAGGTGCAGCAATGGGTTGGGGAATTGTGGCGGCGCAAGGACGCCCAGTTGGCGATAATGCATGAGCAGTATTCTGAGCGGGATTAATTGCTGAATTAATCGGCCGCGTCTGTCGAATCTTCTCTGTGAAAAGCGACTAGCTGATACAGAGTGTATTTCACAGGAGAAAACCGATGATCAGTTGCAACCCCTACCTCAATTTTAACGGCAATTGTCGCACGGCGATCGAAACCTACGCGGCCATACTCGGCGCAGACATCATGGCCATCATGCCCCACTCGGAAATGCCTGACCCGAGCCAGGTTCCGGCAGAATGGCAGAACCTGATTATGCATGCTTGCCTGAAAATCGGGGACACTTTTCTGATGGCCTCCGACAGTCCGCCCGAGCACTTTCAAGCGGCGGCAGGGTTGAGTGTGTCGTTGCAAATTGATGATCCCGCCGAGGCAGACCGGGTTTACGCAGCGCTAGCCGAGGAAGGCAGTACTACCATGCCCATCGAAGAAACGTTCTGGGCACTGCGTTTCGGTATGCTGGTTGATCGATTTGGCACGCCATGGATGATCAATTGCCCGCAACCTGAAGCCGACTGCGGATAAGCGCGTCGGTATATTTACCTATGCCGCTCGCCCGGCACACACCGTAAGCTTGGGGAAGTGCAACTTGATTTTCGCTCAGGAGACTCCCCATGCTGACGGCGCCTACCCCCGCTGGTGACGAGCAACGTGTTGCCGCATTACATTCTTTGAATCTTCTGGACACCTTGCCGGAAGAGCGGTTTGACCGGTTGACACGGCTTGCCCGTCGGGTGTTCGAGGTGCCCATTGCCCTGGTCAGCCTGGTGGATGAAAACCGCCAATGGTTTAAATCAAGGGCAGGTCTGGACGCAACAGAAACGCCCCGCGATATTTCCTTCTGCGGGCATGCCATTCACGGGCAGCAAGTCTTCGAAATTAGCGACGCCAGCCTGGACCCGCGTTTTTTTGACAATCCGCTGGTTACCGAAAACCCCAATATACGCTTCTACGCGGGCTGCCCCTTGCACTCAATGGATGGCAATCCGCTGGGTACGCTTTGTATTATCGACAGCAAGCCCCGCCAGCTAAACCATGAAGAACTGGAAACACTGCAGGATTTGGCACTGATGGCCGAGCGCGAACTGGCAGCGTTGCAACTGGCCACGGTCGATGAATTAACGGGCATCAGTAATCGTCGCGGATTTGGCATGTTGGCCAACAAGAGCCTTAAATATTGCGCCCGCAACGATCTCAAGGCGGCACTGGTCTATCTGGACCTCAACAAGTTCAAACCCATTAATGACCAACATGGCCACGCTGAAGGTGACAAGGCGCTTATCGTGTTTGCCGATCTAATGAAACAGCTGTTCAGGGAGTCTGACGTATTTGCCCGTGTTGGTGGTGACGAGTTTGTGGTGTTGTTGACCGACACCGACAAGTTACAGGCGGAGCACCTGATCGGGCGTTTTCAGGAAGCGCTGGACCAGTACAATGCGACGGCGGGCAACCCCTACACCATTCGCTTTGCCCACGGTGTGGTTGACTACAATCGCTTCAGGCACAATTCTATCGACAGCCTGATGGCCGATGGCGACAAAATGATGTACTGGCAAAAAGAGCACACCGCCCTTGGCAAACTGGACGGGCGTGGTTCGCGCAGATTGAAATAACAAGCCGACTAGAAGTACCAGTTATATTCCAGCTGCAGGTAGTCGTCGAACCTGACGGCGAAAAAATTACTGTCAGCGGGGGCAATGTTGTGAAAAACACGCGCTTCCAGGCTCAGCTTGCTACTGCCTGACAGGCGCCGACTGTACTCGATACTGTAAAACTGGCTTTCAACCTCCAGGTCAAATACTGCGCCGGCCAGCAGCGCGCTGTCCCAGGCATCGTTTGCGGCCCAGCGCGCGCCAATAAAAACATCATCCTGAAAGCCGCTTCCACGGTTGAGCCCGCGCTCATCCCATAGATATTCAACCAGCACCCCGATATCACTGGCGCTATCGAATACGCCGTAAAAGCTGTACTCCAGACCGGCTGTTGCGGCTGTATAACGCTCGCGCGAACGAATTTCCGGGCTTGTGGCCGCGCCTCGACGGTTAAACTCGTCGCGCCACAGCGCCTCCAGCTTCCACAACCAGCTACCGCCCGTGTACTGTGCGTCGATACTGAACTGATCCATCTGACCGTAAAACGGTCGCAGCGACAGCAGTTCTCCGCTGGCGGGAGTCAGTAAGTTACTGTTCATCGCAGCGAGCTGAATCACACCCGCTGCGGGGGGAGCCAGCGCAGTACTGCCGGGGTTAATAACAATATCACCCGCTATAAACTTCGGGTCGCGCTGGGTGCCTGAGAACCAGGCGACACCGTAGTCCAGCCCGCCAAGCCAGCCCTGATATCGCAAGGCCCAGTCGACGTGTTGTTGGCCGGCACCGGATTCATACAGCGGATTGCTGTCATCGACAACAACAGGTGGCCGCAGGCGGCCCTCTTCTCCCGCAAACTGGCGTTCGCGAAAGTACGGCAGAATAAATAGCCGGGTACTACCGCCGTTCTCGGCAACGTAGTTTAGCCGCAGCATGGGTTGGCCAAGTTTGTCTTCGCCGTCGATGTTCTCAAGCGCATCGTCCTGGTTAATAGTGTCGACCAGGTGCAGCAGTTCGGTGCGCCCCCAAAAAACACGGGATATACCAAAGCGAACCTCCCACGGGCCACGCACACCTTGCCAGTGCAACTCGCGAAAATCAGCGTGGCTGCGCTCGTCATCGGCGCTGTCAACGCGCCCGAATGCGGTCGCTGTCAGGCTGTTGTCACCCCCGCCCCACTCTATATACCACTCGGGGCTGAGAGCCATTGAAGCCTGAAAGTCTTTCTGCTGGTCTTGCGCGGCGTCCTGGGTATAGCCGCGCAATTCAAACTGCAGATCGGTTTCCAGAGTTTGGTAGAACTCTGCCAATGCGCAACTCGAACCAAGCGTTACAAGAAAAAACAGGCTTCGCATTATCAGCGCATCCTGGCCAGACCGGATTGATTGAAATCGCGCTCGTTGAGACCATCGGCAAAGCTGTAGTCCTGAAAACTCAAGGTGGTGCTTTTGAGTGTTTGGTGGTTGATCATTTCCAGTCGGGCAGCACGCCAGTGTTTGTCGAGATACTGTTTATAGTCGTGAAAAGTCAGGGTTTTCAGGTGGCTTTGCTTGCGATCGAAATACTCCACCTTGTGAACGCGATACTCGGCCTTGTCGAGCCAAACCACCTGGCGTGAATAACCGGAATCTTCGTCGACCGGGTCGCGTTCTATCACAAAGCAATCGAGGCCATTGAGCTTTTCATCACGCAGATACGTGTAGGTATACTTCTCGACCTCCTGAGACGAAATATCTTCATAGGCAAACTCCGAGCCCATGAAGGGCCCGGATTTATTGCTCGACGCAATGCGTTTTACACGCTTTAACGCAGGCAGATAAAGCCATTGATCGTCGTCGCCTGTCTTATGACTGAAGGTTAGCAAGGCCGTGCCACGTACGTCGCGCGGCTCGTCAAAAATAATCAAACCCTTGTCGCCATCGTCACTTACTTCCAGAGACTTGCTGCGCATCTCGCGCGAACTCTCCTGGCCCTGGCGGTTTCGCAATACCATGGCCATGGTAGCGGATGAATCCTGCCAGCCTTCATCCCGGCGATCAGCTTCCTGCGCTATCGCCAGGCCCTTTTCCGGCGCCGACATAGTGTCGTACTGCGCAACAGAAAGCGGCGCAGCCAACACAAATAACGTAGCAACAGTGGCGCGCTTAACTAGCAGAAGGTTCATAAACAGTCTCCATAGAAGGTTCAGGGTCTCGATCAGCCCACAGCAGAATGACCGGCAACAGGAAAAAGTCGGTAATCAACGCACAGACAATGCCCATTACCGTTAACAGCGACATACTGGCTGTGGGGTAAAACGCCGAGTAACACAGTACCAGAAAGCCCAGTGCCAATGTCAGAGAGGTAACCATCAGTGCCGGACCAACGGTGCGAAATGAATGCACCACCGCCTGTTGTGCCGAGAAGTTTTGCTCGCGACGGGCGCGCAAATACTTGCTCAGGAAGTGGATGGTATCGTCGACGATGATGCCGAGAATCACACCCATGGAAAACGACATGGTGAAATTAACTTCGCCGTTATAGATTGCCCACAGACCAAAGGCCATACCCATTGGAAACAGGTTAGGCACAATACTGATAAGCCCAAACTTAAGGCTGCCCAGTGCCACAACCAGAATAACCGAAATGCCGAGCAGTGCCAGCGGAATACCCACCGCCATAGAGCTGAAATTGCGCTCGGCGATAAAGGCGAACATCACTGCCGGCGAGACACCGTTTGCCGCCATTGACGGCGCGTTGGTTTTTAACCAATCCTGCCCGGCATAGAGAATCTCACGGGTCTCACGGGATTTCAGGTGCTCAAGCGTAACGATAAAACGCGAGGCGGATTTATCAATATTTATGCTGTTATTTAAGTCCAGGCCAAAGGGCAGCGAAAATTCGTAGAGTAATAAATACTGGGCGGCAAGATCACGCTCCTCCGGTAGTCGATACCACGCTTCGTCGTCGCCATGCAGGTTTTTGTTCAGGCGTTTGAAAATATCAGAAACACTGGAAACGTGCATAACCTTCGGGTTCTCATGCCACCAGGCTTTAAAGGCATCCAGTTTTGCCAGGTACTCCGGGTCGGCCACGCCGTTTTCGGCAGGCAAGGAAAACTCTATCGTGTACAGACCGGTGATATTGTCGGCCATAAAATCAGAATCGTTGCGAAAGTCTATGCGCTCGTCAAAGTAGTGAACAAATTTATCATTGGCCTCATTCAGAGGAATCAGTGCGGTGAGAACAATGGCAACGGAGGCTGAAACGAAGAAAACCGGTTTGGGTCTACGCACAATCGTCTCGCCCAACGAGGCCATACGCTGCGCCATTATGCTGCGCTGCTGAGCCGGAACCTTGACCGGCAGAATGGCAATGATAGCGGGCAGTAGAATAATTGATAGCAGCCAGGCGAGAATCGCGCCCATTGCCGAGATATTGCCCAGATCACCCAAGGGAGGAGAATCCGCGAAATTAATGGACAGCAAGCCGAGCGCTGTGGTGATGGAGGTAAGGAATATCGGCATGAAATTCAGCCGCAGCGACTCCACCATGGCATCGTTCTTGTTCATCCCCTCTCGCATCAGTGCGAACAGGGAGACCAGAATATGCACGGCATCAGCTACCGCCAATGTGGTAATGACAATCGGGGCGACCGCAGAAGGCGAGGTCAGGCCGATACCTAGATAGCCTGCCATACCCATCGCGCCGGCTGTCGAGAACACAATGATCAGCACGGTGGCAACGGTTGCGGTAATTGAACGCAAAAACAGAAACACAACCAGAATCAGCAAGCCGTACATGGCCGGATACAGGGTCTGCATATCTGCCATGGAGGCTTCGGCGAAAGTGTTGCTCATCATGTTAGAGCCGCTCATGTACATGGCGTGCTCGGGGTAGCTTTCCAGAAGTTCGTCACGCAAGATGCGTGTTGCCGCCACCGCTTCGGTTACCTCGGTCGCAGATTCTCCCAGATACTGGTGAGTAATGGCCACTGCCAGTACATGACCGCTGGGGCTCGTCAGGCGACCCGACAGTAAAGGCTCGTTAGTGGCAATTTCCCGAATGTTTGCAAGTGCTGTATCCGACAGGTTGAGCGGGTCGGACACCAGATCGGCAACCTTGAGGTCGTCATCTACCGCTTCGGTGTGCTGATAGTTTGTCACCGAGTCTACCCGTATGGCGTAGGGTAGCTCCCAGGCGCGGGCGGTGAATTCCTGTACCAGCGCCAGCGTGTCGCGATTAAAGGCGTTGTCGCCGGGCGGCTCTACCACCACCATGGTGATGTCGTTCTTGTTGTAGATATTCTGCACTTCGTCAAAGGCGCGCAACTGGGGGTTTTCCGGGCCGAAGTAAACCCGGTAGTCGGTAGAAAACCCCAACATCCGCGCTCCCGATGCCATCAGTAAAACCACAGCCAGCGTTGTAAACAGTGTCAGCCAGCGATGGGCGATGATGGCACGGCCAAGTTTGACAACCTTTTGATCAATGGCATTGAGCATGCGACGTTCCCCTGAACCCGGCGGCCAATATGGTCGCGGGGGTATTTATTAATAGCACTATTTAACCACAGCAAGTGAGACTCTGTGTTGCAGCCTGCGCACAAGGTTTCTGCTTGTGCGCTGCGTTGCGCAATCAGCGGGTTCGCAGCAACTTGCCTGCCGGGCGTATACTGCGGGGCACAGCTAACGAGGTAATCATGCGAAGCCAAAAAACCGATGTGGCCGCCAAAGAGATCAATTGGTCTATTCTGCGTCAACTAATGCCCTACCTGTTTGAATTTCGCAGCCGCATTCTGCTGGCTCTGCTGTGCCTGATTGGCGCGAAACTCGCCAGCGTCGGGCTGCCCTTTATCCTCAAGCATCTGGTTGATGATCTGGAAAGCGGCACGGACGCCGGCCAGCTAATGATTTTGCCGCTTGGCTTATTACTGGCCTACGGCGTGGTTCGATTTTCCAATGTCCTGTTTGGGGAGTTGCGCGACACCCTGTTCGGGCGCGTTACCGAGCGCGCCATGCGCCGGGTGGGTTTGCGTGTGTTTGAACACCTGCATGCGCTCGACCTTGAGTTTCATCTCAATCGACGCACGGGCGGGCTGTCGCGGGATATCGAGCGCGGCACTAACGGCATCAGTTTTCTGCTGCGCTTTATGGTCTTTAATATCGTTCCGACCTTTCTTGAAATTGGCCTCGTGATTGTATTGCTGGGTATCAATTACACACCGTGGTTTGCAGTGATTGTGTTTGTGGCGGTGGCGAGCTATGTCGGCTTTTCGGTGATGGCCACCGAGTGGCGCACCCGCTTTGTACGCGAAGCCAATGAGGCAGAATCGCGCACCAGCACGCGCGCGGTAGACAGCCTGCTCAATTTTGAAACGGTAAAATATTTCGGCAACGAAGGCTTTGAAGCCAGTCATTACGACGGCGAGCTGGCCAGTTGGGAAGGCGCCAGACGTCGTAACCGGCTCAGCCTGTTTGTTCTCAACGGGGGGCAGGCCTTTATTATCGCGGGGGCCATGACCAGCGCCATGGTTCTGGCAGCCCAGCAAGTGGTTGTTGGCGCAATGACGATTGGTGATTTTGTGCTGATTAACGCGTTTATGATGCAGATATTTATGCCGTTGAATTTTCTCGGGTTTGTGTATCGGGAAATGAAGGGCTCAATGGCGAATATTGAAGCCATGTTCTCGCTACTCGATCAGGTGCCGGCCATTCGGGATAACACGGATGCCAAAACTCTGGCCGTGCGCGCAGGTGAAATTCGTTTCGAGCAGGTACAGTTTGCCTACGACCCCGAGCGCCCTATTTTGCGGGGCCTGAGTTTTACCGTTAGGCCGCGCCAGAAACTGGCGATTGTCGGCAGTAGTGGTGCCGGAAA
Source organism: Spongiibacteraceae bacterium UBA5047 (assembly GCA_002415025.1). GTDB lineage: Bacteria > Pseudomonadota > Gammaproteobacteria > Pseudomonadales > Spongiibacteraceae > Litorivivens. The sequence goes on from DIBR01000031.1 coordinate 36,246, forward strand.
ATCAACAATTTTCAAACTGTTGTTTCGCTTCTACGATGTTGGTAGCGGGCGCATTCTGATTGATGGCCAGGACATTCGCGATGTCAGTCAGGCCTCGTTACGCGACGCCATCGGTGTCGTGCCCCAGGACACGGTGCTGTTTAACATGAGCATTGGCGACAATATTCGCTACGGGCGTGTAGATGCCAGCGACGAAGATGTGGCGCAAGCCGTGCAGATGGCACATCTCGACACCTTTATCGGGAGTTTGCCAAAGGGGCTCGATACTCTGGTTGGCGAGCGCGGGCTGAAGTTATCCGGCGGCGAGAAACAGCGGGTTGCCATTGCCAGAACTATTTTAAAGCGGCCGCCGATTCTGGTGTTCGATGAAGCAACGTCGTCACTGGACAGCAGATCCGAGCGCAGTATCCTGCAGGCGATTCGGGAGATTGCCAGCGATCATACCAGCCTGGTGATTGCTCACCGCCTGTCGACCATAGTGGATGCGGATGACATTATTGTGCTCGACAATGGCCGCCTGGTTGAACAGGGAACCCACGCTCAACTGCTGATGCAGGGTGGCAAGTACGCATCACTATGGGCAATGCAGCAGGCTGAAGCCAAAGAAAAGGGGTGAAAAGAAAAAGGGTAAACAGGGGCTGCGAAAATATCGCTGCTCAAACAACCCGAATCGCCTGCAGGGCAGGCTCCCACAGGTGCGAGCGGTTGCTGCTGAACAGGATTCGTAGGCCTGATTAAGCGCAG
>DIBR01000031.1:37090-55262 GCA_002415025.1 Spongiibacteraceae bacterium UBA5047
CGATGCCCGCAACGCTGCGCTTATACGGGCCTACGGTGAAAAAACTTGCACACGAACACAGAATCTCCCACCAAAACGAACCGGGCGCCTGTAGGAGCCTGCCCTGCAGGCGAAGAGGGTCGAGGGCGTCACACACCGGGGCTACGAACTAACTATTAACGGCCAGTTTCGCTACGTTAGTGGTTTCACCCATAGTCTCGAGTTCTTCAATTTTACCCTTGCAGGCAAGCGCTAGCTGGTCTTTATTCCTGGCGAGAAAAATACCAAAGTCTTCGGCCTCTTTCTCATTGGCGCTGGGTACATGCTTTTGTAACAGCAAGGTCAGGTTCTCGGCCAGTTCCAGCATTTTGTCATAGGCGTCGGCATCTTTTTTACTGTCAAACATACTGTTATCCCGGTCACACATCCATTTGGCGATTACGGCCATTGTTTATTCCCCTGAAAGTGGATTTCGGATAACTGTATATAAATACAGTTTGTGGCGCAAGCTCTGTTTAAGCGACCGGCAGGTTGATATAGAAACGGCTGCCGACCCCGGCTTCCGATTCGGCGCGGATGTTGCCACCCAGACGTGCGGCGTTCTTGGCGCAAATAGCCAGCCCCAGACCGCTACCGGGAAATTCTCCATCGCCGTGCAGGCGCACAAAGGGTTTGAATATGTCTTTCAGCTCGTCTGCGCTCATGCCAATACCGTTGTCTTGCACGCAAATTTCATGCTGTTGCCCGGTGCTGATGCAGGAAACGCTGATGGTTGGTGTTTCACCGCGGTTGTACTTCACCGCGTTGCCGAGGACGTTTTGAAATAGCTGCCGTAACAGCTGGTCGTTGCTGGTTACGGTGGGCAATGTTTCGACGGTGAGAGCGGCGTTGGGGTTTTCCAGAAGTATGATGTCTTTTACGTCGCTGACCAGCAGGTTGAGATCAAGTGCTTCCAGAGTAATTTGTTGGGTGTCGTGGCTCAGAAAATCTGTGAGCAAACGCACCAGACGATTTACATTGGCCGCCGCCTTGCTCATAAAACCCGCATAGTCTGCCAAGTCGTCGTAGTGCTTTTCTTCAAGTGCTTCAGTGATCATGTCGGAGAATGTCTGGATATGATTCAGCGGCGCGCGCAAGTCGTGCGATAGCATGTAGGCGAACGATTCCAGCTCGTGTTGGTGTTCGGCCAGTGAGCGACGCAGGGAGGCCTTTTCAATGGCGTTATTCACTGCGTGCTCGATCGTTTGCGGAGTGAGTTCGTGTTTGGGTATATAGTCATCGGCACCGGCGTTAATCGCGCGTGCCGCCAACAGTTCATCGCCATAGCCGGTGACGAGAACGATCGGTAAAAATTTATCCAGTGCGCGCAGACTGTCCAGGCCCTCAAGTTCTTCAATGCCGGGAATCTGGTAGTCCAGCAATACGCAGTCGGGGCGTTCTGCTTCCATCGACGTTATTGCGGCGGCCACCGAAGTGGCGTGGGTCAGCTCGGCGGCCAGGGTTGATTTGCCTAACTGGCGAGCCAGTTGCGCACGATCGCCTCGGTCGTCGTCTATCAGCAAAATTTTCACTGCCACACCTCAGTAATCTTTAACATCGGGGAATTTGACCAGTCGCCAGTAACAATCCAGCAACTCGATCAACTTCAGGAAGTCGCCACCGGCATTGTCCTTGAGAACGTATCCGGCCACATTCAAATCATAGGCTGCGATAACATCTTCGTCACGCGCTGAGGTGGTTAGCACAAACGCTATGCTGCGTTTCAATTCATTATTACTGCGTAGCGCCGTCAAGAATTCTATGCCGTCCATACGCGGCATATTGATATCAACCAGCAACAAGTGTGGCCCCGGCAACTTGTCGCGACCATTGCTGCCCTCGAGAATTTCCAGCGCTTCTACCCCATCAATGGCCCGGGTAATCGGGTTTGCCACCTTGGCTTTGCGCAGCGCTCGCTGGATGGCTTTGGCGTCGCCATCATCGTCTTCAAGTAACAGGATATTGACGTTCTCGGGTGTCATGTACTTAGGTCCTCGGACAGGTTTCTCGGCCAGACGACGGTAAAGCAGCAGCCTTCGCCGGTGCTAGAGCGTAGTTCAATACGGCCGCCGTAGATATCAGCGTATTTTTTAACCACGGACAAGCCAATGCCGCTGCCTTCGACCTGGTCGCGGGGCTTGAGGGTGCGGAATATCTCAAAGATTTTTTTGTGGTATTTGCTTTCTATGCCCGGGCCATCGTCTTCCACGGTAAACACGTACTCATTATCGAGAATTTTTGCCGTGACGTTGATGACTCCCCTGTCCTTGTCGTGGTGCTTAATGGCATTGGCAACCAGGTTATAGAGCATTTGTTGCAGGGGCAAGCGGGCAACAGTGACCTGATTAAAGGTGTCGGAAAAACTGACCCGGATATGTTCCGGGGGTGAGAGCAAGGCAAGGATGTTATCCATCATGTCTTTGCCATTCACCTTGTCGCGAAAACGATCATCGGTCACACGGCCAATACGAGAATAATTCAGCAGGTCTTCGAGCAACTGCTCCATGCGTTTCACACGGCTTTGCAGCAGCTCCATATTTTCACGATCTTCGTCTTGCAGGTGCTCAGCCAGATCTTCTTCCAGCCACTGCGCTGCATTGCTGATAACCCGCAGCGGAGCCTTCAGATCATGCGAGGCCAGATAGGCGAAGCTCTCCAGTTCTTCGTTGGTGGCCTTGAGCTTGCTTTCAATTTCAATCAATTCAGAGATGTCGCGAAAGACCACCACGGCGCCACGCACCCCGCCCTCTTCGTCGGTTATGGCTGAACTGGTGTATTCAACCGGATAGCAGCTGCCATCTTTGCGCCAGAACACTTCGTCGCGTTCAAAATGAGTGCCGCCCTCCTTTAGCACGCGATAGATATTGCACTCTTCAACCGGGTAGGTGCTGCCGTCAGCGTGGCTGTGGTGCAGTATGGCGTGCTGCTTTTTGTGGAGCATTTCGCTCGCAGAGAATCCGGTGATGCGCTCGGCGGCACTGTTGAGAAAGGTGGTGCAGCCGTTTATATCCAAACCGAAGATGCCCTCGCCGGCATTGTCGAGCAGCAGCTGCAACCGACGCTGGCTTTCAGACAGGCTTTGGGCCGCCAGCGCCGTGCGTTCCAACAATTGTGAGGCGTACATCAACAGCGCGGCAATGATAAGCCCGGCGATCAGTACAATGTCCTGCAGGTTGGCGCGAATATCCCGATAGTATTCCGGCGTGGGCCAAATGGTGAGCCGCCACTCCTTGCCCAGCAACTGCATCGTGTCGGTGAGTGCCCAGAAGCGATAGAAAATATCTCGCTCGGCCGTGGTCTGAAAGAGCTGGGCGTTATCGAGAGTAATTACAAGGTGAAGCTGGCTAATAAACTCGGCGGGAATTACGCCTTTCATCAGGGCGCCGCCATCGAAAATGGCAATAACCGCACCGCGGTCATCGTCGCTTGGCGAGGTGGGGGTGACGAGCACAAACTGGCCGCTGCCATCTTGCAGCGATGAGGGCGTGGATATCGCTAGGCGGCTTTCGGCCCGGGCAGCCTCCTCAATGGCTGTGTGAATAGCCTCATTTAAAAACTCATTCGGTGCCTTGTCTTTGACCACCCACTCGGGGTCAGCGGTTTTGCCTGGCTTGAAGCCGATGGCGATCAGCCCGGGGTGATCGCGCAAGTACATTTGGGCATCGGCGCGCCAGAAAGCCAGGTTGGGGTCTGCCTGCCGGCCAAGCCGCGTTGCCATGCGCCGCAGCGAATACGCTTGCGATTTCAGGGAATGCTGCAGCCCGCTTTCGGTCATCGCAGTTTCCTGACGCATGATTTCACGAATGCTACGGGCTTCGCTGCTACCGAGCTGGGCCCAAAACACCGCAGCTGATGCAATAACAGCCGGCACGAGCATACGTACAAAGACTTGCATAAAGCCGCTAAGACTGGCACCAGATTCACGCGATAGCGGAATGGCAATGCCGCTAACGGCAAGCAAGGCGAGCACGGCAATACTGTTGGGCGCCATGCGTGCGAGGTTGCCCCAACCATAGCTGGCGCTTGAGTCAAGCAACGCCCAAACCGAGACGCTGGCAATCGCAAGAACAGATAGCCCGGCATCGCGCAACAGCTTTTCGCGCTCTACAACCTGGTTGGCCCGGTGGCTGAGCGATATCTGTACGGCACCCATAAGATAAAGGGCCAGTGCCGCCGTTGGTGCGAGGTTGAGGGTCAGAATAAAGTTGGGGTCGGGAATGATCTGGTGAAACCAGAAGTCCAGCCCCCAGCGCGCCTTCAGAAAAAACTGAAGCAGATGGGCAAGCCCGATCAACATCGTCGGAATAGCAAGCAGGCGAGCAGCCAGGCGACGGTTTGTGATGTAAGCAAGGAGTGACAGCGCGCTGAATAATACCGCCAGCGCGTTGTTGTAATGCATGGCGACAGGGCTAAACCCCAGCCCCACCATCGCCGGGCTGGCCGTGTGCCAACCGGTAATCACTGCCATTGCGGCAAGCGCGGCCAGTGCTGCCGTCGATAGAGCAATAGAGTGTGCCAGCCGTTGGCGTGTCATTGAAAAGCTAATCCCTGGTCTGAGGCGCTTCGCGTGTTGACCAGTAAATACAGGCCAGCAACACTATTTGTACAAGCAGGCGCACTCCCAGCATCGTTTCCGACATCTCCGGGTAGTCTGCGGGGTGCAGCCACATATGTATATTGACCGGGGAGACTACCAATGTCAGTACGAATAAACCGTTACCTGCCCAGCGCCGGTACTGAGGCACCAGCAAGCCGATTGCGCCGAGAATTTCGAATACGCCACTGATATAGACAGCAGGATAGTGCCAGGGCAGATAGTCGGGCATGATGCCGGCAAAAAAGTCTGCGGCGAAAAAGTGTCCGAGACCACCACCCATAAACCAGAGGAAGACAAAGGCGAGCGCAGCCAGTTTGCCGGGTGAAGCGGGTAGAAATGCGGGTATGCGCGAGGGCTGGGTCATAGAGCGGGCTCCAAATCAGGGGCCCCATGGTCGCAGCGTTCCGGGCATTACACCAGTAGGGTCAGTGTCGGCGGGTTGAAGGGCTGCCCACTACCGCAGCCGGGCTGGACCAGAGGTGTTCAATGAACAGCAGTTGTTCGATAAAGGCTTCCGGCCCCTGCGCTTTGTCGATAAAGCCGTGGGCTCCCAGAGCTTTGGCAAGTCGTCGGTCGTCGGGGTTGGTGGTAGAGGAGATCACCACCAAGGGTAGATGACGACAGCTGTTTTGCTCTGAAATAAGTTCCAGCGCCTTGAAGCCGTCGAGCTTTGGCATATTCAGGTCAACCAGCACCACATCCGGAAAGGGGAGGTGGGTACTGTCATTTTCCAGCTTCAGGGCATCAATCAGGTACTGCAGCAACTGCTCGCCATCTTCAACAACCGCTAGTGTGGTGGGCACCTGCACGGATTCAAGCGCCTTGCGCACGAGCGCGACATCTCCCAGACAGTCTTCTGCCAGCAGTATCTGAATTGAGCGCCCGTGGCTAGATTCATTCTGTGTCTTTTTACGTCGGGGCATACCATCACCTGCGCCGCATCCGGATACGACGGCCAGAGAGCTTCATTTGAAGTATAGTTCAGCCCTGCGATTTTGCTGTTGCACCCACGATGCCTATATAACCGATTGTTTTAACTAGAATTCCTGTGGCCTTTGCGGGGCGGATATGGTGGGTGCAACCTGGCTCAGCACATGCTCGGCAAAGCCGTGGCCGGCTTCGGCGTACAGGTTAAAGGTTACACAACCGAGGTCGCGAATTTCGCGCTCCTCGTCCGGGTAGCGTGACACGACCGCCAGGCTGCCGGCGTAGTCCAGCGACTGCAGCAGCTTCACAACCTCCATGTTTTCCTTGTGGTTGGTCAGGCTGACCAGAATCAGGCGGCGGTCGGCCAGATTCGCCCGGGCCCAGAAGTCGCGATCGTTGCCGTCGCCGTGCACGCAGTACACGCCTTCGGCAGCCAGCTGGCCGGCTTTGTCGGCATTTTCGTCGACGCACAGCACGTTGCCGGGATAGCGCGAACTCATAAAGCGATAGGCGCCGGTGCCTACCCGGCCGGCCCCGACAATAACGATCTCTGCGGCGCCTGGCGCCACCAGCTCATCCTCGTCCCTGCCGCGACGGCGTTCAAAACGCTGCAGAGCGGGTGCAAACCGGTTGTAGAGTTCGGTAGTCCGGTTGTTGAGCGGGGTTGCGACAAAAAACGACAGAGACAGGGCCAGCGCGATGGCCGTCACCCAGGCGTTATCCATAACGCCCTGATCGGCTGCCAGCTGGGCGACGATCAAACCAAACTCGCTGTAGGTGGCCAGCGAAAGTGCGGCGAGCATCGCCGTGCGGGCACGCAAATGAAAGGCTGTGAGCAAGACAAAGTAGATCAGTGGGCGCAGGAAGATGAGCACCCCCAGCGCCAGCGCCACCAGCAGCATGTCGCTGTCGGGCAGCCCGTTGTAGCCAATCTGCAAGAAAAAACCGATCAGGAAAATATCCTTGAAGCTGATCAGGCTTTTATAGAGCTCGGTACTTTTGCGGTGCGAGTTCAGCAGCATGCCAATAATTAACGCGCCGAGATCGCCCTTTAAGTTCACCGCCTCAAACAGTGCCGCCCCGCCAACGGCCACCACAAAGCCAAACAGAACCAGCAGTTCGCCGTGCCCAACCCAAACCAGCAATCGCTCGAGCACCGGTCGCAGTAACGGCAACGCCAGCAGGGCCAGTGCGTACACGGTAGGGAATTTACCCGAAGACACCACCAGATAGCCGACGGCAAACAGGTCCTGGATAATCAGAATGCCGATGGCGATAGCGGCATGTAGCGCCACGGTTTCGCCCTTTTCTTCCAGGGTTTTGGTGGTGAATACGGTGCTCGAAAACGACAGTGCAAAGGCCAGTGTCAGTGCCGCGCCGTGGCTGGGTAAAGCCAGCGCAGGCAGTGCGAGCCCCACCCCTTCTATCAACAGCCAGGTAAGCGGAATGACCGCGAGCATTTGCAGGCTGGCGACACCCCAAACCTGAGGCGCAATCAATTCGCGCAGGTTAAGTTTGAGGCCAATGGTAAATAGCAGCAGGGTAATGCCCAGATCGGCGATGGTGGCAATGGCTTCGCCCTGCCCCAGGCCGAGTGCATGCGCGAAAAACCCGGCCAGCAGGTAACCGAGCAGGGGCGGATAGCCGGCGCTGCGAAAGGCCAGCCCGGCGGCAAACGCGAGCAATATAACCAGAGGTTCCAACGATGCTCTCCTGAATGACGACTGCGCCGCGCAGTATAAAGGATATGCGCGAGCGATAAGCTGTGATTACTGCAAGACCTCAACCAGCCGTTCACGCAGCCATTGATGTGCCACATCGTTGTGCAGGGCTCTGGGCCAGCACATCCACATGGGGATGGGTTCGATGTCCATGGGAAAAGGATAACAACGAACATCAAAAGCCGCTTCGTAAAGGCTGCCGAGTCGCTGGGGCACCGTTGCAAGACAGTCGGTTTGCGACACGATTACCGGCATTGATGAAAAATGCTGCACGCTGGCACGAATCTGCCGGTCGAGCGAAATGCCGCCGAGCGCGTGCTCCAGAGAGGTGCCGTCGTGGTGACGCCGGGTGAGAATCACGTGGTGTTCGTGCAGATAAGCTTTCAGGCTGGGGCGGCGCTTGATGCGGGGGTGGCTGCGGGCGGCGAGAACAACCAAGTGTTCTTCGCCAAAGCGCTCGGCCACAAGTTGCGGCGACGACACCCGGTCGTAATCCAGCAGCAGGTCGGCGCTGAGCGAGCGCAGTGCCTGCACCGGATCGGACTGGGTCACGCTGGCTGTTTCAATGCGAATGCCGGGCGCGGATTCTGTCAACCGGTTGAGCAGGCTGCCGACCATCGCGCTTTCAAAAAAGGCATCGCCCAGAATGGTAAAGCTGCGCTCGGCCTCGGCCGGATTGAAGGCGGGTTGAGTGCTGATCGCCCGGCGCACCAGCTGCAGGGCTTCGCGAATATCCGGGTGCAGCCCCTGCGCCCTCGGGGTGGGCAACATCCCGCTGCGGCTGCGAATAAACAGATCGTCCTTGAAGGTGGCACGCAGGCGTTGCAGGGCCGCACTGACGGCCGGCTGGCTCATGCCGAGGCGCTCGGCGGCGAGCGACAGTTTGGAGGCCTCCATCAGGGCATCAAAGACGGTCAGCAGGTTCAGGTCGACAGATCGTAAATTCAGCTTCATGGATAATACACATATCAAATATTCAATTTACAAATAACATGGAGGGCGTAGGCTGACAACATCTTTCAGGGAGAGCAGCCATGTCAGATTTTCAAATACAGCCGGATCATCTGGTTACCGTCTTTATTCTCGCCGCCATGCTGTGGGAAGTGCTGGTAGGCCGAACGCGCAACGGACGCAAGTCAAAGGAAGACTGGAATATGGCCCTGCTGTGCAGTGCGGCCATGATTGCCATTCAGCGCCCTGCGCTGGTGCTGGCAACCGCTTTTCTCGGCGGCTTGCTGGTGCCCCAGTGGCAGGGAGCACTGAATGGCTTTGCCGCCGAGCACTTCTGGTGGGTGCTGCTGGGCTATATCGCGCTGGAAGAATTGCTGCACGGTGGCGGTCACTGGTTTGCCCACGCCCGGCGCCCCAAAAGCAAAACCCTGCAACGTCTGCAGGGACTCTACAAAATGGGGCACCGTCCCCATCATCTGTCCGGTGGCAATGACGGCAAGGGTCAGTTGTCGGTAACCCAAACCTTTGTCGAGCACTGGTTGTGGTGGTTCATCATGCCCAACTACTGGTTCCAGTTTTTCTGTGTGTACCTGGGGCTGACCGAAGTCTTTCTGGTGGGTACGCTCTTCAAGGGTCTGTGGGCAGCGCACAACCACGTGAACTGGAATTACGATTTGTATTTTCTCAACCATCGCTGGGCCTGGGTGCGCAACACCATGTACGGCCTCTGCCACATCTTGACCTTTCCCACCCAGCATCACCACCACCATGCCCGCGGCAAAAACTCCGGCAGTAATCTCTGCAACCTGCTCGCGATTTATGACTGGCTGATTTTCGATTCGCTGGTTATCGAAAAGGAAAAGCCGGCAATCTACGGCTGGAAGCAATCGCCGCAGGAAGAGAACAGCATCTGGTACCGGTTTTTTGCAACGGATTTGAAAAAGCTGGCCTAAAAAGCTGGGGTCAGAGTATTTACTCTGACCCCAGATTTTCAGAGCAGGCGATAAAAAGTGACCACTACCGGAAGCGCTGCCTATTGCCCTTCCGCCATTGATTTATTGAACGCGTTTCTTTCCCGGCAGTTTTGCTGCGAGTGGGTATTTACCTCAATTCAAACTCGACATAAACGTTTGACGTTACCTTGACCTTGCCCGGCTTGAAGTCATAGGGCGTGTCTTTCTTGCCGGGCGCGCCGCGCATGGAAGCGGCAACGGATTCCTGAAAATCAAAATGGCGCTGGATATTCTGGCGACCAATCTGGTGAACGCGATCAAGTTCCGCATCAAATTGCGCGGCCAGAAATTCGGCTTGTTCGCGTGCGCGTTGCGCGGCTTGTGCCAGCGCCTGTTGCTTCAGCTGATCGTAGTTTGAGACATCGGGTTTGATCTGGGTGATCTCGGAAATGTCGCTGTCGACCAGCGCCTGAAGGGCCGCGTTATAGACCGAGACGTCACGCAGAACCACGTCAATATTGCGCTGCACCATGTGGCGGCGGCCGCTGATGCCGTCGCGCGGGTTGAAATCGTCAAGGGTGCGGATGTTCAGTGCCGAGGAGGTAATATCTTCTTCCTTGACCCCTAACTTGATCAACGCTCGCACCGAGGCTGACGAACGTTTGTCGACTTCGGCCTTGGCGGCACCGACCTCGCTGTCGTTGATTTCCGACACGTTGTAGTACAGGTGGATCAGGTCGGGCATAACCTCGATCTCGCCAGCGCCCTCAACGGCTATTGTGCGGGGTTCTGCAGTTTCAAGAATCGTTGTATCGAACTGACTCCATATCACCACAACCAGTAGTAATACCGTCACAATCAGTACGAACTGCCTCATATCCCTCTCCCGCTATCGTTGCTGTTAACTGTCCATTATGAACCATGCCGCGACGGTTCGAACGCGGCGGCTGTGGTATTCCTGCAACATCGAAGTGATTTGCCCTATGGCGACTCGTGAGCCGCATAACAACCGATAGCTTATTCCTATCGAATCGAAAGATAAATTTGAATTTTCAAATCGATGGCTGTCGACTACTGTTGGTCGGTAACAGACTCTTTGCCAGGCACGCAGCACAAAGCTGTCGCTGGTCTTTAGCCGCCAAGGGGAATGACATTTTGACTATTGCACGAAGATTGCCGTTTTTCTTAACACTATCAGGAGCATCACTATGAGTAATTCACACGCGTCATCCGGGAAGTGCCCAGTGATGCACGGAGCCCATACCACGTCCTCGTCGTCGAATGTGGATTGGTGGCCCAATACCCTGAATCTGGACATTCTGCATCAGCACGACAGTAAATCCGACCCGATGGACGAGGGTTTTGACTATGCGGCGGCGTTCAGCAAGCTGGATATCGAAGCCGTCAAACGAGATCTGCACGCCCTGATGACAGACAGCCAGGACTGGTGGCCCGCCGATTGGGGTCATTATGGCGGCTTGATGATTCGCATGGCCTGGCATGCGGCGGGAAGCTACCGCCTGGCCGATGGCCGCGGCGGCGGGGGCACCGGTAATCAGCGCTTTGCGCCCCTCAACAGCTGGCCGGACAACGGCAACCTGGACAAGGCGCGCCGCCTCTTGTGGCCCATCAAGAAAAAATATGGCAACAGCCTGTCGTGGGCCGACCTGACAATACTCGCCGGTACCATCGCCTATGAATCCATGGGCTTGAAGGTATTTGGCTTTGGCGGCGGGCGCCGGGATATCTGGCACCCGGAGAAAGACACCTATTGGGGCCCGGAGAAAAAGTGGTTGGCCGAAACGTCCAACCGCTACGACAGCGATAGCCGCGAAACCCTGCACAATCCGCTGGCGGCGGTTCAGATGGGACTTATCTATGTGAACCCCGAAGGTGTGGACGGCAAGCCGGACCCGCTCAGAACGGCTCAGGACGTCCGCGAAACCTTTGCGCGAATGGCCATGAATGACGAGGAGACTGCCGCCCTGACGGCCGGCGGGCACACCGTTGGCAAGGCCCACGGCAACGGCGATGCGGATTTGCTGGGGCCGGAACCCGAGGCAGGCGATGTCGAAGACCAGGGTTTTGGCTGGCTCAACAAAAAAGCACGCGGCATAGGCCGCAATACGGTGACCAGCGGGCTCGAAGGCGCCTGGACCACACATCCCACAAAGTGGGACGGAGGCTACTTTCATCTGCTGTTCAATTACGAGTGGGAACTAAAAAAGAGCCCGGCAGGTGCGTGGCAGTGGGAGCCTGTTGATATCAAGGAAGACGACATGCCGGTGGATGTGGAAGATCCCTCGATTCGCTGCATGCCCATCATGACCGACGCCGATATGGCGATGAAAGAAGACCCGCAATACCGCAAGATTTGTGAGCGCTTCGCCCGCGACCACGACTACTTTTCGGAGGTATTTGCCCGCGCCTGGTTCAAGTTGACCCACCGCGACCTCGGGCCCAAAAGTCGCTACCTGGGCCCCGACGTGCCAGCGGAAGACCTGATCTGGCAGGACCCGGTGCCGGCGGTGGATTATCAGTTTACCGACAAGGAGATCAGTGAACTGAAATCGAGCCTGCTGGCCAGTGGCCTGAGCGTGGCGGAGCTGGTTGCCACCGCCTGGGACAGTGCGCGCACCTTCCGCGGTTCGGACTTTCGCGGTGGCGCCAACGGCGCGCGGATTCGCCTCGCCCCGCAGAAAGACTGGGAGGGCAACGAGCCCGCTCGTCTGCAAAAGGTGCTCGGTGTGATGGAAGGTATTCAGGCAGGATTGAAAAAACCGGTCAGCCTGGCGGATCTGATCGTACTGGGCGGCACAGCCGCCGTGGAAAAGGCCGCGCAGGATGCGGGCGTTGAGGTCAGCGTCCCCTTTTTGGCGGGCCGGGGCGATGCCACCGACGAGATGACCGATGCGGATTCCTTCGATGTGCTCGAGCCGATCCACGATGGCTATCGCAACTGGCTGAAGCAAGACTACAGCGTTGCCGCCGAGGAGCTGCTGCTTGATCGCAGCCAGTTGATGGGGCTTACCGCGCCGGAAATGACCGTATTGGTCGGCGGTATGCGCGTGCTGGGCGCCAATCATGGCGGCGCCAAACACGGGGTTTTCACCGATCGCGAAGGCGTTCTCAGCAACGACTTTTTCGTCAACCTGACCGATATGCGCAACAGCTGGCACCCGGTGAGCGACAATCTTTACGAGATTCGCGACCGCAATAGCGGTGCGGTGAAGTGGTCTGCGACCCGGATCGATCTGCTGTTCGGGTCAAACTCCATCCTGAGATCCTACGCTGAAGTGTATGCACAGGACGATGCGCAGGAGAAGTTTGTTCACGACTTTATCAAGGCCTGGGTGAAGGTCATGAACGCCGACCGCTTCGATGTAAACTAGCGGGGGTGGGCGCGAGCTAGGCTCGCGCCCACAACAACGGCCCCTCAGCGTTGCGAGGGAATATTGCCGCCGTCCACCACCAGCTCGGCGCCGGTAATGTAGCTGGCTTCGTCCGAGAGCAGAAAGCGCACGACCCTGCCAACTTCATCCGGCTCGCCCATGCGTCCCAGCATGATATGGCGCTCGAAACTGTCCTTTAGCCCCGGTGCGTGGTCAATGGCCTGCTGGATCATGGGGGTAAGGATTTGCCCCGGCGACACGCTGTTAACGCGAATACCGTCGGCGGCCAGATCATCCGCCAGCGCGCGATTGGCTGCCAGCATGCCGCCTTTGGAGGCGCTGTAACTGGGATTCATGGCATTGCCAAGAGTCGCGTTGATGGAGGCGATGCCGACAATGGCCGAACCCGGCAGGCTCGCCATGTCGGCGCGCAGGGCTTTGGCAATAAAAATCTCCGCGCGCAGGTTGATATTGATCACGTTGTCCCAGAAGGCCGGTTCGAGCTGATCGAGGCTGCTGACCCCCGCAATACCGGCCGCGTGCACCAGGCCGCCAATCGGACCGAGGGCGTCGCGGGAGGCGGCAACGGCTCCGGTGATGGCCTCCAAATCGGCTACATCCACCGCCAGACCAATGCATGAAATGCCGCTTTCACCTGCGAGCTGCCCGGCGGCCTCGGTGACGGACGGGCTGATGTCCCAAAGGGCCACGGGCCTGCCAACCGCGGCGAGCGCTTGTGCGCAGGCCAATCCGATTCCGGAGGCGGCCCCGGTAACAATAACGGGGCTGGTGGGGCTGTGCAGAATGCGTGAGGTCATGGCTTGTCCCTTGGTTTCAGATAATCAGAGGTGGTCAGTGCTTATACAACCTACCTGTTTGTAGTTTAGAAAGTAACCGCAACGTCCCTTCGATTCAACGGCCTTAAACGGTGCGCTCGGATACGACAGTAACCAGATTGCGCCTAAGTGTTGAAAATCAGTCATAAAAACACTTGAAAACCGCAATAAGGGAGAAATTAATCAATCTGGACTAGTCCGGATGCCAGTTACCAAGTGCGAGCCTCGGCGTTAGTTTGCCTACTACTAAGTAGGCCTATAACTCTGGGAGAAGCACATGATATCCGCGCGACTAATTTGCCGCAGGTCGGCTGGCTACCGGCTATGCCTTGCCGCCGTTACCTTCGTATTTGCCAACCCGCTGCTGGCGGCGAGTGTTGCACTGGAGGAAGTGGTGGTTACCGCCCAGCGCAAGGCCGAGTCCCTGCAGGACGCGCCTATCTCCATCGCCGCCTTCTCATCCGACGCGCTGGAGAAAAAAGGCATTTTCAATCTGGTGGATCTTCGCGCCAATGTGCCCAACCTGCAAATGACACCCCACCCCAATAGCGCCACCACAGCGCGGGTGTACCTGCGCGGGGTGGGCAATAACGACGACCAGATTACCCAAGACCCCAGTGTAGCCATTTACATGGACGGCGTGTACCTCGCGCGCAACCTCGGGCTCGCCCAGGAAGTGGCGGACATCGAGCGGATTGAAGTTCTGCGCGGCCCGCAGGGAACGCTCTATGGCCGCAACGCGACCGGCGGCGCCATTAACGTGATTACCCGCGCGCCCACCACCGAAGCGCTGGAATTTACCCAGTCGCTCAGTGCTGGCAACGATGGTTATTTTCGCAGTAAAACCAGCTTGAACCTGCCGCTGGGCGATCGTCTGGCGGCCAAGCTGGCCTATATGAGCATGCAGCAGGACGGCACCATCGACAATAGCGGCAGCGGGGTTGAGCGCTTCGGTGACCGCGACCGCGAAGCTTACCGGCTGGATCTGCTGTGGCTGGCCAACGACAACATTGAGCTGCGTTACAGCTACGACGCCTCCCAGATTGACGACACCCCGCCCTTTGTTGAGCGCGTGCCGCTGCATCCCAATGAAGCCGGGCGCCCCAATGCGGGTTCGCCGTCGGTGGAAAACCTCAAGGCCAATGACGTTACACCTTCGGGCCATGCGCTGAGTATCAAGTGGGCGCTGAGCGACACTCTGGAGCTGAAATACATCGGCGCCTATCGCGAGCTGGACAACTTTACCCACCAGAACTATCACGCTGGTGAGCGCGGCGACCACGCCACCTTTATCACCGAGTTCACGATTGAGCAGGAACAGACCAGCCACGAACTGCAATTGCTCGGGCAGGCCTTTTCTGATCGACTGGATTATGTGGTCGGGGTGTATCAGTTTGAGGAAAATGCCGACAGCTTTGATACCACCGAAGTGCCGGAGTTTGATATCGACCTGACCGGCGATGGCATCAACGACGCCCGCGCCAGCATACTCGCCGAGCGTGACGTGACCATTGATAACCGCGCCAGTGCGCTGTTCGGCCAGGCAATCTACACCCCCGAGTGGCTTGAAAGCCGCTTGCACCTGACCTTGGGCTGGCGCACCTCGCGCGACAGTCGCGAAGCGACCCTGCGCAACACCAACACCCTGCGCAATATCACCGTTGCCGGCGGACTGCCCCTGCCCTTTCCGACGCCGCTGGAACTGACCCTGGCCGACCCTCCCGGCCGTGGCGATCGCGATTTCAGCAACAGCAGCCCGTCTTTTGTCATCGCCTATGATCTGAACGACAGCACCAATGTTTACGCCAAGTGGGTGAAAGGCTACAAAACCGGCGGTTACAACGTGCGCGCCAGCTCCGTCGAGCGTTTTAACGCGGGCTTTGATTCCGAGCAACTGGTGTCAACCGAACTCGGCGTAAAGGGAGAGTATCTCGACCGCCGCTTGCGCCTCAATCTGGCCGTTTTTTCTGCTGACTATGATGACATTCAGGTCAACGTACAGACCAATCCGAACGATCCGACCGTGACCGACGTGCTGAACGCAGGTCAGGCGGTTATCGATGGTGCCGAGCTGGATGTCACCGCACTGCTGGGCGAGTCGCTGACCCTGAATGTGAGTTACGGCTATCTCGATGCGGATTACGAAGAAGTGCGTGATCAGCAAGGTCGCGATGTTACTCACGAGTTTCGCTTTGTAAACGCACCCCAGCACAGCGCCACTATCGGCCTGGATTACAGCATCAGCGCCATCGGTTTTGCCGATGCCCGCCTGTCCATCGACTACAGCTGGCAGGCGGACAAAATTGAAAGCAGCAATATCAGCGACGGCCACTACATTATCGACAGCTACGGCCTGTGGAATGCGCGCTTCTCGCTGGCCGATATCGCTGTACCCGGGGGTGGTCTCGATGCCGCCTTGTGGGTGCGCAATATCACTGACGAGGAATACTACGTCTCGCATTTCAATGCGCTGTTTCCCTCTGCCATTTTTGGTGACCCCCGCCGCTACGGCATTGACCTGACTTACCGGTTTTAATCTGCAGAAAGCGCCGCAGGTCGTTTTGCTACAGCGCGGCGCGCTCGCAAGCCCAGCTTGCGAGCGCCATTTCCTGCACCGCCTCTACTTCTTCAACCGGAATGGTATCGAGCCTTGGCTGATGCAAGGGTTCGTCGTGAAAAATGTAGAGCCGCGAGGCCAGCTGTGCAAAGGGCAGTGATGATTCGCCGTAGCGTTCACCGCACTGCTGGGTAGACACTTGCACACCGAGCCCCCAATCCTGACCGCTGTCGTTGTTGGGGTTGTAAAAATACACGCGCATTTCGTTGGTTTGGTCCAGCGCAACGCGGAGCAAAGTGATGGCGTGCCAGCCCACAAAGCGACCGTTGCTGTCGGTGACCGCCAGACCCGCAGGCTGCGGGTGAATCACGGGGCGGTTGCCATTGTAGTAAGGGTGGTAACTGGCAAAAAAGTGACGCACGAAGCGCTCGTAGTCTTTCAGCTTGCCGGTGTGGATATCAACGGCGATGGCAAACTGGCGGCCCACCCACCAGCCATGAAACTCCGGGTTGACCCAGCAGTGCGGATCTTCTCCCCGGTCGGCGCAGCGCCGTCCCATTTCCAGATAAATACGGTCCAGATGGGGCACCAGCAAGGTGGAAACCGGGTCGTTGTCCAGCGGTATGCCCATGGCTAGCCCAGCCGGCAGCTCGGCGGAGTCGACCGGGTCGCCTTCGAAGGTCATCACCAGCCGATCGTACTGCGCGGTCTGGGCAATTAAATAAAGCAGGTAGTCGGGGTCGCTGAACGACCACATGGAAATTGCGCGCGCCGCCTGACAGGTGGGGTTATTGCCCTGGCCGATTCCCAGTGGCTGGCCCAGTACGGAAATGGTGCCGGCGAGCAAAAAGACTGAGGGCGGGTGGCGCTCGCCAAACACACGGCCGAGCAAGCCCGCGTTATCGGCCGACAGTGACAGCCCCACTTGCCGCCACAGGCCCGGCGCGATGGGTGGCATAAAGAGCACGCCGCGTTCCAGCATCATCGCCAACCCGTAGAGCGATTGCGCCGTTTCCGGGAAAATGGCCTCGCGTATCAGGGTATTCACCAGCTCCGAGTAGCAGCGCAGGCTGTCCAGACCGGTGTTGCTAAGGCCGAGGCAATCGGCCAGCAGTTCCGGGCGCTCCTGCTCCTGTGTCCAGCGCAGAAAGTCGGCGTGATAGTCGGACACCAGCCCCACATCGTGCATCGCACGGGCAAAACCGTAGGCTTCCTGCTGCAGGGCATTGAAGTCCATGGCGGCGAGGCGTTCCCGGTAGGCAGGCAGCCCGGGGTCTTCGCGACAGCCCTGGGTTGGCCCGTATAAAGCAGAGATAAGCCGGTCGGCGCCGAGCCTGGCGTCGCCCACTGTTTGCTCGCCGTTCGCCAGACTGACCGCGATCTGGGTGATCATGGTTTTTGCATTGTCGACCTGAATCGGGCGTTCGCCCAGAATGCGCCAGATCTCCTGACAGAGGCTCCCAAGAATATCTTCAAAGCCGATATGAGAGGCCATATACAGAAAAAGCGCGTCGACGGCTTGATTCAGCTGACTGTCCTGCTGCCGGGCGGTTTCGTTGCGCGCACTCATAAACACCCGGCCCAGATTGTGGGCCAGCACCTGCGTAAGATAGTGTTTTGCCTGCTCGGCGGAAAAGCCCGGCCGCACATAGTCGCCGTTGGCAACGGCCAGCAAGCGCAGCAGGTTGATGCACTCAATGCAGACGGTGTTGCTGTCGGGTTGTTCGAGCGTGTGGCGCACCAGGCTGGCAACCAGTGCCTGTGGCTGATCCCAATCGGTCTGGTTGAAAATTCCGGCGCGGTCGAGAGCAGGCGCCTGTCGATATAAAAGCTCGATGCCCTGTTCCTGTACAAGAACGCGTTGGGACAATTCGAGCACCGGCGCTACGTGACTGACCTTGGTTAAGGGCTCAGCCCGCTCCATGGTTTCGATGGCTTGCTGCAATGATGCCAGTGCGCCCAAGGTTGGTGATTCCGTCACAAAGACTCCAGGTTAAGACATGGGATTGATCAGACAGTCAGGTCGCGATCCCCTCACGTTTTAACAGATCATGACCGCTGCTGTCGCATAAATTTACTGGAATTCGGCGTTGCGTCTGAAATTATACGCTGGCTGGCGCAGATAAATTCCCTTTCGTCGCAGTCACATTCGAAGTGAAATTTCCAAAAAACTTAAGGCACCTCTGATTAATTCGGCAATGGCTCAGCGGAGTCTCTGGC
>DIBR01000047.1:0-31410 GCA_002415025.1 Spongiibacteraceae bacterium UBA5047
TTCTTCGATGTAGTGGGTGGTCAAAATAATGGTCACGCCGCGTTCGCGCAGCCCTCGCACCATCTCCCACATATCCCGCCGCAGCTCGACATCCACCCCCGCGGTAGGCTCATCGAGAAACAGGATCTGCGGTTCGTGGGACAGCGCCTTGGCAATCATCACCCGGCGCTTCATGCCGCCGGACAGCTCCATCAGGCGCGCATCACGCTTGTCCCACAGCGACAGATCGCGCAGCACCTTCTCAACAAACTGCGGGTTTGGCGGTTTGCCGAAGAGTCCGCGGCTGAAGGTAACGGTTGCCCAGACGCTCTCAAATGACTCGGTAAACAACTCCTGCGGCACCAGGCCGATTAAAGCGCGAGCGGCGCGGAAGTCCTTTTGCACATCAAAACCATCGGCCAGAATCTGGCCGGAAGTGGGGTTCACAATGCCGCAAATGGAGCCGATCAAGGTCGTCTTGCCGGCCCCGTTGGGACCCAGCAAGGCAAATATTTCACCGCGCTTTATATCCAGATTGATATCACGCAACGCGACAAACCCTGAATCGTAGGTCTTGCCCAGCTGTTTAACCGAGATTATCGAACTCACCCGCCCCCCTTGCACTCAAAGCCATGTGCGGCACAAAAAGGCAGCCATTGTAGCCGCGCCCCGTTTAACTTGCCGCATTGAGCACAAAAAAATCGACACCCTGACCCTTCAGCCTCAGCCACAACATTTCGAGCGCAGTGCTAGCGGTGCTAAACAAGCCGCACTTTGCCGCCGCAGAGCGCTAAAATGGCCCTTCGTACAAATGCGCAAGGCGCTCAGTTGGTTACCATGCAATTTTGATGTGCCAGATTTGTTCAACTAGGGTAGAATGCCCCGCTTCTGCGCCCGTAGCTCAGCTGGATAGAGTAGGTGGCTTCGAACCACTTGGTCGGGAGTTCGAATCTCTCCGGGCGCGCCAATTCCTTATGGTCCCCTGCGGGGCCATAAATCCCGGGTAAAACCCAGAGTAAATTGACGGTGATGCAAGCCGCGTCTGAATCAGGCGGCTCGCTCGCAGACCTCTTTTAGCGATGACAGCTGCTCGCTAAAGCGTAATTTGTCGACCGGCTGCTGAACAAACAGCCGCGCGCCCAGCTTGTCAGCAAGACGCTTTTCACTCTCACGAGCAGATCCCGACAGCAATACAAAGGGGATGCGCTTACTCAGCTTGTGGCGCCTGGCGATGCGCAACACACGAAAACTGCACACCGCTGAGCTCTCATCAGAAAACAGCACAAGGTCGGGTTCCGGGTACAGCGACCGGTCAGCGTACTGACCGCTTCGCATAAGGTACTTGAGCAATTCCCGCCCATCTGGCACCCAGTATTCGCGAAAGCCCGGAACAATGCTGTTGATCACGCCGTTAAGCGCCACAATGTCACTGACGCAATCCGCCGTCATCAGCACGAGAAAGGGTTTGTTATTGGTGGGGCTCTCAAACATAGTATGGCTCAGGGTCAGACGGCTGAATCCATTCACCCAAGGCTCGTCTCAGAGCTTTTTATTAGCGCTTATCAGCACGGGCGATTCTATACGTACATCACCGTATGGCGAGCGCACCACGACCATTCCAGGTCGCCCTTGCGCCGGAACCAGCGGATTTCTGCCTGACCACCACTGCCATGCTATTTAGTAGCAACTGCGGTAGAATTCGGGGAATTTGAGTTTGCGCGCGATGGCGAGGTAGCGTCACTTGCGGGGGGAGGAGCCATGCTAGTACTCAACAGAACACCCGGCCAGGTGTTTACCATCGGCGACGATATTCGTATCACGATAGTGGCCGTCAACGGTAAAAACGTCCGTGTCGGTATCGACGCGCCCCGTGATGTCACAGTTCTGCGTGCCGAGCTTGAGAAACGCGAGGAGAACCGAGGTCCGGAGGAATAAATACCCCGGCTACTCCGTAAAAAAGACTTCCAGCCGGAAGGTCACGCTGGGTTCGGCGCTCCAGTTGAGCTCCCTTGGGTAAAAAACTTCCGGCGAAATACCCAAATATACCCAATCCTTGTAGAGCTGATAGTCCCAACCCAGCCCATAGAAAACGCCATTGACTCGCGGCACCGGCTGGCTCGCGCCCACCGCCCCCACTCTATAGTGCAACGCTGCGCGATCTGAATAAATGCGGCTGACCGTGTACACATGAGCAAATTCGTAGACGTTAAACTCGTCTTTAAACTCGGCTTCCGACCACACACGAAAAATATACACATCGGCAAAGGGCTTGGACACGGTCAAGTCGGTTGACTCACCCCAGCGCTCCTCATCATCGAAATACTCGACCTCCTGACGGAACTCGGTGTGCCAATCGCGGTTATTCTCCTCTCCCCACTCGCGCTTTATCTTGAACTTTACGTAGGGAACGAGGTTATCCCGCAATCTGACGCCACCGCTGAATTTTCGACGCCATTTCCGGTCTTTCTTGTCCGGGCTGAATTCAATACCCGACACAGAGCTTTCTCGCTTTATCCGTTCGCCCGTTGATACTTCACGAATCCGCTCTTCGACGGTGTTGTCTTCATCCGAGTTGAAAAACAGCTTCAGTTTCTTTTCCGTATTGGGCAGATCAACCCGCACCCGCACGCGCGCATCGCTCTCAGCCTCACCCGCATTAAAAAAGCTTTGTCGCAATTGCAGCCTGAGCTGGCTATCGTTTTCCATATCGTCGGCGGAAGGGTCGGTAAAATACCGGTCAAGGCCGCGCCACATGCCAACGTAGTGGCGGGATAACCAGTTGCGCCGAGCCTCCATTTGCTCAAGCCCCCAGATCATCAGGCTCGTTTCTTCCTCATCAGCCGCATCTCCCGCCTCCTTGCCCGGAGGTTGCCGTTTACCAAAGCCTATTTCATCGCTCTCGGTAACCAGCTCAACATCGTCTGCATAGAGGGCGGAAGCCGACAGCAAAGCCCAAACCAACCAGACCGACAGCCCGTATCGCCCAAAATGCGGGCGCAGGTGTCGAGGGTTTGGGGATGGGCGTAACAGCATAAGCTTCCGGCTCGCTTTTTGAGCCACTATACCGTGCCATTCTCCCGCCGACTAACCCGCATTTGCACTTATCGCGCTAGCGCAATCCGCTATTTGTCCGAGCGCCAGCTTTCCAGCAGCTCATCACGTTGGGACTCACTTACCGCAGCGCGCCCCAACCACAAGCTAAGCACAATCGCCGACGCCTCTCTGGAGGCCATCGAGCCCTGTACCTCGCCGTTCAGGGCCAGAGTCAGGCCGCTATCCGGCAACCAGTAAACCGCATAGCGATCACCTTTTTGCACAGCCCGCAGCCAACCACAAAAGGTATCAATACCCTCACTGTTAGCTGCCAGCACGTCGGCTGGCCAGTTGTCTTCCAGCAAGTCTCGCGACATTTTCTCAAATCGCTCGGCAGATACAGACAGCCCGTACTCAATAGTCAAATACTTGCTATAGGCAGGGTCGAGAATATCGCCGCTCTCCGGCTGCGACTGGGAAGGGTCAATATAGAGCGCTACATCGGTAATGCGCTTCCAAAGCACGGAATACCGTGCCTCGTTCACTTTCGACAAGGTGTGGCCATTCACATCCAGGGAAGCAGGGAAGGTTTCAGCGGTCACCCCGGAGATCAGGGAGAGCATCAAAGCCGCACAATAAGTTCCAAATCTCACACTCATTCTCCTTTGTGTAGCAGGTCGGTCACTCTTGAGCCGCACCAGCCCGCCAAAGCCTGTACGGAATTGTTCAACCCCCGGATCTCAACTGATCCATCTGCCCTCGGGCTGCGTAAAGGGGCTACAACCGCAGCAAGGTGCGCAAGCGCCAGCCTGGCTGCAATTCAGCAATAACGAGAAGGAAAGATCATGGCAGGTCAGCCGCTAAA
The DNA here is from genome assembly GCA_002415025.1 of Spongiibacteraceae bacterium UBA5047. Classification (GTDB taxonomy): domain Bacteria; phylum Pseudomonadota; class Gammaproteobacteria; order Pseudomonadales; family Spongiibacteraceae; genus Litorivivens. The sequence continues at coordinate 3,878 of DIBR01000047.1, forward strand.
TGTCGCCGTCGTCGGCACCGGAATCTCCGGCCTCAGCGCTGCCTGGCTGCTGAGCAAAAACCACCGGGTCACCGTATTCGAACGCGACAGCCGTCTGGGCGGCCATAGCAATACCGTTGAATTCAACAGCAGCGTCGGCCGCATCCCCGTCGACACGGGGTTTATTGTCTTCAACAAACCCTGCTACCCCAACCTCGTTAATCTCTTTGAAACACTGGGCGTTGCATACCAGGCAACTGACATGTCCTTTGGCATTTCTATCGACGATGGTCGCCTGGAATACGCGGGCGCCGACAGCCTGAGACCATTGTTCGCACAAAAGCGAAACCTTTTCAGACCCAGATTCTGGAGCATGATCCGGGACCTGCTGCGCTTTTATCGCGAAAGCGCCGATTGGCTAGACACTCTGGATGAAGACACAACATTAGGCGAATTGCTAACCCGGGAGGGCTTCGGTCCGGGACTTCGCGATGACCACCTTATTCCAATGGGTGCGGCCATCTGGTCAACACCCGCAGACCAGATGCTGAATTATCCGGCTCGCTCGTTCCTGCGTTTTTGCAACAACCACGGCTTGCTGCAGGTGAACGGGCGGCCCCAGTGGCAAACAGTCGTTGGCGGTTCCAGAGAATATGTCAGCCGACTCGCCGAGCCATTTCAGGATAATGTGCAACTCAACTGCGGCATTCAGAAGATCAACCGCCACGCCGGTGGCGTCACGCTAACGGACGACAATAGTCGCGAATGGTCCTTTGACCATGTGGTGTTGGCCAGCCACGCCGATCAGTCCCTCGCCATGCTCGCTGACCCCAGCGCGGAGGAAACCCGGCTCTTGTCGAAATTTCGCTATGAACCCAATACCGCATACCTTCACAGCGACCCCCTGCTAATGCCCCGGCGCAAGAAAGCCTGGGGGAGCTGGTCCTATTTAAGCAGCCAGCAACAGCGCGACAACAAGGTGGCCGTTAGCTATTGGATGAACCAGCTACAACACCTGGAGGCACCTGAGCCGGTTTTGGTCACCCTAAACCCCTGGCGATTGCCGCGCGCGCATCTTATGCATCAACAATTTGAATACCAGCACCCGGTATTTGACCGGGAAGCGCTGAACGCCCAATCCCGGTTGTGGTCTTTGCAGGGGCAGAATCATACCTGGTTCTGCGGCAGCTATTTTGGCCATGGCTTTCATGAAGACGGTCTGCAGGCCGGGCTTGCCGTTGCCGAGGCACTGGGCGGAGAAGCGCGCCCCTGGGTACTCGACAACCCGAATAGCCGCATTACCGTGCACGACATAGACGCGACGCAAGAGCGTGCAGCCTGATGAAAGCCGGCAGTCCTCACTTGCATTCAGCCATCTACGCGGGGCAGGTCATGCATCACAGGCTCAGACCCAAGCGCCACCGTTTCGCGTACCGGGTCAGCTCCTTTTTGTTTGATCTCGATGAACTGGAGACACTGGCCGAACGCAACCGCTGGTTTTCGCTTAACCGCTTCAATCTGTTCAGCTTCTGTTTTCGCGACGTTGGCGCAGGGCTAGACCAGCACCCCCGTGAATACCTGCAATCGCTCCTGAGCGGTCAAGGCATTAACACGCCGCTGCAGCGCGCCAGCCTGCTCTGCTATCCGCGCATTCTGGGTTACGCCTTTAATCCGCTGGCAGTCTACTTTTGCTACGACAGCAACGACGCCATCTTTGCCATCGTTTACGAAGTCAGCAACACCTTTGGTGAACGACACAGCTACCTGATACCTCTGGCGGAGCCGCGTACCGGTAGCCGCCCCATTCACCAACACAGCGACAAGCAGTTTTATGTGTCGCCATTTATGAGCATGGAGCAACGCTATCATTTTCGGGTGAATCCGCCCGGCCAGCAGATAACGCTCGCCATACGCCAGTTCGAAAACGAGCAGCCAATGTTGACTGCCATGTTCCAGGGCGAGCATAGACCCTTCACAGATCGCCAGTTGCTGAAAACGTTTTTCGCGCTGCCGCTTATGACACTGAAGGTAACCGCTGCCATTCACTGGGAAGCCCTAAAACTCTTTATCAAAGGAGTTCGCTTACATGCCCGCACACCTGCGGGCAAGTTCGGACTCAGCGTTCAAGACAACTGATTTTACTGTAGACAGAACTGCTAAGGACTCACTATGCAAACGCAATCACTGGGCGTTTCCCGCAACTCGACAAGCCCCAAAGCCGCTCCCCGCTGGCTGCGGCGCTTGCTGCGCCCTCTCACTCAGGCTGGCGAAGGGCTCCTCACGCTGCAGCTTCCCTCCGGTGAGATACTGGAGTTTGGCAATGACAACGGCTTGCTGCACGCCACCGTAGAGATCCGCCGCTGGCGCGCACTCAGACGCGCCCTGACCGGCGGCAGTCTGGGCTGGTCTGAAAGCTACCTCGACGGCGACTGGGAATCTGCCGATATTACCGCGCTGGTGAAATGGGCGTTGGCCAACGAAGACAGCATGTCAGGCTTGCTCGACAGCGGCTGGTTGAAGCGCATTGCCGGACGCCTGCGCCACCGCCGCAACGCGAACAGCAAACACGGCAGCCGCAAGAACATTGCTTTTCACTACGACCTGGGCAACGAGTTCTATCAACTGTGGCTTGACCCCAGCATGACCTATTCGTCTGCACTCTATAGCGATTCAAACCAGTCTCTGGAACAAGCTCAGGGCGCAAAATATCAGTACATTCTCGATCAACTGGATATTGCCAAAGACTCTCGCGTACTCGAAATTGGCTGCGGCTGGGGCGGCTTTGCCGAGCACCTGTGCTCCAACACTCAAGCCAGCGTTGAGGGCGTTACCCTGTCGCGGGAACAACTGCAATTTGCCGAGAAAAGAATTACCGGCGCCGGCTTGCAGGAACGTGCCTCGTTTTCGCTCACCGATTACCGCGATACCCGGGGCGAGTACGACAATATTGTCTCAATTGAAATGCTTGAAGCCGTTGGCCAGGAATATTGGCCATCATATTTCCAGACCGTATACAAACGCCTGAAGCCGGGCGGCAGCGCCGCCATACAGGTCATTACCATTGACGAAGAACGCTTTGAGTCTTATTGCGACGACCCGGACTTTATCCAGACGTATATCTTCCCCGGCGGCATGCTCCCGAGCATTGAGCGCCTGAAAGCAGAAGTGGCAAAAGTGGGCCTCAATTGGAAACACGAGATCAGCTTCGGCCATAGCTATGCGCGCACACTGGCGGAGTGGAACCGGAGTTTTAGCGCGCAGTGGGACAAAATCCAACCACTGGGTTTTGATGAACGCTTCAAACGGATGTGGCGCTACTATCTCGAATACTGCGAGGGCGGATTTTTAGCCGGCAGCATTGACGTGTACCAGATTTTTCTGGAAAAGCCGGCGAGCTGAGTCTTCCGAAGGCGCGTGGCCGGCGAATATACAGGCATTGACCTGAGTCTGTAGGCCGGAATAAGCGCAGCGGTTCCGGCAGAAAGCCCGCGCCGCATGCGGCGCCAATCAGGCGCTTTCCGCCACGGCGCGAATGTGTTCGCCCTGGGCCGCTGCTGATTTTCTAAGCGCGGCTTCCGGCACCTTCACTTCGACTCGCGGCGGCTGCGCAATACTAGCCTGCAACTCCTCCCAGGCATCCGCCAGACAAGCGATATAAACATCCGGGTCAGGTAAGGCTTCACGGCAGGCGTTGATACCTATTGTGATATCGTCGCCCCAGCGCGACACGCTATGCACCAAAGAACAACCAGGCAACAATGGTGCCAGCGAAAAGCTTTTCAGCATCTCGGCTCCGGCAAAATACAAAGGCACATCGCTGCCCCGAATGCCGGTAATAAAGGTGTTGTATATCTGGCGGGTACGCTTGCCCATGCGCAGGTAGCTGCTCGCACCAAGGTTGAGTAGCAACGGCGGAACCAGTTCACTGGTCTGGTTCATCAGAGCAAAACCGCCCTCCGGATCACGCGCCCGGGCCGCGAGTGTTTCCTGTTGCATGGCGCGCAGTCGCTTCAGCGGTGAAGCATAATCCGTGTGCAACCCAAGGCGCAGCAAGCCAGGCTGCTCACCTTGCTCCCGACTCTGTAACTCGCGCGGCAAGCGCTGGGGGCAACCGGCAACCAGCCCCTGTTCCGGCAGTTCGCCCTTGCGGTCCAGATACAGTCGCAGGGCGCCACCAATCACGGCAAGCAGTACGTCGCAGAGTGAGCTGCCCGCAACGTGTCGACGCAGCGTTTCGCACTCCCGGCGATCCAGCGAATAGTGGCTCACTACACGATAACTGGAAGGCACCCGGTTAAAACGGGTAACGCTCACCGCAGGCAGCTCCGGCATGTCCAGCGCCTGATGACGTTGCTGGCGGTAGCGACTGTAACCGAGCCGCCACAGCGACCGGCTCTGCCACACACGGCGACCGTTGTTGCGCAGGGCATTCATTAACAACTGCCCCGCCACCGGAACATTTTCGCGCACACACATCTCCGCACGCGCGTTCTTCGACTCCGTCACCGGCTCCAGCGTGTGCATGCGCATCATCATGTCATTGAGTGCACCGGCGTCGGCAACGGCGCGGTGAGCCCGCATCACAACGGCAAAACTACCTTTGGGAATGCCCGACAATCCATTCAGCCCCTCGATAATAAAGGCCTGCCACAGCGGCCGGTCGCGGTGTATAGGAGTCGACTGCAAGCGCGCCAGTTGAAGATTGAACTGATGCCAATTACCGGGCTGGGGCAAAGCCAGCCGGCGCAAATGGCAATCCACATCAAAATCCGGGTCTTCAATCCAGTAGGGGTGATCCAGCCGGCCCGGCACATTGAGGAGCCTGCGTCTGAAAATAGGATAGTGTGCAATGCCATTGAGAAAGGCCTGACGTATGGCGGGAAAGCTGTCGTCAGGTTGGCCTTTGTAAATTGCGACAGACGAGATAGCCATGGGCATATCGGGGCGTTCGATGGCGAGAAAACTACTGCTGATACCGCTGACTTGTTCCATTTTAATTAGCCTCAAATCCGCTGAGCTTGGACTCCAGAAGAGGCTAATAAAGATAGCGGATTTGATTCGAATCTAAAGCGAAAAAGCCGCCACAATTACCGCTAAAAACGGAAGGCTTTTTGCTTTACGTCATATGCCCGTAACTACTGCCCGGTAAACTCCGGCTTGCGCTTTTCCTTGAAGGCTTTGGGACCCTCGCGCGCATCTTTTGACATCATGACCGCACCGGCTTGCTCCATCTCAAGAGTGAAGGCTTCAGACCACGGCAGCGTGTGCGAGTCGATCACCGTTTTCTTGATAGCCTGCATGGCCAGCGGCGCATTGCCGGCAACAATCTCGGCCAGCGCCTGCGCTCGCGCCAGCAATTCAGCCGCCGGCACTACCTCCGAAATCAGGCCAATCTGTTGCGCCGTTTGTGCATCAATGGGCTCTGCCGTGAGTAGCAGCTTCATGGCGTGTGCGTAGGGAAGCTGGCGAGCCAGTCGCACCATGCTGCCTGCCCCCGGTACGATGCCGGATTTCGGTTCAGGCAAACCAAAAATAGCCGTGTCGGCGGCAAGACGAATATCCGTGGCCTGCAGAATTTCGCAGCCACCGCCCAGAGCACGGCCATTAATCGCTGCAATCACCGGTTTATAGAGCGGCTCACCCTTGAGCATAACCTTGTCCATAATCATCGGGTCGGCCAGCAGTTTTTCTTCAATCTCGTTGGCAGGCTCGCGGGCGCCGGTCCACAGGGGAATAACGCCGCCCAGATCGCCGCCACAGCAGAAGTCTTCATTCCCGCTGGCGGTTAATACGGCAACGCGTATCTCGTCGTTGCTGCGCACTTCGTCCCAGTATTCGGCGAGGCGCACAAACACTTCTGCGTTCATGGTGTTTTTCGCATCAGGGCGATTCAGGGTAATCCAGGCGATGGGGCCCTGTTGCTCGAACAAAACGGCTGACATGGGGTTCCTCTTTTTATGTGTGATCTACAGGGTCTGTAAAAGATTATCGACTTCGCTGGTAACCTCATCTATTCGCCAGCAAGGCTGGCTCCTACACGATGCCGAAGTACTTGTAGGAGCCAGCCCTGCTGGCGAGCCCCCAAACTAGTTTGCGCTGTCGCTTAGTACGGCCAACACCACCTCTGCCAGTGCACTGCCCTGCTCTTCCTGCACAAAGTGGCCAGCGCCTGCAATTGTTGTGTGCCAACGGTTGTTTGCGCCGGGAATGCGCCGGCGAAACACCTCTGCCCACGCCGCCGTGCTCGGGTCACTGTCGCTGAAAGCGGTCACAAAAGGCTTATGCCAACTTTCCAGAAGCTTCCAGACTTCGCGGTTTGCTGCGCATCCGGGCATGGATTCGCGAATCGGTATCAGGCCGGGAAACTCCAGTACCGCAGCTTTGTAGCTGGCATCGGGAAAAGGTGCATCGTAAGCGGCCTTTTCTTCGTCAGTTAAAGCATTCACGCACACGCCATTGACGATTTCCGCCACAGGCAAATCATCGGCCGCTGCGGTCATCGCCGCCCAGTTTTCTATCAACTCACCAGGCCAGCCGGCGATGCCTTTAGGCGGAGCCTCACAATTGGGCAGCAGGGTATTGGCCGCCACCACCGCGCTAAACCGCTCGGGCATTCGGGCCAGCGTACTGAGCCCGATCGGGCCACCCCAGTCCTGACAAAGCAGAAGAACATTCTGCAAATCGAGAGCCCGCACAAAGTCTGACAGCCAGTTTACAAAACCGGCGTAACTGTAGTCGCTCCGCTCGGCTAACTTGTCGGAACGGCCAAAGCCAATATGGTCCGGTGCAATCGCCCGGTAGCCGGCAGCGGCCACCGCCGCGATCACGTGTCGGTAGGCAAAACTCCAGCTGGGCTCGCCATGCAACATAAGCACCACGGGGGCGTCGCGCGGGCCTTCATCAATATAGGCCATACGCAATGAGCCGGCAGCATGGGCAAGCGTGTGATAACGAGGTTCAAAGGGGAAATCCGGCAGCGCAGTAAAGCGCTGCTCGGGGGTGCGTAGAGGGCTTGGCGGCACGGGTCCCGAGGTCATAGCAGACTCAGACTTCGTTTGCCTTGCGGCTTCCATCGACCCAGGGCTGCAGCAATTCCAGCGCGGTTTTGTCGCAGGCAGGCAGTTCATCGTCACATTCGCCCAGCGGGGTTATCCGGTCACCCCATTTCACCAGGCAGGCGCCCCAGGTAAGACCGGCACCAAAAGCCGCGGCCATGAGGTTATCGCCGGGCTTGATGCGCCCCTGCTCAAGAGCCTCACAGAGCGCAACCGGCACGGTGGCCGCCGAGGTATTGCCATACTTTTCAATGTTCACCATGACCTTGTCCATCGGCGCGTTCAGACGCTTGGCCAGGGTTTCGATAATACGGATATTAGCCTGATGCGGGATAACGAGGTCGATGTCTTCTGGCTTCATTTCCAGCTTTTCAAGCACGGTGTTCATGGCAAAGCCCATGCCGCGCACTGCGCGCTTGAATATCTCCTGCCCTTCAAAGTTAATGGCGTACAGGCCGTCAACCGTATCGGCAAAGCGTTCCCGCACCGAGCCCGAGTCACTGGCCATAAGGATGTCTCTGGCGTCGCCGTCACAGCCGAGTTTGTCGGCCAGCAGGCCACTGGCGGTGTCACTTGGCTCCACAATCACGGCGCCGGCAGCGTCGCCAAACAAAACCGAGACTTCGCGCATCGTCCAGTCCAGATAGAACGGAATGCCGTCGACACCAATCACCATTACCCGCTCTACGCTGCCGGAGCGCACCATCGCGGTCGCAAGACTCAGACCATAAACAAAGCCCGTGCAGGCGGCATTGAGGTCAAAAACGGCGGCATTTTTGGCACCTAGTTGATCCTGCACCGCCGAGGCGCCATTGGGAATCATATTGTCCGGCACGGCCGTGGCCAGAATAATCATATCCAGGTCTTCAGCCTTCAAACCGGCAGCGGCCAACGCCCGCTTGCCCGCCAACGCCGCCAGCTCAGAGTATTTCACGTGCGTAATACGCCGCTCCCTGATACCCGTGCGGCTGGTAATCCATTCGTCTGAGGTATCCATGATGGTCGTCAGATCGGCATTGGTCAGAACGGCTGGCGGCAGGCACTTGCCCCAGCCAGTGATGTTGGCAAATCTCATGGTGATCAACTTTTACGACTGAAAGTGCCTGAGATTATGCAACAGCGTGCATCTACGTGCTATCCCGATTCCGGTCAAAGCGCTCCCGATAGGGGTCAGCAACGCCGTTATATGTATTTTCACTACTATGACTGCAACCGCGACTGGGGCATATTCAGCCAATATCACAAATTAAACAGGGTTGTGACGTATGGAAATGGTCAGCAGACGGTGGGGCAGCGGCGCCCGCGTGGACAATGTCGATACCGGCAAGAAAAAACTGTTGAAGGCGGCCATCACCTGCTTTGTGGGCAAGGGAATTCAAGCCACTACCATCGAAGACATAGCCAACGCTGCCAACGTCACCCGGCGCACTGTATACCGCTATTACAATGGCAAAAGCGAGCTGATTGCCGCCGTAATCGACCTTGAGCGCCGGCAGCTTTTCAAACAGCTGCATCGTGTTTGTGAGCCCTTTGAACATGATTTCGCGCGTATGCTGGAAGAATGCATGGCCTGCGCTGCGGAAATACTGTCGGTCTCTGCGGGCGGGGCCGACCTGCTCTCGGGCGGCAATACCGTAGAGGCTCTGCCACACATTCTGAGCGAAGATTCGCACCGGGATTGGGAAGAGCTTTTCTATACCCCCTACCAGCGCTACCGCCACAACCACCCCGACGTACACTCGCTGACCCATATCATCGAGTTGACCGGGCGGCTGGTGCTGTCCTTTCGCTATGTGCCCGGCGACCCGAATGCAATCCGCCACGCGGTGCGCGCCTTTATGTCACTCACACCGTCCAGCCCCCCTCACTCCGGCTAGCTGCCCCATCCAAAGCCGAAACCCGTGCCAAAGCGCTGACCCGATCTGGCAGCCTTGACGGTGGTTTTTGCCATTGTTCGCCTGCGGACCTGGCGCTAAGCTCTCCTCTCAATTTGGGCTCTATATTCGGGAGCAGAGCATGAACTTCGATTTCTCTGAAGATCAGAAATTTATTCAGGAGCAGGCGCGCAACTTCCTCAGCGCCGAATGCACAACAGCACGTGTGCGCAAAACGTTGGAAGGCGAGCAGGATTACGATCAGGCGCTTTGGGCCCAGATAGTGGAACTTGGCTGGCCCGCCACCGCCATCAGCGAAGATCAGGGCGGGCTCGGGCTCGGCTATCTGGAACTCTGCGTTATCGCCGAGGAAATGGGCCGCGCGCTGGCGCCGGTACCGTTTATAGCCTCGGTTTATCTCGCCACCGAAGCAATCAAACTCGCCGCCGGCAAGGCACAACAGGACGCATGGCTGCCGCAGCTCGCCGTCGGCGAATGGATAGGCTGTCTGGCCAGCGTTGAACAGGCCGGCGCCTTCAACCCGGAGGCCCTGAAGTGCAGCGTTACTGACGGCAAGCTAACCGGCACCAAAACGGCCGTTCTGCACGGCGCCATTGCCGACAAGGCTATCGTCGTTGCCACTGAAGGCGGAAAACCCGGCCTGTACCTGGTCGAACTGTCGCAAGCTGCGGTGTCGCGCAAAGCCCTGAAATGCCTCGACCCGACCCAACCACTCGCCGAGCTGGTGTTTGATCAGGCCGACGCCGAGAAGCTCGCGGGCGACATCGACGCCATTGCGGCCATCAGCAAGATTTACGACCGCGCGGCGGTGTTATTGTCCTTCGAACAAATAGGCGGCTGCGATGCGGCGCTCAACATGGCCAAGGAATATACCAGCGCACGCTATGCCTTTGGCCGTCAGGTCGCCTCCTTCCAGGCTATTAAACACAAATTGGCCGACATGTTTGTCGCCAAGGAACTGGCTCGCTCCAATGCCTATTACGGTGCCTGGGCGCTGTCGGTCAACGCCGACGAACTTCCACTATCGGCAGCCACCGCCCGCGTCAGTGCAATTGATGCCTACTACCAGTGCAGCAAGGAAAACATTCAGGCCCATGGCGGCATGGGTTTTACCTGGGAGTTTGACTGCCACCTTTATTATCGTCGCGCGCAGGCATTGTCGTTGACGCTGGGTGGCAGCCCCTACTGGAAAGAATTGCTGGTTGAGCGCCTGCTCAACGCTAACGCGGCCTGAAAGGAGAGAATCTGATGGATTTTAAAGACAGCCCGGAACAGGCCGAATTTCGCGCAGAAGTGCAGGCCTGGCTGAAAGCCAATGCCAAGCCGAAAACCAAAGACACCGTACGCGGTAGCCAGGAAAACCGCTATAAAGAGGCTAAAGCCTGGTACAAAAAAGTGTTTGATGCGGGCTACGCCTGCATTGCCTGGCCGAAGGAATACGGCGGTGCCGGCCTCAGCCAGATTCACAAGGTTATCTGGTCACAGGAAGTCGAAAAGTACGACGAGCCGGACGGCTACTTCGTCATCGGCCAAGGCAACTGCGGGCCGGCCATGATGCACTTTGCTACCGAGCAGCAAAAAACCGAATTGCTGCCGCGCATGGCTTCGGCCGAAGACGTCTGGTGTCAGCTATTTTCCGAACCCAGCGCCGGCTCGGATGTAGCAGGCCTGCGCACCAAAGCGCAGCTGCAAGGAGACAAATGGATCATCAACGGCCAGAAAATCTGGACCTCCGGTGCCCAGCATTCTGACTACGGTGTCATCCTGTGCCGAACAGACCCGGACGTATCCAAGTATCGCGGCATGACCATGTTCTTTATCGACATGAAACAGCCCGGCGTAGACGTGCAACCCATCACGCAAATGGACGGCGGCTCCCATTTCAACGAAGTGTTCTTTAACAATGCCGAAATTCCCGACTCACAACGCCTCGGCGACGTTGGTGGCGGCTGGGGCGCAGCCCTGCTGGTATTGATGAACGAGCGTCTGGCCATTTCAGGCATCCAGCCCGACGGCTTTCCCGAACTGCTCAAACTGGTTCAGTCGCTGGACATTGACGGTGAGCCCGCACGCAACAACCCTCTGGTTCGTGAGCGCCTCGCGCACTGGTACTGCCAGCATGCAGGCTTGAAAGCCTCGACCAACCGCATGCTGACCGCCGTTGCCAAAGGTGGCATCCCCGGCGCAGAAGCCGCGCTGGGGAAACTGGTGGGCGCGGTCATGAATCAGGATATCGCCAACTATGTTCTGCAACTGCTGGGGGATACCGGCGCGATCAGCGACGAATCACTCGCCGAGCAACATGCGCATTTCCAGAATACCGTGATGTTTGCGCCCGGCATTCGCCTGGCGGGCGGTACTGACGAGGTAATGCGCAATATCATTGCCGAGCAGGTGTTGGGCCTGCCGCAGGAACCTCGTGCCGATAAAGGCATCGCCTTCAAGGATATTCCTTCGGGCAATCAGGGCTAGGTTGTCATCCAATGCCCCGGAGCAGCCCCTGCTCCGGGGCCACCCCCGCCCGGCCAATCTGAAGCCTGTGTACGGGTAAACCCCTACATAAACTGATGTTTCACCGGATTATCCTGCTGGCAGTCACGTCCTACACTACAGGCAATCGCTGTTTAACGCCCGGCACCGCAAGCGGCAATAGCATGGGGAAAATTATGAATTCGCAATCGGCTTTTAGCCTGCAGTTTGCCCTGTTGCGGGATCTTCTAGCCTCCCAACTCTACGACCGTGACGCGTTGGCGCACCGCCATATTTTCGAACGCTTCAATTCAGCACGTGGCGTAGATTCCCACCTAGACTCCAACGTTGTGCAGTGCAACACCCTGAGCTTCCAGCGTAACGCCGACAACCTCGCCATTTTGAACCACCTCTCCTCCAAGCAAGCCTGAACTTCCGTAAACCCCGTTTCAATTGCGCGCCAGCCGCGATTTGGCGCCCTCTATTGCCCCTCAACACACCACCGCATAGGGGAATTCCCCTACTAAAACAGGCAAATCACCGGATTACCGCCCTGCAGCCCTGCGCCTAAACTACACATAAATGCTGATTTGTTCCCTAGCACTCACCACAGAGAACACAGCGCCAATTCAACAGGGGATACACATGATTCTTCGTTCTAGAAAACCTGCACCGGAAACCGCAGCGCCCGCAGACAAAGCGACCGGCGAAAAGCGCATAGATATGGCCAGCCTGTTTCGGACGCCCTATGAGTACCGCGACGGTTCTCGCAAACGCCTGAATGCCTTCCACAGCGGAGACTGGTGGCTGAACGTGGACTATGTCGATTCCGAGTCATGGGTGGCCTAAGGCCTTAGCCAACAAAACCAAAAAATACATGAACCACCAGGGGATACTCATGAAAATCCAGATTGCCAGCACACTCGGGCTGAATAACCACCGCAGACGGCTGCGCCACAACGCCGACCACCTGCAGCATCAACACATTTTAAATCACATCGCGTCGTCGCGTAGCCTCTGGCCCGCCACTGACCGCAAGGTGGGTGACTACAACACCCTGTCTGCAAAGACTCACACCGATAATCTGCACGCGCTGAATATGCTGTCTGCTATTTGAATATCGCTCGAGCAGACACTTGTTGCCTGCGACACTCCCTGAATTTCAGATTCAACACACAACAAGCCCGCTCCAATTAATGGTAATATCTCCCCTCAATTGAGCGCGAGAAAGGTGGAGTTATGATTGACTGGCAAGCAGTCGACACAGTAATGCTCGATATGGACGGCACACTGCTCGACCTGCATTTCGACAACTACTTCTGGACCCAGCATCTACCCCTGCGCTACACGGAAATTCACGGTGGCGAACTGGAAACCGTGCGCTCAACACTGCTGTCCCAGATTATGGCGCAACAGGGCAAACTGAATTGGTATTGCCTCGATTACTGGTCGGAAGAACTCAAACTCGACATCCCCAACCTCAAGCGCGAGGTTAACCATCTGATTGCCATTCGCCCCTACGTGGAAGACTTTCTGCAGTGGCTCAGTGACTCGCACCGCGAGATCTGGCTGGTCACCAATGCCCACCAGCACAGTCTCGAAATCAAGATGGAAAAAACCGGTCTCGATCGCTGGATCGACAAAATTGTGGTGTCTCATCAGCTCGAGGCCGCCAAAGAAGACCCCCGGTTCTGGCTGAAACTCAGCGAAACCTCGCCTTTCGACGAGAAGCGCACCCTGCTGGTTGATGACACCGCCACTGTTTTGCAGGCGGCCGCCGATTTCGGCATAGCCCACCTGCTCACCCTGCGCCAGCCCGACAGCAAGCAGGACATGCGCGACAATCTCGCCTTCCCCGCCATTCACCACTTTGACGAGCTGCTTCCCAGCGTATGACCGTCAGCCCCGAGCCCGGAAGCGGCGACAGTGACCGGGTTCGACTGGACAAATGGTTGTGGGCCGCCCGCTTTTTTAAAACCCGCAGTCTGGCAAAACAGGCTATCGAAGGCGGCAAAGTGCATTACAATGGCGCGCGCTGCAAAGTCAGCAAGGAAGTAGAACTCAATGCCACCCTGACTATCCGCCAGGGCTATGACGAACGGCAAGTACTCGTACTGGGGCTATCGGATCAGCGACGCGGCGCACCCGAGGCCCGGCTGCTATATCAGGAAACCCCGGAAAGCGTACAGCAGCGTGAACTGCGCGCGGCCCAGCGCAAGGCCTTCGGGCCCGGCGCAGACCTGATAAAACCCAACAAGAAGCAGCGCCGCCAGATACACCGCTTTAAAGAACAACACTAACCCGACCCAACATTAACTTTACGAACTACAAGCCCATGCCAGACACCATTAGCCGCTTTACCTTTGACGACAACCCCGTGCGCGGCGAACTTGTGCAGCTCGAACACAGCTATCAGGAGCTGCTGGCCATCCATCACTACCCCCTGATTGTTGCCCGGCTGCTCGGCGAGCTGTCTGCCGCTGCGAGCCTGCTGGCCGAAACCATCAAATTTGACGGTACGCTAACCCTGCAAGTTCGCAGCGAAGGAGAAATTCCGCTGATCATGGCCGAGATCAACAATCGGCAGCAATATCGGGCGATAGCCCGCAACGCAGAACAGGCAAGCAGTCCAGATTTCGCCACACTGTTTCACAAGGGGCAGCTCTGTCTCACCATTCAGCCGCACAAGGGCAAACCCTACCAGGGCATTGTTACCCTCAACGGCACCAGCCTGGCCAGTTGCCTGGACGAATATTTTGCCCAGAGCGAACAACTGCCTACCCGGATACTTCTTAGTGCCGATGGTGAGCGGGCGGCGGGCTTCCTCATCCAGCAGATGCCGGGCGCAACCATTCCCACCGAAGGGGAAACATCGGGCTCAGCCTGGGAACACCTGAGCCATATGGCCGCAACACTGAGCGCTGAGGAGCTGCTAACTCTCCCGCGCGAAGAACTGCTCTATCGCCTCTTCCATCAGGAGGCTCTGCGCCTTCACCCTGAAAAACCTGTTCAGTTTCAATGTACCTGCAGTCGCGAACGGCTGGAGCAGGTCCTGGTGTCACTCGGCCGGGAAGAGCTCGACTCAATTCTCGAAGAAAAGGGCCTGATCGACGTAAATTGTGAATTTTGCAACCGTTTTTACAGCTTTGCCCCGGTAGATGTCGCCACCCTGTTCGGCAGCAACGACGCGGATATACGCCACTGACACCCCGCCTTATCAGGGATTAGCGCTGCCCCCGCTTTTTTGCCATAATGGCGCCCCCGAAAATCAGCCTCCCTGCAAGTCGGCAGCGGCGGCACTATTGCAAGGCCCCACGACAAGAGCTGTAAAGCCGACGGGACCGTTTTGACAGGACGAGAGAATGAGTGCAGAAACCATTGTTTACACCGACTTGGCGCCATCGCGACTAATTGAACAGTCTTTGGCGCGCGGCGAGGGCGAGCTGGCCGATAACGGGGCTCTGGTCGTCACCACCGGCAAGCGTACCGGACGCTCTCCCGGCGACCGCTTCATTGTTAAAGAACCCTCCACCAGTGACTCCATCGAATGGGGCAGCGTTAACCGCCCCTTCGAAGCTGACAAATTCGATGCCTTGTGGAATCGCGTTGCGGACTTTCTCGCCGAGCATGACCGCTTTGTTTCAAATCTGCACGTTGGCGCCCACGAAGAACACTACATTCCCGTAGAAGTTCACACCCAAACCGCATGGCAATCGCTGTTTGGCCGCAATATGTTTGTACGCCCGCACAAGTACAACCCCAAAGGCAAAGAGCAGTGGACCATCATGAACGTGGCCGGCTTTGTCTGCGACCCCGAGCGTGACGGCACCAACTCCGATGGCTGCGTAATTATCAACTTTGCCCAACGCAAAGTGCTGCTCGCAGGTATGCGCTACGCCGGTGAAATGAAAAAAGCCATGTTCTCCGTACAAAACTTTCTGTTGCCTGAAAAAGACGTTATGCCCATGCACTGCTCGGCTAACGTTGGCGACGAAGGAGACACCACCCTGTTCTTCGGCCTCTCCGGCACTGGCAAGACCACCCTGTCTGCCGACCCGGGACGCTTTCTTATCGGTGACGACGAGCACGGCTGGGCCAAAGGCTCTGTATTCAACATAGAAGGCGGTTGCTACGCCAAAACCATCAACCTTAGTCAGGAAAACGAACCCATTATCTGGGACGCCATCCGCTTTGGCGCTATTGTTGAAAACGTGGTTATCGACGGCGAAACCCGCACACCCGACTATGACGACACCAGCCTCACCGAAAACGGTCGCTGCTGCTACCCGCTTGAGCACGTTGACAAGCGCGTGCCGCAAAACTCCGCTGGCGAACCGCAGACCGTTATCTTCCTGACCTGCGATGTTTCAGGCGTACTGCCGCCCATCTCTATTCTCAGCAAGGAAGCGGCGGCGTTCCACTTTCTGAGCGGCTATACCGCACGCGTAGGTTCTACCGAGCTCGGCGCAGAAGCCGGCATTCACCCCACGTTCTCAACCTGCTTCGGCGCGCCGTTCATGCCTCGTCCGGCCAGTGATTACGCTGAACTGCTGATGAAACGCATCGCCGATTTCGGCTCACGGGTCTACCTGGTTAACACCGGCTGGACCGGCGGCTCTGGCGCTGCTGGCGGCACCGGCTCGCGCTTCCCGATCCCGGTAACACGCGCCGTCGTCACCGCCGCACAAAGCGGTGCCCTGATTGACGTCGAAACCGAGCATCTGGACATCCTGAACCTGGACATCCCCAAGAGCATTCCCGGTGTTGATGATCAATTCGTGAACCCGCGCAAAGCCTGGGGTGATGCAGCCGCTTACGATGCCGAAGCAAGCAAGTTGGCCAAGCTGTTTCAAGACAACATCAAGAAGTTTGATGCTGCGGAAGCCATCGTTGCAGCAGGCCCGAAAGGCTGAGCACTCCCCTGCCGGCAGGAAGTTCTATGCTGGTATGGTGTACCGCTTTTTCCGTAGGCCTGCATTGCGGGCCTCGCGGGATCGCCTGATACGCTTCGCTTAATCAGGCCTACGGCACCCCATTCATCAACAACGGCACGTGCCTGCAGGAGCCCGCCCTGCAGGCGAAAAAAAACGGCAGCCTTGAGCTGCCGTTTTTCGTTTCTACAGAAAGTTCATGCTGCTGCAGCGGTACTGCCATACCAGAACCGACGAAACCAGTTCAGATTGAAGGGCTGCCAACTGCCTTCGCGCTGGGCCAGACGCTCGGCTACCGCATACATCACCGCCGCGTTATGAGTCAGCCCCATATGGCTGCCTGGCACTTTAAGGTTTTCCGTCTCATGGCCGGGCTCGTCGACGCAGTACTTCCAGTCCGCCACACCATCACCTTCGCTGTAGATAGCCGTTGAAGGTACCGGCGGTGTTACGCGCCAGCTTTCGGCATCCGCCAGCATCGGGTCGTTCAAGCCACCCGGATTAAGAAACTCATACAAGCGCGCTACCGCGCCTGAAATGCCATCCATCGTCGGCACATTGAAGGGCGAACCCAGCGTAATCACCTGACGAATCAACTCCGGGCTGGAGCTTGCCAGAGCACGCGCGTACACACCTCCCAGACTCCAACCAATAACGCTAACCTTGCGGCCACCATTGCGCTTGCTAACGTCGCGCACATGAGCGGCAAGGCCATCCAGAAAATCCTGACGAATACCGATATTGCGCCCCTGCTCCCAGCCATAAACGGCAAAGCCGGCGGCCTGCAGATAGCGCCGCAACATACTGGTGCCGCCATCACCGGTCATAAAGGCCGGAATCACCACAACGGGATGCCCGTCACCTTTGGCAACTTTCTTTAACAATGGTTGAAACGATGCCGCCGCTGACATTTCAATCAGGGCACGCAATTCAAGAAATGCGGAAAACAGGGTGGGGCCAGTTGCTGCAGAATGTTTTGTCATCAGTACCTCACAAAGCGGCTTGGTCGTTGTTATGGTTCAAAACCGCTACCTGACTATAACCGTAAGCCGTACAAGATATCAAAACCTATTTCGCAACGATTGTTGATACGCAATTACCGAACACGGTCAATTTTTAACCACGCTAAAAATTCTTCAGATTTAGTATGTTTATTCTAATTTTTAGCCGTATCTTGGCTCCAGTTTCCGATGCAGCGCCTGCGGAAACAGCCTCCTACTGCACCAGCAAGGCACTACAACTGGAGCAGAACCGGGGCCAAAGCAGAAGCGCTGCGACAAACCGACATTATCATTCGACTCATTAAGAGGTGAATACCATGAGCAAGAAACAAGCACAAACTCAAACTACTTTTGAAAAAGCCAACGCTGTTGCGCGCGATCTGTTTCTGGCTAACCTCGGCCTGTACGGAAAAGCTTATGAGCAAGGCCAGGAGTTTTACAACAAAACTCAAGAATCTTACAAGCAAGCGGGCGAGAAAGTTCAGGATATCGTGAGCAAGCGTGAGAAAATTTTCGCTGATCTGGTCAAGCGCGGCGAGAAAGTTCAAACCGAAGCACAAGCCAAGTTTGAAGAGCTGTCTGCCAAACCTAAAACTCTGGTAGAAGAGCAGGTTGAAGCCGTCAAAAGCGGCGTCGAGAAGCTGAAAGAGCGTGTTGCCAGCCGTAAAGCTGAAACCCAGACTGCCGCGTAAGCCAAAGTCTGACGCCAGCCTGCACGCAGGCTGAACCCATCAGGTCTTTTTTTTGCACGGTGCGTCTCAATGACCACCGTGCTTTTTTATATCCCAACTCGCTGCATTAGTATGTTTATTCTAAAGCGAGCTTTTACACTGCATGCAGTGTTAACTGATAGTCGGAGAGTGTTATGAGCAAAGAGAAAGCAAACCTGAAAGAAGTCGGTGACGTTGCAAAGAATATTTGGCTGGCCGGCCTTGGTGCCTACGGTCGCGCCTTCGACGAAGCGCAAGAGCGTTACGAGCAAGCGAGCAAGGAAACTCCTCGCCTGTTTACCGAACTGGTAGAAAAAGGCAAGAATCTTGAGTCACAAGCACGTGCAACCATTGACGATGTAGCAGCCAAAGGTAAAGGTACTGCCACGTCGCTGGAAGAGCGCATCAACAAAATGCGCGCCAATCTTGGCTTTGGCGGCGTCAGCGCCGACGATTTCGAGCGTCTGGAAAAGAAAGTAGACGCACTGACCAAGAAAGTAAACGCCATGGGCGCACCTAAAAAGGCACCTGCCAAGCGCAGCGCCAGCAAGACCAGCGCAGCGTAAGTCAAACTGAGCACCGAAAAGGGCGACAATTGTCGCCCTTTTTTGTGGACAGCCCCGCCATGAACATGGCACCTTCACTTTTCGTTTCGGAAACAGGCTTCTGTAATGAAAACACGTGAGCGCATTCTGCACACCAGCCTTGAGCTGTTCAACGCAGAGGGCGAGCCCAACGTGACCACCGTTGATATCGCCAATGAAATGGATATCAGCCCCGGCAACCTCTACTATCACTTCAAGGGCAAGGAAGACATCATCGGCGCACTGTATCAGCGCTTTCACGATGACCTTACCGGAATTCTCGATGCCCCCATTGCCAACCTGCTCAAGCCCGAAGACGCCTGGTTCTACCTCTATATAGTGTTTGAAGAAATCTTCAAACAACGCTACTTCTATCGCAACCTGAACGACATTTTGCAGCGCTACCCCGGCATTGACCGAAAATTTCGGCGCTTACTGGAGCGGAAGAAGGACGCCTGCACAGCGATCGCGATTGCGCTCCTGGACAAAGGTATTCTGGAAATGGACAAGGCCCAACTGGAACGCCTGAGCGAGCTCGTCACAATGCACGTTACCTTCTGGATGAACTACGAAAAGCTGCGCAGCCGGAGTTCAAATGATCAGCTACTGATACATCAGGGAGTGTTTCAGGTCATGTCACTGGTTGCGCCCTATCTAACACCGGCTTATCGGAGTTTCTTTGATGAAAGTTGCGAGTTGTACGACTCGTTGACGACCGGTCTAGTCTAGATTGCCGGTGCTCCATTCGCCCGCAGGGCAGACTCCCACAAAGTTTGGGTAGGCCTGATTAAGCGCAGCGTATCAGGCAATTTATCAGCGCCCGCAACGCTGCGCTTATACGGGCCTACCACTCGCTCATAAAATCTCCGGCAAAATATAATTCCGGCGAAGTATCTGTGGGAAGCCTGCCGTGACAGCGAAAGGGTTCTGCATCGTCACTCAACCGAGTCTTACCACGTCACAAAGCACCCCTGTCAAGTCTCGCGCACCAACGCAGCTTTCTGCATAATGCCCTGCTTCAAAACTTCATAATATGCACAAGCAGGTTGTCCACGCATGAATCCGATTTTCCAGACCATCGCCCAGGAACTGAACATCGCACAGCGCAATGTTGAGGCCGCTGTACAATTATTAGACGAAGGCGCCACCGTACCCTTCATTTCCCGCTACCGCAAAGAGGTTACGGGCGGCCTCGATGACACTCAAATGCGCGAACTGGAAAGCCGGCTGGGTTACCTGAGAGAGCTGGAGGAGCGACGCGCAGCCATTCTTGGCAGCATACGCGAGCAGGAAAAGCTGAGCCCTGAGCTGGAGCAAAAAATCCTCGCCGCCGACACCAAAAGTCGACTGGAAGATTTATACCTGCCCTACAAACCAAAACGTCGCACCAAGGGCCAAATTGCCATCGAAGCCGGCCTCGAGCCCCTCGCCGATGCCCTGCTGAGCGACCCTACCCTGGAGCCGGAGAGCGAAGCCGCCGCCTATCTCAATAGCGAATACAAGATTGAAACCGCAAAAGATGCACTCGACGGCGCCAAATACATACTGATGGAGCGATTCAGCGAAGATGCCGACCTGCTGCAAAAATTGCGCAGCTATCTCTGGGAACAGGGCAAGCTCACTGCCGCAGTGGTTGCCGGCAAGGAAACTGAGGGCGAGAAATTCAGCGACTACTTCGAACACAGCGAGCCATTGAAAGGCACACCGTCGCACCGTGCGTTGGCGATGTTTCGCGGCCGCAACGAGGGCGTGCTGTCGATTAATATTGCACTGGAAGACGGCGACAGCGGCCACCCCTGTGAGGCCATGATCGCCCAGCACTGGAACCTGACCTTTTCCGCCCGCCCCGCCGACAAATGGCTAAACGAAGTGGTGCGCTGGACCTGGAAGATAAAGCTGTATATCCACCTGGAAACAGATCTCCTCGGGCAACTGCGTGAGCGCAGCGAGACCGATGCTATCAATGTCTTTTCAAGCAACCTGAAAGATCTGCTGCTGGCCGCTCCTGCCGGCCCAAGGCCGACAATCGGCCTCGACCCCGGACTGCGCACCGGTGTAAAAATGGCCGTAGTTGATGCTACCGGGAAAGTTCTGGATCACGGCGCCATATTCCCCACTCCGCCCCAAAACAAAATTGCCGAAGCCGGCGCCACCCTGCTAAAAATGATCAAACAATACGGCGTCGAGCTCATTGCAATTGGTAACGGCACTGCCAGCCGCGAGACCGATAAATTTGTCGGCGATTTGCTGTCTGCCCACCCGGAATTGAAAACCACCAAGGTCATGGTCAACGAAGCCGGCGCATCTATTTACTCGGCCTCCGAGTACGCCGCCAAGGAATTCCCGGACCTCGACGTAACCATTCGCGGGGCTGTTTCCATTGCACGCCGCTTGCAAGACCCCCTCGCGGAGCTGGTGAAGATCGAACCCAAATCCATCGGCGTTGGTCAATATCAGCACGATGTTTCCCAGTCGGCCCTGTCACGCTCGCTGGACACGGTTATTGAAGATTGTGTAAATGCCGTAGGCGTGGATGTGAACACTGCCTCGTCGGCGCTGTTAACCCGCGTGTCAGGGTTAAACACCACCATCGCCGCAAATCTTGTGCAGTATCGCGACGAAAACGGACTCTTCAGCAACCGGGAGGTACTCAAGAAAGTTCCCCGTCTCGGTGAGAAAACCTTTGAACAGGCCGCAGGCTTCCTGCGGGTAATGAACGGCGAAAACCCCCTGGATAGCTCAGCGGTTCACCCTGAATCCTATTCCGTGGTGGACCAAATCGTTAAGGAATGCGGCAGGCAGGTAGGCTCGCTGATTGGTGACAGCGCATTTTTGCGTGGCATCAAGGCCGAGCAGTTTGCCAACGAGCGGTTCGGCTTGCCCACCGTGCGCGATATTATTTCCGAGTTAGACAAACCCGGCCGCGACCCGCGCCCCGAGTTTAAAACCGCTACGTTTAAAGATGGCATTGAGAAAGTCAGCGACCTGCAGCCGGAAATGATTCTGGAAGGCTGTGTAACCAATGTCACCAACTTTGGCGCCTTTGTCGACATAGGCGTTCATCAAGACGGACTGGTTCACATCTCGGCGCTGTCGCACAGTTTTGTGAAAGATCCCCGCGACGTGGTCAAGGCAGGCGACATCGTCAAAGTCAAAGTGCTGGATGTGGATGTGCAGCGCAAACGCATCGCACTCACTATGCGACTCGACGACAAGGCCACACCGCAGGACAAGGAATCGCGTAACTCAAGCCGGCGCAGCAACGCAGGCAAAAACAACACTCCCCGTCAGGCCAAAGCGTCTAAAACAGAAGCAGGAAAGGGGACATTTGCTGACTTGTTTGCCAATGCCAAACAAGGTGGAAGCAAGCGTTTATAAACCCGCGTAGGGCAGCGTCGGACAGTCGGCGCTGCGATTGTTACCGGCAGCACCAATGTCCTCGCCACTGGCCTTGATCCGCGCATCGTTCGGCGCCAGTTTCACTGCTTCATCAATGGCAACGCGCGCGGTTGCTTCACAGCCCTGAGCCTTGAGTGAATAGGCGAGATTGTTCCAGGCCAGGGCATTATCCGGCCTGAGTTCTATCCCTTTCAAAAAATGATTACTCGCGGCAGCGTGCTGCCCGGTCGCAAGCAAGTGATTGGCCAGCGCAAGCTGGGCTGAGCTTGACCTGGGCCAATGTGCAGCGGCTTGTGTCAGCGCAGACAGCAGCTGTGGGGGGGCCAGGCTGCGAGTCTCTCGCATCTGCTCCAGTGTTTTCAGGTATTTCACGGCCTCTGCAGTCGCGGGAATCTGGTCCACCGGCGTTAGCACCAGCCCCCAGTGTTCCGAACGCGCCCAGGTGCGCATAAAAGTGCCCGCACTGATTTCGTAGTAGGCGATTTCACCGGAATGGAGCAACAGCTTTTCACCGTTCTGCTCGTAGCCCACCAGCAGCGCATAATGCCATTGTGGCCACCAGTTAAAGCCAAGGTTTTGCAGCACCAGCACAGGATGCCCGGCATCGAGCTCCTGCAGCAGACTGTCCAACGACGCACCCACCGGATAGGGCAATAATGCATTGCGGCGGCTCGCGGCGGTCATTTCCAGAGTCAAGGAACCTTCGCGGCCGGGCAAATAAACCTGCTTTACCAATGACTCCAGCGACGCGTCACGGCCATAAAATTGCAGCGCCGAGCTTAAAGCCGCAGGACCACAGTACGCCACCTCTTGTTCAACAAAGGGCACCTGCAACCGTAACGATTGCGAGGCAGGGGCAACCGAGGGCTGAATCGAACTGCAGCCTGCCATTAAAAATACCAGCGCAAAAAAAAGACCTGCCACACCGTGGCGTGGCAAGTCCTTGTGGCATGTACCAGTGCTTATGAACACGCCGTTACAGCTTTTCAAAAATGCGCTCCAGCAATCCGGATCAGTTTACCGGGCGGATAAAGGGAAAGATGTCAGTCGCGCCAATAACATCAGTAATCACAAAGACAATAAAGATTGTGAGCACCACGCCTACAACCCCTGCACCGGCAGGTGCGTCCTGCAAGTTGGCATTCAATTGTGCCAGCTCCGCCGACGTCATACTGTTGATGCGTGAATCAACATCTTGAGGGGAAACCCCCAAATCCAGCATTTGCTGTTTCACATCGTCGCGATTCACGAAATCTTTAACGGCCTGTTTGTTTTCAAACTGCTGATGCTCCACCAGCATATCAGACGTAGAGACGACCGCCGCATTGGCACCGGACACCAGTAGCGTGCTCCATACCATAAGCGCAGACAAAATCAGCGAGACCATACGTTTAGAACTTTGTGTTGTTTTGAACATGGTTGTTACCTCCTAGTTTCAATGTTAGAGCGAGTTTATCAGTGTGAGTTTCGAAGAATGGCATTTTGTAAATATTCACACCCGTTAATTGCCAATCTGCTCTCATTTTCTGTGCTGCTGCCACATATTGTCGCGCTTAACACCCGGGGTCACACAAGCCGAATATAAACCGCCACCAGCGCGGCATAGGTTAGAACTTCCGCCATCTGCTGGGCAGCCCCCAGGCAATCACCGGTATATCCCCCCAGACGCTGCCGCAGTTGACGGACAAAAGCGAACCTGAAAAGCAGCAAAAACAAGATGCTGAGCAGCGCGGCGAGCGGAGCAAGGAAAAGCAGTATCGGTACCAACGGTAAGGCTGAGAACATCAGCGTGGGCCAGTCCATTGTTGTCGCCAGAGGCTTGCTCTTGCCCTGCGCCTTAACATAGTCGTTATCAACCATTAATGAAACAGCTAGCAACCGGCTGGCAACCGAGCCGAATATTATCGCCAGCACAATGCTGTGAACGGGCAAGCTTGCCAATAGCGATACACGTAATGCCAGAATGGAAAACAGGCCTGCAACGCCAAAGGTGCCCAGCCGGGAATCGACCATGATCGCCAGACGGCTCTGCTGATCCTGACCGCCAAAGCTGTCGCAATAATCGGCAAAGCCGTCTTCATGAAATGCGCCGGTAAGCAATAGTCCGGCCACCAGTTGCAGCAAAATAGCGACGCTGATACTACCAAGTAATTCCAGCGCCAGGCAGAAAACCAGCACATTGAGCAGGCCGAGCACAGCACCTACCCAGGGAAAATAGCGCGCCGCGCGATTCAAGCCCGCCTCGCTATAGTTCAACTGAACCGGTGCCGGCAGCCGGGTAAGAAACGTCCAGGCCAGCCAGAATTCATTCCAGCCTTGTGCAAGCGCGCGCATAGTGTCAGAAACCGCCGGGGAAAACGGCAGCTTAGCCTGTCACTGCCATGAGCGAAAGCCTGAAGCTCTTTCGGAAGAGCAGAGCTTCAGGCGAGCTTGCCTCAATGCACGTTGATAGCGATGCGTCGCGGCTCGGCGTCTTTGCTTTTCGGCAGGAAAATTGCCAGTACGCCATTGCTGTACTTCGCATCGATATTGTCCACGTCGGCAATTTTCGGCAGGGTGAAGCGTCGCAGAAAATCTCCACGCCAGCGTTCACTGCTGAGTGCGCTGCGCTCACCGGCCTCCCATTCGCGCTTACCTTTTATGGTTAGCTGTTGCGCATGGGTGGTAATTTCAACGTCATCGGGATTCACACCGGGCAAATCCACGGTAATAAAGTACCCGCTGTCGTCTTCAGCCAAATCGACCGCCGGGCTCCAACTCTGGTTTTCCTGCCCGGTATTCACCAGGCGGCTAAAATCACGACGAAAGTCGTCTAGCCAGGCGTAAGGGGTATAGGTAAAACTAGCCATGTTGCACCTCCAGTTTTGTCAATCAGGCTCAGCGCCTGTTACTGCATAAATTGGGACGGCACAAAAATTTTCAAGGCCTCATTGCCTTCATACTCTTCAAGCCGGCGCCAAGTGCGCGTAGTATTGAGCGCTTACCAAGACAGTGATTTGCAAAAGCCATCAATAAACAGGAGCACGCTATGACGATCAGTACCGGCGACAAAATCCCCTCCCTGACCCTGAAAACCATGGGCAAGGAAGGCCCGCAAGACATCAGCACCGACGAAATTTTCAACGGCAAGAAAGTGGTGCTCTTCGCCGTTCCCGGCGCGTTTACCCCCGGTTGCTCAATGACTCACCTGCCCGGCTATGTAGTCGCTGCCGACAAGATCAAGGAAAAGGGCGTGGACACCATCGCCTGCATGTCGGTAAACGACGCCTTTGTTATGGGCGCGTGGGGCAAGGACCAAAACGCCGACGAGCTGCTGATGCTGGCCGATGGCAACGCCGAGCTCACCAAGGCATTGGGGCTGGAAATGGACGGCAGCGGCTTTGGTATGGGTACCCGTTGCAAACGCATGGCCATGATTGTTGACGACGGTGTTGTCAGCCACTTCGCTATCGAACCGCCCGGTGGCATTGTCGAAACTGCTGCCGACAAGATCCTCAGTCTGCTATAAAGACCAGCGCCCGATGACGAGCCGCTAACGTGCAGCAACATTCACCTACGGTACTGGTCTTTGATTCGGGCGTTGGCGCCTTGAGTATCGGCGGGGAAATTCACTCCCGCCTGCCCTGGCTCAACCTTACCTACGCGCTGGACAGCGCCGGCTTCCCTTACGGGGAATGGCCGGAGGAGGAGTTGACCGCGCACATTTGTACTACGGCCCGGCGCCTGGCTGAACACTACCAGCCCGATTTACTGGTAATGGCCTGCAATTCGGCAAGCACTGCGGTGTTACCGGCGTTAAGAGCAACGCTATCGATTCCGGTGGTTGGCGTGGTGCCCGCAATTAAGCCGGCGGCAATTCTGAGCCGCAGCAAAGTCATTGGCCTGTTGGCCACTCCCGGTACTGTCACCAGAGCCTATACCTCCCAGTTGATCCAGGATTTCGCCGAAGACTGTTGCGTCATCAGCGTTGGCGATGGTTCGCTCGCCCCGGTCATTGAACGATGGTTCTGGCACGGCGAACTGGCCAGCGATACCGGCGCCCACCTTGCGTTGGAATTTTCCCGGCACCCGCGCGCGCAAGAGATGGATACTTTGGTACTGGCCTGCACGCATTTCCCGCTGCTCGCAGATCATCTTGCAACGCATTTTCCCGGCGTTGCACTGATTGATTCCGGTGCAGCAATTGCCCGGCGCGTGGAACAGCTACTGGCCACCCCCGCGCAATCACGAGAGGCCGCAGGAACACAAAAGGCGGTGATCATTGGCGACCACTGCGCCAGCGCCGTTTTACAACAACGCCTGGAAGAACGCGGGATAACGCGAAACGAGCTGTTTAGCGGGCGTTAAAAATATCCAGCTGGCGGTGCACCTCGCGAGAGATTTCATCCATCTTCTCAACCGTGCGGTTGTAAGCATTCAGCCTGTCGAGCATAACCTCGGGCTCAACATCGGGGTTGGCAATCGTCTGCGCGTCCAGACAATCCAGATAAGCCTGGGCATCACCCTGATAGCTGCGCATATCGCGGTAGATAGCCAGCATCTCGTCTTTCTCGGCGGTGGCGCCATCAGGTATTGCGGGAGGGGGAGGTTCGGCACAATCAGCCGACGCCGGCGCGGAAGCCAGCACGAGCGTTGCGAAGAACAGTGAGGCCAATCCGGTGGCCAGATTACTACGATTCATGGCTGCAGTGTGCGTGAATTTGTGGGCACACCATAGCAGGTTCGAGGCAAAAAGAAAGGAGGCTCAGGCCTCCTTCCCATTACCAGTTGATGACAGCCACTTGATGGCAGCCGTCTCATGACTACGCGCCTTACAGGGCCTTGGGATCAAAGTCCTGGTAAAACTGGCTGTACCACTTGCGGAATTTTGCGATCGGGCCGTCACCGTCACACAGGATCGGCAAGGGGCGATAGATCTTGTGCTCCCAGATAGGAGCGTCTTCGCCGAGTTGTTTAACAATATCCTTCACGATCGCAGCATTTACGCCGCCTTTCTTCACTTCGCCATTAACCTTGGGTTGGGTGAAGGCAAAACGAATCACGACGTTTTCATTATCAATCGGAGTGGTCAAACCCATCAGGCAGGTTTCGGCAATCCCCATAAAGCGGGTATAACCCTGACCGGGGCCGAAGCTGGCCGTGTGAATTTCGCCTTTCACCTCGCCGCGCGGCGTAGGCATATTCGCCTTCTGCAGGCCCCGCGATTTCGGTCCATCGTAGGTGGTTTCCCACTCGGGGAAAGACGCGGTGCCATGTACATAACGGAAATGCGCGGGGTCAGCCGCATTTTCTGCCATTTCCTGCGGATGGGTGTTCAGGAACCACTCGTAGCGATCCAGCGGCGCCCAGTCATCGCTGTTCATTTCTTCGTGAGTTTCAACCTCCCACAGTGGCGCGGCCTTCTCCGGATGGTACCAAGCCCAGATCACCTGATTGGTTTCGCGAATAGGAAATGAGAACAGGCACTGCTTGCCAGCCACCTTGGGCGGCATGTTTTTGGCGTAGGGCAC
>DIBR01000047.1:31616-31828 GCA_002415025.1 Spongiibacteraceae bacterium UBA5047
GGCATGTTTTTGGCGTAGGGCACATCGGTGCACTCGCCGTTTTCGTTGAATTTCCAGGCGTGGAAGGGGCATACAATCGACTCGCCCTGTATGCGGCCACCTTTGCCTTCGTTCTCGTGAATACCGTAGCCCAGGTGAGCACCGAGGTGGGGGCAGTAGGCTTCAAGCAACACTGCCTGACCGCTTTCCGTGCGAAACAGCACCAGATCCTG
>DIBR01000047.1:32033-32695 GCA_002415025.1 Spongiibacteraceae bacterium UBA5047
GTGCGAAACAGCACCAGATCCTGATTGAAATAACGCACGGCCTTGGACTCACCGGCAGCCAGTTCGTCGGAGTAGGAAACGGCGTACCAGCCAAAGGGCATCGGCATCGGGTAGCGTTCTGACATGGTCTTTACCTCTTTCGTGGGCCGGGTAATCCGGCAATCTGTTCAGAGTTGCTACTGTACGCCGCCCGAGACAACAAACAATGACAAATACTGTCATTATGCTGTCGCGAATGGCCATCGACGTATTTTTCAGGCGGAAATGTCCGATTTTGACAGTTTTCAGGGTACCCTCAGATCACCAGATAGGTCACCAGTGCAACCACAATCGCACCCATGAGACTGAGCCCTACACCTATGCGCGCCATCTCCGGCATATGGATGCGCCCACTGCCATAAACTATGGCGTTGGGCGCCGTCGCGATGGGCAGCATAAAGGCACAACTGGCACTGATCGCTGCGGGCACCATCAGCTTCTCGATGGGCAAGCCCAGGCCCAGCGCCGCTGCCCCGAGAATCGGCATCAGCAGGGTCGCCGTCGCCATATTGCTGGTTGCTTCGGTAAGAAAGGTTACGGTCAGGCACAGGCTCAGCAGCAAGACAATGACCGGCAAGTGGTCGAGGCCGGTCACGAGTGCCGCGAATTGCTCCGACAGACCG
>DIBR01000047.1:32905-39319 GCA_002415025.1 Spongiibacteraceae bacterium UBA5047
CGACAGACCGGACGCCGCAAAGGCCTTTGCGATACAGATACCGCCACCGAACAAAATCAATATACCCCAGGGGAGTTCACGGGTTGCTTCCCAATCCAGCAGGCGCCCACCGCGCCCGTCACCAATCACAAACAGGCTCGCAGCGGCGAGCAACGCTATGGTGGCATCGTTGGCACCGGGCAGGTTAAGCAGGCCGGACCAGCCACCAAAAGGCTCGCTGCGGGTAATCCAGAGCAGCGCCGTTACAGCAAAGACCCACATCACCCGGCGCTGCGCGGCATCCCAGGGCTCTTTATCCGGCAGGCTGGCGGTAATTGAGCCGGTCAATTTACGCGTCAGCCACCACATGGCAATAGGCAGCAGCACCAGCACCACCGGCAGTCCCCAGCGCATCCAGCCAAGAAAGCTGACTTCCTCGCCGCTCAGCTCCGTGTAAACCTGCATGAACACCAGGTTGGGTGGTGTGCCAATGGGCGTGCCGATACCGCCAATACTCGCGGCGTAGGCAATCCCGAGCAGCAGCGGCACCACAATGGGCTTGCTGTCGAGTTTATCGAGAATGGCCAGCGCAACCGGCAGCAGCATCAGCGTTGTCGCGGTATTCGAAATCCACATGCTCAGCGCCGCCGACGCGAGCATAAACCCGATGACCAACCGCCGTTCACTGCCCGCTCCTACCCAGTGCAGGGCCATCAACGCGAGATGGTAGTGAGTACCGCGATAGGCCATGGCGCGCGACAGCATAAAACCGCCCAGCATCAGCAAAATAATGGAGCTGCCGTAGGCCTCGGCAACCTCCTGCTTGCTGAGCACACCAAAAAGCGGAAAAACAGCGAGAGGGATTAGCGCCGTGACGGCCATAGGGGCGGCTTCGGCAAACCACCAACCGAGGCAGAAGGCCGTGACAACGAGCGTCACCAATGCATCATTCTGCATCGCTGCGTTGGCGCCAATAATCCATGCTAGCAGTCCTAGTAACGGACCCCATAGTAGTCGCTGGTAAGCGCCCAAAAAATCCTGCAAAATTCTGTTCCCCGTCGACGGATTGATAGAGACCCGCATGAATTTGAAATACAAACTGGCCACATGCATTACGGCCATACTTCTCATCGCCGCTAACCCCGCGACGGCGCAAACACCCACAACGCAAAAGAATGCCACTACCTACGGGCTGCTCAAGGCGGCGGCAACCTTCGGCGGCGATGACTTAATCGATGTGCAGTTTCGCAATGCCCCCGACGAAACAATAGAGGCGGGAGGACTATTGCTGCTGGGGCTAGGCTTCGCCGTTGAGCCCGGCACCTCAGGCGTGGGCTTTCAGGCCAGCATTAACTATCACTTCGACTCGGTTGACGCCTCCAATGGCGATGCCAGTTTTGAGCGCTGGCCCGTTGAAATGCTTCTATTCTTCGGATCGCAACACCGCATCGGCTTTGGGATAAGCCTCCACCTCAGCCCCACACTCGAAGCCGATTTTGACACCGCAGACGGCAAGGTTAAATTCGACAACGCTCTCGGTACGGTAATCGAGTACAACTACAAACTTTCACCGAACGCGCTGATAGGCCTGCGACATACCAACATCGACTATGACGTGAAGAATAGCAACACCAGCGTCGACGGTAGCCACTCCGGCATAACCTTTAGTTTTCTTTTCTAGGGACCGGCACTTTCAACAAACGGTTCCCTGCATAAGAGCCGATATACCAATGATTGCCCCACTCTACCGCTGCAGTGCCGGCACCCATGGGCGCGCCTTTTTGTTCGAACACGGTTTGCGCCTGCATCGTTTCGGGGTTTATCGCCACCAGCAAAAATCGCGCTTCACAGGCCCCGCTGTGCACATCGCTGCACAACTCGGGAATAAAGGTATCTTTCGGGTGAGAGGCCACCAGCAAGCGCCCGTCCGGCAACCAGTTGCTGTTGTCGGGTTGCACAACATCGGCCTCGCCAAGATGCTCGCCCGACTCGCGATCAATCTTGCGCACCACATGATTCGCGTACAGATTCAGAAATAGCGTATTGCCATCCGGAGAAATCTGGATGCCATTGGGGAAAGCGCCCAAGCTGCCCGGCTGAATATCCACCGCCTTGCCGGGACGCCAGCGCCAGACATGGCCCTTCTCGGCCCCGCCGAAGGAGCGCAGCATGTCCAGAATACTGTCTTTGGGAAACATCTGTGTGACCAGAAAGCCGCCATCGGGTGTGGCCACCACATCATTCAGAAAACTGCCCTCGGGTGTAACCACACAACCGCGCCAGTTCAACCGATAGGGCTCGGCCTGCCACTCAAAAAACTCCACCGATTCACGGCCGCCGTGATTCACCACCAGCAACTGCCAGCGACCGTCACTGCGCTGCGACAAATGAATGCCGTGCGGAGAAATGGCCGCACCCGGTTCACCGGGGCAATCGTCATTCCCCCACTTTTCCTTGAAACTCAGCGGCTGCTCCGGCGGATACAGAATGCTGTGGCTGTCATCCACCGGATTGAACAAGGCAAGGCTGCCTGCGCTGTCGCCGGTAATGCCGCCAAACTGACTTAAAATCAGAAAACGCTGATCCGGGCTGACCTCAATATCTTCCGGCGCCTGCAGGCCGCAAATCGGCACCCGGTCGTTCACCGCTTCGCAGGGGATATCGCTTTGCGCATCACAGCCCACCAACGCAACCAACGCCATCAGAATCGACCAGCGCACTGCAGCCATAGCTCACACCTCTGTTTGTTATTGTCGCAACACATTAGCAGCCTTGGCGCCGCTTGCAAGGCCCGCTTGCCGATCCTGCTGCCGAAAAAATGACCGAAATGTCATGGCTAATTTTATATTCGGGGTCTAGTCTCGTAGCTATTACGATAATTAGCAATAAAGAGGCCCCCATGACACTCATACATCGGAGCTGCCCCACCTGCGAAGCCAGTTGCGGGCTAATACTGGACGTAGACGAAAGCAGCAAGCAGATACTCTCGATCAAGGGCGACCCGGACGACCATCGCTCAAAGGGCTACGTCTGCGCCAAGTCGCAGGCCTTTCATTACGTGTACGACGATCCCGAGCGCCTGCGCCGGCCGGTAAAAAAAGTGAACGGCGCCTGGCAGGAAATCGAGTGGGAGCAAGCCCTTGCTGAAATTGCCGAAAAGCTTAGCGCCATTCGCAACAACCACGGCAAGGATGCCATCGCCATGTATTACGGCAACCCCAACGGTCACAACTTTTCGACCATGGTCTATACCCAGCTTTTCACCCAAATGCTCAACACCGAGCGCTTCTTTTCGGCAGGCGCGGTCGACCAGCAACCCAAAAACCTGAGCAGCGAGCTGCTCTACGGCAATGCCTGGGTATTCCCCATCCCCGACATTCAACGCAGCGACTTTTTTGTATGCATGGGCGGCAACCCGCTGGTATCCCAAGGCTCCTTGATGTCCGCGCCCAATGCGGAGCAGCAGCTAAGCGATATTCGCGAGCGCGGCGGCAAAGTGGTAGTGATCGATCCGCGCCGCACAGAAACCGCCGACATCGCCGACCAGCACATCTTTATCAAACCCGGCACCGACGCCTATTTCCTCTTTGCCTGGGCCAATATTCTGTTTGCCGAAAACAAAATCAAACTGGGCCGACTGACAGACATCGTTGACGGTTTGGCTACCGTCAAGGCACTCGCAGAACAGTTCACACCGGAAAACACCGCCGCGATTACCGGCGTCAGCGCCGCTCAATTGCACACATTGGCCGAAGATTTTGCCAACGCCAGGGCACCGGTGATTTATGGGCGCATCGGCCTGTGTACTCAAGAGTTTGGCACCATCGCAAGCTGGCTGGTGGACGTAATCAATCTTTTGAACGGTCGTCTCGACGAACCCGGCGGTGCCATGTTCCCACAGGCCGCGACCGAGCTGCCACCACCGCCCACGCCGGTTGTAAACGAGCTGGGGCGCGACCGTTTTAAAACCCGCGTGCGCAACTTTCCCGAATATATGGGCATGATGCCGGCATCCTTTATGGCCGAAGAGCTGGCTTATGACGGCGACAACAAGGCGCGGGCGCTGATTACCGTTGCCGGCAACCCTGTTTTGTCAGTACCCAACGGAGAAGCCATTCGCGAGGCGGCAGAAAAACTGGAATTGATTGTCGCGCTGGATTTTTACATCAATGAAACCACCAGCCTCGCCGATTACATACTGCCCTCGACCTCGCAACTGGAGCACAGCAACTACGATTTTCTGTTTCAAACCACAGCCGTGCGAAACTTCGCGCGCTATTCACCCACGGTATTCGAACCCGAGGCCGGTGCCCTGCACCAGTATGAAATCATGACCGAACTGGTGGCACGCATTAACGGCATGCAAGCCGCCGACCTACACGCCATGATGGCCGAAGGCCTGGCCGGGCAGATTGTCAGCTCAGCGCGCTTTGCTCACCTGACGGCTGAACAGATCAACAGCACCTGCGACGCACACAGCGGCCCCGACAAACTGCTCGACATGATGCTGCGCGCCGGCCCGCACGGCGATCAATTTACCGACGGCGAAGGCCTTAATTTAAACAAAGTAAAAGCAGCCGAACACGGTCTAGACCTTGGCCCGCTTGAACCGCGCCTGCCGGATATTTTGCAAACAAAAGACAAGCGCCTGAATATTGCCCCGCCCCTGATTATTGACGACGTAAGCCGCCTGCAAAAAGCGGCCGCCACAGCCAACGACGGCCTGCGACTGATTGGCCGCCGCCATATTCGCGACATGAACTCCTGGCTACACAACATCAATCAGTACGTGCGCGGCAAAAACCGTTGCACGCTGTTGGTAAATCCTGAAGACGCCAATCGCTTGGGATTAAAAGATGGAGGAAATGCCAGGGTGAAAGGCGCAGGTCGCGAGGCGACCGTAGAGGTGTCGGTAAGTGACAGCATCATGCCCGGCGTCGTCAGCCTGCCGCACGGTTTCGGGCACCGTTACAACGACACCGGTCAAAGCACCGCCAAAGAAAAATTGCCGGGCGTTAGTTGCAATGATTTGATCGACTGGACGGTGCTGGATGAACCCTCGGGCACCAGCGTGGTGAATGGCGCAAAAATTGAAGTCAGCGCGGCCTGATTCCGAGTGACCTGTAGGCCCGCATAAGCGCAGCGTTGCGGGCATTGGGTAAATTGAAGAACAAACGCTTGCAGCGCCGCCGGAAACGCTTCGCTTATTCCGGCCTACATCTGAAAATCGTTCATTCCCGAGCAGGGCTCACTCCAACGATGGAGGGTAAAAAATATTGTAGGAGCCTGCCCTGCAGGCGAACAGACCACGCTTTGATACAAGACTTATAAACGCATCTCAATACCGCGCTCGGCCATATACTTTTTGGCTTCAGGCACGGTGTATTCACCGAAGTGAAAAATACTGGCCGCCAGCACAGCATCAGCCAGCCCCTTAGTGACGCCTTCCACCAAGTGATCGAGATTGCCTACACCGCCAGATGCAATAACCGGCACAGCCACCGCGTTAGAAATTCGCGACGTTAACTCAACATCAAAACCGTTTTTCGTACCATCGCGATCCATGCTGGTCAGCAGAATTTCACCGGCGCCGTAATCCACCATGCGCTCGGCCCACTCAATAGCGTTAATGCCGGTTGAATTGCGCCCACCGTGAGTGAAAATCTCCCAACGCGGCGAGCCATTCGGATTATTGTCCACTTGCTTGGCGTCTATCGCGATAACAATACACTGTGAACCAAACTTGTCAGCCGCTGCTTTTACAAACTCCGGTTTTTTGATGGCGGCGGAATTAATGCCCACCTTGTCGGCACCCGCGTTCAGCATCTTTCGAATATCTGACAGCTCGCGAATGCCACCGCCAACGGTTAAGGGAATAAAAATTTCAGCGGCAATTTGCTCCACCGTATGAACCGTGGTATCGCGGCCTTCATGGGTGGCAGTAATGTCGAGAAAGGTAATTTCGTCCGCGCCCTGATCGTTGTACCGGCGGGCAATTTCTACCGGATCACCGGCGTCGCGGATACCGACAAAGTTAACGCCTTTGACAACGCGGCCATTATCAACATCCAGACAGGGAATAATTCGTTTTGCCAGTGCCATTACTTGCTCCAGTTGCCGGAAACGCTGCGCTTATTCCAGCCTACACCACCCAATCACTCTGAAAAACATTCGTAGGCCGGAATAAGCTCCGCGTTTCCGGCGAACTATCTAATCGTCACAATACTTTTGCGCTTCGGCAACATTCAACGTGCCTTCATAAATGGCACGACCGGTTATTGCGCCTAAGATACCTTGATCAGAAACGTCCTTCAGCGCGCGAATATCGTCCATATTGGTAATGCCACCGGAAGCGATAACCGGAATCGAAGAGGCCTGCGCCATCGTCACCGTCTGCTCGACGTTCACACCCTGCATCATGCCGTCGCGGGCGAT
>DIBR01000047.1:39533-39899 GCA_002415025.1 Spongiibacteraceae bacterium UBA5047
TGCATCATGCCGTCGCGGGCGATATCGGTGTAAACGATGGACGATACACCGTCCTGCTCAAAACGCTTGGCCAGCTCGGTGGCCAGAATTTCCGAAACCTCGGCCCAGCCATCGGTGGCAACGCGACCGTCTTTTGCATCCAGCCCGACAATCACGCGGCCTTCAAATTCACGGCAGGCCTCGGCAACAAATTCAGGTTCCTTGACCGCCTTGGTGCCAATAATCACATAGCTGACACCGGCATCCAGATAGCGCTCTATGGTGTGCAAAGAGCGAATACCACCACCGATTTGTATGGGTAAATCCGGGTAGGCTTTGGCGATTGCGGTAACGGCTTCACCATTCACCGGCTCGCCTTCAAAGGCG
>DIBR01000047.1:40106-43660 GCA_002415025.1 Spongiibacteraceae bacterium UBA5047
CCTTCAAAGGCGCCGTTCAAATCCACCAGATGCAAGCGCCGGCACCCGGCTTTTACCCAGCGCGCCGCCATTTCTACCGGGTCGTTACCGTACACGGTAGAGTCGTCCATCAGCCCCTGTTTCAGGCGAACGCAGGCACCGTCTTTCAAATCAATTGCAGGAATAATTAACATACTTGAATCTCATTTGTGTTCGCCTGCAGGGCAGGCTCCTACAGAACCTAGTGTGGGAGCCTGCCCTGCAGGCGAATAACTCAGGGATTGCCATCCCAGTTCAAAAAATTCTTCAAAAGCTGCAAACCTGCCTCACCGCTTTTTTCCGGGTGAAACTGCGCAGCAAATACATTCTTGCGCGACAGCACCGAATGAAATTCGCGGCCATAGTCACTGGTACCAGTCACCAGACTTTCATCCGCAACCCGTACAAAGTAGCTGTGCACAAAATAAAACCGGCTGCCGTCGGCAATTCCTTCCCACAGGGGATGAGCCTTACGCTGCACAACATTATTCCAGCCCATGTGAGGCACTTTCAGCTTGTTGCCATCGGAATCTTTGTGGTTCTCACCAAAATAACAGACTTCACCATTAACCAGCCCGAGACACTCAACGCCGTCGTTTTCCTCGCTGCTGTTCATCAGCGCCTGCATTCCCACACACACCGCCAGTACCGGTTTGCCGGCATCAACGCAGGCGCTAACGACCTCATCGAGTTTCAGGCGACGAATCTCGGCCATGCAATCGCGAATGGCGCCCACACCGGGAAAAATCACCCGGTCTGCACCCACTATCTGCTCGGCCTGATCGGTCACACGAATATCGAGGTCGCCACCCACTTTCGCCAGCGCACTGGCGACAGAATGCAGATTACCCATCCCGTAATCGATGACGGCAACAGAGGGAGATGACATGCTTAAATCCTAAAAAAGTCGGCAGCTTACAGGCTGCCCTTGGTAGACGGCGTAATGCCCGCCATTCGCTCATCGAACGAAAGCGCCATGCGCAGTGCGCGGCCAAAGGCCTTGAATACCGTTTCAGCCTGGTGGTGGGTGTTGTGCCCGCGAATGTTATCCACGTGCAGCGTCACCTTGGCGTGGTTGACAAAACCCTGAAAGAATTCAATAAACAAATCCACGTCAAAGCCGCCTACCTGACCACGGGTAAAGGGCACATGAAACTCCAGCCCCGGCCGACCGGAAAAATCGATCACCACCCGCGACAGGGCTTCGTCCAGCGGCACGTACGAGTGGCCATAGCGAACGATGCCCTTTTTGTCGCCCACGGCTTCATTCACCGCCTGACCCAGCGTAATGCCGATATCCTCAACGGTGTGGTGAGCATCAATGTGCAAGTCACCCACCGCCTTGATATCCAGATCAATGAGCCCGTGGCGGGCAATCTGGTCCATCATGTGGTCGAGAAAGGGCACGCCTGTCTCGAATTTGGCCACACCGGTGCCGTCCAGATTCACGCTCGCGGTGATCTGCGTCTCCAGTGTGTTGCGGGTAATGGTAGCCTTGCGCTGCGCCATTGAAGGCCTCATGCTCTTGTTTAACGATGGCGTATTATAGAAAATCCCTCGCTCCATTACAGCCACTAAATTGGGCAGAAGCCCGAATACAGGCCAATACAGTCAACAAACTCGGTAAATTGCACCCATGCCGGTAATTGCAGAACTCATTACCCAACCCAGCGAGCAAGACCTGATTGATCTCAGCAAAACCTATGAGGGAGATATCGACTGGCTTGCCGCGCTGTTAAAAAGCTCAGACCTGATGATCGGCGGACGCTTTAATGACCGGCTGGTAGCAGCTTTTATCTTGCGCGACGAACAAAGCCGCTGGCGACTGGAAAAACTGCAGGTGCGCGAAATCACCCGCCGCCGCGGCGTTGCGCGCCAGACCCTGCATTCCGCACAGCTTACTTTGAAGCTGGAACGCCCTGTCGTTGTCGACCTCAGCGCCCATCCCGAACTGGTCAGCCTGTTTGAATCACTGGGCTTTGTCGCCGCCGACGGGTGGCTGCAATGGCAGGCTTGAAGGCCGCAGCGGGCAACAAGGCATTTGCCACCCGGCTGCTGAACTGGTTTGACAAACACGGTCGCAAAGACCTGCCCTGGCAGCAGGACATCTCGCCCTACCGGGTATGGGTGTCGGAAATCATGCTGCAGCAGACGCAGGTGAATACCGTCATCCCCTACTACCTCGCCTTTCTGAAGGCCTTTCCCAGCGTCACCCGGCTGGCGCGCGCGCCAGCCGACCAGGTGCTGCATCACTGGACGGGGTTGGGCTATTACGCCCGCGCGCGCAACCTGCACAAGACTGCACAAATAATAACCAGCGACTACGGCGGCGAATTCCCCGGCAGCGTGCAAGAACTCGAAGCCCTGCCCGGTATAGGTCGCTCCACCGCTGGCGCCATCGTGTCCATCGCCTTTAAAAAACGCGCCGCCATTCTCGACGGCAACGTCAAGCGCGTGCTGGCCCGCCATCAGACCATCGGCGGCTGGCCCGGCGATGCCGCCACCTTAAAGGCACTATGGGACGTGAGCGAGACCGTCACCCCCACTCAGCGCATCGCCGCCTACACTCAGGCCATAATGGATCTGGGCGCAACCCTGTGCACCCGCAGCAAACCCGATTGCGCAAACTGCCCGGTAGCGGCCGATTGCCAGGCCTACGCAGCCGGTGCACAAAGCGAATACCCCGGCAAAAAGCCCAAAAAGGCACTGCCGGTGAAAACCACACAAATGCTGATGATAGAAGCGCCGGGGCAACAGATACTGCTGGAACAGCGCCCTGCCAACGGCATCTGGGGCGGATTATGGAGCTTCCCGGAACTGAGCGAAGCACAGGCCGCTGAAGACTACTGCCTGAGCCGCTTTGGCGATCAGGGCAAGATCACCCCCTGGCCAACGCTGCGCCACACCTTCAGCCACTACCACCTCGATATTCAACCCGTGCATGTGCTGCTCCCAAAGGAAAGCAGCACGATCATGGAAGACAACCGCCTGCTCTGGTATAACAGCCCCTCAGCGCCCGAGGTTGGACTGGCCGCGCCCGTAAAGAAACTGCTCGGCCGGTTGCTCAAACCCCAGCCCTGAGACCACACCCATCACCCAACAATAGAGAGCCCATGAGCCGCACCGTACACTGCCGCAAATACCAACAAGACCTCGAAGGCCTGAAAGCGCCGCCCTTCCCCGGCCCGCGCGGGCAGGATATCTACGACAACGTCTCGCAAAAAGCCTGGGACGAGTGGCAGGCCCACCAGACCATGCTCATCAATGAAAAGCAGCTCAGCATGATGGAGCCCGAATCACGCAAATACCTGCAGGCCGAGATGGAAAAGTTCCTGTCCGGCGAGGAATACGACAAGGCCGAGGGCTACGTACCCCCCAGCAAGTAGAAAGAGCGCCAGCGCTCCCTTGACTCTGGCAGAACGAAACGGTTTAATACGCGCCTTCGCAAAACCCGCAACAATCCTGCGATACGCCCAGATAGCTCAGTCGGTAGAGCAGGGGATTGAAAATCCCCGTGTCGGTGGTTCGATTCCGCC
>DIBR01000047.1:43835-45403 GCA_002415025.1 Spongiibacteraceae bacterium UBA5047
CGTGTCGGTGGTTCGATTCCGCCTCTGGGCACCATCTTCTAAGGGATTCCCCTTATTTTATAGGTTCCCCACGATAGGCATTCTTGCCTAAGTTCTGGGGCTCGGCTCTACCCCATTAACGATAGGATGGTCTCCTCCTCGCCTTAATCGACACCCCGATGTGTCAACATGGGAGGTGTTCGTTCAATGTGATGGAGCCTGCCATGAAACTCAAAACCCTTGCTATCGATTTGGCCAAAAACACCTTCTACCTTGTAGGTTTCGACGATGACAACCGGCCCTCATGGCGCAAAAAATTAAGCCGCCAGCAACTAGAAATCTTTGTTGCTAGGCAGGAGCCTTCTCTCATCGCCATGGAAGCCTGCGCCAGCGCCCACCATTGGGCTCGACGATTCAGGCACTATGGGCATCAGGTAAAACTTCTCCCACCGCAGCATGTAAAGGCCTATCTTCGGGGGCAAAAGAATGATTTCAATGATGCCCAGGCAATTGGCGAAGCCTCAATTCATAGTGCCACCCGCAGTGTGGCAGTCAAAACGGTTGAACAGCAAGATGCCCAAGCGTTCCACCGTATCCGACGTCAGCTTATGGGCGAACAGACGAGAATTATCAATCAGTTGCGAGGGCTATTAGGCGAGTACGGAATCGCCATCGCCAGTGGGATTCACCAGGCAAGCAAAGCGATCCCGCTTATTCTGGAGGATGCTGAGAACGGCCTGACGCCACGATTGCGTGAGATGGTGTACAGGCAGTACCAGCGCTATACAGCTCTGAGAGCTGAGCTGGTATGGTATGACCAGCAGCTGGACTTTGCCGCAAAGGTCGATCCCGATATAAAGCGCCTACAAGATGTACCAGGGTTCGGGCCTATAAATGCCAGTGTTCTGTGCAGTTGGCTGGGGGATGGAACGCAGTTCAGTCGCGCTCGAGATGCTTCGGCAGCATTAGGCGTAATACCCAGACAGCATACGACCGGCGGGCGTGATCGTTTATTTGGTATTACGAAGCGCGGTGACAGTTACGTCCGCACTCTGATCGTGCATGGTGCCCGAGCAGTAGTAAGTCGAGCCAAAGGCAAAACAGATAAACTGAGCCTCTGGATTAATCAACTGGTCGAACGGCGCGGATTTAATAAAGCCGCTATTGCTTTGGCAAACAAAATGATCCGAATTGCTTGGGTGTTAGTTACTCGGGGTGAGAGATATAAGCCTGCTCTAAGCATGTGATTCTGAGTTAATAAGGGGAAGTTTCCCCAAGGTTGCGTAGGTAAGAGCAGAGATAACAGCACAGGTGAGACCGGCACACTGAGAGCCTGAATCCCCCATTGACCCGATTTCTGAATCGATCAAGGTCGTATTAACGTATAGGGCAGTGTGCGCGAATCCTTATCGAGGCCAGAAGCCTAGCTTCAACAACAGGCCGGATATACGACAGCAAACCTGATTCTGTTACCCGCTATTGCCTTGCAAATGAGGAGGAGACCATATACGGGGGATGGCACTCATTACACCCTGTTGATAATACCGTCCCATCCACAATGGGCCAGTGTAATCCCCCCAGAAATTAGT
>DIBR01000040.1 GCA_002415025.1 Spongiibacteraceae bacterium UBA5047
TTTTATGGCTGGGAGTGGGTGTCCGCGAGGGACCGGGCGCCGACCGTAGCAATCACAGTGCAGACGGCAAGTGCGTCCGGTAGGGAGTCAGCAGAGCGTCAAGCTGTTGTTCATTCAGGCCGTGGTCTCTGCGCAGAAATTGCTGAAGATCCTTGCGCGCTGCTGCCGTAGCGCTAAGGCAATAGCGGCTTCTTTCGAAATCGACCAGTCTGACTTCGCAGGTTTCGGGGTTAATGTAAATGTGCCGGGCAAATAGTGCACCGTGCCGGAACCTGTGTTGATGCATTGCGCATAATTGCGCGCCGATTTCTTGGAAGTTGCCGGGATTGGCGTTGAAGGCGGTATGTTCATTCGAGAGTGCCAGCCGGTCTAGTTGTATGAATTGCTCCGGCAAGGCGCGGGTGACCAGTACTGACGAGGCCAGGTTTTCCCTGCTGGATTCACCGAAATAGACCCAGTCAGGCTTGCCGATTGGGATGTCTCTGCGAAGAACGTTGTATTCCAGGCGGTAAGTCAGGGCTCCGAGCGGAAACCTGGGGGTAAAGCGCCGCTGAGTCTGCTGTCGCTTGACGAAAAAAACTTCGTTCGAGCTGCCCAGAGTGAGCCGGGTTACGCCGCTCCAGCCTCCACCGCTCGTATTTATTGGTTCGAACCAGTCGGGGGGCAGCGTCCAGAATGCCTCAAAATCCGTGAGCCGGTTTTCTTCAAGTACGCTGCCCCAGGGCTGATTGATTCGGGATGTCTCTTTTGCCGCCATTGACCACATCTGTGAATAAGTAATGCTCGTACCCCAGCATAACACTTCCGGGAATATAGGCCGCGTGTTTAATTGCGAACAGCGCGGTGGCCCTGTTGTGTCACTTGGGCATAAGCCGTTCAGGCAATCAGTATAAGCCACACTGGAGTTTCTCATGAGCCGGCAGTTAATCTCGGGAATTGGCTCTGTAATCTTTCATGAGGCTTTGGTGCATGACGTCAGAAAATTATGAGCAGCGAATTAACCAGCTGTTATCAACGGCTGCCGGGCTGCCTACTTTGCCGGGTGTGGCAATGCAGGTGATTACCAGCGTTAATGATAAACATGCAGATGTGGCCGCGCTTATCCAGATACTGCAGCGCGATCCCGCGCTGGCGGCAAAGATACTGCGTGTCGCCAACTCGCCCATTTACGGAAGTCGGCGAGGTGTTGAGAGTTTGCAGCAAGCCGTGGTGATGTTAGGTATGCGGGCGACGCACAGTTTGGCGCTGTCGTTCTCTCTGGTGCCGGCGCTGAAGCTGCAATCAGAAGGCACTCTGGACTACGCTCTATACTGGCGGCGATGTCTGCTTTCGGCTACTGCAGCAAAGCAGATTGCAGCGTGTATTTTGCCGGCCGACAAGGAGGCGGCCTTTCTGGCAGCCTTGATACAGGATCTCGGTATGCTGGTTCTGGATCGTGTTATGCCTGAGCTGTACGCTGGGCTCCCGTGTTCGCAGATGGATCATCTGGGGTTGCTGGCGCATGAGCGTAGTCGATTCGGTCTTGACCACGCACATGTTGGTGGGTGGATGGCTCGGGAGTGGGGGTTTAGTGAGCGCATGCAAAATGCTGTGGCGCATAGTCATCAACCTGAAGGGGCCGATGGTGGTGACAGCGATCGCCAGTTTGCGTGCTGTGTAGCGCTGGGGGCGGAGTTGGCTGATATGATGCTGGGCGCCGACGGCGACTGTGATCTATATCGGATAGCGGCGAAGGCTGAGCAGTGGTTGGCGATTGACGGCGTGAGCACGGGCGGCATTGTTGAGTCGGTTACCCGGTCAATACCGGCATTTGAGCGGATATTTGATACGCGTTTGCTCGATCAGGATAAGTTGCAGATGATTAGTGATCTGGCTCGTGAAAAGCTGGCGGAGCTTAGGGCTGTGGCGAGCGGAGAATAACGGCGCTCTTTCCCTGCGGCACTTTCGGGGGTTTGCTCGCGCTGGCGGACGACTCTGGTATTATCCTGCCACTGTATTGCGGTGGTTGTACTCATGGATTTCAAAAGCCTTCTCTCACATCTGGCTGATGGCGAATTTCATTCCGGCGAGGATTTGGGCGCGGCGCTCGGTATTAGTCGAACGGCGGTGTGGAAGCAGTTGCAAAAGCTTGCTGATGTCGGTCTTGAGCTCGAGTCGGTCAAAGGTCGCGGCTACCGGCTCCCCGGCGGGTTTTGTGCACTGGATGCGCACCTTATTCGTTCCCATCTAAGTGCCGAATCCGCGCCCCTGTTAAGCGCGCTTAACATTCTGCAGCAAACTACCTCTACCAGTACCGAGCTGGCAAACCTTGGTCGGCAGGGAGCCGGCAGCGGTTCTGTGTGTGTTGCGGAGCAGCAGACGGCCGGCCGTGGAAGGCTTGGTCGCCAGTGGGTTAGCCCCTTCGGGCGTAATTTGATGTTTTCTGTTCTGTGGGAGTTTGAGGGGGGCGCGGCAGCGCTTGAGGGGCTTAGTCTGGCGGTCGGTCTGGTGCTGGCGGAAGCGCTTGCTGAAATGGGTGTGGCGGGTGTTCAGTTAAAGTGGCCCAACGATGTGCTTTGTCACAGTCGAAAAATCGCCGGCATTCTGCTCGAAATGCAAGGCGATGCGGCCGGGCGCTGTCAGGTTATCATTGGTATAGGCGTCAACGTGGCTATGCCCGACAATGCCGCTATCGACCAGGCGTGGACGGATCTTGGTCGGGAGACCTCGACCATCGTTGACCGGAATCAATTGCTGGCATTGTTGTTGGGGCGACTGCTGCCCATGCTGAGCAGCTTCGGCGAAATTGGTTTCGGGTTCTATCAGGAGCGCTGGGAAGCTCTCGACATGCTGCGAGATCGCCGGGTTATTTTGCATCAAGGTGAACAGCGGGTTTCCGGTGTATGCCGGGGAGTGGCAGGTAATGGAGCTTTGAAGTTTGAAGGCGACAGTGGGCTGGAGCTGGTTAGTGGTGGTGAGGTGAGTTTAAGGGCGGCTGATGATTCTTGAGTTTGATGTTGGCAACTCGGCGCTCAAATGGCGATTGCTCGACGCAGCCGGAGCTGTGGCCCGGCGCGGGAATCTGGCGTCAACCGGGCAACTGCATGAGGTATCGGAATCTGTTGCCCGTGTGTCGCGCTTGCGGGTTGCATCAGTTGCAGCCGATGAGACTGCTGCCGCCATTGAGAGCTGGGCGCATTCGGCATTAGGTGTAGAGGTGGAGTTTGCGCGAACCGCGGCTGCATTTGGCGGGCTGATAAACAGCTATGCCGAGCCGGAACGAATGGGCGTTGACCGCTGGCTGGCGATGCTGGCTGCCTATGTGCAGCGTCGCAGCGCGGTTCTTGTTATTGATGCGGGCACGGCGGTGACACTGGACTATGTCGACGCCGATGGACGACATCGCGGCGGCTATATACTGCCGGGCCAGCGGCTTTCGCGGTCGGCTTTGCTAAGAGACACCTCTCGCGTACGTTTCTCCGAAGATGTCGACGTTCTTCCCTTGCCCGGTTGCTCTACCGCCGAAGCGGTAAGCAACGGCGCATTATTTGTGCTGGTCGCGGCCGTAGAATCCGCGATAAGGCAGGCGCAGGAGTTTTGGGGGCGGCAATTCTCTGTTGTTTTAACCGGTGGCGACGGCGGTGAAATTCTTCGCCACGTAAACACAGGTTCGCTGGACTGTGAGTTTGCGCCGGATCTTGTGTTTGAGGGGCTGGGTATTGCCTTGCCCTGATGTGGTGGGTGGCCTGCGTGCTCTAATAATAAGGAGGAAAGATGCGGTGGTTTTTTGTGCTATTGGTGCTCGCTAACGGGTTTTACGCACTGTGGCACCTGCAAATGCAGTCACCGGAACCTGTTGGGGGGGATGCGTCGAGCTCCGGTCGGGCGCCCACGCTGGTGTTGGTCAGTGAGGCAAATCCCGCTTTGCTGGAGCGGTCAGAGGCTGAACCACTTCATGTTGAGGCCGCGCCGGTCGAAATTGCACCGGCTTGCTGGTTCGTTGCGGTATTTGATGACAAGCAGCAGGCTGACAGGGCGGTGGCCGCGGTTCAGGCCGCTCAGCTTCAGGCTCGCATTGAGACCCTTGATGTTGCAGATCGCTCGGACTATTGGGTGCACGTCGGGCCGTATGCGAGCCGGCAAAAAGCAATGGCGGTGCTGCAGCAACTGCGTGCGGACGGCATCGATAGCTTCCTGATTGGTGAGGGGGAGCTGGAAAACGGTATCTCCCTGGGGTTTTTCTCGCAGAAGGTTTCCGCTGAGCGGCTGGCGCGCAGGCACCGGAATATTGGCCACCCCGTGAGCATTTTCGAGGTCAAGCGAGTCAGGCCGAGCTACCACCTGTACGTGTTCGGGCGAGTGGAAGAGCCCGAGCTGGAGGCCTTGATGAAAGATCAGGGCCTTGCAGCGAATCCCGCTAAAAAGCCAAAAAAATCCTGTATTTGAATTGCTAAGCTAGGGAACTTCGTCTAGAATGCCGCCCTCGTTTGAGGCCGTGTATGCAGAGCTGGCGTAGCTCAGTTGGTAGAGCAGCTGACTTGTAATCAGCCGGTCGGGGGTTCGACTCCTCTCGCCAGCTCCAAGTTTTTGCAGTAGACACAAGCGCTTAAGCGATGTTTTAGGGTTGTTTTCGTTGACAGGCCATGTGCTGGTCATCAGAATATCCCGCTC
Source organism: Spongiibacteraceae bacterium UBA5047 (assembly GCA_002415025.1). GTDB lineage: Bacteria > Pseudomonadota > Gammaproteobacteria > Pseudomonadales > Spongiibacteraceae > Litorivivens. The sequence goes on from DIBR01000040.1 coordinate 4,651, forward strand.
TCTTGGGGAGGGGTTCCCGAGTGGCCAAAGGGATCAGACTGTAAATCTGACGCGAAAGCTTCGGTGGTTCGAATCCACCCCCCTCCACCATTACTTGCTAGCGGTGCGAGAGTAAGTGAAATGAGCGGGTATGGTTCAATGGTAGAACCTCAGCCTTCCAAGCTGATGATGCGGGTTCGATTCCCGCTACCCGCTCCATAATTTTGGGTTTGGCGGGCTCATATAGCTCAGTCGGTAGAGCACTTCCTTGGTAAGGAAGAGGTCACCGGTTCAAATCCGGTTATGAGCTCCATTATTTTAGGTGGCAGCAGTCGTTGGTGGCTATTGCCTTTTGTTGTGTTTTGAAAAAGAAGTCGTTTTTAGCTCGGCGAGGAGACTGTCGCGATGGGAAAGGAAAAGTTTGAACGTACCAAGCCACACGTAAACGT
>DIBR01000027.1:0-914 GCA_002415025.1 Spongiibacteraceae bacterium UBA5047
GGCCTGCAGATTGTAGAGCCTGAGTTTTTTAACCAGATGACCACAATGCACGGTCTGGTGATGGTCTTTGGTGCCATCATGCCGGCCTTTGTCGGCTTGGCCAACTGGATGATTCCGCTGATGATCGGTGCGCCTGATATGGCACTCCCGCGGATGAATAACTGGTCGTTCTGGATTCTGCCACCGGCGTTTCTGCTGTTGACCGCTACCCTGTTTATGGAAGGCGGCGGCCCCAACTTCGGTTGGACCTTTTACGCCCCGCTGTCGACTACCTATGCCCCGCCCTCGGTGACTTACTTCATCTTCGGCGTACACATCATGGGTCTGTCGTCCATCATGGGTTCGATCAACATCATCGCCACCATCGTCAATATGCGTGCGCCGGGCATGACCTACATGAAAATGCCCCTGTTCGTATGGACCTGGCTGATCACCGCCTTCCTGCTGGTAGCGGTTATGCCGGTACTGGCCGGCGCGGTCACCATGATGCTGATGGATATTCACTTTGGCACCAGTTTCTTCTCGGCTGCTGGTGGCGGTGACCCTGTTCTGTTCCAGCACGTGTTCTGGTTCTTCGGTCACCCTGAGGTTTACATCATCATCCTGCCCGGATTTGGTGTGGTATCGCAGATCATCCCGACCTTTTCGCGCAAGCCTCTGTTCGGTTACGACTCAATGGTTTACGCAACAGCGTCTATCGCCTTCCTGTCGTTTATCGTGTGGGCTCACCACATGTACACGGTGGGTATGCCGATTGCCGGTGAGCTGTTCTTTATGTACGCCACCATGCTGATTGCGGTGCCGACGGCAGCGAAAGTGTTCAACTGGATCACTACCATGTTCAAAGGCTCGCTGACCTTTGAAACGCCGATGCTGTTCTCGATCGCGTTTGTGTTCCTGTTCACCGTGGGTGG
>DIBR01000027.1:1185-7859 GCA_002415025.1 Spongiibacteraceae bacterium UBA5047
GTTGTGGCTCACTTCCACTACACCATGGTAGCGGGCGCGATCTTCTCCATGTCGGCGGCTGTGTACTACTGGTTGCCGAAGTGGACCGGCAAAATGTACAACGAGACCATGGGTAAAGCCCATTTCTGGATATCGTTTATCGGCTTCAACCTGACGTTCTTCCCGCAGCACTTTGTGGGCTTGGCTGGTATGCCGCGTCGTATCCCCGACTACAACCTGATGTTTGCCGACTTCAATATGATGTCGTCGATCGGTGCCTTTATCTACGGCGCCAGTCAGTTGTTCTTCCTGTTTAATGTGGTTAGCACCATTACCCATGGCAAGAAGATCGACGACCCGCAGGTGTGGGATGGCGCGCACGGTCTGGAGTGGACTGTAGCGACACCGGCTCCGTATCACACATTTACAACTCCACCCGAGTTGAAAGAGAGTGAGATGCATGGCTGAAAGCACTGACAAAGGTATTCTCTACACCACCGCCAAATTGCTGGCGGTTTGTGTGGCGATGTTCGCCTTTGTCTTTGTAGTGATGGTGCCCCTGTACAACGTGTTGTGCGAGGCGCTGGGTATTAACGGTAAAACGGGCGGCCGGTACGAGGTAGCAGAATCTGTTATCGATACCAGTCGCACAGTGAAAATACAGTTTGTGGCGAACTTCAACGAGCAGATGCCCTGGGAGTTTCGCCCCAACATCAACGTGGTGGAAGTGCATCCGGGTGAGCCAACCAATATCACCTACTATGCGCACAACACCCAGGGTCGGGACATGGTCGCGCAGGCCATTCCCAGCGTGGTGCCCTCGCGGGCAGCGGAGTATTTTCACAAAACCGAGTGCTTTTGTTTTAACCGTCAGCCTCTGATCGCGGGCGGAGAAGCGGATTTGGGGCTACAATTTATCGTAGACCCCGATTTGCCCAGGGACATACAGACCATCACGCTGTCGTATACGATTTTTGATGTAACAGAAATGGCGCCGCCACAGAGTGATTCTGTCGCTGCGCGTTAGTTGAGTTTTCTCAAGCGAGAATAACGGAGAAACAACATGGCAAGTCAGAGCAACACGGGGTACGAAACTTATCACGTGCCCGAGAGCAGCAAGCTCGCTGCGTGTGCGACTGTTGGCCTGGTACTGACCATCTTCGGTGCCGCCAGCGGTATTAATGACGGCACCTTCGGTGACCCCAACGAATCGACCAATTCCTGGTTTATTTTCTGGTGTGGACTGGCTTTTTTTTCGGCCACCCTGTTCACCTGGTTCCGTATCACCATTAAAGAGAACATGGCCGGTATGAACAGTGCCCAGCTGAAGCGATCCTACGCTATCGGCATGCAGTGGTTCATCTTTTCAGAAGTAATGTTCTTTTTCGCCTTCTTCTTTGCCCTGTTCTACATTCGCTGGCTTGCGGCGCCATGGCTGGCGGGCGAAGGTGACGCCGGCCGTATGAACCCTGTACATCTGTGGCCCAACTTCGAGTTTTCCTGGCCGCTGATGAGCACGCCACAGGATGCTGTCGGCGGTGTCGCCAATCAGGTGATTGCCAACAACGGTGAATTCGTTGGTCCCGAGCGCAATATGGCCTTCCCCGGCTTTGTTGAAATGTTCAAATGGCTGCCGTTCTACAACACCGTAATTCTGTTGACCTCGTCAGTCACTGTGCACTGGGCTCACCACGCCCTGCTGCATGATGACCGCAAGAAGTTCAACCTGTGGTTGGGCGTCAGCGTTCTGTTGGGCATGGTGTTTGTTGGTTTGCAGATTCTTGAATACTACGAAGCCTACGTTCACTACGGTCTGACTCTGACAACCGGCGTGTACGGCACCACCTTCTTTATGCTGACCGGTTTCCACGGCTTCCACGTGTGCATGGGTATGATCATGCTGCTGATTCAGCTGCTGCGCTCGGTCATGGGCGGTCACTTCACAAAAGACGACCACTTCGGCTTTGCCGCATCCAGCTGGTACTGGCACTTTGTTGACGTGGTGTGGATATTCCTGATGATCGCGGTGTATATCTTCTAGGGATAGATTTCGACAGGCAGTTTCGACGAGGCCCAGACGCGTTAGTGTTTGGGCTTTTGTTTGTTGGGGAGCGGGTAGACCGGAGGCTGATCCCGACGCAGTAGTTGCGCGTCCTGATGTGGGAGCCTGCCCTGCAGGCGAAAGGGAGGTGTCCTGATGTGTGTGGAAGCCTGCCTTGCAGGCGAACGGGGGTAGGTCGCTACCCGGAGTGTCAGCGTCCGACCTCCGATTCGTTTTTATACGCATCCCAGGGCGCGCCAAACTGTAACTTGCCGCTCTGGATACCGTAAAAAATGGTGCCTAACAGGCTGGCGGTCAACACGACGCGTGCGCCCAGGGCGTACCACTGCCGCTTTTTACCGTCACCCTGGTCTTTGACCAGAAAAGTCAGGCCTGTAAACAGGCTGATCACGACACCGATAAACAGGATGACGATGGCAATTTTAATGCCCATAGCGATAATACCCCCGGTTGAATGGCGGCAGTATACACAATCGCCAGCGGTGAACCTATGACGGTGGCGACCAGGAGCTGGGGGCTTGCACTGGTGGTGGTTGTGACTGTCGTGGCATTGATGAGCCTTGGCTTTTGGCAGTTGCAGCGCGCGGATGAAAAAAGAGAGCTTTTGCTGGAGCAGGCTCGGCAGCGAAATTTGCCGCCTCTGGACATCATGTTGTTCAAACAGGATGTGCCGGAGTTTCGTGCGGTCACGGTGCGAGGGCGATTTGACGCGGAGCGCTATTGGCTGCTGGAGAATCGCATCCATCAAGGGCGTTACGGCTTTGAGGTGGTTAGCCCCTTTGTTGTGAGCAGTGGTGAAACATTGCTGGTTCATCGCGGGTGGTTGCCCGGAGATGGTAGCCGCAGGTCATTGCCAAATGTTGAAACACCCGCAAACGAGGTCGTGCTAACCGGCACGATTGACCGCGGCGGCGCCGTCGGGTTTGAACTGGCGGGTGCCGAGGAATTGAGCGGATGGCCGAAACGGGTGCAGTGGCTGCCTACAGAGCGTGCAGCGCTGGCGCTGGGGGTGGAGCTGCCGGATTTACTGCTACGCCTGCACGAAGGCGAACCAGGCATGTACGAGCAAACCTATAGCGCGGTGAACATGCCGCCCCAGAAGCATCTGGGTTATGCGGTGCAATGGTTTGGTATGGCGGCGATTATTGTTTTTTTGTTTTTGCTGCGCCATTGGCGTCAGTATGCATCAAGAGGAAATTCGAGTGAGTAACCCGGAGAACAGTTCTTCGAAACTGATATTTTCGCTGATTGTCGGCATTCCCCTATTGGTTATTGCCTTTTCTACCCTGCTGTACCAAATGGCTAACCGCGACATGATTGCGCTGGGCACAGTGAACAACGGCCAACTTATTCAGCCACCGGTGGCCATCGCCGATCTAAACACCGAGTACCGCAATGGCGAAGCCGTGGAATTCAATAAGGCAGATTCGCTCTGGCAGTTCGTGGTAGTAGGCGACGGCTACTGTGAGCAAAACTGCGAAGCCATGCTGTATCTCACTCGCCAGACGCGCACGGCGCTTGGTAAGAAAATGAACCGGGTGGGTCGCATGTACATGAACGTGGGTTCGGACTACAGCGCTGAACTCGACAAGCTGCTGATCGACGAACACGAGAAACTGACGCCAATATTTGCCGACAAATCAGCCTATCAGCAGTTTTCGCAGCTGGTGCTGGAAGATGAGGCGCGCGGGTTTTATGTGCTCGACCCGAAAGGCTGGATCATGATGCACTACCGGTTACCGGATCTGGAGCAGGATACACTGACCAGCACCGGCAAGCTGGTGATTAAAGACATGAAGCGTTTGCTGCGCTAGTGGGCCTGAGGGAGAGCGATGTGAAGCAGACTAAACCCGGTTATCGATTGACGCTGCTGGCCTGTGCCCTTGCGGTTGTGGTCGTTGGACTTGGCGCGTTTACCCGGCTTGTGGATGCCGGCCTCGGCTGCCCGGACTGGCCAACCTGTTACGGTCACGTGCTCTGGCCGGACACGCACGAAGAAATTGCGGCTGCGAATGCGCATCCGGATTTTGAACACACCCCGGTAGAATCGCACAAGACCTGGCCGGAGCAGGTACATAGGTTGTTTGCGTCCAGTCTTGGGCTGCTTGGGTTAATCATTCTGGGACTGTCGATTCGCAAGCGCCCTCAAGGGCACCCCTGGAAAGCGACCGTTGCATTGCTGGGCATACTGATCGGCGGAACCGTCGCGCGCATCGTATATGGTGACATACTGGATCATTATCTCTGGAAGATGATGGCGGTGTATTTTTTATGGCTGGCTTACCAATATGTTCGAGTGGGAACATCGACAGGGCAGCCGGTTAAGCTGCCAGCCTTTATCGCCGGTTTTCTGATTCTTCAGGGCCTCTTTGGCATGTGGACAGTGACCTTGAAGCTCTGGCCTCAGGTGGTAACGGCGCATCTGCTGGGCGGCTTCACTGTGTTTGCCCTGCTGTGGCTGCTGGCCCTGCGTCTGCGCAACCGCCCGTGGCAAATTCGCGCCCACAGCATGGCGGCGGTCGACGCGCTCAGGCCCCTTGCGCTTGCGGCACTGCTGGTTGTTGTCGTGCAGATTGCGCTCGGCGGCTGGACAACCTCAAACTATGCCGCTGTCGCCTGCCCTGATTTACCGACTTGCCAGAACGAGTGGCTGCCGGAGATGAACTTTGCGGATGGTTTTAATATCAACCAGCATATCGGGCCGAACTATCTGGGAGGCACAATGGACAACGCAGCGCGCGTTGCGATCCATTTTTCTCATCGCGTTGGCGCCATCATAACTGCGCTGGTGCTGCTGATTCTGGCTTATCGTTTGCGGCGTGCCGGACCTGGCCCACTGCGCAGAATGGCGCTGGTTGTTGTGGGCGTGTTGGCGCTGCAAATCAGCTTGGGCCTGGGCAATATTCTGCTGAAATTCCCGCTGTGGGTCGCCGTGTCGCATAACTTGGTTGGCGCCCTGCTTTTACTTACCATGGTTACCCTTAATTACGGCCTGCGTACGGCAGTGTCAACGGAGCAGACATCGTGACAGACACCGCACAGAAAGGTCGCGCCAGCTGGCGGGATTACTACGAAATGTGTAAACCCAACGTGGTTTACCTGATGTTATTGACGGCCATGATTGGCATGTTTATGGCTGTGCCGGGCATGGTGTCGTGGGAGGTCCTGATCTATGGCAACCTCGGCATTGGTTTGTGTGCCGCGTCAGCGGCAGCGGTCAATCATCTGGTGGACCGGCGCATTGATCTGGTGATGTCGCGCACCAAAAACCGGCCGGTAGCGCAGGGACGCATCGATACCAAACACGCTGTTATCTTTGCCTTGGTGTTGGGCGTTGCCGGCATGGCAATGCTGATTATCAAGATCAATCAGCTCACCGCCTGGCTGACACTGGCATCTTTGCTCGGCTACGCAGTGGTCTATACACTGTGGTTGAAACGCGCCACGCCGCAGAATATTGTGATCGGCGGTTTGGCTGGTGCGGCTCCCCCGCTGCTGGGCTGGACTGCAGTAACCAATGAGATTCACGGTCACGCACTGTTGTTGGTGCTGATTATCTTTGCCTGGACCCCACCCCACTTCTGGGCGCTGGCCATTGCGCGCAAGGAGGAATATGCCAAAGTTGATATTCCGATGCTGCCGGTGACCCACGGTGTGCACTATACCGCTATCCAGATTTTGCTGTATACGCTGATTCTATTTGCCGTTTCGTTGATGCCTTTTGCCACCGGCTTGAGCGGCTCACTGTATCTGTTAGGGGCGGTGGTGTTGGGCCTTGGTTTTATATATTGGGCTGTTGTGCTGTTGCGCGGCAAAAGTCGCAAAGCGCCCATGCAGACCTTTAATTACTCGCTGCTGTATCTGATGGCTATCTTTATTATCATGCTGGTAGACCACTACATGTTGCCTGCAGCAACTCTGTATATAGGAGCAGGCAGTGACGCATCCTGAATCTTTCAACACCGTGAGTGCACAGCGCAAACGGGGCATCCATATTACCGTTACGATCGTGCTGTTGGCGGCTATCACGTTTGTGGGCGGGTTTTTCTGGGCGTTTACGCGAGAGCGGGTGTTGTCGGCTGAAGAACTGCAGGCCAATGGCGCGTTGCTATTCGAAAAGGCGAGGCAGATGCCGGAGTTCTCGCTGCTGAACGATAAATCGGAATCAGTGAGCCGCGCGTGGTTTAAGGGTCAGTGGGACATAGTATTTTTTGGTTACACCTTCTGCCCCGATATCTGCCCTACGACGCTGGCAACGCTTAAGCAGTACTACGATCAGTTGACGCCCGAGCAACAGGCGCAGACGCGTATTGTGCTGGCCAGTGTTGATCCGGCGCGGGACAACAGTAAGCAGCTGCATCAATACCTGCAATTTTTTCATCCGGATTTTCGCGGTGTTACCGGAGAATTTCTGGAGGTTTACCGTTTTGCCACCGGTCTTGGTGCGCCGTTTAAAAAGGCGCCGGGCGGCGGTGACAACTATCTGGTAGATCACAGTGGCAATGTCGCGCTCATTAATCCCGAGGGACATTTTGTCGGTATTCTGAAATCGCCGGTCAGCGTAGAGCAGATCAACCGGGTGATGCCGACCTTTGAGGCACTGCGTTGATGGCTGGGGTCAGAGTAAATACTC
>DIBR01000027.1:8069-29433 GCA_002415025.1 Spongiibacteraceae bacterium UBA5047
ATGCGGGCCTACGGCAATAAGACCAATCCAGCTATCCCAAACCGCAACTTGCCTGCAGGCAGCGCAATGACGAACAGCGATGGATGAGGTCAGAGTATTTACTCTGACCTCATCGTTTTCGTAGGCCTGATTAAGCGAAGCGTATCAGGCAAGACCGCGATGCCCGCAACGCTGCGCTTATGCGGGCCTACGGCAATAAGACTAACCCAACTATCCCAAACGCAACTTGCCCGCAGGCAGCGCAATGGCGAACAGCAGCGTTGCAAACAGGACGATGCTAGGGCCCGCCGGCGTATCCAGCCACCAGGCGCTGCTAATGCCACCTATCACCGACAGGGCGCCGGCGCCAATTGCGCCTAATGCAACCTGTTCGGGGCTGCGACTCCAGCGGCTGGCGCAGGCTGCGGGAATGATCAGCAGCGCGCTGATGAGCAGCACGCCGACAATCTTCATCCCCACCGCCACGACAACGGCAATCATCAGCATTTGCAGCACTTCCAGCAAGGCCACGCGGTGCCCTTCTATCTGGGCCAGGTCGCGGTGAGCCGCCAGCGCAACGAGACTATTCCAGAATGTCAGCAGTAGTGCCGAGCACGCGGCGGTGACGCCGCCCAGCAACCACAGGTCTTTGGCGCTGACAGCGAGAATGTCGCCAAACAAAAAGGCATTGAGATCAATGACGTTGCCCTTTTGCATCGACACAGCCACCAGACCGGCGGCCAGACTCCCGTGTGCGGCAATGCCTAACAGGCTGTCTATGCTGCCGCCGCTCCAGCGATGCAGCGGGCCGAGAATCAGCGCCAGCAGAACGCACACCGCGATGACAGAGGCTTCGATTGACACATTCATCAACACGCCAAGCGCAACGCCGAGCAGTGCCGAATGCGCGAGCGTGTCGCCGTAGTAGGCCATGCGCTGCCATACGACGATCGCGCCCAGCGGACCGGTGGCAACGATCAGCAGCAGGCCCGCGGCCATCGCGTAAACCAGTAGATCAACCATGCTGGCAGCCCTCGCCTTCAACCACATCACCGTGAATGGTGTGAGCGTGATCGTGATCGTGATGGTAGGGCACCAGCGTGCTTTCACCCTGCTTGCCGAACAGGCTCAGGTAGGCCGGGTCGGAGCTGACGGTTTGCGGGTGGCCGTGACAGCATACGTGCTGGTTCAGGCAAATAACGGTGTCGGTTTTTGCCATGACCCAGTGCAGGTCGTGCGAGACCACCAGCACCGCGCAGTGGAGCTCGTCCCGCAGTGCCGATATGCGTTCGTAGAGTGCCAGTTGGCCGCTGATATCCACCCCCTGCGCCGGCTCGTCCAGCACCAGTAATTGCGGGCGCACCAACAGTGCGCGGGCCAGCAGTACGCGCTGCACTTCACCGCCGGACAGTTTGTGCATGGAATGCTGGGCCAGGTGGCCGGCTTCGGCGCGCTCCATGGCCCAGGACAGTTTCTCGCCGCGCCGGTCGGCAAGCTTGAGAAAGCGCTCGACGGCCAGGGGCAGGTTGGTGTTCAGCGTGAGCTTCTGGGGCATGTAACCGATGCGCAGGCCAGCCTGACGGCGAACGCTGCCTGTGCTGGGCTCGGTCAGCCCCAGCACGATTTTGACCAGCGAAGTTTTGCCTGCGCCGTTAGGGCCAATCAGGCTGGTGATGGTGGCGGGCTGCAGGTGCAAACTGATGTCGTTAAGGATGCTGCGCTCGCCTACCTGCAGGGCAACCGCGTTGAGCTCTACCAGTGTGCTCATGACTGGGCCTGCTGACAGTTCGGGCACTCGCCAACAATCTCGACGCTGCTGTGAAGAATGGCAAAATCGCGGCGCTCTGCGCAGGTTTTCAGTGCTGAACTAACCGAGTCCGAGGCGACCTCTACCGTGATTTGGCAGTGGCGACAGATCAGGAACTGGCTATCGTGCGCGCGTCCGGGTGCGTCGCAGCCAATGTAGGCATTGAGCGAGGCGAGGCGGTGGACCAGGCCGTTTTCCTGAAGAAAATCCAGTGCCCGGTAAACCGTTGGCGGCGCGGGGTGGCCCTGACCTTCATCGGACAGCAACTCGAGAATGGCGTAGGCGCCCAAGGGGCGGTGGCTCTGCCACACTTTGGACAGCACTTGCTCACGCAGTGCGGTCAGCCGGGCACCATTTTTCTTGCAGATCTTGCGCGCTGCCAGCAGCGCTTCGTCAATGCACTGATGGTGGTCGTGTTTTTCATAGGCCGTGGGGGCGGTCATGGCGGACTCTCGCCTGTGGGAAATAAAATGTTATAATATTGCATTTTATCCGGGAGATCACGTGCGTCGTCTGATATTGGCCTGTTTGCTGGCCAGCTTTGCCCTTGGCTTGCACGCACAACCCATACAGGTTGTGAGCAGCATCAAGCCTCTGCAACTCCTGGTCAGCGCTATTGGTGGCGAGGACGTTGACAGCCAGCTGCTATTGCCGCCGGGCTTTTCGCCCCATGATGCGCAGATCAGGCCTTCGCAGTGGCAGTTGCTCAATCGTGCAGACTTGCTGGTGTGGGTGGGTCCGGCGTTGGAGCGCTTTCTGGCGTCGGCGCTCAATGGTCGCGGCAATGCCTTGAGTTTGCAGTCGGTCGCTGGCGCCGCCGCCGGAGACGATCCTCATCTGTGGATGGGGTTGGGTATGGTGTCCGAGATGGCGGTTGCGCTCAGCAATCGGCTGGCGCAGTTGCGGCCCGATAAGAAGGCGCAATTCGCCAGCAACGCCGCGCGGCTGCTATCCGCCCTGAACCAGCAGGATCTGCGGCTGCGCAAGGCCTTTGGTGAAGCGCTGCCCGCTTATCTTTTGCCGCACAATGGCTACCGCCATTTCGAGCGCCAGTATGGGCTCAAGGCCGCAGCGGTGCTGAGCCCCAACGACGAGCAATTGCCGGGAACGGCGCATATTGCCGAACTGCGGTCGAGGTTGCTCAAGGGTGAGTTTGACTGCGTGTTCAGTGAGCCCCAGCAGTCGTCCCGGTTGACTGACCGGTTGCTGGAGGGAGTGGCCGTGCAGGTGGTGCGGCTTGATCCCATGGGGGCTGATGTGGCGAATGGCCCGCGGGGATTTGATCGCTACTATCAAGAGCTGGCGGAAGCTTTTCTGGCTTGCCAGCAGGCAGGTCGTGCCAGGCTGACCGGAGCTGAATGATCAGCCGGGCGAAATACGATTGCGGTCATGTAGTGGTCTACACGACCGCGAGGCTTTTACTATCACAGCTTTCATCCTTATTCGGATTGAGCTGTCATCAGCTTGGCTATGCGCGCATCCAGCTCAGCGCCGAGTGAGGCAGAAACCTCGCCCAGGGTGCTGTGGATGACCTTGTGGCTTTGCTCTGCCGTTACAACGGCTTCGCTCGCTACGTGGGTTGGCATGCTGCCAGCGTTGTAGGCCAGTACCAGCGACTCGTCGACACGAACTTGCGGATCGGCGGCAGTCGCCAGAGTGCTAGCAATCATCAGTGAGATTACGCTTGCAAGTCTTTTCATCGCTTGGTTCCTCTTTCCAGTGGGCCCTGTGCCCGTTATGAGACGTCTTGTTACATCTCATGTTACGTAAGGTAACACAGCACAGATCTTCTGTCCCCTTTAAAACGGTGTAATTTTGCAGAATGGCCCGCTCGGGCTGCACAAAGTGTTACCTTATGTCTTGCATGGTAACAAAAAGTTCATGTTGACGTTGAAAGCGCAGTCCATCCTGCCCGGAAAGGTTGCCCGTGCTACACTTTCGCGCTTGAAACTGTTGGCGACTTCGCAATGACTCAGGCACCCCAAACTCCTTCCCTCGTGCTGGTTGATGGCTCTTCCTACCTATACCGCGCATTTCATGCACTACCCATGTTGACTACCTCCAGCGGCCGTAACTCGGGCGCGGCCAAAGGCGTCATCAATATGATCCGGCGCCTGAAAAAGGACTATCCGGAGGCCACGGTGGCGGTGGTATTTGATGCCAAGGGCAAAACCTTTCGTGACGAGCTGTATCCCGAGTACAAGGCCAACCGCCCTTCCATGCCGGAAGAGCTGCGTGAGCAGGTGGAGCCGATACACGCCATCATCAAGGCGATGGGCCTGCCGTTGCTGGCCATCGAGGGCGTTGAGGCCGACGATGTGATCGGCACCCTGTCGGCACAGGCCGCCGCAGCCGGCCGTGCGGTGCTGGTATCCACCGGCGACAAGGATATGGCGCAGCTGGTGAACGATCACGTGACCCTGGTCAATACCATGACCGGGCTGGTGATGGACCGGGCCGGTGTTGAGGAGAAGTTTGGCCTGCCGCCGGAGCTGATTATCGATTATCTCGCCCTGATGGGCGACAAAGTCGACAATATTCCCGGCGTTAGCGGTGTGGGTGAAAAAACGGCACTGGCGCTGCTGCAGGCCCTGGGTGGGCTGAAAGAGCTCTATCAGGCGCTCGACAAGATTCCGGAACTGCCTATTCGCGGCGCCAAAAAACTCCCGGAAAAACTTGAGGCTGAGAAGGATCGGGCGGACCTGTCCTACGAGCTGGCCACCATCAAGCTGGATGTTGAGCTGCCGTTGAGCTTTGACGAGCTGCGGCACGGGCCGGAAGACCCGGATCAGCTCCTGCACTGGTTTCGTGAGCTGGAATTTAACAGCTGGATTGACGAGGTGCTGAGCAGCGGCGAGGCTGCGCCTGTCGAAAGTAACTCAAAACCTGCCGAATACGACATTGTGCTGACGCAGGAGGCTTTCGACGGCTGGCTCAAACGCCTTGAGGCTGCGGCCTTGTTTGCCTTCGATACGGAAACCACCAGCCTCGATTACATGCAGGCGCGGGTTGTGGGCGTGTCCTTTGCGGTTGAGCCCGGTGTGGCGGCCTATGTCCCCTTCGGCCACGACTATCTGGGCGCCCCCGACCAGCTCAGTGAGGAGCAGGTGCTGGGCGCGCTCAAGCCCCTGCTTGAAGATGAGAGTAAGGCCAAGCTGGGGCAAAACCTGAAGTACGACGCCAATGTGCTGGCCAATCATGGCATTGCCCTGCGCGGCATTGTTGAAGACACCATGCTGCAATCTTACGTGCTGGATGCGGCGGGCAATCGCCACGACATGGATTCGCTGGCGCTGAAATACCTTGGCCACAGCACTATTCACTTTGAAGATATTGCCGGCAAGGGCGCCAAGCAAATCACTTTCAACCAGATCAAGGTGGAAGATGCCGGCCCCTATGCCGCAGAAGACGCCGATATCACCCTGCGCTTGCACCAAACCCTGCGACCGCAAATAGCAGCAGAAACCGGGCTGGAATCGGTTTACCGCGACATCGAGTTGCCGCTGGTGTCGGTGCTCTCGCGCATTGAGCGCAACGGCGCGCTGGTGGACCGGGACATGCTCGGCAAGCAGAGCCACGAGCTGGGTGAGAAAATCGAGGCCATCAAAAAAGAGGCTTACGAGGAGGCCGGTGGCCCCTTCAACCTGTCGTCACCCAAGCAGCTCGGTGAAATCCTGTTTGAAAAGCTGGCGTTGCCGGTGGTCAAAAAGACCCCGAAAGGTGCCCCCTCCACCGCCGAAGAAGTGCTGGCCGAACTTGCTCACGACTACGCCCTGCCCCGCCTGATTCTGGATTTTCGCGGTATGGCCAAACTGAAGTCGACCTACACCGACAAACTGCCGCAAATGATCGACCCCGACACCGGGCGTATCCATACGTCCTATCATCAGGCGGTGGCGGCCACCGGGCGGCTCTCGTCAACTGATCCCAATTTGCAGAACATCCCCATTCGTACCCCCGAAGGGCGCCGTATTCGTCAGGCCTTTATTGCCAAGCCCGGCTACAAGCTGCTGGCTGCCGACTACTCGCAGATCGAACTGCGGATTATGGCGCATTTGTCCGGCGACAAAGGGCTGATCAAGGCCTTCGCCGAGGGCGAAGATATTCACCGTGCCACCGCCGCCGAAGTCTTTGGCAGTGAGTTGAGTGAAGTAACGGACGATCAGCGCCGCAGTGCCAAGGCCATTAACTTTGGTTTGATTTACGGCATGTCGGCCTTTGGTCTGGCGCGCCAGCTCCATATCCCGCGTGGCGAGGCCCAGCAATACATTGATCGCTATTTCGATCGCTACCCCGGCGTGCGCCAGTTTATGGACGACATTCGTGCCAGCGCCAAAGACAAGGGTTACGTTGAAACCCTGTTCGGGCGGCGTCTGTACCTGCCGGATATTAAGGCTGCCAACGGCATGCGGCGCCAGGCCGCCGAGCGCATCGCGATTAATGCGCCCATGCAGGGAACGGCTGCAGACATCATCAAACGCGCGATGATCGATGTTGATGCCTGGCTGCAATCGGCGAAACCCGACGCAATCATGATCATGCAGGTACACGATGAACTGGTGCTGGAAGTGGCCGAAAGCGAACTGGATGAGGTGTCAAGGCAGCTCGAAAACCTGATGGCCGGCGCGGCTGAGCTGGCGGTGCCGCTGGAGGTTGGTTTGGGTGTGGGCGACAACTGGGACGAGGCGCATTAAGGGGCAAGCTACTGAAAACTGGAGGGTTATGGGAATAATACCAATTTCGCGAAAAAGCGAAATCGGGTGGAACTAAGCCCTGCCACCCTCCTCTAAGCTTATACAACAGCCATGCTGTTGGCCGACTTCCTCCATGAGTCGGTTTTCCCCAGAGAAGCTGTTGCCCGGTGTATCCCCATGCACCGGGCCTTTTTTTGTGTATTGTCTTTTTGTTCAGTCCGCAACCATTTTCGCCAGCAGGGCTGGCTCCCCATATGTGCCGGTGAGGCCCCGCCGTGGGAGATTCTATGTTCGTGTGCAAGTTCTTTCGCCGTAGGCCCGTATAAGCACAGCGTTGCGGGCATCGCAGAACTGCCTGATACGCTTCGCTTAATCAGGCCTACGAAACCTGTTCAGCAGCAACGGCTCGCATCTGTGGGAGATTCCATGCCTCTAGCAAACCCCGTGTTAGCGCATTCGTCAGCAGGCTCCGGAATTCCCCGTGGGAGCCTGCCCTGCAGACGAATCAGCTGTCTTCCTGCTCAATGGGCTCGGCATCTTCCGCCGCCGCCAGCCACACATCCAGCTGCTCCCTGAGTTCCTCCAGCCCCGTGCCCTTTAGCGCCGAAAACAACTGTGCCTGCGTCTGGCCGCCATAGGAAAGTAATTGCTTCCTTACTTTCAAAAGCTCGGTTTTTGCGGCGCCGCTGCTCATCTTGTCGGCCTTGGTCAGCAAGATCCGCACGGGCATTTCACTTTCGATTGCCCAGGCCAGCATGGTGCTGTCAAAAGCGCCCAGCGGCCGGCGGATGTCCATCAGCAGTACCAGACCGCGCAGGCATTGACGCTGACGCAGGTACTCTTCGAGGTGCTTTTCCCATTTGCGTTTGACCTCGGGCGGAACTTTGGCAAAACCGTAGCCGGGCAAATCAACCAGACGCTGCTGCTCGCCCAGCTCAAAAAAGTTGATTTGCTGGGTGCGGCCCGGCGTTTTGCTGGTGCGTGCCAGCTTTTTGTTTTCGGTGAGGCGGTTGATGGCGCTGGATTTGCCTGCGTTCGAGCGGCCGGCAAAGGCAACCTCTGCCCCCTGATCTGCCGGGCACTCCCGCAAGGAGGGCGCGCTGATGGTAAAGCGGGCGCGGCGGTAGCTGATGGCAGGAATGTCATCCATGGCGGGTGGGCCTCTCAAGTGGATAGTCGTTACTTAAAGGGGTATAGTGCTAGCCCCGTGCGGGTGGTGCTAAGGGATGGCCTCAGCCCGTTGGCTTTGTGTATAATGCCGCAGTTTTTTTTCGCGGTCATCCACGAAATTTCCGCAAGATTGTCCAGCGCTTAAGGTCACACGAGAAAACACAGATGAATAGAATTCTTGCCGCTGTAGCTTTGTCCGCATTGTTTGCGTCGTTTGCTTTGGCAGACGCTGTAGAAGACAGTTACAACAAAACCTGCGCCATCTGTCACGCCGCCGGGGCTGCCGGTGCGCCGAAAACGGGTGACGAAAAAGTCTGGAATCAGCGTATCGAAGAGAAAGGCATGGATACACTGGTGAAAAATGCGAACAAGGGCATCAATGCCATGCCGCCCAAGGGCATGTGCTTTGATTGCAGCGACGAGGATTTCAAAGCGCTGATTGAGTATATGGCCAAGCCGCGCTGAAATTTTCCGTAAGATTCTTGAATTAGGTACTGAGTAAAAACGATGAAAAAAACATTGCTGGTAATGCTGACCTCCATGGCGTTGAGCGCTTCAGCCCTGGCTGCTGATGCCGCCGCCGGAAAAGTGAAGGCCCAGGCCTGCGCGGCCTGTCACGGTGCTGACGGCAATAGCGCCGCTCCAAGCTTTCCCAAACTGGCCGGCCAGAACGCGCGCTACCTCGTCAAGCAAATGGAAGACATCAAGTCAGGCCTGCGGTCTGTACCCACTATGGCGGGACAGCTCGACGCCATGAGCGAGCAGGATCTGGAGAACATTGCTGCCTATTACGCGAAGCAAAAGGGCAGCGTCGGTCAGGCTGACCCTGAACTGGTTCAGCGCGGCCAGGATATTTATCGTGGCGGCATCAGTGACCGTGGTATTCCGGCCTGCACCGGCTGTCATTCGCCCACGGGTAAAGGCAATGCCTCGGCAGGCTTCCCTGCCCTGTCCGGCCAGCACGCGGCCTACACCGAAGCCCAGCTCAAATCATTCCGCGCTGCCGCTGACGGTGACAGTAGCGGCCGCATGAATGACGGCGACGAGACAAAAACCATGCGCACCATCGCCTTTGCCCTGAGCGATCGCGAAATCAAGGCGCTGGCGAGTTATATCCAGGGCCTTCACTAGGATAGCGCGGGTGAATTTGACGAAGGCGGCTGATGCCGCCTTTTTTGTCTCTGCAATGAATTGCAAACCGAGCTTTGCGCGGGAACTGAAACGCGCCACAATACTCTGATTATCACGACACATTTATACGATAACAAACCACCAGGAGACTGAAATGCTGAAGCGCCGATGGTTGATGGCCAGTCTGTTTGCACTGCTGATGCCCGTTGTGGCCTGCGCGGAATCGACAGGCGAATATCGCGAGGGTGAACACTATGTCCGTCTCGATACGCCTGTTCGCACAGTAAATCCGAATAAAATCGAAGTTACCGAGGTCTTCTGGTACGGCTGCTCACACTGCTTTCACTTTGAGCCGATGGTGCATGCTTGGGCCGAGCAGCAAGACGACCACGTGGTATTTGTGCAATCACCCGCCATGTGGAATGCAGTGATGAAAACCCATGCGCAGGCGTTCTACACGGCCAAAGCGTTAGGGGTGCTTGACAAGCTGCACCAGCCGATATTTGACGCGATCAACCTTGAGCGCAATATGCTGCGCAACGAGAAAAGTCTGGCCGAGTTGTTTGCCAAGTTTGGTGTCGCCGAAGACAAATTTCGCAAAGTGTTCAACTCCTTTTCGGTCAACAGCCAGGTTCAGCAAGCCGATGCGCGCGCCCGCGGTTACGGTATTTCCGGCACGCCGGAAATGGTCGTGAATGGCAAGTTTCGTGTGAGCACGCGCACCGCAGGCGGGCAGCGTGAAATGCTGAAAGTGGTTGAGTATCTTGTTGAGCAAGAGCGCAAAAACACACTTTAAAAGGTAGCCCATTTGTCTCTTGCAACGGATTCGGCGCCGACCTGGATGGCCGACGCTTTGGCGCACTCCCCTGCTTCCAACGAGATTTCCGTCGACGGTTGCCCCATCCATTACTTAAGCTGGAACGCTGACGATCGTCGCAAGCCTGGCGTCCTGTTGGTGCATGGTTTCTGCGCCCACGCCCACTGGTGGGATTTTGTCGCGCCCGCCCTGCTCGACCACTATCGCGTGTTCGCCATTGATTTGAGTGGCATGGGCGATAGTGGCCATCGCGAACAGTACCGGATCAGTACCTATTGCCGGGAGATTGCCGCCGTTATTGATGCCGCGGATATCGCCCCAGCGACCGTGGTCGCGCACAGCTTTGGTGGCTTGATGAGTATTCAGGCGATCTACCGCAACCCTGCCAAGGTGAGTGCGGGCGTTATTATTGATTCGAGAATCAATTTCCCCCGCGCTGGTGAAGAATCCGCCCCGCCGGCACGTGGTGCCAGTGAGCAGCGTCCCAAGCGCATTTATCCCGATTTCGAGCAGGCGTTGGCGAGGTTTCGGCTGATACCGCCGGAAAATTCAGCGGAGCCGGCGGTCTTTGACTATGTGGGGCGCCTGTCGCTGCGCCCCGCTTCCGAAGGCTGGGTGTGGAAGTTTGACGATCGCATTACCTTCAGCCTCGACTATACCGAAATCAGCGAAGCTGAAATGCTGAGAAAAATAGACTGCCCGATGGCATTTATCTACGGCGAGCACAGCGTGGTGGCGCCCAGAGATGTCGCCGAGAAAACCGTGGGCTATATGAACCGCGGGCGCCCTGCTCTTTGTGTGCCGGGCGCTCACCACCATGTGTTGCTGGACAAGCCGCTGGCATTGCGCGAGCTCCTGTGTGAGCTGATTCCGAGCCTGCACGCCGAGGGGGCAGATCCGAAGTCTGGCTGAAATGACTATATTTTTGCAGAAAGCGACAGTCGGGTAGAGCATGGATTGGCAACAGGTACTGGCCGGCAGTCTAAAGGCCGATAGCGAACAGTTTGGGATTCAGTCACCGGCGGTGGAATGGCTGGGTTTCCCGCGCCTCCAAGCCTACGGCGACAGCTGGGTTGAGGCCTACTGGGATATTGAGTCACGCACCCTGAACAGTCGTGGCACCATCTTTGGCGGCTATTACGGAGTGCTGGCGGATGGCCTGCTGGCGCTGGCGACCATGACCGCTTTGCAGGACAACGAGCACTTTGTTACCAGCGATCTACGCATCAGCTTTTTCCGCGCCGCAAGCACCGGACGAGTACGCATGCGCGCCGAGGTCACTAACCGCAGCCGCAGTTTACTGCATGTGGAAGGGGATTTTCGCGATGAGTCAGGGCAGCTGCTGGCGAAAGCAACTGCCGTACAAAGCATCCGTATTGCCGAGTGACGGGGCCTGGCCTCAGGCCGGCGTTGCCTCGGACAATCCGGCGGCCTGCTCAGCCAATTCGATGGCCTTGGCGCAGGCGCGGTTATCAAACAGGCGCTCACGCCAGCCGATGGAATTGAAGGGTTGCCAGCGTTCCGGGCGGCATTTCAGGCGATCTGCCAGTAAGTAGAGCACTACCGGGTTGTGGGTAAGCCCGACATGGCTGCCGGGCACGCGAATATTCTCGCTCAGGGGCTGCTTTTCATCCAGGCAGTAATGCCAGTGCACCACGCCATCGCTCTCTGTGAAGATGCCGGTAAAAGGGACGGGCGGGGTCGACTGCCACAGCTCCGGGTTGTCCAGCATCGGGTCGGTGGCGCCGCCATTAAGCAGCATAAAAATACGGCCGACGGCGCTCTGAACGCCTTCTGATTCCACAGCGGGAATACCAAAGGGCGAGCCCAGCGTAATCACCTGACGAACATGCTCGCTGTTCATGTTGGCGAGTGCGCGGGCATATAAACCGCCCAGACTCCAGCCAATAATGGTGATCTTTTGCTGGCGTTGCAGCACAATCTCTTTCAGGCGCTTTTGCAATTGCTCCAGCTTGCTCTGGTGCAGGCCGGTGTTCAGGCCCAGTCCCCAGGGGTGGGGGTCATAACCGAGTTTGCTCAGGGAGTTGCGCAGCGTGGAGGTAAACGCATCGCTGGTCAGAAAGGCGGGTATGACCAGAATCGGATGGCCGTCGCCCTGAGGCAAAAAGCGGTGCAGCGGTTTGGATGAGAAATGGGCAAGAGCTTCAATGGCAACCCGGCTTTCCAATACGGTGTGCAGGGTGCGGGGCTTTTTGTCGAGCATCGCGTGTTACTCCTTGTAACGGCCGCCACTAAGTGGGGGCGTTTGCAGTCAAAAGTATCGGTTCGTTACAGAATTTGCAAAAGTATTACGGTCCTGAAACAGTTAATTCGCGCACAAAAGTCGTGCGCAGCCAGCGCTTGCCTGCCTATCAATTTGTTTTTATTGGTATTTATTGGCGGCTAAGCATTTTCCGTAGGTCTTATAAAATACCAGGGGGAGTTCAACAAATTGCGCCAAAATGAAGCTCAATGGTCGCAGTGGCTGGCAGATGGATGCACCACGATTGTGCTGGTTGATCACGAAGGCGAGGCGGCCGCCTATCGGCAGCAGATTGCTGATCAGCAAGGCGATGCCGCCTACCTTGAGTGGGTGCGGGTATTGCCCAAGGCGCAGTGGCTGGTAGAGCTCTGGGATAGCAGCTTTCCCGCCAGGCAGGTGTTGCGGCCGGTGCAGCTGCTGGTGTTGGCTGAGCAGTGTGTCGAAAACAGCAAGGTATTGCCTGATTCCGTCATCGGGGTGCAGGGTATAGCGCAGCGTTTTGTAGATGCCTTCGAACTTGCCGAACGCTACGGACTGGAAATGTCCACCGATATTGATAGCACCGGCACAGGCGAGCAGCAGGCCTTTTTGCTCTGGCAGGAGCAGCTGCGGGCCACCCTCCGGGCGCAGAATTTGCTCAGCGCGGGCCAACTTGCCGGTGCCTTGCTTGAGAGCCTGCAGGCGAAAGCGCTGGAGTTGCCTGCCCGACTGGTGCTCAGCCATGCTCTGGAGATCAGCCCGCCGGAGCAGCAATTGTTGTCGGCGGTGGCCGAATGCGCAGTGGAGTGCCTGCAACTGCCAGCCTTTGAAAACCGGGGGGAGTCGCAGCTTCAGCAGTTCTGTGCGGCGGATTTTAACAGCGAAGTGCAGGGCGCTGCGGCTTGGGCCGCAGCGCAGCTCAACGGCAACAGCCCGCGGCAGATCGCCGTGGTTGCGCCGGATATTCGCCCTTATGAGGAAGCGCTGCGCCGGGCCCTTGAGCGTGAGCTTTATCCTTATAGCCTCTTTCCTGACCAGGCTCCCGGCCAGCAACTGGCTGAGCCCTGGCGCATTGGCAGTGGCCGCCTTGCCAGCTACCCGGTAGTTGCCGCCGCGCTCGACCTGCTGCTGGTATCAGGTACAGACGTAGCGCTGGAGTTGTTGAGCCGTGTGTTGCGCAGCCCATTCACTGCTGACGCCCAGGGGCAGAAGGCAGCACGGGCGCAGCTCGATGTGCGCCTGCGCGAAAACCTGCAAAATCGTAGCAGCATCAGTCGCGTGTTACGCGAGGCAGACTATGCGGGCTTTGAAGACGCCATTGCCTTTATGGCGGATCTCCAGCGCCAGACGGACACCAATCCGCGCAGGGCACTGCCGTCGCAGTGGGTGCAGTACTTTGACCGGGAGCTGCTGGCCGCTGGCTGGCCTAACCGCGAAGCGGGGGACCCCGTGCTCGATCAGTGTCGGCAAGGGTTCAGCCAGGTGATGGACACCCTGCGGGCACTGGATCGGCAGTTGGGGCAAATCAATCGTGGCGCTGCGCTGCGCTGGTTACAGCATGTATTGCAAAGCAAGCGCTTTGAGCTGAAGCGGGATCAGGCACCGCCTTTGCAGATCCTCACTCTTGAAGACGCAAGGGGCCAGGTGTTCGATGGGGTGTGGATACTCGGCCTCAGCGATAACGCTTTGCCGGTGCCCGTTGAGCCCTCGCCCTTTTTGCTGCGCGAGCAATTACTGGCTGCAGGTGTGCCGCGTGCCGACCACAGTGATGCCCTGCGACGTGACGGGCACTTATTGCAGGAGACAATGCAGTCCGCTCCCGAGTGTGTCGTTTCTCTGTCCCGACAGAACAGTGACGGCGTCCCGCAGTCCGCTTGCGCGTTGCTGAGCTGGGACTACCCGCAGTGGGCGCCTCTGCAAAACGGCCTTGGATATAACGCATCCGTGGAGCTGGCCCTGCCAAAACAGGATGGAGTGCGCCCGGTGTCCAGCAGCGAAACCCAGGGCTTGCGTGGTGGCACAGGTCTGTTCAAGGCCTATGCGGTGAGCCCGTTCTTTGCATTTCTGAAATACCGTCTGGGTTTGCAGGCCATGCCCGCGCCTGTAGAGGGGCTTGAGCCGCGCCGGCAGGGCGCTTGGGTTCACGCCACACTGGAAGTGTTTTGGCGTGAACTCAAAAGCAGTGACGCCTTGCTCGCACTCTCTGACGCCGAGATTGAGCTGCGAGTTGACGCGGCTCTGGAATATGCCATGCGAGACGGTGTTGTGCACGGTGACGAGTTGCTGCGCATTGAAAGGCGCCGCATTCGAAGCCTGGTACTCGAGTGGCTGGATTTCGAAAAGAATCGCAGTGAAGCGTTCACCGTTGAAGCGACAGAGCAACGGGGCAGGGCGGATGCTTTCGGCATTCCCCTCAACGTTCAGATCGACCGAATTGATCGAATCGGCGACCATCGCGTGGTGATGGATTACAAAACCGGCACGGTCGCGGCGAACTCCCTGAATGCCGAAAATTTGCTGGAGCCACAATTGCCTTTGTATGCCTTGTTGGCCGACAGTTTTGCGGGCCAGATTGACGGTATTGTGCTCGCGCAAGTGCATGCACGCGACGGAATGAAAGTGCATATGCGCTCGAGCTGGAGCGCGAATCTGGTAGAAAAAACTGTGCGCAATGCAGTTGATACGCCGGAGAAGTGGGCAGCTGAATGCGAGGCCTGGCGCAAGGTGCTGGGCAATTACGCCCGGGGCTTTTTAAGCGGCGACATTGCCCACGACTATCAACAGGACGCAAGCGCCTTTGCCTACGACCCCTATGTCAGTGTGCTGGCGCGAGCCGGGGAGGGTGACGGTGATGAGTGAGCGCATTCCCGATCAGGCGGCGCGCGATGCGGCTATTGACCCACAGCATTCGGTATTGGTGCGGGCGCCGGCCGGTTCGGGCAAAACCGGTGTGCTGCTGTTGCGGTACTTGAATTGCCTGCTCTCGGTTGACGAGCCGGAAGCGGTGGTGGCCATCACCTTTACACGCAAGGCGGCGGCAGAAATTCGCGAGCGCATTTTGCACGCACTGTCTGTGCAAGAGGAAAGCGATGAAGCGTACCAGAACCAGCTGGCGACGTTGAGCCGGGCGGTGTGCGCGCGTGACAAAGAGCGTGGCTGGGAACTGCTGCAGAACCCTACGCGCTTGCGCATTTCAACCTTTGACAGTTTTTGTGCGCGCATCGCACGGCGCTTGCCTCTGTTGTCGGGCTTGGGGCAGATACAGACGACGGATGATGCCGACGGGCTGTATCGCGAAGCCGTGTTCAGCTTGTTTCGGCGCCTGGAAGGCGCCGACAGTGAATTGCAGTCAGCACTCGGCAATGTTCTCGATTACGCCAGCAACCGACTCGAACAATTGCTGCCACTGCTGTCGAACTTGCTGGCGAAAAGGGACCAGTGGGGCGAAGGTATTGTCGCCGGTGATACCGAGGCAATGGAGCGCGCGCTGCAAGCGCATGTTACAGCGGTTTATAGTGACCTTTGCGATCAGTTGGCGGCGTTCGACGTTCAAACCCTGATAACGCTGGTTCGCGAGCAATCAGCTCACGCCGAGCAACTGGCGTGGGCCGCCCAATGTGGTGATCTGCTTCCCGCGGCACCGGAGAATATCGCCGCGCATGCGCAGTTGGCTGCGTTTATCCTGACGGCAGGCGGCAAGCGCACGCTGCGTAAAAGCGTTAACAAGAATATGGGCTTTGCCCCCGGACAGCCCGCAACCAACGCTGTTAAAAGCTGGCTCGCGCAGAGTCAGGAAAGCCCGGACCTGACGCAGTTGGAAGAGGCGCTGGCCTGCCTGAGTGACTTGCCGCTACCCACCTTGCCGGCGCGTTCGCGGGCCTTGATAGCAGATATTTCGCTGGTGCTCACACACCTGTTAGCTGAGCTGCACTTGCAATTCGACGCCAGCGGCCAGCTGGATTTTCCCGAGGTGGCCTTTCGCGCCATTCGCGCCTTGCAACCACTGAATGAAAGCGCGGGCGTCTACGGCGATGCCTTGCTACAGGAAGACCGAATACAGCATATTCTGGTTGACGAAATGCAGGACACCTCCGTCAACCAGATTGTGCTGCTGAGAAATCTAATGGAAGGCTGGCAGCCCGGTGACGGACGCTCCCTGTTTTTGTGCGGGGATTTGCAGCAATCCATTTACCTGTTTCGCGGGGCATTGGTCGGCGAATTCGAGCGCTTGCTGTCGCTGGGTCACTTTAATGGCCACCCCCTGCAGCAGCTCCAGCTCAGTTCGAATTTTCGCTCAGCGCCGGCGTTGGTGCAGTGGGTCAACAGGGCATTTGTCTCGGTGTTTGGCAAGCACTACGTGCCGGCAGAACCTCAGCGCGATACCCTCGGCGCGGTCAATGTGCATGCGTTTGTAGGCGACCGGCAGGCGGGTGCAGCGGCAGAAGCAGATCGGGTGGTCGAACTGGTGCGATCTGCGCAGGCTGACAATGCAGAAGCCTCTATCGCCATTCTGGTCCGTTCAAGAACGCATCTGGTCAGCATCGTTCCGGCATTGAAAACGGCGGGCCTGAACTTTGCGGGGCAGGACATCGACAAGCTCGCGAGCGAGCCGGCAGTCGCCGATTTTCTGGCCCTGCTGCGCGCCTGGTGGCATCCGGCAGATCGTGCCAGCTGGGTGTCGCTGCTGCGTGCGCCTTTTGTTGGGCTCAGCTGGGACGACTGCTGGGTAGTAGCAAATGCCGAAGGCGATGCTTTGTTAAGTGAGAAGCTGTGCCGGCTCGAACACTTCGATGCCTCTTTTGCGGCGCTGGGGCTGAGCGAGGAAGGTCGGACGCGACTGCAGTATCTGCAGTCTGTGTGGACGCTGGTGGCGAATCATCCGCGCGCGGTCGACGTGCGCTGGGCGGTGCCTGCACTGTGGCATAGTCTGGGTGGCAGTGCCTGTGCCAGTGAGCAAGATCGTCGCAATATAGAGCGCGTATTGGCGCTGCTGGCCGAGCACGCCGACGGCGGCTATCTGCGCGATCTGTCTGAATTTGAACGGGCACTCGACAAGCTGTATGCACAGCCGGCGCCGGCCAACCTGGAAATCATGACGATTCACAAAGCCAAGGGTCTGGAATTTGATGTCGTGATTCTTCCCGGGTTGGGCCGGCAGAGTCGGGGCAGCGACTCGATGTTGTTTCACTGGCGCCGGTTGGGTGAGCAATTGTTGATTGCGCCGCGCTCTCCGCGTAGCGACCCGCGCAGCGGTTCGGATAATGATGAGGCCAGCGCAGATAAGCTCTACCGTTATGTGCAGGCCTTGCAGCAAGCCGACCTCGACCGTGAAGTTGACAGGTTGCTGTATGTTGCGCTGACGCGGGCCAAAAAGTCGCTACACCTGCTGGCGACGGCGAGCAGCGACAAGGACGGGGCTGCGCGTGCGCACAATGCGAGTCTCCTTGCTCGCCTTTGGCCGTTGGTAAAGACGGAGTTTGATTCAGCAGATGTGCTGCCAGAGCCACCAAGCGATGCCGTTTTGAGAATACCCCTGGCGCCGCGAGTGCTTGATCGGCGGCTGAAAATCTTGCGCCACTGGTCCGCACCGCCGGTGCCGGAAGCCACGATTGATCGCCTGGCGCAACAGGAAAGGTTGGCAGTGCTTGAAGCGAATATCGAAGAGCGAGCTGTCGGTTTGGTATATCACGAACTCATGCGCCGGGTGGCTAGCGGGCATCGGGCATTACTGGATCAACCCGCCGAATTACAGCAGGCCGTTGTCACGCGCTTGCGTCATCACTGTCATCCGGAGAGCCATCTTGCGGAAAGTGCCGGGAAAGTGGTGCAACTATGCAGCAACACTCTCAACTGTTCGCATGGGCAATGGATCCTCAGCCACTATGAACGTTCGGGCGCCGAACAGGCCCTGCGCAGATCGTTGGGAGATCGCTGGCAAAAGCTGATTATCGATCGTTTTTTTGTCGACGGCGACACCTGCTGGATTATCGACTACAAAACAGCACAGGGCAGCGGTGAGACATTTTTGCAGGAACAACGCGCCCGTTATCAGGAGAAAATGCAGCACTACAAACAAACCATCGCCGAGGCAACAGACATTAAAACCGTGCGCGCGGCTTTGTATTTTCCTGCCAGCCAGACTTTGGTGGAATGTTAAAAATTTTTCCCTGAGAGGCGCAGGGAACACTTTGCACGGCTACGTGCAGGGCAGCTATTCTGCCAGTGCGCGCAGCCGAAACTCTACCAGGGGCAGGCGATCGTTGCCGAAGTACATATCGTTGCCGTTGATAAACAGCGTCGGGGAACCATAGCCACCACGCTCAATGAGTTCGTCGGTGTTTTCGCGCAACCGGTCTTTATAGGTCTGGCTGTTGATTTTGTCGAAGAAGTCTTGCTCATCCAACCCCACAGCGGTAACGAGCTCGCGCACAACGTCGTCGCTGCTGATGTCGCGGCACTCACCCCAGTACAGTTCGAAAGCGCGTTTCGCGTAAGCTACGAGCTTGCCTTGTTCTTCAGCCACAAAGCAGCCACGCATTACCTTGACCGCGTTGGCCGGGTGCATCTCAGGCCAGCCGATTTTGAGGTTATAGTATTTCGCCCAGTCGGCGAGATCTTTCATATAGTGCGTTATCCGGCGTTCGTCGTTGAACATGGACTCGCGGGCCTCATAGAGCCCTTTATTTACCGCGTTAAAGACCCCGCCGACCAGGATCGGGCGCCACTCAATCGTCAGCGGGTAGCGCTCGACAATGGGCTGTATGCCGGTAAAGGCGAGATAGGTCCAGGGGGAGGAGCAGTCAAAAAAGAATTCCAGTCTGGTCATGGCGGGCTCTCTGCGAGTACGGTTTTTGTGCGTAAGTGCGCTCCTAGTCTGCAGCTATGCAGATCGCCTGCGCGCGACAGATAGCGTAGCATAGGCCAACCTTTTTTTGTCAGGAGAGCACAGATGCTGAAACTCTACGGTTTTGCGGTAAGCGATTATTTCAATATGGTAAAACACAGCCTGCTCGAAAAAGGCATTGAGTTTGAAGAGGTCACCGTTTTCCCGGATCAGGCTGAATCGTATCTGGTCAAAAGCCCCATGGGTAAAGTGCCCTGTATTGAAACCGAACACGGCTATTTGTGTGAAACCAGCGTTATTCTGGACTACCTTGAGGCGGCTTATCCGCAAAAGCCTCTGTTGCCCACCGATACCTGGCAGCGCGCGAAAGTGCGTGAAGTGATGAAAATTTCGGAGTTGTATATTGAGCTTGCTGCGCGAAAATTATTGCCCGCGATGCTGGCCGGAGCGCCGGTGAGTGATGGCGTCAAGCTGGAAGCGAAAACCTTGCTTGAAAAAGGGATACAGTCCGTTGAGCGTCTCGCCGACTTCGACCCCTTTGTGATGGGAAGTTCGCAAACGCTGGCGGATATTGTTCTGCGTTATTCGCTCGGTATCGCAAAGGCGGCGGCGGGCTCTGTGCTGAAATGGGACCCGTTGGACGGACATGCGAAGCTGAAGCAGTGGGACGACATGATGGGGCAGAACCCGCTATGCCAGCAGCTGGATACGGATATGCAGGAACAGATGGATGGCTTCCTGAAGATGATTGCCGCCAAGAAGTAGGCGGCTTACTGGATTGGGGCGAGCAGACTGAGGACAATAGACTCGGTGCCCGGGTTGCGATCACCAAAGCCGCCGTTGGACAGGTGATACAATGCCAGCCCCACTCTATACTCATTGCTGAAGCGGTAAGATAATTCTGCGCCGCTTCTGAACTCCATTTGCAGCCCCAGTTTTATTTCGTCCCTTTCTTCAAAATACCCTGCGTCAAAGCTGCCGCTTAGCAGCAGCCGTTCACTCAGCAGGAAATCCCGGCGCAAGCCCAAAAAATAATAACTGGCGTCGTTTTCTGCATTGACGATGCCTGCACTCGGCCGCAGTTTTAGCGGCCCGAATTCTCGCCAGCGAAATTCGGCGCCGTAGCGCAAGGTTTCCGGGAACCGATTAAAGATGCCCACAAAGCCGGCGTTGACTGCCAGAAAATGTGTTTCAGCCAGGGGCTTTGTGCCGGCGTGGCGAGCGTAGTGATCGGGGGGAGGCGTTTCGGATGTGGCACGCGGGATATCGTTCAGTCTATCGGGTTTGCCTGCCAACAGGATTCTATCTATTACCGGGGAGCGCTCCGGTGTGGCGATGTCGTCGGCGAGGGAGAGTGCCGGAGCCCAAAATACTAGCGCCACGCAGTAGCAGATGCTCCGTTTCGCACGCTTTGTCAAAGTGCTCGGGTTCATGAAAGCCGGTCTTGGTTTTTGTGGAAGTGTGCCCGAGCGTTCGGGAGAATTGCAAGGACAAGCCCTGCGGATTATTTGGCAGGCACTTAGCCAAAAAGACTTTTCAGACTGGCTAGTGTTTCGTTGCCGCGCTTGAGATTGGCCTCGGGTGAGGGGTCGCCACGACCTTCCCATTCAAGATCTTCCTGGGGAAGTTCCGCAAGAAAGCGACTGGGTTCACAGCTATTCATTTCACCAAAGGATTTGCGCTTGCTGCAGTAGGTGAGGGTGAGTGTGCGCTTGGCACGGGTAACGCCCACGTAACAGAGGCGGCGCTCTTCATCGGTCGTTTCAGCATCCAGACTATTCTGGTGGGGCAGAATGCCTTCCTCCATGCCGATGATATACACGTGTGGATATTCCAGACCCTTCGATGCGTGCAGCGTCGACAGCTGCACCTGATCGGCGGATTCCTGTTCGTCTTCCTGGCGCTCCAGCATATCGCGCAAAACCAGCTTGCTGATGGCGTCGTCAATATCGCTGTTTTCGTCCTTCTCAAGACTCTTTTTCAATGAGTCGACCAGAATATGAACATTGCCCATTCGCTTTTCGGCAACGGCAACCGAAGAGCTGTTCTGAATCAGCCAGTCGAGATAGTCGATATCGCTGAGCAGAAGCCTGATAGTGCCAACCGCGTCTTCTTCGTAGCAAAGGCGTCGCAAATTATCGAGCCACTGGGTGAATTCTCGCAGCCGCTGCACGCCGGCCGCGGGCAGATGCGATTCAAGTCCGAGTTCGGCACAGGCACTGTACATGGGTATGCCGCGTTCAGTGGAGTAGCGTCCCAGCCCCTCAAGCGTGCTGGTGCCAATCTTGCGACGCGGGACGTTGATAATCCGCAGAAAGGCATTGTCGTCATCCGGGTTCATCAGTAACCGCAGGTAAGCCATGATGTCCTTGATCTCGTTGCGCGAGAAAAAGGAGGTGCCGCCGCTGAGCTTGTAAGGGACTTGGTGTGATTGCAGTTTTAGCTCCAGCAGACGTGCCTGATGGTTGCCCCGGTACAGCACGGCGTAATCGCCGAAACGTGTCCCGCCACGAAGTTTGTGGTCGAGTATCTCGGTGACGACGCGCTCGCATTCAGCGTCTTCGTTGGCGCATTGAATGACTCGAATCGGATCGCCGTAACCCAGTTCACTCCACAGGGCTTTCTCAAAGATATGCGGATTGTTTGCAATGACCGTATTGGCGGCCTTGAGAATGCGGGC
>DIBR01000036.1:0-192 GCA_002415025.1 Spongiibacteraceae bacterium UBA5047
GGCCGTAGTGATCGTTGTAAGCCTTGAAGTGGTCGACATCGAGCATGGCAATGGTGAGTGGCCGTTTTTCGCGGGCAGCAAGTTTGAACAGGCGAGCCAGCTCACGATTGAATTCGCGTTTGTTCAGCAGGCCGGTCAGGGTATCGCGACTGGAAATCTCGCGCAGCCATTCACGGCGCAGCCAGGTCAGGC
>DIBR01000036.1:429-2520 GCA_002415025.1 Spongiibacteraceae bacterium UBA5047
GTTGTAGAGTTCGACCACCCAGGCGCCGCCGAAAATTGTCGTCATCAATAACGTAAAGGAGTACACCTGAGCCAGCTGGTAGTCACGCGGCTGTGGCAAGCTCAGCTCCGACGCGATGGCCACGCCGTAAATCAGGGTCTGCAGTGGCAGCATAGGTAACCAGCGCAGCCTGCAAAGTATCAGGCCGATAAACAATGGCAAGGCAATAAACGCCGCCGGAATATCGATGCCCCACTGGAAGGCGGCATTGCGCTGATAGACCATGGCCAGTGAACACACGGCCACGGCAAACAGGGTGGCGGGCTCGGAAAAACGCCGGCCTATCGGGCGCCTGTTCACGATATAAGCCACCGCCAGTGAGGGCAGCATCACCAGCATTCCGATTTCGCTGCGCATGTCGAAAAAGGCTGTCGGCACGGACAAGAGCCAATAGTCGATCACCAGCAGGCTCGTGATCAGCACCATGCCGGCAAGCATGTAGAGCGCACGCAGGCGCAGGCGTTGCTTGTCGTTGCTGGCGCAGAAGCGGGCTTCGTCCTCGGGCACAAAGCGCAGACGCAGCAATTCAGCGATTCGCCGCTGGGCCATTTGTCCGATGCGGGCGCGATCGATACGGCTGAGCCGGGGGCCTGACGTTTCTTCGGCCATCAGCTTATCCATGTCGGGGATCCTTCGCGTCGACCATGACCAGACAGTTGCGGCCTCGGGATTTTGCGGTGTAGAGGTATTTGTCCGCTCGGCGAATGGCCGCAAAGCGATTTACACGCCCGTCAGGGATGAGGCTGTAGCCACCGACGCTGACGGTAACGTGATCCAGCCCGTCCGGGCGCGCGATGTGCGCGATGGAAAGTTCAGCAATTGCCTCGCAAACCCCGGTGAGCGATTGTCGGGCATCGCTTGGGTTCATGCCGTAAAAAAGCAGGGCAAATTCCTCGCCCCCCAGTCTGGCGCAATGTCCGCCGTGTTTATCGGTAATACGGCAAAGCGTATTGCCGATTAAGGCAAGGCATTCATCGCCACGGGCGTGCCCGTAGTGATCATTGAAAGGTTTGAAAAAATCGATATCGACAATTGCGATGGTCAAATCGCGCTGCTCCCGCTGCGCGAGTGAAAAAAGCCGCCGATAGACCAGACGAAAACGTCCGCGGTTGAGGGCGCCGGTCAGGTGATCGTATTCCAGCTGGTGATGCATTTCCCGGGTTTCGAGCCAGTTGAGGCGGGTATTGGCTTCTATCAGGTAACAGCCGGCAACGCCGAGAGTGAAGATCACCAGCATGCTTTCGAGCTCATAGACGGTGTTGATGAGCGCCAGCTTGCCGCCGGAGAGGTCGCCGATGTGGAGTTCGGCAGCGAAGTTGACTCCAAACAGGGCAAGACCCAGAGGTACCACCTGGGTGGTGCGAATTCCGGAGAAGAAGAATGCGCCAATAATGGCGACATTGGCCCAGCCGATGGCGGTGAAGTAACCCAGCTCATGGCCAAGGACGCGCTGGTAGATGGAGCAGAGCGCGACGGCGGAGAGCGTTGCTGCCGCAAGAGGCGTTGAGTAACGGCTCAGCTTCTGGTTGAACGACGCTAGCAGGGTGGCGAATATCAGAGGTACCGTCACGCCAAATTGCAGCAGCCGCACCGGCCGGACAAAATCCTCTGGTGGCTGAAAAACAAAGTAATCAAAAATGGGTGTGACGATGAATAACACGGCCAGTAGCAGCCCGAAAACGACCCGGGCGCGCAAGGCCAGCTTGTGCAGGTCTGCCTGATAGGCAGTTTCGAGTTCGGACGAAAACGAGAGGCGAAGATAACTGCCGTTTTCAATATGCTGCTGAAACGGTGATCCGTCATCTTCTTCGGAGGGCTGTGCAGGCGGTGTCTTAATACTTGGGCGCCATCCTTATCGTTATTATGTCAACGCAATCAAGCTAAAGTGAACAGAGCTTTTACCGTGAGCATAGCCGAAATTATGTTAGGGGTGAATAACCCTGGCTTGCGGCCACCAGCGTTGATTCCGGCTCAGCCAAACGAATACCAGCCCCAGGCTGATGCCGCGCGCCAGATTGAACAGGACGAAGGCCAGCCACAGGCCGTGATTGC
>DIBR01000036.1:2703-2834 GCA_002415025.1 Spongiibacteraceae bacterium UBA5047
AGGCAACCATGCTGTATTGCATCCACCGGGTTTGCAGCGCGCCGACAAAAATGCCGTCGAGCAGGTAGCAGGCCACTGAAACCAGCGGCATGGCCAGCAGCCAGGGGTAGTAGGTATTTGCCGTGGAGAGC
>DIBR01000036.1:3043-4133 GCA_002415025.1 Spongiibacteraceae bacterium UBA5047
CCTCGGGCAAGCTGGTCATCAGCGACAGAATAAGGGCTTTGCCTGCGAGCAGCGCGATACTCAACAACAGGCCGGCAGCCAGTGACCACATGGCGCTGGCCACACACACTTCCCGAAATTGCCGCCAATTGCGCCGCCCTGCGGCCTCGCCGGTGAGGGCTTCGGCGGCGTGCGCGAAGGCATCAAGCCCGTGTGCGGTAAACAACATCAAGTTCAGCAGAATGGTGTTTGCGGCAAGTATCGTGGTGCCCAGCTCGGCGCTTTGCGCGGTAAAAAAGGCGAAGGCGAACAAGAGCAGGGCCGTGCGCACAAACAGCGCGCCGTTGGTGCTGAGTATCTGCGAGTAGTGTCGATATTGCCTTAACATGCGGCCTAGTTCTTGCCGGCTGCGGGCGGCAAGCGCCGGGGCCACTGCCCGCAGGGCAACGCAAGCGCCGGCGTATTCGCTAATAAGGCTGGCGATGGCCGCTCCGCGGCTATTCATGTCCAGACCCAGAATCAGGACGTAGTCGAGAATAATGTTGAGCACATTGGTGCTCACGGTGATGGCCAGCACCCAGCGCGCCCGCTGCTGGCCAATTAGCCAGCCCACAGCGACATAGGTCAGGAGCACAGCCGGAGCACTGAATAGGCGAATTTCAACGTAAGTAAGTGCCAACTCCATGGAGGCGGGAGGTGTATTCATCAGTACCAGTGCCGCCGGTACTAGCCAGCGGGTGAGCATCAGAACGGCCAGCCCGAGTGCCAGTGCCAGCGCGGCAGACTGCAGTAAAACCTCGCTCTCGCGAAGGCTATCATCGCTACCGCGGGCTTGGGCCGATGCGCCGGTTGTGCCCATACGCAAAAAGCCCAGACTCCAGTACAACATGGTTAACAAACTGCTGCCGACGGCAACTGCGGCCAGGTAGTGGGCGCTATCGAGGTGTCCCAGAATGGCCGTATCCACCAGTCCGAGCAGCGGCACAGAAATATTGGCGAGCATCATGGGCGCGGCGATGCGCCATATTTTGTGGTGTGTGTTCATCTAAACCGCATTTACTGGGGATGGCTGCCCGGTTAAGCCGTAACTCTGGCATTTTACGGGCGAGCC
>DIBR01000036.1:4279-4634 GCA_002415025.1 Spongiibacteraceae bacterium UBA5047
TGGCATTTTACGGGCGAGCCACTATTTCATGTATTTATAGCTGACACTACACGAGAGTGGCGCTGCCCGGCGAGAACGGTTTATAATTGCGCCGTTTTGCCGCACCCAAAGCTTATTTTGGGCGGCGCGCATAGACATCCGTGGCGGGGGAAGGCACTCACGCTGTTGTCGGTTTTCGCTGGCAGCAGGCTTTTTGTTCTTTCTGGTTTAACAATCCTATAGAGATTGCACTCTGATTTCAGGGCCTAGTTTCAGGGTCTGGCTTCAGAGCCGGTTTTGTCACGGATTTGCGCATCGCTTTTAGTTTGCGACGGGGAAATATTCATTTATCTGTACATGGAGACACGGGAGAATG
>DIBR01000036.1:4838-5390 GCA_002415025.1 Spongiibacteraceae bacterium UBA5047
AGTCCTGTGCTGTTGGCGCTGACGCTGTTCAGCACCGGTGCCTGGGCCGAAGAGGGCCAGCGCTGGCAGACCAATATGACGACCAGCGTGACCGAAGTTGGCCAAAAGATCTATGACCTGCATATGCTTGTTTTCTGGATATGCGTTGTTGTCGGTGTTGTGGTTTTTGGCTTCCTTTTTTACTCCGTATTTGCGTTTCGCAAATCCCAGGGCGCAAAAGCCTCCAGCTTCCACGAAAATACGACTGTGGAAGTGGCGTGGACTGTTGTTCCCTTTATTATCCTGATTTTTATGGCCTGGCCGTCTACGACCACGCTGATCGAAATCTACGATACTGACGATGCCGACCTCGATATTCTGGTGACCGGTTACCAGTGGAAATGGAAGTACGAGTACATCCTGCCCAACGGTGACAACGTTAGCTTCTTCTCGAGCCTGCGTACCGATAAAAGCGAAATCTACAACGAAGCAGAAAAAGGCTCCAACTATCTGCTGGAAGTAGACGAAGCGATGGTGATCCCGGTTGACAAGAAAGTCCGCTTCCTGATTACC
>DIBR01000051.1:0-101268 GCA_002415025.1 Spongiibacteraceae bacterium UBA5047
ACTAATTTCTGGGGGGATTACACAGGGTATCCAGCGTTGGAGACTCTTCCAGCAGCATTTCCAGGCTGCTTTCAATAACAGACTGAATCAGTTGTTGGTTGTCGATATGCGTTAAGTCGGCGGCCGATTGATTGAGGATGTTGAAAACAATATCGCTGATGGCGCGTTCAAGCAGGTCTATGGTGTATTGGCCTACCATGGGAATTTTTTCAACGCGGCTGATGTCGTCGCTGTGTTCGATGGCTTCGGCGATGCGTTTTTCGAGGTACTGCCGTATCTCGTCCTTATGCTGGCTGTAGTGCTTTTCAAGGTTTCCGGTAATGGGCTTGGCGACGGCCGCCGAGAGCTCGGCTTTTCTGGGTTTGATCACGTCGTTAACAATGCTTCGAAAAACCGGATGCCCGTGTTGTATCTCGTCTTGGATGCCGCCAAGTACATTCAGCACAACTTTGTCTGAGATATGTTCTATCAGTACATCGTAGTTTTCTCTCAGCAGTTTGCCTATACGCGTTTCGGCGAGGTTGATAACGCCAAGGTGCTGCAGCCGATAGAGCATGGAAACGATGCGCAACAGGCGCAGAACGCGAAAGCCGGTTAGGGGTATGCAACCCAGTACCTCGTACCAGTGAATGAACGGGTACCAGTACCAGCGAGCGTGGGTTTTTCGTTTCACAGAAACGCCCCAGCGCAATAGGAATTCACTGATAAACAGGGCAACAAATATCAGGTCGTACTGGAAGAAGTTTGAGTGTATTTCCTGTTTGTAGAAATCGTGAAAGGGATTGGAGAGGCTTTCAATCAAACTGGCGAAGGCTGCGTTGGCGAATAGCCAGTCGAAAATCAGCCAGCTCAGATTGAGAACGAGCAGGCCGAGCATTATCACATCAAGTATGAGCCAGCTTGCTTCCTGATTATTGCGGAGTTTTTCCAGATTGACGGGGGTCACCTGCTACGTAGTCATGGATTCTTCATGCTAGAGCGGCGACGCGGGTAAACAAGGGCGGAAGCGCAATACTACCGGAATTGCGCTTCCTGACGTTTATTGAATTTCAGTTGCCGGGAAAGCAGTCGGGCGTGCCGTAGCGGCACAAACGCGAATTGCCGGGCTCGTTGTCCAAGACCCAGATTTCCAGCGAGCCGCCGGTGGGGTTTCCGCGCGCCTGGGTATCCACCACATTTTGCGGGGCGGCATTCTGCGGAATCTGGTCGTAGCGTTCTCTCAGCACCTGCCAGGTATACGGCTGGGTGCCGTGATCGCAGGGCGTGGCAACAGGGTCGCGATCAAGCTCGGTCAATTCCCAACGCTGTCCGTTCCAGCCGCCGGTGTTGTGCATCAGTGAGCCGTCCCAATCGAGATTGCGGCAGTCGGCGTCGCTGTTCAGTGTGTAGAGGTCGGGGGCGTTAAAGGCGTAGTGCATCAGTTCGTGGGTCATGGTGTAGCCGAGGTGCAGTTCATCTTCCCAAGGTACAACCAATTGTCCGACGCGACCGATATAGAAGCCGACGCAGGGGTTGTCGATCATCCAGCCGCCAAAGGTGTGGCTATCGAAGGGAATGCTGGTTTCAACGATGAAATCGGCAAGCGTGTGGCCAACGGCGCCGATGCCATCAAGCGTGACGTTATTGCAGCCGGCGCTGCCAAACACGGACTGCACACCGAAGGGAATATTGAGGGGATAGTTGAGTACGGTGTCGGTCACCAGTACGGTGCCCATTTGGGCGTAGCCGTCCATGGCGTCGTAGAGTCGCTCGGCAACAATCTGCATGCCGTCAGCAAGGTCGCCGACCCCGAGGTCGAAGGGCACGCCGTCGGGCAGCGCCGGCGAGTCCAGCTGTACCAGTGCATTGAGTGTATAGCTGCTTCCGTTCCAGCTTTCGTAGGCGTTGCCGGCGGTGAGGCTGCGCTGGGCAGAGCTGGTACCGCTCAATTGGTCCCGAATGCGATAGGTGACGGTTTGGCCGGGTTCGAGGCCATCGATAACCGCCATTTGTGCACGGTCGACGACATTGGCCAGCGGAACCGCCGTTTGCGTTTGACCGCCATCAATTTGATAGTCCACTACGCCGCTGACTACGGCGTCTGCCTGCCAGGCAAAAACCGCTCTAAACCCGGTTTTTGTCGACATGCCGATAATGTTTTCAAACTGCAGTGCGGACGCGACTGAGGTGCAGGCCGCCAAAACGACAGCAAGCATGCTGCGATACAGGTTGTTCATGATTCCCCCTGGAGAATGCTGAATAATGATTTGTGATTGTTCGGTTCCGGGAGCGGCGTGGCATTTCTGGTTTGACGCCAGCTCACGACAGCGCAAGAAATTGCGCGAAAAAATTTACATTTCGCGAACTATCGGGAATTTAACCACCACCCGGAACGGTGACAGTTATAGCAAAGTGAATTGATGTGTCGCGGGACTATTAACAAAAGCAGCGCTTGAATGCGCGCGGTGGTATTTGTGTCACAGGAGGCTTTTGCACTTCATTGCAAAGCGCAAAAGCCGGGCAGGGCACTTAGCCGGAAGCCGGTGTATAAGGCCCCATTTTTTCCGCGATAATGTGATGAAAATCTAGAATGCTCGATTCATAACTGCCGAACAGCAGTTTGTCGTTTGCCCCGGAATTCATGCCGATTTGTGCTTGCTCGCAAACGAATAGATCTTCGGCCTGAAATACACCTTCTTCAATAATGTTGTAGGCCCGCTCCCAGTGCGCGGCGGCCTTTTCGTCGCGAGGGGCTTCGGCAATCAGGCAGCCGTGAACGCAGATGGTTTCGTTGGCAGCGGTCGGAAAGAGGGTGAGGTAGCTAATGTAATCGGGGTGAACGATGATGGTGGTGTTCGGGAATAGAAAGAAGGCGCAGCTGGCATGGCGGCGTAGATCCCACTCATTGCGATCAAGTTCCAGGGCACGTTCGAATTCCTGTCTGGCGACAACTGACATAATGTTGTCGCCACTGCGCTGGCTTTTGGCTACGCCGTCCAGAAACATCGGGCCTACGGTTTTGCGATGCAATCGAACCACGTGGTAGCCGTCGAGAAAGGCTTCGATAATCAGTTTCCAGTTGGCCTTTTTGGTTGTGACTGATTCGCGAAAAAATACGTGATCGCCCAAACGAAAAGCCTTGAAGTCGTCCTGTATCGGGCCGAGCTGCTGTTGCAGGTTGATGCTCGCATCGGGGTCGCCGGATACAAACAATAAACCCTCACATTCTCCGAGCGGCAATTCTTTCAGCCCGTGGCAGCTTTTATCCAGGTCGGGAAAGCATTCGCTCTGCAAGGGTACTTTGCTTAGCGTGCCGTCGAGTGCGTAAATCCAGTTGTGGTAGGGGCAGACAAAGCTTGGCGTATTGGCAACGCCGTCGGCATTGCTCAAGCGCACGCCGCGGTGGCGACAAACGTTGAGAAAGGCGCGAATCTGATCATCTTTGCCGCGTACAACCAGAATCGGTTTGCCGCTGTGGTCGTGTACAAAGTGGTCGCCGGGCTTTTGCAGCATTGAGCTGTGACCAATGACGAGCGGCGCGGCGGCAAAGAGCTGCTGGTGTTCCTGTTTAAACCAGTTTTCGTCGGTGTAATAGCTGGTGTCAATTTCACCGGTTCGGACGTCCGGCTTTCGCTCAAGCCGCAAGTCGTCGAGCAGGGCAGAGAACACTTCGGTTTGTGCGGGGGGCAGTGCGTTCATGGTCATGACTCCAGCGTGTCGATGAATTGTTGCCATAACTCCCGGCCCAGCCGGTCGTACTCATGCATGCTTTCAATCAGTGCATGGCGGCATTGGCTGTCGGTTAACCCGTCAGGCAGGAGCGGGTCTTTGAGCAAAAAACGAATCGTGTCACTGCCCAGTTCCATGGTTTCGATAAGCAGGCCGGGGCGCGGGGCAACAAGGCGCCTGGTAGCAGCGCGAATGTCGGCCAGGCGGGTATGGTATTCCCGATTAAGTGACTCGGTGTCCCAGAGGGAGAGCAGTTCCCGTTCGGTATCGGCGTCGGCGTTGTTGACCAGAAAACTGCCCTGAATGGCATCCAGACCGAGTGACTGCAGGTCTGTAATCAGGCGGGGCAGGCCGCCTTTCAGGTTATCAGGTCGAACCCAGACGCCGGGGCGCCAGCGCCTGAGGCCGCGCAGGGATAGCGCTCGACTCTGACGACGGAACTGGGCGCTGCTTTCTGCGGCCAGATTGCCACAGAGGATGGTGGCCCAGTCGTTTTGCCACGGCTGGCGCTGGCTTTCGATATGCTGCCAGCGTTGAATTTCTGTGCGCAGTTGCTCTGCGGTGTCGCTGAGGGCGTATTGACCGCGCGCTTTGTTTACCAGCAAACCCTCACTTGCAAGGCGGCTGAGCGCGACGCGCATCTGGTTACTGCTGAAACGGAACACGCTGCCCGCGGCGAGCAGGCGCCGTGTACGGCTCATACCTTCAGGGTCGGCGTCCAGCAGGTCCAGAATCAGGCGAGCCGGACTGAGGCTGCTGCTGGACTTTGTATTGGGCAGGGATAACATGGCCTTTATATTACGCCCGCCGATACCACAGATACAATAGTTGTAATAAAAAACCTGGGGTGATTGCCTCGAACAATGGTGCAGCCTCGGTAAGTGGCTGTTTTATATATAAAATTCAGGCATGAAAAAGCCGCCTCAATGGGCGGCTACAGGGTTCTGGCAGGGGCCGGTAGTCTTTATTGGCGCTCGTAGGTGCCCACCAGTCGATTCATGCCAATCAGGTGGGGTTCTATTTTGTCGAGTAGCTGCCACAAGGTCAGGCCGGCGGGCAGGTTCAGTTCGGTGTCGAGCGCCAGCACCCAGAAATAATACTGGTGGGTACCATGGCCCGGCGGCGGCATCGGGCCGCCATAGTTGTTGTTGCCGAAGTCGTTTTTACCGCCTGTGCCTTCCGTACTGCCTTCTGCCAATCCGTTACAGGAAGCCGGCAGGTTATAGAGTACCCAGTGTACATAGCCATAGGTCCCGCCGGGGGAGACCAGCGGGGCGTCGGGGTCGTGGCAAATCACGGCAAATGATTTGCTGCCTTCAGGCGCGTTGGTCCAGCTCAAGGCGGGCGATACATCGTCCGATTCGCCGGTATGCTTTGTTGGTATGGCTGCGCCGTTGTCAAAGGCACTGCTGCTGAGTGCGATATCGGATAAGGCGAATCCCATGTTTTCCTCCTTGTCGGGTTATCGGGTGCCGGTGAAAAGCAGTTTGTCGGGGCTGCCTTTGCGGTCAGATACTTTGCCGCCGGAAGCCTTGCCCAATAACAGCTTTTCGATATCGGCCGGTTTGCGTTTGGGGTCCTGTTCAAGCAGCAGGGCCACGGCGCCGGCCACGTGGGGGCTGGCCATAGACGTGCCGCTGATCGTTTTGGTAGCGCTGTTGCCGGTCATCCAGGCAGAGGTAATATCTTTGCCGGGGGCAAAGATATCCGTGCAGGAGCCATAGTTGGAAAAGCTGGCGCGACTATCTTTAATATCACTGGCGGCGACAGTAATGGCGGGTTTGCTGCGGGCAGGGGAAGATTTACACGCGTCCTTGTCGTCATTGCCGGCGGCAACAACCACGGTAATCCCTTTTTTAATGAGACCTTCAACCGCTTCGTCGATGGCTTTTGAAGCGCCGCCACCCAGGCTCATGTTAACGACCGCAGGTGTCTTGGCGTTCTTGGCAATCCAGTCCAGCCCGGCAATAACCGTGGAGTTTGAGCCGGCGCCTTCGCAATTCAGTACGCGCACAGCATGCAGGGTAGAGCCTTTGGCAACCCCCCATTCCTTGCCGCCAACCGTGCCGGCGACGTGGGTGCCGTGGCCGTTGCAGTCAGCGGTCGGGTCATCGGGGTTCTCCCGCTTGCCAAAGAGTATTTCAAAAATCGGGTCCAGCAGGCCCGCCGGCGGTTGCTTGGGGTCGTCGCTGGTATTAACGCCGTCGCCCAGACGACCGCTGAAGTCACGGTGATCACTGCGAATGCCGGTGTCGACGATATAGGCATGTACGCCTTTACCGCTGGAGGTGTAACTAAAGCTTTTGTTCAGGGGGAGAGAGACCTGATCGATTCGATCCAGTCCCCAGGTTGCGTTGGTTTGTGATTCGGGCTTGCCTTTGGCCGGAGGCGCTTTCTCATCCGAGGTACGCTGAATGGCGTCCTGCTCAACGTATTTAACTGCGCTATCGAGGCTTAGCGCGCTCAGTTGAGCCTTGTTGAGGTAGGCCGCGAAACCGTTCAACACGCTGGAGAAACTGAGGTCTGGCTGACCGCCATAACTGCGCATCAGGGTATTGGCAACGCGGTTCACGTCGAGCCCGTCTTTTAGCACCACTATGTAGCGGTTGGGGAGGGCGTCCGAGACTTTCAGCAATTTGCCTGCATCACCGGGCAAGGTTTTGCCGATGGATTCGACCGGCTTCTTGACGGCTTTATCGACACTGTCGAACAAGCCTGCCGTGAGGGGTGTGGAGATCAGCAGGGCAGCAACAGCGCCTGCGACTAAGCATTTATGTTTTAACATGGCTATCCTCAACCTGTTTACTTGCAGCACGGTAAACCTCTCAATGTGTCAGTATGCTAACGTGACCAGCGGGGAATAGCACCCTGTCCGGTGCAGCAGGGCGCATTGTGGAGCTTAGCGCAAGCGGCTGCTTTCGAGCCTGCTGGTAAATGTCAATAATAACAGTGGGGCGCCGCGCAACCCTGCGCCAGCCCCGCAATTCTGGAGAGAACCCACATGGATATGCAGTACACACTGGCCTACTGGGCGTTGGCCATTATTTTGCTAACGGTACTGGTACAGCAAATCATTGCGTCAACGGTCAAGGCGCGTCAGCCGGGCGCTGTTCCGGGTGTTGAACCTCAAAATGCCGGTCACGCCGACTTTGTTTTCCGCGCCTATCGAACACATCTGAACTCGCTTGAAAATCTGCCGGTGTTACTCGGTAGCGCTTTGCTGTGTGTGCTGGTTGGCGCCAGCCCGCTCTGGACAGGAATCTGGTTGTGGGTTTTTGCAGTGGCGCGCTTGCTGCATATGTGGCTGTATTACGCTATTGGTACCGAGAAAAATCCGAGCCCCCGCAGTTACTTTTTTCTTGTTGGTGTTGTTGCCACCATCGCCTTGCCGGTATTAGCGGTGATCGCACTGCTATCCCGTTAAGGCGGGGCAGAGTAGGTATATCTCACAATGTAAGCCACCATTGGCATGGCTTAGTTTAGACCGTGATCGAATAGCTTCTCAGTGCAATGCGGACGCTCTCCCCGCATTCGCCGCTCTTTTGTCCAGGACAGGCCAATGTCGAATTTGCAGGAAGCGGAACGCAGTACTCGTGTGATCTGGTTTTCCGGTATCTTCATTGGTGCCTTTTTTATTCTGGACCTGCTAATCCCTCCCGCAATTGCTGTCGGCACGCTGTACGTTATCGTTATTTTTATGCTGGCTCAGTTTGAGCGTTACGAGCATCTGGTTTCGGTTGCCTGCCTGTGCGTTGCCCTGGTCGTGCTCGACACCTTTGCCAACGGTCCGGAGCAGGTCAGCTGGGCAATGCTCGCCAACCGGGTGATGTCGGTGCTGGCCATCGCTATTGCCACAGCCCTGTTGCTGCAACAGAAAGGCTTGCGTGAACAGGATAAAGCCAAAGATATTTTATTCCGCAACTTGTTGGAATCTGCCCCCGATGCCGTTGTTATTGTTAACGAGCGCGGTCGTATAGAACTCGCGAATAAGCAGGTAGAACTGCTGTTTGGTTATCGCAAATCGGAGCTCATCGGCCGGCATGTCGAAGTGCTGATCCCAAAGCGCTTTATGGAAAGTCACGCGCGCCACAGAAAAGGCTATTTTCAAGCGCCGGCCGCACGATCTATGGGGCAGAATCTGGATTTGTATGCGGTAAAGAACAGCGGTGATGAGTTTCCCGTTGAAATAAGCCTGAGCCCTTTGCACACGGATCAGGGGCTGCTGGTGTCGGCGTCCATTCGCGACGTAACTGACCGGCGTGAAGCTGACGAAAAATTCCGGGACCTGTTGAACTCGGCGCCCGACGCTATGGTTATTGTTAATGAGACAGGCGACATAGAGTTGGCGAACAAGCAGACAGAAATGTTGTTTGGCTATGACAACGAAGAATTGATCGGGCAAAAAATTGAAACCTTGCTGCCCAAACGCTTTCAGGGAAAACATGCCGGTCATCGCGAGAGTTTTTTTAACGCGCCAAACGTTCGGGGCATGGGCCAGGGTCTTGAATTGTTCGGCCAAAAAAAGAACGGGCTTGAATTCCCGGTGGAAATCAGCCTGAGTCCGCTGGAAACCAAGGCGGGCCTGCTTGTATCTGCAGCGATTCGCGATATTACAGAACGCAAGGAGAAAGAGCTTGAGTTAAGCCAGTATGCGCGTCAGCTGGAAAGCAAGAACAAGGAGCTGGAGCAATTCGCCTATATTGCCTCGCATGATTTGCAGGAGCCGTTGCGCACGGTTTCGAGTTTTGTGGAACTCTTGATAGAGGATCATGGCAGCGAGCTGGACGCTGACGCCGATACCTACCTGCACTATATTTCCGAGGCTTCACAGCGCATGACGCAGCTGATTAAGGGCTTGCTGGACTACTCGCGTATCGGCAGTCAGTCGACACTCAGTGAAGTAGACTGCTCGCAGCTTATGATGGATATAGCAAAAGATCTGGATGTGGCAATTGCCGAAAAGTGCGCTGAGGTACATTGGCAAGACTTGCCCACTTTCGTGACGTACGCTAATGAATTGCGGCAATTGCTGCAAAATCTTGTTGCAAACGCGGTGAAGTTTCACAAACCCGACGCCAGACCCCATGTCACTATTAGCGCAAAGCGCGATGGCAGAGCCTGGCGTTTTACAGTTGCCGACAATGGCATTGGCATTGACGAGCAATATAAAGAACGCATTTTTATGATTTTTCAGCGCTTGCATACCCGTCAGGAATACGAAGGCACCGGCATTGGGCTGGCGCACTGCAAAAAAATTGTCGATTTGCTTGGTGGCACCATTTGGGTGGAGTCCGAGCCCGGCCAAGGTTGCCAGTTCCACTTTACTGCTATTGATCACAGGCGCGATATGGAGGAGTCGGGTGCAGACGCTTGAATCGATTTTGCTGGTTGATGACGACCATCCCACTAATTTCCTGCACACCCGCCTACTGAAGAAAATGGGCTATGTCGGAGATATTCATGAAATGTATAACGCCGAAGATGCCTTGGCCTACCTGCGCCAGGCAGACCACAATCCGCGAGCACAGTTGCTCTTCCTTGATCTGAACATGCCCCGGCTCAACGGTTGGGAGTTTTTGCAGTTGTATTCTGAGTATTTTACCGAGACAGCGCGCGCGATTGTGGTGCTGACCACCTCACTGAACCCTGACGACGAAATCCGTGCGCACAATTCGCCATTTGTGACGGCGTTTCATCGCAAGCCGCTGACAGTCGATATGATAAAAGCTATCGTTCAGTCACAATTCGCTGCGTTTTGGAACGATACGGCAGCTTTCTGATCTCAGCTACAGCAGGCAGCGCTCAGGAGGCCTGGCTGTCGGGGTATTTTACTTTTTACAGGGTCCGCCATGATACATTTTGTGAAGCGTCTGTTTTGGTTTGCCAGTGTCTGCGCACTCTGCCTCACACTGGCTGCGGCCTGCAGCGTTGAAGAGCATGCCGCCAAAGCCGGACCGTCAACTGCGACCTCGCCATCGGCAGTGCCCCTTGCCAAACCTCACAAGAAGCTGGGTGTGGAAATGCACCATTTGAGCCAACAGCGCTCGGCAGGCCTGGTAGAGCAGGCGCGGCAGCGTAATCTTCTGGTGAAAGAGGGTTTGCTGTTGGTGCAGCTCGCCTACGAGGGTCAGGAAGCTATAGTGGCCGACGCGCTGGGTGGGCTGAATATTCCGATTATGCATAGATTTCCGCGTTTTCAGAGGCTGGATGTGGGCTTGCGCTCCTATGCAGACCTGGACGCTGTGATCAGTATGGGCAGTATCTACCGTATAGAGGCATTAAGCGTTCCGGTGGTACGTACTGACAACGAATGACAGCTTTTCATAACATTTTCCGGGCACTTGTAGCCTATACCCTGATCGGCAGCGCCGTCGGCGCGCCCGATCGCGTCGCAGAGCCGTATCCAAGTCCGAAAGTGCAAGCTCAGTTGAGGCTGCTAAATACACAGACCCTGTCACCACGGTTACAGGCGCTTGTGAGTGAGCGCGGTAAAGACGGCTCGCTGGTCGACCGGTTCCAACCCAGACGCTCTGTGATTGACTCAGGCGCTCAATCCGGCGCAAAAATCCTTGTTCAGGTTAACGTCAGCTCGCTCGACGATACCTTGCTGGACCGGCTGCGCAATCTCGGCGCTGACATTCGCTTTAGCTCTGCCCGTTATCAATCCCTGACCCTGGCACTGGATGCCCAAAGCCAATTGCTCGAACTGTCCCGCTTGCCGCAGGTACTTGCGGTAAGGGAATCCGAGCCCTGGATCAGCCGTGCCGGAACGGTATCAAGCCGGGCGCCCGAGGCGCTGCGCGTTGATGCGGTCAGGGCTGAGGGGAACGATGGTAGCGGTCGGGTGCTGGGAATTCTGTCAGACAGCTTTGCCCGCAGTGCCGATGTACGAGACGCCAACACTACGCCAGCTTCCGGTGTGGCTGGCAGTTTGCAGGGGAGTCGGCCGCAGGATAGCGGTAACCTGCCTGCCAGCGTCACCCTGCTGGAAGAGGGTGATGCCGGAAGCAGCGACGAAGGCGCAGCGATGGCCGAGCTGGCCTACGATATTGCGCCCGGTGTAGGTATTTCATTTCACAGTGCGGGCAATTCGCAGGCGGCATTTGCCACGGCCATTGACACCCTCTGTGACGGCCAGCAAGCCAACGTTATTGTAGATGACATCGGTTTTTTGCTTGAGCCCTATTATCAGGACGGAATTATCGCCCAGGCCGCCGCCGATTGCGTAAGCCGGGGCATTCCTTTTGTCAGCGCTATTGGCAACGATGGCGACCGGGGCTACCGCCAGATCTATGTAGATATAAACCCTGCCACCGATGATGCGCCAGACTCGTCGCCATTCACGCCGAGCGGGGCCGACTTACACGACT
Source organism: Spongiibacteraceae bacterium UBA5047 (assembly GCA_002415025.1). Taxonomy (GTDB): domain Bacteria; phylum Pseudomonadota; class Gammaproteobacteria; order Pseudomonadales; family Spongiibacteraceae; genus Litorivivens. The sequence goes on from DIBR01000051.1 coordinate 11,079, forward strand.
GGGGTGGGGGCGACGGTTTTCTCGAGATACAAGTGCCCGCTGCGGGTGAGGTCATTGTGGTGCTGCAGTGGAATCAGCCCCACGCCAGCGTCAATGCGAGTAACGGCGCGCAGATTGATCTGGATTTATACGCTACCCGACAGGATTCGCTCGCTGCACTTGATCCCGGCAATGCCGACTTTGTTGATAGAAGTATTAGCGTTCAGGGCAACACCGAGGAGCCGCTGGGCGACGCAGCTGAATTTTTGACCTTGACCGCCGATGCGGGGGCAGCGACAACATTTTATATCGCCATTGACCACTATATTGGTTCGCAGGACGCCATTCCCCAGGATGCGGCAACTCCGCTGGAGTTTCGCCTGCTGTTGCTGGGCGAATTGAGTAACAGCGAGTACGCATTTAATGGCGCTACGGCATGGGGGCACCCTCTGGCCGAAGGGGTGGTCAGTGTAGCGGCTGTGCCATGGTGGGAGGCGCCGGATTTCGCGCCGGCGCGATTTGGCACGCCGGAGATCGACCCCGAGCCATTTAGTTCGAAGGCGGGCAACACCAGCATTCAATTTGATCGGCAGGGCAACTTTGCCCCTGTTGTGCGTTTCGGCCCGACACTGGCGGGTACCGACGGCAACAATACGAGCTTTTTTGGCAGCGATTTCAGCCCAGATGCAACGCCAGGCTTTGGCGAACCGGACGGGGCCCCCAACTTCTTCGGCAGCTCTGCGGCCGCGCCTAATGTGGCGGCCGTTGTAGTTTTGCTTCAACAGGCTTTCCCCGAACTTTCGGCGAGGGCTATTACAGACGGGCTGATCGCCACCGCGGTTGATGTCAGAGGGGCGCGATCCGCTGCGGGTACGGATGATGTCACCGGAGCTGGCCTTATTGACGCGCGAGCGGCGCAGACATTCTTCGCCAATAACCCTCCGCAACCTGCTCCCGCTGAACCTGCGACATCCGGTTCGGGTGGAGGAGGTGGGGGCTGCTTTATTGCCACGGCGGCTTATGGAAGCTACTGGACGAAAGAAGTGCGCCTGCTGCGTGAATTTCGCGACAAAACGCTGCGTCAGTCTGCAGCCGGGCGCTGGCTTATAGACCGGTATTATCAAGTGTCACCACCGATTGCCGAGGCCATTGCCGATAGCGACGTCCTGCGCGCTGCGGTGCGGCATGCACTGACGCCCGTTGTGTGGATGCTGCAATTGCAGGCACCGTGGCTTGCGCTGTTGTTGTTATTGACCTTGGTAGCGGTTTGTCACATTGCTGTGCTTTACTGGCTTAAAGGCGCACGGGCCGCACCGGCTCGGATAGCACAAGGGAGTTAGCGAAAGCATGGGAAGTGTAAAACGGCGAAGCCTGCTCCAGCAGGCTTTTTTTTCGGCCCTGTCGGTCGGGGTTGCCCCGCTGGGCGTCGGACTTTTGAATGCTTCTTCCGGGGCGCGCGCTGCCGGCAATATTTGCATGCTGGTGTCTGGTCGCGACCAGTTGCAGTTGCCCACCGGGCGGCTGGCCAATATTGGGCCTTTGCAGATAGTGGACTCCCTTGGCATTGCCTTACCCAAGGGCTTTGCCGCCCGTAAGCTTGCCGAGGCAAAAAAGCCCGTGGCCACACCGGCTGGGAAAAGCGCCTACAGTCGATATAAATGGCACACCTTTCCGGATGGTGGCGCAGTATTGCCTCGGCCGAACGGCGGCTGGGTTTATACGTCCAACTCCGAAATTCCTCTCCTGCCATTGGGTGGTTGTGGTGCGCTGGCGTTTAATGCCGAGGGTCTTGTCGAAGACGCCTATTCAATATTAAAGCGCACCACGCAAAACTGTGCGGGCGGTGCCACGCCCTGGCATACCTGGATTTCCTGTGAGGAATCTAAAGATGGCTTGTGCTGGGAGTGCAACCCATTTGAGGAAGGACAGGGCGTAGCGAAACCCGCCCTGGGTCGTTTTGCCCATGAAGCCGTTGCCGTCGATTCGCTCCGGCGCACGGTTTATCTTACTGAAGATATTAATGACGGCCGCTTTTACCGCTGGACCGCCGCCCCCGGAGACGTTGATGAGAACGGGCGTATGGCCTTCGAGCAGGGCCTGCTCGAAGTAATGAATATTGTTGGCTTTCATGACGACTGCTATCCCTTAAGTGATGCTTTTGTTCGCCGGCAGTTAGGTGTGAGCTGGGTGCCTGTCATAGAACCTGAAGGCCAGCAGGATAAAGTCCGGGCGTCGCTGCGTGAGCAGAAAAGCACCGTGCCGGGCACAGTGTTTGCCGGTGGCGAAGGCCTGTGGGCTTACCGGGTGCCGCCGGAAACGGCTCGGGCACTGCACTCGAGCTCCGCGCCCGCCGACGTCGATACGCTGATTTTCTGGACCACCAAAATTGATAATCGGGTGTGGGTGCTCGATGTCGCCAATCAACGGGTAGAGTTAATCTTTGATAACAGTCAGATTGATACGCCGTTCAAAAGTGTGGATAACCTAACGGTTAGCCCATGGGGCGATGTGCTGGTGGCGGAAGATCCGCCTGAGCGGGATGTGTCGAGATTAATCGTGGTGCTCCCGAACCGTGGTGCGCAAAGCTTGATGGAAATCCACCATCCGGGTTCCGAAATTTGCGGTCCGGCCTTCAGCCCGGATGGCTCGCGCTTGTATTTCAGTTCCCAGCGCTACGACCGGGGCGGCGCAACCTATGAGGTGCAGTTGCCTGTGCAGATCTGGTCTGGCGCACCGGGCTGAATATTCAGTCGGTATCGCTGCGATCCGGGCGATGATCGGACATAAAGTGCAGGTCGCGCTGGGGAAAGGGAACGGAAACCCCGACCGCGCGAAAGGCATCATCAATAGCGCTCAGGTAAGTGCCTTTGACAAAGCCGGGGCGGGTGGAATATTCGGATTTCGTCCACACCAGCAATTCAAAATCGAGGCTTGAGTCCCCGAAACCTTTCATCACAATCTGAGGCTGTTTTTGTGGGGAATCGGCCAGTGTCATTTCCAGCGCCAATGCGGCTTCGATTACGGCGTGTGTCATGACGGCCTTGTCGGTGCCGTAGGCAACGCCAAAGGGAATGCGATGGCGTTGAAAGTTGTCAGTGTGGGTGTAGTTGGTAACCTTGCCGTTCACAAACTCCGAATTAGGCACCAGTATTTCCGAGTTTTCCACTGTGGTAATGACGGTGGCGCGCACGCGAATTTCTGAAACCACGCCCATAACGCCGCTGTCTAGCTGCACAAAATCGCCGACCTTGAGCGAACGTTCCAGCAAAATAATCAAGCCCGATACAAAGTTGCTGACAATGGCCTGCAGGCCAAAACCGATGCCGACAGACAAGGCTGACACAATTAGCGCCAGTTTGCCGAAATCGACCCCCATAACCGAGAGCCCGAGCAGTACGCCAACAATCAGCACAAAATAGTGGGCAAACCGTTCGAGCGTATAGAGCGAGCTGGCGCTGAGAGCATAGCGGCCCCGATTGAGGGAATTTACACTTCTTTTCAGCAGTCGGGCGATGTAGAGCGAGGCAATAACAACCGCTATACCTGCCAGAATGGAGGCGAGCGTAACCGGCCCCTTGCCCAGATCAATCAGGGGGTAGCGCAGAAATGCCACAAATGCGGAAAAATCCAGATTGCTCATTGCCCACTCACTTGCTGTTGGTTGATCATCAGGTTGTTATTTTGCGGCCATGTTTTTCTAGTGCTCCCGGCGTGCCGCGCAGCGGATGCAGGTTGTTGCAACCAGGTCGGCGAGCAAGCGCGCTTCGGCAATTGGCTCATCGCAGTCTATACAGAAGCCGTAGCTGCCGTCATCTATTGCCTCAAGCGCCCGCTCAATGGCTTGCAGATGCTTCTGCCGTCGACGTTCGGTTTCCTGCGACATGGCCTGTGCCTGAAGTGCATCCATGCGCGACAAGCGGCCAACGCTGCTCTGGTCCAAAACCACGGTGCTGCCGGCCTCGCGGCTGCTGCCTTCAGTCTCGTTCAGGCTGCTGCGCAGAGCACACAATTTCTGTCGGAAATCTTCGCTATGCATAGGGTTAGCGTATCATTGCAGGGCGCTGGCCGTTACCATTAAATGGACAAATGGTAACAGCTGCTACGCTCTGATTTCCTTTGGAAAACAGCTACTATGGGCGCCATTCCCGTCTGCTCCTGTTTCAGCCGTATGGCCTGACTTCAGGGCTGGATTTTTAATCGCTTTTGGATGCAAAAATGTCTGTCATTGAATTTACCCTGAACGGTCGCCAGCAGCGACTGGATGTTGAATCCGACACGCCGCTGCTGTGGGTTATACGTGAGCAATTGTCACTTACAGGAACCAAGTTTGGTTGCGGTAAGGGCTTGTGCGGAGCCTGTACGGTTCACCTAGATGGCCAGCCCATTCGCAGTTGCAGCTTTCCCGTTAGCCTCGTTGCCGGCAAACGCATTCGCACCATTGAAGGGGTTGCACCATCGGCGGAACAGCTACATCCGGTGCAGCAGGTATGGCTTGAGGGCAGTGTGCCCCAGTGTGGCTACTGCCAATCCGGGCAAATTATGGCGGCGGTAGCCTTGCTGGAGCGCAACAATGCGCCCAGCGATGCCGATATTGACTCGGCAATGAGCAATATCTGCCGTTGTGGTACCTATCCGCGTATTCGCACAGCAGTTAAGCGGGCCGGCGAATTGATGCAGGGGCAGGGTGTTGTGGGCCTATTTGATCCGCGAGCCGGGGCAAATGGTGGGCCGGACTCCGAACAGAAGGAGTCGCAAGCATGAGCCTGAGTCGTCGAGAATTCTTTAAGGGCGGCGCCGCAATAGGTGGCGGTATTGCCATAGGTTTAACCTTGACGGGCTGCGGCGGGCAGACGGCCTATCCCGGTGCCAGCGCCAGCGATTTGCGCCCCAACGCTTTTCTGCAGGTCAGGCCCGACGGCGTTGTGGTGTTTCAGCTGCCGCGTGCCGAGATGGGGCAGGGTGTGTATACCGGTTTGACGACGGTTGTTGCCGAAGAACTGTCCATGCCGGCGTCGGCTATTGTGGTTGAGCATGCCTATTATCACCCGGCGTTTCGCGACGCCGAGTTCGGCATGATGATGACCGGCGGCAGCGTGTCGCTGCGTAATAACTACACCATTCTGCGTCAGTCTGCGGCCAATCTGGGCGAGTGGATGCGCCAGGCAGCGGCCACGCAATTGAACACGGATGCTGCAGGTCTGCGGGTCGAGAATGCTGCTGTTGTGAGCCCTGATGGCAGTGCGATCGGCTTTGCCGCGTTGGTTGAAACCGCGAAAACCCTCACGGCACCCGAAGACGCCGAGCTGAAAAACCCCGCCGATTTCCAACAGATTGGCAAAGAGTCCGTGCGCCTGGATGCCCTGGCCAAAGTCACCGGCACCGCGACCTTTGGTATTGATTGCAATGTGCCGGGTGCAGTTACGGCGGTTATGCGTCGTTGCCCGCACCTGGGCGGGCGAGTCAAACGTTTTGACGACAACGCGGCGAAAGCGATTAAGGGCGTGCAGGATATATTTGAGATCAATGGCGCGGTGGCGGTTGTGGCTAGCGGTTATTGGCCTGCGCGCAAAGCCGCTGATGCACTGGAAATTGAATGGGACAAGGGCGCCCTCGCGGGTTTGGACGAGGCCAAATTGTTGGCCCACCACCGCGAGCTGCTGTTGGAAGATGGCCGTAATGTCGCTGAAATTGGTGACGAAAAGTCCGCCATTGGCGAGCGTGTGGAAGTGGAATACCGCGTTCCCATGCTGTCGCACAGCCCGATGGAGCCGCCTAATGCCCTGGTCAGCATCAGCAGTGACAAGGTTGAAGTGTGGACCGGTAGCCAGGTGCCGGATACGGTGATTGGTGTCGTCGCTGCCGCCATAGACTGCCCGCGCGAGCAAGTTGTGGTGCACAACCAGATGCTCGGAGGCGGTTTCGGCCGCCGTCTGGTGCCGGATTACATCGTTGAGGCTGCGAAAATTGCCAAGCAGGTCGGAAAGCCGGTCAAGCTGGTGTGGAGTCGTGAAGACGATGTGCAGCACGATTATTATCGGCCGGCGGCGACAGCGCTTCTTTCGGCAACCGTCGATAACGGTCGGGTTACCAGCTTCGGGGGTAAAACCGTGGTGCCGAGCATCATGGGCAGGCTCATGCCGATCTTTGCCGAAGCCGCGATGCCGGAGTGGTTGCCACCGGCTATTCCGCGTTCCCTTGCCGGGCTGGCAAGGCATTTCGATACCTCCATGACCGAGGGGCTGGGGGATACCAACTACCGGTTTCCCTATATCAAGATTGATACCGTGCGTGACGAAACACCGATTCCGGTGGGGTTCTGGCGCTCGGTCGGCCATTCGCAAAACGCATTCTTTACCGAAAGTTTTATGGATGAACTGGCGCACAAGGTGGGCCAGGATCCGGTGGCATTCCGTTTGCAACACATTCCGGAGGAGTCGAATCGCTACCGTGTTTTGAAAATGGTGGCCGAAAAGGCGCAATGGGGACAGGCGCCTGCAGGTCAGTTTCAGGGCGTTGCGGCCCACGACGCCTTTCACAGTTCAGTGGCGCAGGTGGTAAACGCCTCCGTTAAAGGCAATGCGATTCAGGTGCATAAAGTGGTGTGCGCGGTTCACTGCGGGCTTGCGGTTAACCCCGATGTGGTCCGTTCGCAAATGGAAAGTGCCATCATTTTTGGTCTGACAGCGGCACTGAAGAGTAAAATTACGCTGGATGATGGCCGTGTGGTGCAAAGCAACTTCCACGACTATACGATGCTGAAACTGGCTGAAACACCTGAAATCGAGGTGCATATTGTGCCGTCCAGCGAGCCGCCAACGGGTGTGGGCGAGCCGGGCTTGCCGCCGCTGGCACCCGCTCTGGCCAATGCGGTATTTGCGGCCACGGGCCAGCGCTTGCGGGAACTCCCTCTTAAATTGGCCTAATATGGCCCTGTCTTGCCGACAGGGCCTCATGCCGGCGCTACCCTGGCGCCGGCGGTTTCCCTCAGCTTCAGTGTGGCAACCATTGATACAGGATTCGTATGACTGACTTGCATTACCCTTTCTCGACACCCCCGGAGCCCGGTGACTGGTTGCCCGTTGCTGATGGTGTCTACTGGCTGCGCATGAGCCTGCCGATGGCGCTCGATCACATTAATCTGTACGTGCTGGATGACGAGGACGGCTGGTGGATTATCGACACCGGAATGGGGCTGGATTCTACCCAGGAGGCCTGGGAACGACTGTTTGCTGACAAGATGAGCGCCAAGCCTGTGAAGGGCATCATCGTCACGCATATGCACCCGGACCATGTCGGGCAGGCGGGTTGGCTCTGCGACAAATGGCGAGCACCGCTGTATATGAGCTTTGGTGAGTACTACAACGCCAGAGCGTTTTCGACGATGACCCGCGATACGCTGGGCTGGACGACTCGCCAGTATTACCATCAGGCCGGCCTGACCACTGAGTATCTGGACCAGATGCGTGCAAAATTTCGGGGCTTTGGTTCCATCGTTGAACCCGTTCCCATGGCCTACAACCGCTTGCGTGAAGGTGATGTGCTGCACATTGGGGGCCGGGAATGGCAGGTAATGATTGGCAGCGGCCATTCGCCCGAGCATGTTTGCCTGTTTAATGCGCGCGATAACCTGTTGTTTTCTGGCGACCAGATAATCCCAAGAATTACGAGCAATATCAGTGTGATGGCGGTTGAACCTAATGCAAATCCTCTGCAGGATTGGTTTGATTCGCTGGCACGTTTCCAGCGGGATCTGCCGGCTGAAACATTGGTATTTCCCGCGCACAACACCCCCTTTACCGGCGTGCAGGCCCGTCTGCAATACCTGGTTGACCACCATGAAGACCACCTCCAGGCGGTGGAGGAAGCCTGCCTCACCCCTCGCAAGGCGGTTGAAATGTTGCCGGTCCTGTTTTCCCGCGAAATAGACTCTTCGCAGATGAGTTTGGCGCTCGGCGAGGCTGTAGCCCATCTCAACTATTTAGTGACCGCGGGGCGTTTGGTTCGCGAGCTGGATGAGCAGGGTGTAAACGTCTATACCGTAGTAGATGAGAGCGTGCGTGACCGCCAGGGCCGGGCACACAGCAAGGATCCCGCGCCAATGGAGGTGTAGTGAGGATGGCTGACACGACGTGCGTGTTTTGCAAGATTCTGGCCGGCGAGGCCGAGGCCTATACACTCTATGAAGATGAGCAGCTATTGGCCTTTCTGGATCTGTTTCCGGCCAACCCGGGGCATTGCCTTATCATCACCAAGCGCCACAGCGACGATATTTTCACAGCCGATGCCGACGATATTGCCGCTGTAGCGAGACTTTCGGTACCCCTTGCGCGCGCAGTCGAGAGCGTTACCGGCTGTGACGGACTGGGAATTCACCAATTGAATCGCGCTGCTGCCGGCCAAACAGTATTCCACTACCATATGCACCTGATTCCTCAAAACGCGGGCGCGAGCATTGCGATACACGGCCGGGCGATGGGGGATGCGCAGGCTCTGGCGACTATGGCGAGCAAAATTAAAGAGGCACTTTCAATACAACTGCAGGCAGCGGGGTAGCCCTTATGAAACGGCGTGACCTGATTCGCATGACAGACGACGAGGTTTGGGCGTTTATTCGCGCACAGAAGAACGTGCAGCTTGCGACGCAGGGAAAGGACGGCTGGCCACACCTGACGACCCTTTGGTTTGCCCTGGATGAGGGGGATGTTGTGCTGGAAACATTCACCAAATCACAGAAAGTGAAAAACCTTGAGCGCGATAATCGTGTCACGGCCCTGTTTGAAAGCGGGCTTGAGTACGAAGAACTGAAAGCAGTGGTTATATATGGTCGCGCAGAGCTGATTCGCGACCCGGAGGAAGTGCATCGTCTGCACATGTCGGTGCTGTTACGCAATAATAGCCGCGACTACCCCGAAGAGATGCTGGTTGAGGCCACCCGCAGTATGGTTGATAAAAAAACGGCCATTCGCGTTGTGCCCGAGCGTATCGTGAGCTGGGATCATGGCAAACTGGACGTTGCGTATTGAATGTCGGGAGCAACCCATCAGTTTTACTGTTAGAATCCCGACCTAGTTCCGAATTCAAAGGCAGCAATAGCTACTAGCCGGGCGCCATGACAAAAATACTCGCCATAGATGATACGCCATACAACCTCGATATCCTTAAGAATGGGCTCGAGGATGAAGGCTTTGAAATGGTTACCGCGCTCAGCGGACGCAAGGGCCTGGAGCTGATCGACTCCGAGCGTCCCGATCTCGTGTTGCTCGATATCGGCATGCCCGAAATGGACGGCCACCAGGTGCTGCAACAGATTCGCCTGAGTGACGAGTACGGTGATCTGCCGGTCATTATCCTGACGGCAAACACCGAAGACAGCAATCTGGCGCGCTGCCTTGAGTCGGGCGCCAACGATTATGTTACGAAACCTTTCAGCTTTACCGCATTGATAGCCCGGATTAACAACGTTGTACGAACCCAGAGTGATGCCCGTGATCTCAATCGCGATGTGGCCGAGCTGCGGGACCTGGCGTACCGCGATGATATGACCGGCTTGCTCAACAGGCGCGCATTTTTCGACCGGGCCAACGCCGAATTTGAAATCGCCAAGAGCTCGGATGAGCCGATGGCGGTCACGATTCTCGACATTGATCATTTTAAGCAGATCAACGACACCTACGGTCACGCTGCGGGTGACGAAGTGCTCAGAAAATTCGGCTCGTTATTGAAAAGCAGCCTTCGGCTGCATGACATTGTCGGGCGAATCGGCGGCGAAGAGTTTGCCGTGTGCCTGCCTAATACAACCCCCATGCAGGCCTACAGCATTCTGGAGCGTTTGCGCACCCATCTGGCCAAGCTGGAGTTTTTCAAGAACGACGACGGTAGCGAGCGGCCGGTAACGGTGAGCATCGGAGTGGTTGGCAAGACCGATCAAAAGGAGCTGGACGGCTTGATGATTCTGGCCGACATGGCTTTGTATCGCGCCAAGAACCAAGGCCGAAATCGCACTATCGTCGAAACCGGCGTCACAACCTGATCCTAATAAAATCAGCGGCTTAACATTCTTCCTTTTCGGTTGATGACCGGATTTGCGTGTATATCTGACGTAGTTTGCTATTGAGGCAGTATGAGCCTTTGCGCAGAATGGTGTCATTCTGTGGCCCGCTTCGGGCAGACAACTATTAATTGAGGGACGCGACCATGCCAATGCCAAGTGATTTCAAAATCATCGATCTGATGCTCAGTGTGCCGGGTGAAGACAATAGTGGCTGGTATGATTTTATGAAGCCGCTGCTGATGGATCAGGAAAGCCGGGAGATGTTCAAATTTCCTGCCCAGTATATGTTCAAGGACGTTCCCCAGGTTGGTGGCAAAGACGATTACGTGGCATACACCATTGAGCAGATGGACAAACACGGCATTCACCGTGCCATGCTGGGCATTGACGACAGCAATGTCGTTGCCAAAGAGGCGCTTGAGCGCTTTCCCGAGCGGTTTTTCCCCTGCTACGAAGCGAACCCGAACAACGGCATGGAAGAGGTGCGCAAGATTGAGCGTCTGTACAAGGATTACGGCCTCAAGGCGGTAACCGCCTTCGCTTCGGGCTTGTGCCCCCAGGTTCCCTACAACGAGAACAAGTGGTATCCCATTTACGCCAAGCTGGTAGAGCTGGATATTCCTTTCTGCCCCTGCATTGGCGTACCCGGCCCACGCTTGCCGATGGCGCCGCAGAAAGTCGAGTTGCTCGACGAAATCTGCTGGTTTTTCCCCGAGCTGAAAATTGTGATGCGCCATGGCGCCGAGCCCTGGGAAAAGCTGGCCTGGAAGCTGATGCTCAAATACCCGAACCTGTACTATATGACCAGCGCCTTTGCGCCCAAGCATTACCCTGAGGAAATCATCAAGTTTGCCAACAGCCGTGGCAGTGACAAAATTATGTATGCAGGCTATTTCCCGATGGGTCTATCACTGGATCGCATTTTCAAGGACATGCCAAATGTGCCCTTCAATGACAATGTGTGGCCGAAATTTCTGGGCGACAATGCACGGCGGGTGTTCAAGCTCGAAGACTGAGCATGGTCCTTTACCTATGAAAAAGGCCGCGCTTGCGGCCTTTTTTTTGCGTTCTCCGGGCGGCTTAGTTGTCTTTGATGTATGAGAGCAGGTCTTCTTCGGCAACATCTACCAGCAGCAGGTGTTCGTCGTCCAGGCCAATGCCGTAGGTGCGGCAGAGCTGCTGCCGCTCCTGATCCTTGTAGGCCGATGAGTGGATAATATGATCGTCGCCGTCCAGTGCTTCACGCAGGGCCATAAGTTCGGCGAAGTAGGGGCGCGGGCTCCAGTTGTAGCCACAAAAATGGCGATCAATGGTGAGCTTGTCCAGCAGGTTGTAGTTCGATGAAACTTGCTCGCCGTTAACCTTGCAGGCAAAGAAGCGAAAAACGCCGAGGTCGCGCAGGGCGTCAATGGCAACGTTTCTGAGGTCTTCCTCAAGAATGCGGGTTTTGAGTGTCAGTATGGCTTCTTCGATCTGAACCCGGTGCAGTGCAGCCCGTGTTAATCGTTCGGCGCGTTGTTCAAGGTAGCGGCTGCGCAGAGTCTCGACCTGATCCTTGAATGTGTCTACGGGCAGCATGTCCGGAACGGCGGGTGAGAACAGAAAACCCTGTATATAGCGTGCGCCGCAATCCATGGCGAACATAAACTCATCTTCAGTTTCCACGCCCTCGCACACAACGCGGATGCTGTTGCGTTCAGTCACGTAGCGCAGTGCTTGCAGGTAGTCGGCCCGCACGCCGCCACGTGCCGCGAGGCGGAACAGGTTCATATCAATTTTAAGATAATCGGGCTTAAGGTCGAACAGGCGTTCCATATGGGAGTGGCCTGCGCCAAAATCGTCTATGGCAACCTGCACCCCGGCCTCGTGAAAGCGCTTGCTGATCAGGTGAATGGCTTCTCGCTCGCCGGGTGTTTCCAGTATCTCTGTGACCACATTGCAGGGCGGGATATCGTAGGTATCCAGCATGGACAGTGTGGTGCCGCCGATGTCGAGATTCCCGGCATCCATAAATGTCGGGGAGATATTGACGCTGATAAACGCGTTGCCGTGCCGGGTAGAGAACGACGAGAGTGCGCTCGATCTTACATGGCGGTCTACCTGAAGTTTGCGCTCAGGTTCAATTTCGTCATCACTGAAAAACGGCCAGGCACTGATCACTGTGCCGTCGGGGGTTTGCTGTCGTGCCAGTGCTTCGTAGCCGCCTATTTCTCCGGTTAACACGTCAACAATAGGCTGGTAGTAAGGGAAAAAACGAGTTAACTCGCTTTCTGTCATCATCACGTCTTCTCGGTATAAACGCGCTGTACCCTTTGCGTTACCCCTGTATACAGGTGGTAGCTGATCGTGCCTGCCATGGCAGCGATGTCTGTAGCTGGCAGACCTTCACCCCACAGGGTGACTTCGTCGCCAACCGATATTGGTTGCTTCGCGCTGGAGATATCGATACTGCATATATCCATGGACACTCGGCCAACCAGCGGAAATCTTTGCCCCTTGCACAGCACGGGTGTGTGGTTGGGTAACTGCCGGGGGTAGCCATCACCGTAGCCAATGCCAATGGCCGCAATACGGCTGGCTCGCGGAGCTGTCCAGCGGGCATTGTAGCCGACACTGTCGCCTTCTAACACATGCTTTATGGCGATGACTCTCGATTTGAGATGCATGACCGGTTTTAATTCAACAGTTTGCAGGTCGGTCGGGTTGTCCCCGTACAACATGATGCCCGGGCGCACCCACTGCCGACGGCTCTCGGGCCAGGCGATCAGCCCCGCGGAATTTGCCAGGCTGAACTCCATTGGGGGCAGGTTATCGGCCGCTTTCTCAAAGTATGCGATCTGGCTGAGGGTCGACGGGCTGGCCGGATCGTCGGCGCTGCTGAAGTGGCTCATCAGGCGAATAGCCCCGATATGCTGAGATTGCGCGAGAAGAGCGTGTGCCGAGTGCAGTGCGTCGGGCGTTAGCCCGAGGCGGTTCATCCCGGTGTCCAGCTTTAGCCAGACTTCCAGTTTATTGCTAAAAGACTGCCGGACGATTTGCTCAGCTTGCTCCAGGGAGTGAACGGCGACGGCCACACCGTTCCCGGCACACCAGCCCAGCTCGTCATCGTTGAGCAGGGTGCCCATCAATAGCAACGGGCTGCTTATATCGGCGCTCCGTAGCTGATAGGCTTCATCTATTCGGGCAATGCCGAGCTTGTCACTGATCGGCGCAAGAGTTCGGGCGACCTCGATCAGGCCGTGGCCATAGGCGTTGGCCTTGATCATTGCAACAACACCGGAATCGGGTGAAAGTTCGCGTACACACTGCAGGTTGTGGCGAAGCGCGGAGCGATCAATTTCAGCCCAGGCAGTAGAAGGCATGATGGTTGGCAAATTCCCGAATAAGCCCCAAGCACAAAGGTAAGTGCGACCGGCAAAGGCTCACAATAGCTAATTCCAAGTCTGAAGAAAAGCCGCTATGCTGCCGTAGCGTAATGAATTTACCGCATCATTTAATGTAACGAAGGTATCGCTGGATCCTATGCCAAAAGGTTTTGAAGACAAACTGGTCATCTCAATCTCGTCGCGAGCCCTGTTTGATCTCGATGAGAGCCATCAAGTGTATGAGACTTCCGGGCTGGCCGCCTATCAGGCCTACCAGATCGAGCATGAGGACGAAATTCTGGAGCCGGGCGAGGCTTATCCTCTGGTGCAAAAACTGCTTAAAATCAACGAGCGTCTGGGGCAGGAGCGGGTAGAAGTTATTCTGTTGTCGCGCAATACCGCCGACACGGGCCTGCGAGTCTTTAATTCGATTGAGCATTACGGGCTGAAAATTTCGCGCGCAGCCTTCTGCGGCGGGGAAAGCCCCTATCGCTATATTTCAGCCTTTGGTTGCCACCTTTTTCTCTCCACGCACGCTGAAGATGTGCGCCACGCCCTTAATAACGGTGTTGCGGCGGCGACTTTGCTGCCGCGCGGCAAAAAGCAGGTGGATGAGTCCGAGCAGCTCAAGTTCGCCTTCGACGGTGATGCGGTGTTGTTTTCGGATGAAGCCGAACGCATTTTCAAGGAGCAGGGGCTTGAGGCCTTTGCCGCCAGTGAGCGAGCGGCGGCGAAAACGCCCCTGTCGGGCGGGCCGTTTAAACCCTTTCTTTCGGCATTGAACAAATTGCAAACGAGCTTTCCGCCCACCGAGGCTCCGATTCGCACCGCCCTGGTGACCGCGCGGTCTGCCCCGGCTCACCAGCGGGTGATACTGACCCTGCGTGACTGGAATATCCGGATTGATGAATCCCTGTTTCTCGGTGGCCTGGACAAGGGTGAGTTTTTGCATTCCTACGGTGCAGACGTGTTTTTTGATGATCAGGCCCAGCACTGTCACTCGGCCAGCCAGCACGTGGCCACCGGGCATGTGCCCCACGGCGTGGCCAACGACTGAGTTTTAGGCTGCCGCGTGAAAATATTGCAGTTATAACAGGTGGCTTTCTTATTCCTGTACTACTATTGTAAGCAGCAGTGGACGTGATCATTTGATCCGGAACCTGATCTGCGAGGGCATATGAAACTGCAGCAATTGCGTTATATCTGGGAAGTCGCCCACCACGATTTGAATGTGTCTGCGACGGCACAGAGCCTTTATACGTCACAGCCTGGTATCAGCAAGCAAATTCGCTTGCTTGAAGATGAGCTGGGCGTCGAAATCTTTTCCCGCAGTGGCAAACACCTTACCCATGTAACACCTGCCGGTGAGGCAATATTGAAGTCTGCCGGCGAGGTATTGCGCAAGGTTGAGGGGATCAAGCAGGTTGCCCAGGAGTTTAGCGACGAACGCAAAGGCTCGCTGTCACTGGCCACCACCCACACTCAGGCGCGCTACGCTTTGCCCTCGGTAATACGCAGCTTCATGAAAAGCTATCCGGATGTGTCACTGCATATGCATCAGGGCACGCCATTGCAGATTTCCGAGCTGGCGGCAGACGGTACCGTCGATTTCGCAATAGCGACCGAAGCGCTGGAACTGTTCAGCGACCTGATCATGATGCCCTGTTATCGCTGGAACCGGACCATTCTGGTGCCGAAAGATCACCCGCTGACCCAGGTGTCCAAACTCAAGCTGAGTGATGTCGCCGACTATCCCATCGTCACGTATGTGTTTGGTTTTACCGGGCGCTCAAAGCTCGACGAGGCATTTGTTGAAGAAGGGCTGTCACCAAAAGTGGTATTTACCGCAGCGGATGCAGACGTAATCAAAACCTATGTGCGCCTGGGGCTGGGGATTGGCATCGTGGCCAAAATGGCCTACGACCCGCAACTGGACAAGGATCTGGTGCCGCTGGACGCGAGCCATTTATTTGATGCGTCTGTGACCAAGATCGGCTTCCGGCGGGGCACCTTTTTGCGTGGTTTTATGTACGAGTTTATCGAGCTGTTTGCGCCGCACCTCACGCGGGAGCTGGTTGAAGAGGCCTATCGCCGGCACAGCAAGTCAGAAATAGAAGAGTTGTTTTCCCATATAGAGCTGCCGGTTTACTAGGTCTGGCGGCCAGCTCAAGCGCGTTGATTTCCACTCCTGAAGTGGTTAGAGTGCAGGCCTTTTTAAACAGGGGAAGCTGCCGTGGAAATTGCCTGTCTTGATCTTGAAGGGGTGTTGGTGCCGGAAATCTGGATAGATTTTGCCGAGCGCACCGGCATTGAAGCCCTGAAGGCAACTACGCGCGATATTCCTGATTACGACGTATTGATGAAGCAGCGCCTGCGTCTTCTGGACGAGCACAAGCTGGGCCTTAACGAAATTCAGGAAGTGATCGCTACCATGAAGCCGCTCGAAGGAGCAGTCGAGTTTGTAGACTGGCTGCGCGAGCGTTTTCAGGTTGTGATTCTCTCAGACACCTTCTATCAATTCGCCAAACCCCTGATGGCGCAACTGGGCTATCCGACCCTGCTGTGTCACAACCTGGAGGTCGATGCGGAATCCGGTCGTATTACCGACTATAAACTGCGTCAGGCTAACCCAAAGCGTCAGGCCATTGTCGGCTTCAAAAGCATGTACTACCGCACCATTGCCGCCGGCGATTCCTACAACGACACTACCATGCTGGCCGAAGCTGATGCCGGCATTCTGTTTCATGCGCCGGACAATGTGATTGCAGAATTTCCGCAGTATCCGGCGGTGCACACCTATGAGGACCTCAAGAAGGAGTTTCTCAAGGCCTCGAACCGGGAATTAACTCTGTAGGTTTTCGCCTGCAGGGCTATTTCCCACGTTCGCTTGCCATTCACTGCTGGCCGTGCGAACGAGTGCGCTAGCGCATCTTCTGCAGGTGGGTCAGCAGTGAACCCACCTTGTTCCAGGTTTCCTCGAACTCCAGCTCCATCTGCGAATCGGCCACGATACCGCCGCCGGACCAGCAATACAGCTTTCCTGCCTCACAGAGCAGCGTACGTATGGCGATATTGCTGTCCATTTTTCCGTTGCAACTGACGTAAGCGACCGAGCCGCAATAGATCGAGCGCTGGTGAGGCTCCAGTTCCTCAATGATCTCCATTGCACGGTGCTTGGGTGCGCCGGTGATAGAGCCTCCGGGAAAACAGGCGGCCAGTAACTGCAGGGGGCTTTTGTCATTCGCCAGTCGACCGCGAATGGTGCTCACCAGATGATGCACGGTCTGAAAGCTCTGCAGTTCAAATAATTTTTCGACGCGAATACTGCCCGGTTCACAGCAGCGGCCAATGTCGTTGCGCAGAAGGTCGACAATCATCAGGTTTTCAGCGCGATCCTTTTCGCTGGCCAGCAGGGCTTCGGCCAGCGTCCGGTCTGTTTCCGGAATTGCAGAGCGAGCCGCCGTGCCCTTGATAGGTGTGGTTAATACCTCGCGGTCGGTAACCTGCAAAAAGCGCTCGGGCGACAGTGATAAAACGCTGCTGCCGGGCAGCTCGAGGTAGGCCGAGAAGGGCGCAGCGGCGAGTATTCGCAGCTGACGATAGGCTTCCCAGGGTGAGCCGGCGTAATCAGCCTCAAAACGCCGGGCGAGATTGATCTGGTAGCTGTCACCCGCGCGAATGTATTGCTGAACCCGTTCGAACAGGGCTGCGTATTGCTGCTCATCGAGGTTGGTGCTGATCTCGCTCGTCAGACAAAAATCCGGCGTGGTGGCAGCGGGGGCCAGTGCCAGTCGCCTTTCAACATCTTGCAGCAGCTCAGGCGGCGTAGCCGGGTGACTTATCAGGCAGCGGCTTTGTGTGTGGTGATCAACGACTATGGCCCAGCTGTAAAGCCCGGCAAAAAAATCGGGAAAAACCGGATCACAGTGATCGATTTTGTCAGTGCTGCCTGCGCTGCGACTGATCCCCGCCAATTCACGGCCGCCATCGTAACTGAATGCGCCGATAATGCCGCCGCTAAAGGGGAGGTCGGTTTCGTCTTCCTGCGGCGGATCGAGCCGGGCAAGCAGAGTCTCCATTTCTCGAAATAACATCTCATTATTTCTATAACTGCTTGTTATTGAAATATTTGTATTGATAGTTTCAAGAGGGGATGCAGACAAAATATCATAGCGTCCGCGATCACTGTAGGGGTAGGCGCTATCAAGAAAAACCGGGTAGGGCATATCCCGCAAGGCTTCAAACAGAACGCTGCTGTCGGCTTGGTAGGTCAGGGCTCGGCGGTACAGGCTGGCCATGGGCGTCAGGTTGTCTCGTAGGGCGGTTGCTTGGCGGCGCGAAGGCTCGGCATTGTATCAGCAAATCCAGCGTTTATGCGGCCTGATACGACTTTCCGTGACCGCTTTGTACATTGACATAACCACCCTATGCAATTAATGTTGTCGCCCGCCTGAAGCTGAAGAACACGGGTTTAAACCCTTGAATACAAAGTGTTCTTTGTCAACTTGCGATTCAAAGAGAGTGGGCCGCCATGTTCCATGCCGGCGGCAGGCTATCGTTTTGACGGTAGCTTGTAATCAGCCCGCCACTATCGCGAGTTGTATGTATTACCCTCGATATTACTTGCTGAGACAGGAAGCATGACAAAAAAAGTACAGATATCCCCCACACTGACAAATCCCTTTGAGCAGGCGCAGGACGTAGAATTTACGGTTCCTGGACAGCTCGATTACGACCCCGGACTTTACGAAACCACCCTGAAAATGGGACACGAATTGCTCAAGCTGCCCTTTAAGGCGGCCGGTGTTGCCAGTATTCAAAAGCAGCACATGAAAAAACGGATGACCGTTTGGGAGCGTATTCAGGTTCTGGCCGATGCGGGCACCGAGCCGAAAATCCTGTATCAGAACTGGGGCAAGAACCTTGATGGCGCCTCTCTGGTTACCGGGATTATCAAGGTTAACGGGCGCGATGTGGCAATTTACGGTCACGACTTTACCGTACGCGCAGGTTCCATGGACGCCACCAACGGCAGCAAACTGGCGCGGTTATTTGATCTGGCCGGCAAGCTGCGAATTCCGCTGGTTGGCATGAACGACTCGGCGGGCGCTTTCATTCCCGCCGGGGTGGGTGGCCTGGATGGCTACGCAGAGGCCTTTACTGCGCTGCGCCGCATCAACGGTGTAGTGCCTTCCATTATGTGTATGTTCGGCTACAACGCCGGCGGCGGCTCCTATCTGCCGCGCCAGGGTTCATTTGTGGTGCAACCCAACGATACCTTTTTCGGTTTGACCGGCCCCGGCGTTGTTAAATCAGTGCTCGGTGAAGATGTCACCGCTGAGGAGCTGGGCGGCCCGGCGGTTCACTCCCAATCCGGCGTGACCGACTTTGTCGTACCCGATGAAGTGGCTGCCCTGACCAAGGTGAAAGAGCTGCTCAACTACCTGCCGAATAACAACGCCAGTCTGGCGCCGTTTCAGGCAACTTCTGATCCGCTGGATCGCAAAACCTGGGATATTGACCTGCTTCTGAAGAAGTCTTTCAACAGCCCGACCGGCTTCAATACGCCCTTTGATATCAGCATTATTATTCAGCAGCTCTGCGACCACGGCGATTTCTTTGAATTCCAGCCCGAGCGAGCCCGCAACACCATTACTGCATTTGGCCGAATTGGCGGGAACGTTACCGGTTTTGTTGCGAATAACTCGGCAGTGGCCTCCGGCCAGATTGATATTGCCGCAGCTTATAAAAATGCCCGCTTTATCCGCTTCTGCAATATCTACAATATTCCGGTTATGTTCATGGAAGACACCACCGGCTTTCTGCCCGGTAAAGAGCAGGAGGCGGGCGGTATCGTACAGGCCGGCCGCGCAATGCTCGATGCGATTGTCGATCTGCGCACACCGCGCTTTTTGATCATTATCCGCAATGCCTTCGGCGGTGCTTACGCTTCCTTCAACAACTACCCGACAGGCGCAGATTTTGTATGCGCGCTGCCCACTACCCGCCTCGCGGTGATGGGGCCGGCAGGGGTTGAATACGTGTACAAGGACGAGTTGCGAGCCATTCGCGGCACCTTGAAGCAACGTGTAGCCAAAGCCATGTCTGCCGGCATGTCCGAGAAGGATGCCAAGGCTGAAGTCGCCGCCTGGCAGAAACAGGAAGAAGCGTTGTTGGCGCAACGCTACGAACGCGAGCTGATGAACCCCAATGAGGCCCTGAGCCTTGGGTCCATTTCCCAAATTGTTATGCCGTCGGATTTGCGACAGGTCATTGCCGAACAGCTGAAATTGCATCTAAGCAATTATCAGCCCACAGCAATGGCTGGCGTCCAACGCGAATTCCACTAAGGCAAACAGAATCAAGAGGGGAACCTACTCGTGCAAAGCAGCAAACAGCATTTGAACAAGAACTATTTGAACAACCCGCAGATTCACCGCAATCGCAAACTGTCAGCGTCCAGTTCCGACTGGGTTCGGAGTTTCTCCTGTGAATCCCTGCGGCCATTGATTATCTGCCGCGGCCCGATCCGTAAAGAAGCCATGGATGTCTTCGATGAAATGGGCATTCACGGCTACGGCATTCTATTGTCTGAGAAAGACTCTATTACCTATACCAATGCGCTGGCGCCTGAACTGCGCAAGCTGACGGATCCCGACCGTGTGCACCGTGTGCCCGATTACACCGGTGCAACCCGTGAAGAACGGCAGAAGCGCATCCAGCAAATTATCCGCATTGCCAAAGATAACGGCTATAACTCCATTTTTGCGGGTTACGGCTTTATGTCCGAAGACGCGGAAATGGTTGAATCTATGGAGAAGGCCGGCCTGAACTTTATCGGCCCGTGCTCCTACACCCAAAAATCTGCCGGCATGAAAGACCAGGCAAAACGTACCGCGCTGGAAACAGGCGTGTCGGTTACGCCGGGCGTGAATAATGCGACCAGTTTTGCGCTGTTTGCCAAGTACGGCAAAAAAGGGCTGGAAAAATGTGCGAAGGACAACAAACTCAAGGTTGATTTCGTTAAGTGCAAAGACGATGAGGAAAAGGCTCTGGCCTTGCTGGCGGCTTCTTACGACGCGGGCATTGATATCATCGACGCAAAAGATATTGGCGCCGCTTTGCAGAAAGAAGCCAAGCGCATGCTTGCTGAAAAGCCCAACAACCGCTTTCGTCTGAAGGCCATTGCCGGTGGCGGCGGTAAAGGGCAGCGTATTCTTCAGGCGGCCAGCTCTTACAAGGGCAAAACGCTGGAAGAGCGAGTTGAGAAGGCGGCGGCAAACGTTCCGTCACTGGTGCTTGAGTGCCTGATCGAACTGAAAACCAACGGCGTTGGCGACAACAAAAACGTCCTGATTGAAATGAATATCGACACTACCCGTCACCAGGAAATTCAGGTGGTAGGCAATGGCGAGTGGTGCATGACCATGGGTGGCCGCGATTGCTCCCTGCAGATGCACGAGCAGAAATTGCTGGAAGTGTCTGTCACCGAAGAAGAGCTGCAAGCTGCCATTGAAACCGCCGCTGCGGAGGGCAGAAAAGCCGAAGTCACCCAGCTCAAGAAAGATCTCGCTATCCTGCAGCGCATGGAAGAAGAGGGCGCGGTTTTTGGTGAGGCTGTGAAGCTCGACTCGGTTGGCACCTTCGAGTGTATAGTCGATGGTGAAGCTCACTACTTTATGGAAATGAACACCCGCATCCAGGTCGAGCATCGGGTTACGGAGTTGTGCTACAAACTGAAATTCACCAATCCGGACAACCCTGCAGACAGTTTTATCGCTGAAAGTCTGGTAGAGGTTATGGCCTTGATCGCGCAGCACGGCAAGCGTCTGCCCAAGCCCGAGCGTATCGTGCGCGAACCCGCCTCGGTTGAAGCGCGTATGAATGCCACCAACCAGGCGCTGCAGCCCCACGCAGGTGGCGTGATTGAATACTGGTCAAACGCGGGAGACGGCGAGATTCGCGATGATCAGGGTATCTCCTTGCACAATCCGGATACGGATGTGTTTATGAAATACCATCTGGCCGGTGCCTACGATTCCAACATAGCCCTGCTGCTGACCACCGGCCAAAACCGCATGGACAGCTACACCAAACTGGCTGAAATTCTTCGTCAAACCGAATTGCGCGGCAAGGATCTGGCGACAAACCTGCAGTTCCACTACGGCCTCGTATACTGGTTTATCGGCAACGGCATTAATGCCCGTCCCAGCACGCGCTTTATTGTGCCGTATCTGACGGCGGTAGGTTTGCTCAAGGAAGGCAGCTCGCAAATTGACCTGGATTTCGCCTATGGCAAGATCCGTGAGTCATACCTGGCCAAGGCCGATGCCAAAACATCTAAAGCCTGGGCATCTGCGCTGGATATGAAGCAAATTCTGATCACGCGCCCGCTCGAGCGCCTGTTTGCAGAGCCTCATTACATGGCAGGCTGGTTAAGCATTCACAGCGACGCTGTAAGCCTCGGTAAACAATCTGTGGTGTGGAAGGTGAACCCCATTGAATTGCTTGCCGAGATGTATCACTTCCTGAACATGGACTATGTAGACGGCAAACCTGCCCGCTACATGATTTGGAGCCATGACCACGAAGTGCTGCAAAGTGCGCTTTCCTTTTACGCAAGCCTTAAGGAAAAGCTTGGCACAAGCGACTTTGTTGAAATCCAGAAAGCGCTGGCCTCGGCCACTGCTCCCAAAGGTTTTTCGAAGAAGCAGTGGACACAGGTACAGCAGGCCCATGCGGGTTATCAGGCTGGCACCGAGCTGCTTGCGGTGCTAAGCCATATCGCCAAAGCGACGCGCTTCCACGATTTGAAAGTGAATGCAGATCTGACGATCACTATTCCCGACCGCCTGACCGAGAAGGAACTTCAGGATCGTATGGCGAAGGTGTTGGTGCCGCCGCCGGCAGCCAAATCGGACGAAATATTGTCGGTTAGTGGTGGCATGTTCTACGCTCGCGAAGCGCCGGGAATGGATGTTTATGTCAGCGAAGGCGACCACTTCAACGCCGGCGATCCGCTTTACATTGTTGAGGTCATGAAAATGTTCAACAAAGTATATGCACCGTTCTCCGGCACCATAGACAAGGTTCTGGTTGAAGGAGACGGCGTTATCATCAAAAAAGGGCAGCCCCTATTCAAGATTACGCCTGACGAGAAAATCGTGATTGAAGATCCCGCCGATGTCGCCGCTCGCCGGCAGGCCAAGACCGGGGAATTCCTCAAGGCGATTGTTTAAGAGCTGGGCCGGACGCCAGAAGCCTGCCGTCCGGCCCAACGCGCTCGCCAATTGCTCTCGCTATGACGCGTCAACAGTTTCCGATTGAAACGAATAGGTACACACATGATCACCGCACTTGACCATATTGCCATCGCTGTTCCCGAGCTGGAGAAGGCGATAAAACGTTTTCAGGAAGATTTTCAGTTAAATTTTGAAGGTACCGAAGACGTCGAAGACGCCAAGACTTCTACAGCGTTTTTCCCCGTTCCGGCCACCAGTATCGAGCTGGTTCACCCCTTGCGCGGTGAAGGCCCCATTGCCAAATACCTTGAAAAGAAGCCGGGTGGGTTGCATCACCTGTGTTTTCGTAGCGACAACATTGAAGAAGATGTTGCGCGTCTTAAAGCCAAGGGTTATCAGTTTTTGTCTGACGCCCCCAGCATTGGCGCGCACAATTCCAAAGTGATTTTTATCCACCCTAAAAGCTGTGACGGCGTACTGGTTGAATTGAATCAGCCTGGCGACGATCACTGACAAGTCCACCGGACAAAAGACCGCACACTGACAGCTAGAATCCGCAGGTAGAGACCATGGCCGACAAAGATTACCAAGCACCCCCATATTCCCGCGAAGCCTGGGACGAGATGGCAAGCAAGCAGATGAGTAAGGGTGGCAAGTCCCTTGATGATCTGGTTTGGCACACGCCTGAAGGTATTGACGTAAACCCGCTGTACAGCAAGAAAGATACTGACAAGCTGGAACATGTCGACAGCATGCCCGGCATGGAACCCTTTATACGCGGGCCGCAACCGACAATGTATGCCGGTCGTCCCTGGACCATTCGTCAGTATGCGGGCTTTTCCACGGCGGAAGAATCCAACGCCTTTTACCGTAAGGCTCTGGCGGCAGGCGGGCAGGGTGTTTCTGTGGCTTTCGATCTGGCTACCCACCGTGGCTATGATTCAGATCATCCGCGCGTAACCGGTGACGTTGGCAAAGCTGGCGTTGCGATTGACTCTGTTGAAGATATGAAAGTTCTGTTCGACGCTATTCCGCTCGACCAGGTTTCGGTTTCAATGACCATGAACGGTGCGGTGTTACCCGTGTTGGCGGGTTATATCGTGGCTGCTGAAGAGCAGGGAGTGTCGCAGGATCAATTGTCAGGCACCATTCAGAACGACATTCTGAAAGAGTTCATGGTGCGCAACACCTACATTTATCCGCCTGCACCTTCCATGAAAATCATCGGCGATATTATTGCCTACGCCTCCACCAATATGCCGAAATTCAATACCATTTCCATTTCGGGCTACCATATTCAGGAAGCGGGAGCTGACGCCGCGCTGGAGCTGGCCTACACGCTGGCAGACGGCAAGGAATATATTCGTACCGCAATTGCCGCCGGCCTGGACATTGACTCCTTTGCTGGCCGGCTGTCCTTTTTCTGGGGCATTGGCATGAACTTCTATATGGAGATTGCCAAGCTGCGGGCGGCCCGTCTGCTGTGGTCGCGTATTGTCAGCGAGTTCAATCCAAAAAGCTCGCGCTCAAAAATGCTGCGCACCCACTCGCAAACCTCGGGTTGGTCGCTGACCGAGCAGGATCCGTACAACAATGTGGTTCGCACCACCATTGAAGCGATGGCCGCCGTATTCGGTGGCACCCAATCCTTGCACACGAATGCACTGGACGAGGCAATTGCCTTGCCGACCGAATTTTCTTCGCGAATTGCCCGCAACACCCAGCTGATTATTCAGGAAGAAACGGGTATCACCAAGGTAGTTGACCCCTGGGGCGGTTCCTACATGATGGAATCGCTGACCAACTCAATAGCCGAAAAAGCCTGGGAGCTGATTGCAGAAGTCGAAGAAAAGGGCGGCATGGCCAAGGCTATTGAAACCGGCTTGCCCAAGCTGCGTATCGAAGAATCCGCCGCTCGCAAACAGGCGCGTATTGATCGCGGTGAAGACGTTATTGTCGGTGTGAATAAATACCGGCTCGAGAAGGAAGACGACGTCGATATTCTCGAAATTGACAACGAAAAAGTGCGCAAATCACAGGTTGCAGCACTCGAGCGTATTCGCGCCGAGCGTGATGAAAAGGCCGTCGAAGACGCTCTGGAAGCCATCTATCAGTGCGCCCTGACGGGTGAAGGCAACCTGCTGGACCTGGCGGTGAAAGCAACCCGTGTTCGTGCTACTGTGGGTGAAATTTCCTTTGCCATGGAGCGCGAGTTCGGCCGCTTCAATGCGCAGGCTCAAACGGTATCCGGTGTGTACGGCAGCGCTTATCAGAACGATGACAACTGGAATGAGATCGCGTCGGATATCGATGCGTTCAGCGAAAAGCATGGCCGTCGTCCACGCATGCTGGTGTGCAAAATGGGGCAGGACGGCCACGACCGTGGCGCCAAGGTGATCGCTACAGCTTTTGCCGATGTCGGCTTTGATATTGACCTTTCGCCCATGTTCTCAACGCCGGATGAGGTGGCCAAACAGGCTGTAGAAAACGACGTTCACGTTGTTGGCGTATCCTCTCAGGCGGCAGGGCACAAAACGCTGGTGCCGCAGTTGATCGCCGAGCTGAAAAAGCAGGGCGCCGACGATATTATCGTCATTGCCGGCGGCGTTATTCCCAAGCAGGACTACGACTTTTTGTATCAGGCTGGCGTGAAAGGCATTTTCGGTCCCGGTACGCAGATTCCCGTTGCCGCTCGCGGTGTGCTGGATGCGATTAACGAGGCTTATAAAGGCTGAGGCCTGAAGGTATTAGGCGCCTGATGCCAGGCGCCGGACAAATTTGATGACGAGTGTAGATCTCGAACAACTGAAATCAGGCAACCGCCGGGCACTTGCCAAAGCCATCACGCTGGTTGAAAGCAAGCGCCCCGAGCATCGCGAGCAGGCGCAAAAACTGCTTGAAGCTGTGCTCCCTGTTACCGGCAACAGCATCCGCATCGGTATCACCGGTATCCCCGGTGTTGGTAAATCCACGTTTATTGAAAGCTTTGGGCAAACGGTTATTGCTCAAGGCAAGAAAGTGGCCGTGCTTGCGGTTGACCCCAGCTCGCCAATTGCCGGTGGCTCCATTCTGGGTGATAAAACCCGCATGGAAGAGTTGTCGCGCAGCGACCAGGCCTTTATTCGCCCGTCACCTTCCGAGGGTGCGCTGGGCGGTGTAGCGCTGAAAACCCGGGAAACGATGTTGCTCTGTGAAGCCGCAGGCTACGACGTGATACTGGTTGAAACGGTTGGTGTCGGCCAGTCGGAATACGAAGTGGCCAGTATGGTCGACTTCTTTATGGTGCTGATGCTGCCCAACGCCGGTGATGAGCTGCAAGGTATCAAGAAAGGCATCATGGAACTGGCCGATGCGCTGGTCATTAACAAGGCGGACGGCGACAGCCTGAATATGGCCCAGCAAACGCGCCGCCATTACCAGAACGCCATGCATCTACTGCGTCACACCAGCTTCTGGACGCCGCAGGTTCTTACCTGTTCGTCGCAGAACAGGGAAAACATTGATGAAATTTGGGGCATGATCAGCGGCTTTCAAATTGATGCCATCAAGAACAACGCCTTTAATGAAAAGCGTGCCAGGCAGGCTCAGGAATGGATGCACAAGCTGCTGCATGAAATGCTGGATCTACGCCTCAAACAGAATCCTGGCGTAAAGAAAACCCTGCCCGAACTGGACAGGCAGGTGACGCAGGGCGAGACGACTCCTTACCTAGCAGCCAAAGCGCTGATTGACCTCCTCTTCGAGAAGTAAGCTGGATGAAAGACGTAGCCAACCGCCTGACAGAATTTGTACAGACCCATCTTCCCACCGCCCAGGCCCTGCAAATTTCCGTCGCGGATTACGACAGCGAGTCCTTAACGCTCCATGCGCCGCTCGGCCCCAGTGTGAATGACAAGCAAACCGCCTTTGGCGGCAGCCTGTATGTGGTTGCGGTCATGACCGGCTGGGGCATGGTTTATCTGCGATGCCGTGAGGCCGGTATCGACCCGAATATTGTTGTTGCGCGCGGCGAGATTGATTATCACGCGCCAGTAGACAGCGATATTGTTGCTTCATCTGTAGCCGTAGACGAGTCGGAGTGGCAGCGTTTTTTCGCTGATTTTGAAGCACGCGGGAAGGCCAAGATTGAATTGCGCACTCAGGTGGTACGCAATGGTAAGCCTGCGGTCAGTTTTAAAGGGCTCTACGCAATTATTGGCCACGCTGCTGATTTGCTGTAGGAGCCAGCTCTGCTAGCGAACCTTGGCAGCATTTATTCGCCAGCAGGGCTGGCTCCCACAAAAACGCTCACAAAGTATGTGCCATGACGCTGGTAACAGACCTACAACTCGCCGTACACAAACCGTTTTAACTCATCTGCCTGCAGCATGGCATCGTTGTAGCCGAGCGTAATCAGGCGCTCGGTAAAACTCTGGGTAAACAGCAGATAGCTGGCGATGTTAACGCCGCCGCCATACCTGCCCCCAGTGCGGCGCATAAAAGTGCGAATACTTCGCGGTAAATGCCGGATGTGATCATCTGCCAGAGAGTCGATGTCTTCAGAGGGGGATATCACCAGCGCGTCAATCGGTTTCAGTTGATGCTCGGTAAATGAGTCCTGCTCGGGCATCAGTCGAATCAGTTGGTTGATGCGTTCCAGACGTTCAATATCCGTTTCGATTGCATCCACGAACGCGCTATTCAATAAATGGCCGATAATCTGGCCAAAAGCGGGGGAGTGGACCCGGCGGATGGGCTTGGAGTATTCGCGCCGGTGTCCGTTCGCGGGAATGATCAGTACCTTGTCGGCACCCAGATGGAGTGCGGGGCTGATAGGTGTTAGTTGCCTGAGTGCGCCATCGCCGTAGTAGTGGCGACCAATACGCTGCGGCGGGAAGATGGTCGGTATGGCTGTAGAGGCCATTACGTGGGCAATATCAATGGGGGTTGGAATACCCTGTCTGCGCCAGCGCTGCCAGCCTGCGTGTTCAGGCCCGCCCTGAAAAAAGCTCATTGATACACCCTCGGTATAGTTCATGGCGGTGACACTGAGGGCATCCAGATAACCGGAGCTGATGTTGCGGGATATCGCCGAGAAATCGAGATTGTTTTTCAACAACTGCCGCAGAGGCGCGTTGTCGAGCAGGCCGACCGGCTTGCCGACCGCAACACCCGAGTTAAAGAGCGACATCATCAGGCGCCAGGCATTGCTGACTACGCCCAGCCAGTCGGAGCGGTATATCGAGTCCGGGCTAAGATCCAGCCAGAGATTTTCCAGCCAGTCCGCCGCTTCACAAAAATCCTCGGCCCGGGTCGCCAGTGCTGCGGCGTTAATAGCTCCCGCAGAAGTACCGCATAAAATCCGGTAGGGGTTCTGGATGCCACGGTTTTTGTGGAGTGTTGCCAGCGCTCTGATCACGCCGACCTGATAGGCCACACGGGCACCGCCGCCGGGTAGCACCAGGGCAACATCGTGAACGACCTTGGTAGGAGCTGAATCTGACATTATTTACTGTGCCCGCGTAACCCTGTGTCTGCGAGCACGCGGGTTGCGATTTCTTCAATGGAGGCGTGAGTCGAGTCTATACAGGGAATGCCAAAACGTTTGAACAGGATCTCAGCCTGCCGCACTTCGTATTCGCATTGGGAGAGGGTGGAATAGCGTGCATTGGCACGCCGCTCTGTGCGAATGGTAGAGAGTCGCTCAGGTTCAATTGTCAGTCCGTAAAGCTTGTCGCGGTACTGGGTCAGGGGTTTGGGTAACCGCCCGGTATCCAGATCGTCATCGGTAAGGGGGTAGTTGGCAACAAACACGCCGGTTTGCAAGGCCAGATAAAGGCTTGTGGGCGTTTTGCCACTGCGGGAAACGCCAATCAGAATCAATTCAGCCTGGCTGTAGCGGTCTACCTTGGCGCCGTCGTCATTGTCGAGGGCGTAGTTAACCGCATCGATGCGATGTTTATAGTTGGTTTCGTTGGTTACGCTGTGAGCGCCGCCAACGGTAAAAGATGACTTTATGCCCAGAGCTTCTTCCAGCGGCGACAGGAAGGTGGAGAGAATGTCGACTGTAAATCCTTCACTGGTTTTAATGATGTCACGTACTTCGGCATTGACTATAGTGTCGAAGATAATCGGCGGGACACCATCGCGGGCGGCTGCGCGGTTGATTTTTTCCGCAGCGGAGCGCGCTTTGTCGGCATTATCAATATAGGGCAGAATCACGCGCTCGAACTGCAGGCCTTCAAATTGGGCCAGCAAACTGCTGCCCAGTGCTTCTGCGGTAATACCGGTACTGTCGGATATAAAGAAGGCCGTTCTTCTCATTAATTCATTCACGTTGCTACCGGCACTCCAGGGCGGAAATCCAGATCAATTTCCAGTATCATACGCCAACTTTTAACCTCATACCTTATCGTCTGCTGATTCAGTAAAGGGAGCCCCACATTGTCTGAATACGTTCTATGGTTTCAAGATCTTGGCATGACTGATGTCGAGCGTGTTGGTGGCAAAAATGCGTCGCTGGGTGAAATGATCAGCGAGTTGGCCGGAGCGGGGGTTTCTGTTCCCGGCGGCTACGCAACGACGGCCGATGCCTACCGTGACTTTTTGCAGCAAAGTGGCCTTAACGAGCGCATTAAAGCGCGCCTTGAGGGGCTGGATGTCGATGATGTTAAAACCCTGACCGAAACCGGTAAGGATATTCGTCAGTGGATTATCGATACGCCGTTTCCGGCGGCATTGGATGAAGCCGTGAGCGGTGCGTTTGCCGAACTGGCTGAGGGCAATGCCGATATTTCGGTGGCAGTGCGCTCATCGGCTACCGCTGAAGACCTGCCCGACGCCTCGTTTGCCGGTCAGCAGGAAACCTTTCTGAATATCCGCGGGCTGGACAATGTAAAAATTGCCATAAAAGAAGTATTCGCCTCGCTCTATAACGATCGTGCCATTGCCTACCGTGTGCACAAGGGCTTCGAGCATGCCGACGTTGCACTTTCGGCGGGCATTCAGCGTATGGTGCGCTCGGACATTGGCGCCAGCGGCGTCATGTTCAGTATGGATACCGAATCGGGCTTTGATGGCGTGGTATTTATTACCGCCTCTTACGGGCTGGGTGAAACCGTTGTGCAGGGGGCCGTTAACCCCGACGAATTCTATGTTCATAAAGGTATTCTGGAATCCGGTCGCCATGCGGTGTTGCGCCGCAATCTTGGCGCAAAAGCGATCAAGATGATTTACGGCAGCGAAGCCTCCGCCGGCAAATCAGTACAGACGGTTGATGTGGACGAAGCCGAGCGTCAGCGTTTTTGTATCGACGACGCGGATGTGACGGAACTCGCCAAACAAGCCCTGATCATCGAGAAGCACTATCAGCGCCCGATGGATATCGAGTGGGCCAAGGACGGAGATACCGGCAAAATATTTATCGTTCAGGCTCGGCCGGAAACGGTGAAAAGCCAGGAAACGGGCAATCTGATGGAGCGCTATCTGCTCAATGAGCAGGGCAAGGTGTTGTGCGAAGGCCGCTCAATTGGTCAGCGTATCGGCAGCGGTCCTGTGAGAGTC
This sequence comes from Spongiibacteraceae bacterium UBA5047, assembly GCA_002415025.1. Lineage (GTDB taxonomy): Bacteria > Pseudomonadota > Gammaproteobacteria > Pseudomonadales > Spongiibacteraceae > Litorivivens. The sequence continues at coordinate 41,258 of DIBR01000051.1, forward strand.
ATTTCGGATCTGTCTGAAATGGACAAGGTCGAGAAAGGCGATGTGCTGGTCACTGATATGACCGACCCGGATTGGGAGCCGATCATGAAGCGTGCTTCGGCCATTGTCACCAATCGTGGCGGGCGCACCTGTCACGCAGCGATTATTGCCCGTGAGCTGGGTATTCCGGCGGTAGTGGGTTGTGGCGACGCGACAGAGCTGCTGAGTTCGGGCCAAAATGTTACCGTTTCCTGTGCAGAAGGGGATACCGGTCTGGTCTATGAAGGTTGCCTCGATTTTGCGATCAGCCGCAACGAGCTGAAAAGCATGCCGGAACTGCCCTTCAAAATTATGATGAACGTGGGTAATCCGGATCGCGCCTTTGATTTTCAGTCCTACCCCAACGCTGGCGTTGGTCTGGCGCGCCTTGAATTTATTATTAACCGCATGATTGGCGTACACCCGAAAGCGCTGATGGAATTCGATGCGCTCCCCAGGGATGTGCAGCAGGCGGTCAGTCGACGTATCGCCGGCTATGCCTCGCCGGTAGATTTTTATGTCGAAAAGCTGGTTGAAGGTATTGCGACCATTGCCGGGGCTTTTTATCCCCAGCGTGTGATCGTGCGCATGTCAGATTTCAAATCCAACGAGTATGCACATCTGGTTGGTGGCACGCTGTACGAACCCGAAGAAGAAAACCCCATGCTCGGTTTTCGTGGTGCATCGCGTTATATCTCGGATGCCTTTAGAGAATGCTTCCGGCTTGAATGCCGTGCACTGAAGAAAGTGCGTGATGAAATGGGGCTCACCAACGTTGAAATTATGGTGCCTTTTGTCCGTACCGTAGGCGAGGCCAAGCAGGCCGTTGAATTACTCGCCGAGAATGGCCTGAGCCGGGGGGACAACGGGCTGAAGGTAATTATGATGTGTGAGCTGCCGGCTAACGCGCTGCTCGCCGAGCAGTTCCTCGAATACTTTGATGGCTTTTCCATAGGCTCCAACGACTTGACTCAGCTGACCCTCGGTCTGGATCGTGATTCCGGGTTGGTGGCCCACCTCTTCGACGAGCGCAACGACGCAGTCAAGGTCTTGCTGAAGAGTGCTATAGATGCCTGTAAAAAACAGGGTAAGTACATTGGCATCTGCGGGCAGGGCCCCTCGGATCATGCAGATTTTGCGCTGTGGCTGGTGGAGCAGGGCATTGACAGTGTGTCTTTAAACCCGGATTCTGTGCTGGATACCTGGATGTTCCTCAGCGAGCAACTGCAGAATAATAAAGCGAAGTAATAGTGTTGTAGGAGCCTGCCTTGCAGGCGAAAAATCGACTATCCACAGATTTCGCCTGCAAGGCAGGCTCCTACAGCTTCGAGTCGCTCATTCAACTGAATGTCCGGAGCACAGCTTATGCGGTATTTCTCGCTGGAAAAACTGATAAACCTGTATGACGGCTACCGCAAAACCTTCAAGATTGATGAGCACCATCTGTTATTGATTCAGGAGGAGGGTGTTCGCTTTCTTGTAGAGTCTTTCTGTCCCCACCGCGAACATTCGTTGATGGATGCCATCATATTTGGCGACACCATAAGCTGCCCCCACCACAATTACCAATTCCATTTAAGCAGTGGCGATGTTCTTCAGCGCAGCGAAGAGCCTTGCCGTAAATTACGCATTTATGAACTGGTGGAAGAGGGGCGTGAAGTGGGGGTGCTGCTGTAGCCGTAGCGGGCTACAAGCTCAGGCGCCGAAGGCGCGGGTCTTCGCTGGCCTGATTCCACAAGAGGTCGAACTGCAGAATATAATTCAATGCAGACGGGCGGTTGCTGAAATCAGCCCAGTGATGGTTCACCTCCGAGCGTTTGGAGACCAGCAATCCGGCGCTGTCGGCCACCAGAAACTCCTCCTCCACCTGGCCGGCCTGATCTTCCGGTAAGGCCCGGAGGAAGATTGACGAACTGAGGCGTTGCTGCAACTCCACTAGGCTGTGCCCGCGACCGGCCAGCAACTCGGGGCGCAACACCAGAATGCGTATTTCCGTCGACTTGTGCAGCCGGGCCAGCTCCGAGACTGCCGAACGAACGGTCTCATTGTCGTAAATATCCGGGTTGAGCGAGGCACTGAAGATCCGCAACTGGTGGCGGCTCTGGGAGACGAGCGAAGCTGCCGTGGCGGCCAGATTGCTGACAGAGTGTTTGCCTGCGTCTTTGCCGAGAATGAAGTCCTCGCGAAAGCGCAGACGCATGGAACGATGGGGAATCCCCGCATCCTGGAAGGTGGGGCCGTAGGCCTCAAAGCCAAAGGGCTCATAGAAACCGATAGCCTGCTCCTGACTGTGCAGCCAGGCTTCACGCAAATTTAACAGTTTGGCGTGGCGTATCGCCTTGCTTAACAGCTCTTTGCCGACTCCCTGCCGGCGGTAGCTGGCCAGCACCGCCATACGGCCGATATGGCCATCGCGCAGCATACGCACCGTGCCGATGGCTTTATCCCGGTCGAATGCCAGCCAGTGATAGGCTCGCTCGTCGTTGCCGTCCCATTCCAGCTCGGCCGGAACGGACTGTTCCACAACAAAGACCTGGTGACGTACATTTTGCAATGCGCTCTGGTGTTCTGACCAGCTAGCTTCAACGATATTCATACATCCAACTCGTCGGGATCGCTACCCACTGCGCCTGTCGACAGCAGGAATTCAGCAATCTCCATAGACAGCCCGGTTATCGTAAACCATAGCTCATCTGGCAGCATTTCGCCGGGCTGCAAGTGACATAATTTTCGCAGTGCCGGCAGGCTTGCGGAGTCACAGCTGAGGCTGCAGCCATTGGCAAAGAGGCGGCAGGCCTTGTCGGCGGTGCCGCTTTCAAAAAGTGTCAGTCTGGCGTCGAGGGCGCGAAATACGGCGCTGCTGCCGGTCCATTCACTGCTGAAAGCCGCATCTGGGTCTGCAGCTTCGGTAATCAGTTCGCCGAAGCTCTTGATGAGGCTGTCGTCATCCAGTTTCGCCTGAAGCAGATCACGCAGTGCAGCAACATGGGCGTCAGACAAACTATGGCCCCGGGCGAGGGTAGCGGGCTGATCGCGATATCGCTGAGACTCGTCTAGCCCGGCAATGACTTCGTCAGCCCAGCGGCTGAGAATTTCAGCGCTTGATGGGGCGCGGAAACCGACAGAAAGGGTGATGCAGTCGTCGCCCAGCGCTGTGCCCCAGTGCGCTGTTCCCGGTGGCACGTACAGGATGTCGCCGGCTTCAAGTACATGGCGCGAGCTCTCCTGAAAATCTGCGAGCAGTTTCAGGTCGGTAGAAGGGCGCAAGGCAGTGGCTGCATCGCAATGCTGGCCCAGACGCCACTCGCGGCGACCGCCGCCCTGAATGAGAAAAACATCGTAGTTGTCGAAATGAGGGCCAACGCCACCGCCGTCAGTGGCATAGCTGATCATAATGTCGTCAATGCGCCAGCGCGGCAAAAAGTCAAAGTGGGCAATCAGGTCGGCTACCTCGGGTATCCAGTGGTCTACCCGCTGTACGAGCAAGCTCCAACCCGTGGATGACAGATTGCTGAAATCTTCTGCCTGAAACGGTCCCTGACGCAGTTGCCAGGTGTCTGAATCCCGCAGTATCAGGCGCGATTCCACCGATGACTCACCGGCGAGTCCCGCCAGATCGTCGCCACTGACCGGGCAATCAAAATCCGGCAAGCCCTGCTGAATCAGCAGGGGTTTTGTTTGCCAGTAGTCACGCAGAAAGTGCGCAACATCAAGACCACGGATGGGCATTAGTGTGCGGGCATCAAATGCGCTTGGCTTGCTCGGCCGCGTTGCCGGTGTAGTTTGCCGGGGTCAGGGCCTGCAGTTCGGCTTTGGCGCTGTCCGGGATATCCAGCGTGTCTACAAAGGCTTTGATGGTGTCGCGATTGATCGCCTGGCCGCGTGTGAGCGCCTTTAGTTTTTCGTAGGCCTGCTCTACGTTGTAGCGGCGCATAACCGTTTGGATGGGCTCTGCCAATACTTCCCAGCTTGCGTCGAGGTCTTCGGCGATGCGGGCGGCATTGATTTGCAGTTTACCAATGCCCTTGAGGCTGGATTCATACGCAATCAGACTGTAGGCAAGGCCGACACCCATATTGCGCAGTACGGTGGAGTCGGTCAGGTCGCGCTGCCAGCGAGACAGGGGGAGTTTCGCGGCGAGGTGGCCGAACAGGGCGTTGGCGATGCCAAGATTACCTTCAGAGTTTTCAAAATCAATCGGGTTGACCTTGTGCGGCATGGTGGATGAACCCACTTCGCCCTCTACGGTACGCTGCTTAAAATACCCCAGAGAAATATAGCCCCAAACATCACGGTCGAAATCGATCAGGATGGTATTAAAACGGGCGATGGCGTCAAACAGCTCGGCAATATAGTCGTGCGGTTCGATTTGTGTGGTGTAAGGGTTCCATTCCAGACCCAGTGATTCGATAAAGGTCCGGGCGTTGGCTTCCCAGTCGATACCGGGGTAGGCCGACAAATGCGCATTGTAGTTGCCTACTGCGCCATTGATTTTGCCAAGCAGCGGGACGCTGCCAATACCCTTGATCTGCCGCCGCAGACGCGCAACAACGTTGGCCATTTCCTTGCCCATGGTGGTCGGGCTCGCAGATTGACCGTGGGTGCGCGACAGCATGGGGACTTCGGCCAGCTCAACGGCGAGTGAAGCGAGAGCAGCGGTGATTTCCTCGCATTTTTCCAGCAGCAGTGTACGGCCGGCTTTCAGCATCAGCGCATGTGACAGGTTGTTGATATCTTCCGAGGTGCAGGCGAAATGAACAAATTCATTGCCCGCCGCGAGTTCGGCGTTGTCGGCAATGGTTTCCTTGATCAGATATTCCACCGCTTTAACGTCGTGGTTGGTGGTGCGCTCAATGTCTTTCACGCGCTGCGCGTGGGTTTCGTTAAAGCCGGACACCAGTGTTTCCAGCAGGGCATTGGCGTTATCGCTGAACGGGGCCAATTCGTTAATATCAGGGTGATTGGCCAGTTGCTGCAGCCAGCGTACTTCAACCTCAACGCGATATTTGATGAGTCCAAACTCGCTAAAAATACCTCGCAAGGGCAGTGTTTTGCTGCCATAACGACCGTCAATGGGAGAAATGGCGGTAAGCGCCGTCAAGTCCATGGAAATAACCCTTGGCTGAATGAATGGAGTGGTGTCGGAAAGGCCGCAATCATACCTTAGGCGGCCGGCTTAGTCAGGCGATTAGTGTGGAATTTCACGCTGAAGAATGTCTCTGGCGGTTCGCAGTATTGCCTGCTTTTTAAACAAGAAATGCAGGCGCCGGCCACCCTGTTGCCGCCACAGATAGCCGGCGCGGATGGCCGCCATCAACAGGGCGCGAATGCGGTCGGCATTGTGTTCATTCTGGAGTTGCTGGGCGCTGCCATTAACCTTGATTCGAAACTTGAAATGGCTGATCGTATCTTTATATACTGCTGCAATTGATGGCGATAATTCACTGATATTTCTAGAATTTACCTGGGCGCCTTTGGCGCTGTGCTCAAGTCGTGAACGGACGATAGCGGCGACGTCCGGCTGCTTTTCCAATTGACGCTGCAGTTGAGTGGCACCAATGAGATAGCGCACCAGCTCCCGGTCACTCTGGCTGCGTTCGCCGCTGAGCAGGTCGTTCAGCCGCCGCAGGCCCAGTTCCAGTTTGACCACGCCGCCATAAGCGTCTGCGGTTGTCTGGGCCGAAAAGCTGAACAGGCTTTGCAGGCAGGCTTCAAAGGGCTCGGGTTCGGCCGTTCCGGTGCGGGCTATGCTGTCGACCAGCGAGACGGCCTGGCACAGGCCTGCTAGCGCCAGCACTTGCTCGCGCAGGGTATCATCGGGGTTTGAATCAGCCATGGGCGCGCTTCTCCGGGAGGTTAAAAGCGCGTTCGATAACTGCGCCGCCCAGACAGACTTCACCCTCATAAAATACGACAGACTGCCCCGGCGTTATGGCACGTTGGGGCTCATCAAAATTCACAATCACGCTGTTGTTGTCCTGCAAGAAAAGTGTGCAAGCCTGGTCCGGCTGCCGATAGCGGGTTTTTGCCTGGCAGCGCAGGGGCAGGCTGGGTGCTTCGGTAATCCAGTGCACGGGCGCTGTACTGAGAGAATCTTTAAACAGGCTGGGGTGGTTGCTGCCCTGGGTAACCAGCAACACATTGCGTTCCAGGTCCTTGGCCACCACGTACCAAGGGGAATCGTCGGCACCTTTTACCCCGCCAATGCCGAGGCCCTGACGCTGGCCAATGGTGTGATACATCAGGCCGCTGTGCTGCCCCATAACCTGACCTTGCAGGTTCTCGATATCACCGGGCTGGGCGGGCAGATAGGTTTGAAGAAAATCCTTGAAGCGGCGCTCGCCAATAAAGCAAATGCCGGTGCTGTCTTTCTTGTTGTGCGTAGCCAGACCGTGCTCGGCGGCCAGCGCGCGCACCTCGGATTTTTCCAGTTCGCCAACCGGAAAGAGTGTTTTTGCAAACTGCTGGCTAGCCACTGCATGCAGGAAGTAACTTTGATCTTTGTTGTTATCGAGCCCTTTGAGCAGGCAGCCTTGGCCATCGGTGCGGGCGTAGTGCCCGGTGGCGATGTAATCTGCACCCAGGGTCAGTGCGTAGTCGAGGAAGGCCTTGAATTTGATTTCCCGGTTGCAAAGAATATCCGGGTTGGGCGTACGGCCGGCTTTGTATTCGGCCAGAAAATGTTCAAAAACGTTGTCCCAGTATTCAGCGGCGAAATTGGCGCCGTGCAGGGGAATGCCGATCTTGTCGCAGACAGCCTGCGCGTCGGCAAAGTCTTCTTTGGCGGTGCAGTATTCGGTGCCGTCGTCTTCGTCCCAGTTTTTCATAAACAGGCCTTCGACACGGTAGCCCTGTTCAAGCAGCAACAGCGCGGCAACAGAGGAATCAACGCCTCCGGACATGCCGACAATGACTTTTGCGGTACTCATTTCGCAGTGCTCATGCCAGGGCCGTCAATACAGCAGGTTCAGGGGGTAGCGATGCCCGGCGAGATATTGATCAATTGTCGCCAGTACCAGTTCGCTACGCAGCTCGTCAGCACGCTCAAGCAGCTCATCGCGGCTTAACCAGAGTGGCTGAATGATGCCTTTGTCGAGGGTAGCGTCGGGGATTTCGGCAACCACATCGGCAAAAAAACTGGTTCGATAGTAAGTCACGCCGTTCGCTGCTTCAAACAGGCTGGCACCAATCAACCCCTGAATAGCGACTTGCCAGCCGGTCTCTTCTCGGGTTTCGCGTTCGGCTGCCGCAATGAGGGATTCGCCCGGATCGAGGTGTCCGGCGGGCTGGTTTATAACCGTTCGACCTTCGGCGCGTTCCTGCACCATGAGAAAACGGCCATTGCGTTCTACAACGGTGGCAACGGTTACGTGTGCATGCCATGGGCGCTTGTCAGTCATTTAATAAATTGCTCGATCGTGCGCAAAAGGCGCGATTATACGCGCTTGCGACCGCCGGATGTAGGCTTGGTGCGTGACGATCGGGCGCGGGCAGGACGTCGCGCCGCGTGCAGGGTTTGCAGGGCGAATTCTCCCGGGGTCAGTGCGCCGAGCTGCCAGTCGCCAATCGCGGCGCGAATCAGGCGCAAGGTCGGGAAGCCTACCTGAGCTGTCATGCGTCGCACCTGCCGATTTCGGCCCTCGCAAATTTTAATCTCTACCCAGCTTGTGGGAATCTGCTGTCGCACTCGCACCGGCGGATCACGCGGCCACAAGCCTGCGGGTTCCGCAATTCTGTTGGCACGCGCCGGAAGGGTTGCACCATCATTGAGCACAACACCGTCGCGGAGTTGCTGCAATGCGGCGTCACTGATATTACCGTCAACTTGTACCCAATAGGTTTTTTGCAGTTTGTGTTTCGGGTGGCTAATCTGTGCCTGTAGCTGGCCATCGTCGGTTAGTATCATCAGGCCCTCGGAGTCGAAATCGAGCCGGCCTGCGGGGTAAACACCCGGGATGGACAGGTAATTTGCCAGGGTTTCGCGCGCATCGTTGCTACGAAACTGCGACAGCACGCGAAAGGGTTTATTGAATAAGACCAGAGTACTCATAGAAATTAGGCAGGAAATAGTCACTATAAATTGTTATGATACGTCGCCTTTTGACGTACAGCCAGGTGAAAGCCCGTTTCACGACAGGGTTTCTCAAACCGCGCACTGAAAAGGCCTCACACTGAAAAATAGATAATCCATGGAGTCAAGAATGGGATACCAACATATCAAGGTGCCTTCAGAGGGTGAGAAAATTTCCGTGAATGCGGATCTTTCCCTTAACGTCCCTGATCGGCCAATTATTCCTTTTATCGAAGGAGATGGCATTGGGGTCGATATCACTCCGGTGATGATTGACGTTGTCGATGCGGCGATTGAAAAAGCCTACGGTGGCAGCAAAAAAATCAGCTGGATGGAAATTTACACTGGCGAGAAAGCAGCTGAGCTGTACGACGGTGACTGGTTCCCGGCGGAAACGCTGGATGCAATCAAGGAATATGTGGTTGCCATTAAAGGCCCTCTGACAACACCCGTCGGTGGTGGTTTTCGTTCATTGAACGTTGCTCTGCGTCAGGAGCTGGATCTGTACGTATGTCAGCGCCCGGTTCGCTGGTTTGAAGGCGTGCCGTCACCCGTGAAAGAGCCCGGCAAGACCAACATGGTTATCTTTCGTGAAAACTCCGAAGACATTTATGCGGGCATCGAGTGGCAAGCAGGCACCGAAGAAGCCGATAAAGTCGTCAAGTTTCTGCAAGACGAAATGGGTGTTACCAAAATCCGCTTCCCCCAGAACGTCGGCATCGGTGTTAAACCGGTTTCGGAAGAGGGCACACAGCGCCTTGTTCGCAAAGCAATTCAATACACTATCGATCAGGATTTGCCGTCACTGACCATCGTGCACAAAGGCAATATCATGAAGTTCACCGAAGGTGCCTTCAAAAACTGGGGCTACGAGCTGGCTCAGAAGGAATTTGGCGGCGAGCTGCTGGACGGCGGCCCCTGGGTGAAAATCAAGAACCCGAACACAGGCAAAGAGATTGTCATCAAGGACGTGATTGCTGACGCCATGCTCCAGCAGGTACTGCTGCGCCCTGACGAGTACAGCGTTATTGCTACACTGAACCTGAACGGCGACTACCTGTCAGACGCTCTGGCTGCCCAGGTAGGCGGCATCGGTATTGCACCGGGCGCCAACCTCAGTGACAACGTTGCCCTGTTTGAAGCCACCCACGGTACTGCGCCAAAGTATGCCGGTCAGGACAAGGTGAACCCCGGTTCGCTGATTCTGTCTGCAGAAATGATGTTGCGCCACTTGGGCTGGAACGAAGCGGCCGACCTGATTATCGACGGTATGAACGGTGCGATTCAGGCCAAGACGGTCACTTACGATTTTGAGCGCCTGATGGACGGTGCCAAACTGATGAAGTGTTCCGAGTTCGGCAAGGCCATTATTGCGAAAATGAGCTAAGCAAAAACGCGCGCAGCCAGTCGGCTGCGCGCCTGTTTTTCACGGTATTTCGCGGTGGGGGGCTGTCTTTCGGTAGATGGTCTACGCAGTTGCCACTTTCTCGCGTTCCTGCATTTCTTCCGTGCATTTGATATTTACGGCATGTCTGCCTTTGGGGCCATCTTCCAGATCAAACTGTACGCTTTGTCCGGCTTTCAGTGTTTTATAGCCATCCATGTCTATCGCACTGTAGTGAACAAAAATATCCTCTTCGGAGTTTTCTGCGACTACAAAACCATAGCCCTTGGCATTATTGAACCACTTAACTACACCAGTATTCATAATGACTTTTCCGCTTCAGGTTTTTGATATACTCGACTGCAACTGCTTGCTGCGACATTGAGTCGGCTGATTGTTATAGAACTTCCTTCGCGATCAATGTCTTAGTAGAGTTACGTTATACAGGTACCAGTTGGCAGGTCAATATCCCCACGTACCCGAATAGTAAAATTCACTTATTTGCAATCTAAGCGGAATCATGCAACGTAAACCCGATAGTAACGGCCTTTTGGCGCCCTTGATTCGCCTCAGCCGGGAAGACGATGAAGACTCCCGACACGGGGGCGGCCTCTCGGTTCAGGAAGTTGAACCGGAACAAAAGGCGCCTTCGTTATACCGTGTGGTCTTGATGAATGATGACTACACCCCCATGGAATTTGTTGTTGAAGTATTGGAGGTGTTTTTCAACAAGGATCGACAAACCGCGACCCATATTATGTTGACGGTGCACACACAGGGCAAAGGCGTTTGTGGCATCTATACTCGTGATATAGCGGAAACTAAAGCCGCGCAAGTGAATCAATATGCTAGGAAGCATGAACACCCGCTTCTTGCCGAAATTGAAGAGAGCAGTGATTGAGAGGTAGCACACCGCCATGCTGAGCAGAGATCTGGAAGCCACCCTGGGGCAGGCCTTTAAAGAGGCCAGAACCAAAAGCCACGAGTTTATGACGGTCGAGCATCTGCTATTGGCGCTGCTGGACAATGAGGCTGCCAATAAGGTGTTGGTGGCCTGTGGCGCGGATATGCGTCAACTGCGCTTTGACCTGGTGGAGTTTGTCGAAGCGACGACACCACTTATTCCCGAAAACGATATGGAGCGGGAAACCCAGCCAACCCTGGGCTTTCAGCGTGTGCTCCAGCGTGCGGTGTTTCACGTTCAGTCGTCCGGCAAGCAGGAGGTGACGGGAGCCAATGTGCTGGTCGCCATTTTCAGTGAGCAGGAAAGTCAGGCGGTTTACTTCCTCAAGCAGCAAAATATCGCCAGGCTGGATGTCGTTAATTACATCACACACGGCATTTCACGTATCGCCGAAGACGATGCTGCTTCAGATGCCGGTATCAAAGCGGATGAAGAGGGCGGCGAAGCGAGTTCTGATCGCCCGCTCGATCAGTTTGCGGTCAACCTCAACACCGAAGCCGAAGAAGGGCGCATTGACCCCCTGGTTGGCCGGCTTGACGAGGTAACGCGCGTTGCGCAGATTCTGTCACGTCGCCGCAAAAATAATCCTTTGCTTGTGGGCGAGTCGGGTGTCGGTAAAACTGCCATTGCCGAAGGCCTCGCCAAGTTGATTGTCGAAGGCGAAGTGCCTGAAATTTTGAAAGACAGCGTGGTGTACTCGCTGGACCTCGGCGCGCTGCTGGCGGGCACCAAATATCGCGGGGATTTCGAGAAGCGCTTCAAGGGACTTCTGGCGGACCTGAAAAAGCGGGAAGGCGCCATTTTGTTTATCGACGAAATCCATACCATTATCGGGGCGGGTGCCGCCTCCGGCGGCGTTATGGATGCGTCAAACTTGCTTAAGCCCTTGCTGGCTTCCGGCCAGATGCGCTGCATTGGCTCCACTACTTTTCAAGAATATCGCGGTATTTTCGAGAAAGACCGTGCCCTGAGTCGCCGCTTCCAGAAAATTGATGTGCTGGAGCCCAGTGTTGACGAGGCTCACGGTATTCTCAAAGGTCTGAAATCGCGTTTTGAGAAGTTTCACGAGCTGGAGTACACCGACGCTGCACTGAAAGCGGCTGCCGAGTTGTCGGATCGCTATATCAATGACCGTTTTCTGCCAGACAAGGCGATAGACGTAATAGATGAGGCGGGCGCCTTTCAGCGCCTGCAAAAGGGCGATGCGCGCAAAACCCTGCTTGATGTGCCGGATATAGAGGCCGTTATCGCGAAGATAGCGCGCATACCCCCTAAATCCGTGTCGTCGGATGACAAGACCATTCTCGCCAAGCTCGAAGAAAACCTGAAAATGGTGGTGTTTGGTCAGGATCCGGCAATTTCTACCCTGGCGGCGGCCATCAAGCTGGCGCGCGCAGGCCTGAAAGAGCCGCAAAAGCCGATAGGCTCCTTTCTGCTCGCCGGCCCGACCGGTGTTGGCAAGACCGAAGTTTGCCGACAGCTGGCAAAATTGCTGGGGCTGGAGCTGGTGCGCTTCGATATGTCCGAATATATGGAGCGCCATACGGTGTCACGCCTGATCGGTGCGCCCCCCGGCTATGTCGGTTTTGACCAGGGCGGGTTGCTAACCGATGCCGTAAGCAAGGCCCCGCATTGCGTTGTGCTGCTTGATGAAATCGAAAAAGCCCATCCGGATTTGTTCAATTTGCTGCTGCAGGTAATGGACCACGGCTCTCTGACCGATAACAACGGACGTAAAGCCGATTTCCGCAATGTGATTCTGGTCATGACAACCAATGCGGGTGCAGAGAGCATGAGCAAGCGTTCGATGGGCTTCACCGAGCAGGACAACAGTACTGACTCGCTGGAGGCGATCAACCGCCTGTTTACACCGGAGTTCCGCAACCGGCTGGACAGCACCGTGTTGTTCAACCCGCTTGAAACTGACGTGGTACTAACGGTTGTCGACAAATTCCTGTTTGAGCTGCAGTCGCAACTGGACGACAAGCAGGTAACGATCAACGTTGACGACGATGCCCGCCAATGGCTGGTTGAACATGGCTACGACAAGCAGATGGGTGCCCGCCCGATGACGCGAATCATCCAGGAGCACATTAAAAAGCCGCTGGCGGAGATGGTGTTGTTTGGCGATCTGGCAGAGAAGGGCGGTGTTGTCAGGGTGTCGGTTACGGACGGCAAGTTGACACTTAGCGTCCAGCAGTCTGCCGAACTGGAAGCGCCCGTTCACTAACGGGCGCCTTTTACTTCAGCCCTTAACGGGCGCGGTAGGTGATGCGGCCTTTGGTCAAATCGTAAGGAGTTAGTTCTACCTTGACCTTGTCGCCGGTCAGTATGCGGATGTAGTGCTTGCGCATTTTGCCGGAGATGTGGGCGGTGACAACGTGCCCGTTTTCCAGTTTCACCCGGAAAGTTGTGTTGGGAAGGGTATCAATCACCTCGCCTTCCATTTCAAATTGGTCTTCTTTCGCCATGCGGCGTTACCTCAAATATTCTGCTGTTTGACTTGCGCGGGCTTGTCGGCTGGTTATCCGGCAGGGTGCGCGATTTTTGCTGCGCGCATTTTGCCCTAAAACGGGCCGGGGCGCAAAGTGGATGATGGTTCCCGGGCTGAGCAAAGGCTTAACGGCTTTCGTTGGCACGGCCTGAGGTCAGATGCACTAGCGCAGCGTTAGCCACCGGCGATCAATATACAACTGCAGGGGGCGAAAATGGATTTTGTAGCTCATTTTCTGGCAACCCTTTATCCAGTAGCCCAGATACAGGTAATTTAGCCCAAGCGCGCGAGCCTGTTCGATTTGCCACAGTATGGCGAAGTTGCCCAGCCCGCGTTTGTGTTCGAGCGGGTCAAAAAAGGTATACACCGCCGACAGGCCATCGTCGAGAAGGTCGAACACCGACACCGCAATTAATTGCTCCTCACGGTAAAAGCGGGCAAATCGGGTTACACCCCATTCGGCACTGAGGAAGCTGCGATACTGTTCCTCACTCGGCGGGTACATATCGCCATCGCGATGACGCGTACTTATGTAGCGGGCATAAAGCGGGTAATCCAGAGCCATGTCAGACTGCTCGAAGACTTCAACCCGGATGTCACTGTTGCGCTTCAGGCAACGCTTCTGGCTGCGATTAAACGAGAAATCGGTAACCGGAATGCGGGAAAGAATGCACTGCTGGCAACTTTCGCAGTGCGGTCTGTACAAATGCTGACCGCTGCGGCGAAAGCCGTGTCGCGACAATTGTGAATACAGCGCCTTGTCGACCGCAGCATCCGGGTCAATGAAAACAGTGGTTGCCTGCTCGTCCAGATAGCTGCAAGGGTGCGGGCTGGTGCGAAATAATTTAAGTTCTTCGAGGCTCGCCACGGCAATGCCTTTAAGTACAGTGTGCCCTCATTCTAACGCCCATCTGCCCCTGATTGCAGGGTCGGAATTGACGAGTGCATCAAGAAGGCGGGAAAATTCCCGGCGTGTAATATCTTCCGCTCCCATCGAATAGAGATGAGGGTTGCCCACCTGGCAGTCGATCAATTCCACGCCTTGCGAATCCAGCCACTCGCACAAGGTGGCGAGCCCGACCTTGGATGCATTGCTCACCCGGCTGAACATGGATTCGCCGAAAAACACCCGGCCAATACACATGCCATAGAGTCCACCTACCAACTCCTGATCCCGCCAGACTTCCACCGAGTGCGCCCATCCCAGTTCGTGCATACGAATATAGGCGTTAAGCATATCGCTCGTTATCCAGGTGCCCGAACGCGACAGATCAAGGGTTGCACAACCGCGAATCACGCGGCGAAAGGCTTTGTCGAAGGTAACCGACAACTCCCCGCGCCGGCGCATTTTTCGCAATGATCGGGATATATGAACGTTGGCCGGAAAAAGCACCGCGCGCGGGTCGGGTGACCACCACAGAATAGGTTGAGGATCTTCGTACCAGGGGAAAATGCCACGGCGATACGCTGCCAGGAGTCGCTCGGGACCGAGGTCACCGCCAACGGCCAGCAGGCCGTTGGGTTCAGTCAGCGCCGCCTGTAAAGGCGGGAATTCGGGGGAGTCCGGATCCAGCCAGTAAACGGCGCTCACGATTCAGTGCCGGTGACTATTCGTTGTCCAGAAATTTTTCGGCATCCAGCGCGGCCATGCATCCAAAGCCGGCTGATGTTACCGCCTGGCGGTATACGTGGTCGGCCACATCACCGGCGGCAAATACACCCTCAATGCTGGTTGCAGTGGCTTTGCCTTCCGTACCTGAATTGATTTTCAGGTAGCCGTCTTTCATATCCAGCTGCCCGGCAAAAATATCGGTATTGGGTTTGTGGCCAATCGCGATAAAGACCCCGGCAAGCTCGATATCTCGAGTGCTGCCGTCCTGGGTGCTTTTGATCCGCATACCGGTAACGCCGCTATCGTCGCCCAGCACTTCGTCCAGCGTGTTATTCCACTCGATGGTGATATTGCCGTTCTTTTCACGGTCGAACAGTTTGTCTTGCAGAATCTTTTCCGCCCGTAATGAATCACGGCGGTGTACCAGTGTCACTTCCGAAGCGATGTTGGAGAGGTACAGGGCTTCTTCAACGGCCGTATTACCGCCGCCGATAACGGCGACTTTCTTGCCGCGATAGAAAAAACCGTCGCAGGTGGCACAGGCGCTTACGCCCTTGCCCATAAAGGCTTCCTCGGACGGCAAGCCCAGATACTGGGCTGAGGCGCCGGTGGCGATGACGAGTGCATCACAGCTGTATTGCTTGTTTCCTGTCAGGCTGAACGGCCGTTTGGACAGGTCGACCGACTCGATGTGGTCAAAGATGACCTCGGTGTCAAAGCGTTCGGCGTGTGCCTGCATGCGCATCATCAGTTCCGGCCCCTGTACACCCTTGTCATCGCCGGGCCAGTTGTCGACATCGGTTGTGGTGGTCAATTGGCCGCCTTGCTCCAGACCGGTAATAACTACCGGAGAGAGGTTGGCTCTGGCCGCGTAAACAGCCGCAGTGTAGCCGGCCGGGCCGGAGCCCAAAATGATAAGGCGGTGGTGTTGTACATCAGACATGGTGCGGTAATCCCGAATTTCAGTGAATAAAAGACGTCATAGAGGGCGCTCATAATAGGGCAAAAGGGCGCTGCCAGCAAAAGCTATTCCGGTGGCGCAAAGCGTGCTCATGGATGTTAAGATGGGCACAATATATGAACATAAATCAGTAAGTTGAGGGACGCTTGGGAAAAGCAGCGAAACGCCGAGACAGTGAAGCCCGCGAACAGTTGTCCTTACGTTTTCGTGAAGGCGCGCTGATCGCATTTTCAGCGATATTTATTTTTCTGCTGGTCGCCTTGAGCACCTACAGTGTCGACGACCCGGGTTGGTCGCGCACAGGTAATGGGGGTTCGGTGAATAATGCGGTGGGGCCGGTGGGTGCGTGGTTCGCCGACGTGTTCTATGCCCTGTTCGGCTATATGGCCTATTTGTTCCCGGCCATGCTGGGTTTTCAGGCAGTCCGCATCTTCCGCGATCGCGCCAGCACCCAACTTATTGACCCCATCGTACTGAGCCTTCGCTTTGTCGGTTTTATCCTGGTTATGATGGCCAGCACGGCACTGGCAGGTATCAGCGCCAATGATGCCCAGATTCCCTTTGGCGCAGGCGGTGTTCTTGGCGATGCCATTGGCGTGGCATCCGTCGATGCTTTCAGCGTGTTCGGTGCCCGTCTGGTGTTGGTCGCCATCCTGCTGTTCGGTCTGACCATTTTTACCGATTTGTCCTGGATTGCGTTGATGGACAAGCTGGGCGCACTTACCCTGAGCCTTGTTGATACCGCAAGAGAGCGCGCCGAGCGCGTAGGGCGCTGGTATCGGGAACGCCGTAATTTGAAGGTTGTTCAAAACCAGCGCCGCGAAGCGGTCGTCAAACAAATTGCCAAGCAGAAAGACCGGATTCCGCCAAAAATTTCGCCGCCTGCTCCAAAACCAAAGCAAACCAGCCAGCGCGTGGAAAAAGAGCGGCAAAAATCCTTGTTTGATGCTCCCGTGACCGGTGATTTGCCGCCGTTGCAGTTGCTGGACGAAGCCGATCATCACAACAAAAAGGGCTTTTCGCCGGAAACTCTGGAAGCGATGTCGCGCCTGCTGGAACTCAAACTGCAGGACTTTAACGTGATTGCCAAAGTGGTCGCGGTATATCCGGGCCCGGTAATCACACGTTTTGAAATCGAACCTGATGCTGGCGTCAAGGTCAGCAAAATCAGCAATCTTGCCAAAGATCTGGCGCGCTCGCTGGCCGTAATCAGTGTTCGTGTTGTGGAAGTGATTCCCGGTAAACCCTATGTGGGTATAGAAATACCCAATGAAGATCGCGAGGTAGTGAACTTCCGTGAAGTGCTGTCCTCAAAAACCTACGAGGACAGCAAATCGGCGCTAACGCTTGCGCTTGGTCACGACATTTCGGGCGAGCCAGTGGTAGCTGACCTTGCCAAAATGCCGCATTTGTTGGTGGCTGGCACCACCGGTTCAGGTAAGTCGGTGGGTGTGAACGCCATGCTCGTCAGCCTGCTTTACAAGGCCGGTCCTGACAAAGTGCGTTTAATGCTGGTTGATCCCAAGATGTTGGAGCTGTCAGTTTATGACGGAATCCCGCATCTGTTGTCGCCGGTCATTACCGACATGAAAGATGCCGCCAACGGACTGCGTTGGTGCGTCGGGGAAATGGAGCGACGCTACAAGTTGATGGCAGCAATGGGGGTGAGAAACCTCGCAGGCTTTAATCGAAAGATCCAGGACGCCGCAAGCAGTGGTAATCCGATCAAGGATCCGCTGTGGATACCCGGGGAAGACTTTGAAGCCGGTGTAGATGAGCCGGAAGCGCCCGAGTTGATTCCGTTGCCAGCCATCGTCGTGGTGATTGACGAATTTGCCGACATGATGATGATTGTCGGTAAAAAAGTGGAAGAACTTATCGCGCGAATTGCGCAAAAGGCGCGGGCCGCCGGTATACATCTGATTCTCGCCACACAGCGGCCGTCCGTTGATGTCATTACCGGCTTGATCAAAGCCAATGTGCCTACGCGCATTGCCTTTCAGGTGTCGTCGAAGATTGATTCACGAACGATCCTTGACCAAGGCGGAGCAGAACAGTTACTGGGCCACGGCGATATGCTGTATTTGCCGCCTGGCAGCGGCTTGCCGGTACGGATACACGGTGCCTTTGTGTCGGATGACGAGGTACATAGGGTCGTAGCCGACTGGCAGCGTCGTGGTGAGCCTGATTATATCGATGGCTTGCTGGAAGAGGGCAGCCAGATTGATGCGATTACCGGCGCACCGAGCGGCAATGGTGATGAAGACGGCGAAGGTGACGCGCTCTACGACGAAGCAGTGCGCTTTGTCACCGAAAGCCGTCGGGCCTCTATATCCTCGGTTCAACGAAAGCTCCGCATTGGCTACAACCGTGCGGCGCGCCTGATAGAGAGTATGGAGGCAGCGGGTGTTGTGACCGAGATGGGGCACAACGGCGCCCGGGAAGTTATAGCCCCCCCACCTGTGGATTAAAGATGTTGCTACGCATTGTATTATTGAGCCTGACTCTCTGTGCCTATTCTGTTTACGCCGCCGATAGCGACAAGGCAGAAGGTGTTGGCGCCAGCCCGAAAACGGCTGCGGCTCTTGCGACGCTGCTTGCAGACACTCAAAGCATGCAAGCCAAGTTCAGCCAGCGCGTTGTCAGCGATGAGGGAGAATTGCTGGAAGAGTCTCGTGGCAGCATGGCATTTCAGCGCCCCAACCAGTTACGCTGGGAAATCATCGAGCCTTACCGCTATCTGGTACTAACCAATGGCGAGACCCTGTGGCGGTATGATCCGGACTTTGAACAACTGAGTACGGAATCCTTCCGCTCCGTTGCGCAAACGCCCATGCTGATTCTCGCAGCGAGCGCTGCTGAACTGGATGGTCAGTACCTGATTGAGGCCAAAACGGTTGAGGGCGAGCAACAGTTCGACTTGAAGCCGAGGTCAAAAGACGCAGAATTTACCCGCCTTGTGCTGGCATTCACGGGGAAGCTCCTTAGCGAAATGCAGTTAACCGACAAGCTCGGGCAGGAGACGACCATTGCGCTGACCGAAACCCGGCTCAATCGCAAAAAACTCGCCGATAAGCTGTTCGAATTTGATAGCGCCGGGGCAGGAAGCGAGCAGTGAGCGAGAACACTGGACAACCGCTTGCGGCACGCATGCGGCCCAATGATCTGACGGGCTTTCTCGGGCAGGAACATTTACTCGGCACCAACAAGCCGCTGCGCGAAGCGCTGGACTCCGGGCAATTGCACTCCATGATTTTCTGGGGGCCTCCCGGCGTTGGCAAAACCACACTGGCTAAACTGATCGCCCAGCTATGTGACGCCCATTTTATTACCCTGTCGGCCGTACTTGCCGGCGTTAAGGATATTCGTGCGGCAATAGAAGAGGCGCGTCTGCAGCAGCAATACAAGCGGCAAACCGTTTTGTTTGTCGACGAAGTGCACCGTTTCAATAAAGCCCAGCAGGATGCCTTTCTGCCCTTTGTTGAAGACGGCACTGTGATTTTTGTGGGTGCGACTACCGAAAACCCCAGTTTTGAATTGAATAACGCGCTGTTGTCGCGTGCTCGCGTGTATCGGCTCAAATCCCTGAGTGATGAGGCCATTGGCCGCATTTTGAATCGCTGCAAAGAAGAGCTTGGCTTTGAGTGCGCCGACGAGCAACTGCAACTGCTCGCACAACAAGCCGATGGCGATGGCCGTCGCGCGCTTAATTTTCTGGAGCTGGCGCTGGATATGGCTTACTCCGCAGGCCACCCGAATGAGTTAACGGCGGCTATCGTTGCCGAAATTCTGAGCGGCCAGCCGAGACGGTTCGACAAGCAGGGCGACGATTTTTACGACCAGATTTCTGCCCTGCACAAAGCGGTGCGGGGCAGCTCACCCGACGCTGCGCTGTACTGGTTTGCGCGCATGCTCGACGGTGGCTGCGATCCACTGTATCTGGGGCGGCGCCTCGTGCGGATGGCCAGCGAGGATATCGGCAATGCCGACCCCAGAGCATTGCAGGTCGCGCTCAACGCCTGGGATGTGCAGGAAAGGCTGGGCAGCCCCGAAGGCGAATTGGCGCTGGCACAAGCGGTGGTGTATCTGGCCTGCGCGCCGAAAAGCAACGCGGTTTACACGGCTTTCAAGGCTGTTATGGCCGATATACGCCAGCAGTCGAGCAATGAAGTCCCGCTGCATTTGCGCAATGCGCCCACCAAATTGATGAAAGAGCAGGGTTTTGGCGAAGAGTATCGCTACGCACACGATTTTCCGGAGTGCTATGCCGCCGGCGAGAACTACTTTCCCGAGAACTTGAAAAATACCCGCTACTATCAACCGGTGCCGCGCGGGCTGGAAAAGAAAATCAGCGAGAAGCTGGCGCATTTGCGACAACTTGACGCGGCCAGTGACTGGAAGCGGTACCCCTGATGTTACAATACCTGCTGGTGGCACTGGGTGGCGCTCTGGGCTCGGTGTGTCGATTTGCGATTGGTCGTTTCAGTTATCAGTATTTTAATCACGATTGGCCCTGGGCAACCTTTACAGTCAATTCGCTTGGGTCGTTCGCCATCGGCATGATCTATGTAGTGATCACCGAGAAGTCGACACTGCACGCAGATAGTCGTTATCTGCTGATCGTCGGCTTTCTGGGCGCATTTACCACCTTTTCCACCTTTGCGTTGGAAACAGTTGCCATTATTGAAGGCGGTCGCTGGCTGCTGGCGCTTTCCTATGTATTGATTACGTTAGTAAGTTGCGTGCTGGGCTGCGGGCTCGGCATGTTGCTGATGAGATAAGCGGAGAACACCTTTACATGCTCGATCTTAAACTCGTGCGCCAGGACCCCCAGCGCATAGCCGACCAGTTGAAAAAACGGCACTACCATTTTGACGTCGCAGCTTTTACCGCCCTTGATCAGGCGCGCAAGCAGGCGGATATCGACAGTCAGAATCTACTGGCTGAACGTAAGCAGGCATCCAAAAAAATTGGCGAACTGGTAAAAACCGGCGTGCCCATTGATGAGGCCAAGGCTCAGGTTAATGAAACGCTCGCCAAAATTGAAACGCAGCTGGCAACCCTGACCGCCGAGGCGAAGCAGGCGCAAGACGACCTTGACAATCTCATGCTGGGCGTACCCAATGTGCCCGACGAATCTGTTCCCGAAGGCAGGGACGAAGCCGAAAATCAGGAAATCATGCGCTGGGGAGAACCGGCCAGCTTTGATTTTGAGGTGAAAGATCACGTTGATCTGGGGGAAGCCCTCGGCGGCCTGGACTTTGAAAATGCCAGCAAGGTTACCGGCAGCCGTTTCAGCGTTATGCATCGTGATGTTGCCTTGCTGCACCGGGCACTGGTTCAGTTCATGCTCAATACCCACACCCAGAGCCACGGCTACAACGAAGTGTATGTGCCGTTTATGGTGAATGCGGAATCCCTGCGTGGTACCGGGCAACTGCCAAAATTTGAGGAAGACCTGTTCAAGCTGCAGGGCGAGCAACAGTACTACCTGATCCCCACCGCCGAAGTGCCCGTGACCAATCTGGTGCGCGACACCATCGTTGAAGCCGCTGACATGGAAAAGGGGTTGGCCTTCGTTTGCCACAGCCCCTGTTTTCGCAGTGAGGCCGGGTCTTACGGGCGCGATACCCGCGGCATGATCCGGCAGCATCAGTTCGAGAAGGTAGAGTTGGTGCGTATGGTGCGCCCCGACCAATCTGATCAGGCACTGGAAGACCTGACCGGCCATGCAGAAGTGATCTTGCAGCAACTCAAATTACCGTATCGCAAGGTACTGCTGTGCGGTGGCGATATCGGTTTTTCTGCCCGAAAAACCTATGATCTCGAAGTCTGGTTGCCGGCCCAAAATCAATACCGGGAAATTTCCTCCTGCAGTAACGTTGGTGACTTTCAGGCGCGCCGCATGCTGGCGCGCTGGCGCAATCCGGAAACGGGCAAACCCGAATATCTGCACACGCTCAATGGTTCTGCGTTGGCGGTTGGCCGCACCCTGGTTGCCATTCTTGAAAACTACCAGCAGGCCGATGGCAGCGTGGTAGTGCCGGATGTGCTGCGGCCCTATATGCAGCAACGCGAGACGATTAAAGCAGCATAGCCTATGGATTATCTGCCGCTATTTACGCGCATCAATTCAAAGACCTGCCTTCTCGTTGGCGGCGGCACGGTTGCCTTGCGCAAGGCAGGAGCTCTGGCAAGAGCCGGTGCCACCTTACGCGTAGTAGCACCTGCGATCAGCGAAGAATTAAAAGCGCTTTGCGGTGAGACCGGCGGCGAGATTGCCGAGCGGGAATATACCGACACCGATCTCGATGGCGTTATGCTGGTTATTGCGGCCACCGACAACGAACAGCTTAACCAGCGTGTATCGGCGAGTGCCCAGGCGCGAAACATTCTGGTGAATGTGGTCGACCAGCCCGAATTGTGCAGTGTGATACTGCCCTCCATTATCGACCGGTCGCCGCTTATTGTTGCTGTGAGCAGCGGTGGCCGCAGCCCGGTTTTAGCCCGTCTTTTGCGCGCAAAACTCGAATCCACTATCCCGGCCGGTTACGGAAGGCTTGCTGATTTGCTGGGGCAGTTTCGTGACAAGGTGAGGGCGCGCATTCCGGACTTTGATCGGCGCAGGGATTTTTGGGAACAGGTATTGCAAGGACCGATTGCCGAGCTGGTATTTGCCGGCAGGCGCGATGCCGCTGCGGCGATGCTCGAAGACGAAATTGGTACGGCCAAGCCCGACCCGCGCGGAGAAGTTTATTTGGTGGGTGCCGGCCCCGGTGACCCGGATCTGCTGACCTTTAAGGCACTGCGACTCATGCAGAAGGCGGATGTAGTGCTGTATGACCGTCTGGTTGCCAACGAAATTGTTGATCTGTGCCGAAAGGATGCCGAGAAGATCTACGTTGGTAAAGCGCGATCCCGGCACAGTATGCCGCAAGACGACATCAATCAATTGTTGATAACGCTCGCCAGGCAAGGCAAGCGTGTGCTGCGCCTGAAAGGCGGAGACCCCTTTATTTTCGGTCGCGGTGGCGAGGAGATAGCGGGGCTGGCCGATGAAAAAATTCCCTTTCAAGTGGTGCCCGGCATCACCGCGGCAGCCGGTTGCGCCAGCTATTCCGGTATACCGCTAACCCATAGGGACTACGCTCAATCGGTGCGTTTCGTGACCGGCCACCTGAAAGACGGCAGCATGAATTTACCCTGGGCTGAGCTGGTTCACACCCAGCAAACCATCGTGTTCTACATGGGTTTGCTGGGGCTGCCGGTTATTTGCCGGGAAATGATCGCTCACGGCCGATCGGCCGACACCCCGATAGCTTTGATTCAGCAAGGCACAACGCCCAACCACCGGGTGTTAGTCGGCACTCTGGAGTCAATGCCCGGCATAATCGAGCGCGAATCTGTTGCTGCCCCCACGCTGATAATCGTTGGCGAAGTGGTGAAATTGCGTGAGCAGCTTGCCTGGTTTGAAAATTTAAGCCCGCAAACGCTTTAAGGAATCCTGATGAACGAACAATACGATTACGATCTATTTGTCATTGGCGCCGGTTCCGGCGGGGTGCGAGCGGCGCGCATGTCTGCAGGATATGGCGCGAAAGTCGCGATTGCCGAAGAGCGATACCTCGGTGGCACTTGTGTGAATGTGGGTTGTGTGCCGAAAAAACTCTTCAGTTATGCCGCCCATGTGAGTGCAGACCTGAACAACGCCGCATCATTTGGCTGGACAACTGCGTCAACCGCGTTTGACTGGCCAACCTTGCGCGACAACAAGACCCGTGAAATTGAACGGCTGAACGGCATTTACGGATCCCTATTGGAAAATGCCGGTGTCGAACTGTTTAACGGCCATGCCGAGTTGACCGGCAATAATACCGTCGCGATCAATGGGCGCGAGTACCGCTGCAAGAATATTCTGCTGGCCGTGGGCGGCTGGCCCTCAATCCCCGAGTTTCCCGGCAGTGAGCATGTTATTTCGTCGAACGAGATTTTTTATCTCGACACATTGCCTGCCACGGCAGTGGTTGTTGGCGGTGGTTATATTGCCTGTGAGTTTGCCAGCATTCTCAATGGTCTGGGCGTAGGTACCACCCAACTGTATCGCGGACCTTTGTTTTTGCGCGGCTTTGACAACGAAGTGAGGGAAATACTGGCAGAGGAAATGCGGACCAGTGGCGTTGACCTGCGTTTTGAGATCAATGTTGATCGTATCGACAAACAGGGAGACACCTATCGGCTGCAGCTGACAAATGGCGAAGTACTGGAAACAGGGCTTGTACTTTATGCCACCGGCCGAAACCCGCTGCTGGAAGGCTTGGGGATGGACACGGTGGATATTGCCCTCGACGATAAGGGCTATATAGCTGTCGACGACAACTACCAGACCTCAACTCCGGGAATCTACGCGCTGGGTGATGTGACCGGCGGTATTGAATTGACACCGGTGGCGCTCGCTGAAGGCATGACGCTGGCGGCCAACTTGTTTAACGGTGAGCAGCGCCGCCTGAACTATGAACATATTCCCACAGCTATTTTCAGCCACCCCAATGTCGCCACAGTGGGCTTATCTGAAGAGCAGGCTCGTGAACGCTATGGGCAGATTTCTGTTTTCACGTCCCGCTTCCGGCACCTCAAGCATACCCTGGGTGATCACGGCGGGAAGGTTTTTTTGAAACTGCTTGTTGATGCCGCAACTGACCGCGTGGTCGGCGCGCATATCATCGGCGATGATGCTGCCGAGGTAATGCAGGGAATTGCCATTGCCGTGAAGATGGGAGCAAGCAAAGCGGATTTTGACGCCACGATTGGCATCCACCCGTCGGTAGCAGAAGAGTTTGTGACGATGAGAACAGCAACCCGCAATTAGCCGGGAGAGGGTTCGCCTGCGGGCAGGTTCTTACCTGCCCGGACAGCCCTGATCATCAGGCTCATTTTTTCTCGGCTTTTGCCAGTTGCGGTTTCTGAAAGATGGGCATGGTATCAACCAGAATGTGGCTGGCCTCTACCAGTAGAGGGTCTGGCCTGTCCTTATCGGCTTCTTTCTCGTCACTGGCAGGCTCGTCGGCTTCGGAATCTGCGATCTCGTCATCGTCGAGCTTGTCGATCGGGTCCTGACCCTTGGCAACGCGACGCTTGTTCTCAATAACGAGCTGCAACTTTTTACGTTCGTCACGTTGTTTTTGGCGCACAGCTTCATTCAGCGACAGGGTTTTGATATTGCGGAACTCATCCATCTGCACCAGCTGTTCGGTCAGAAACTGAAAATCCGGATCTTTCTGTATGCGCTTTCTGTGCTCCGCGCGCAGGGCCGGAATTTCCGAGGCCAGATCGTAGTAGGTATCGTGGTAAACCGGCGCAATAGTATCCCAGGCCAGGGCGTTATCCAGAGTGCTTTCTCCGACCAGCGACTTGTCGTAAATAGCCGGAAACTCGATATCCGGTATGACACCGTTGTGTTGAGTGCTTTCACCTGAAACGCGGTAAAACTTGGACTCGGTTATTTTAAGCTGGCCGTGTTGCAGGGGATTGATTGATTGCACGGTACCCTTGCCGAAAGACTGGTTGCCGATGACCAGCCCTCGCTTGTAGTCCTGAATGGCACCCGCGAATATCTCGGAAGCCGATGCACTCATGCGATTGATCAGTACCAGCAATGGTCCTTCATAATAGTCGCTGCTGCGGCGTTTGCCTTCGCGCTTTACCCATGCATTGGCAAAACGAATCTGAACGGTAGGGCCATTCTCGATAAATAAACCCGTCAGGGCGTTGGCTTCTGCCAGCGAGCCGCCACCATTGTCGCGAAGATCAATCACGATACCTTCGGCGCCATCTGCCAGAAGTTCATTCATCAAGCGCTGGGTGTCGCGGGTAGAGCTGCGAAAGTCCGGGTCGCCACGACGCAAGGCCTCAAAATCCAGATAAAACGCGGGAATGCTTATCACACCAACCTTGACGATTTTATTGTCGCGGTACACCTGGATCATTTTCTTCTGGGCGCTTTGCTCTTCGAGTTTGACTTCGTTGCGCTCAATCGTAATCGTTTTGCGTACTTCCTCGCTCTGGGATACGGCGGGGATGACTTGCAGCTTTACGATAGTGCCTTTGGGTCCGCGAATCAGGTCGACCACATCGTCCAGGCGCCAGCCGATAACATCCTTGAAGTCGCCGGATTTGCCTTCCGCAACAGCAATGATGCGGTCGGCGGGCTGCAGCTGACCATTTTTGTCCGCAGGGCCGGCGGGCACCAGTCGTACTACTTTTGTGTATTCATCGTCGGCCTGTAAAACCGCACCAATACCTTCGAGCTTGAGGCTCATATTGATCTGAAAATTTTCAGAAATGCGCGGTGAGAAGTAATCAGTATGCGGGTCGTACAGCGAAGCCAGTGCGTTCATGTAGTACTGGAATACGTCTTCACTGGTTGATTGGGTAACGCGCGTCAGCTGATTGGTATAGCGTTTAAGCAGCAATGTCTGGATATCATCCACTTTTTTGCCGGACAGTTTTAGCGACAACACACGGTTCTTGATTTGCTTGCGCCAAATTTCATCGGCGGTTTTGGCATTCTGGGGCCAGGGCAGGGCGTCTCGATCAATAACGAGTTCTTCATCGGCCTCGAAGTCGAAGTTTTTCATCATTTCAGGCAAGCCGGCAATAATACGCTTGAGGCGCTCGGTCATGCGTTTGTGATAACGATTGTAGATTGCAAAGCCGCTGGCCAGCTCGCCCTGCTTAAGTTCGTCGTCCAGCAGGTTGCGGCGGCGTTGAAATTCATCGATGTCTGATTGCAGGAAAAACAGTTTGCCGGGGTCCAGCGCCTTGATATAGCGATCCAGCAGCCGCGAGGAAACGGCATCGTCCAGCGTCATATTGACGTAGTGTTCCTGCTCAAGCTGCTTGACCACCATTTTGGCAGTTTGGTTCTGAATGCTCGTAGGTTGCAGGGGAGACGCCGCGGAAACCGCAGCCTGAGCACCGCTGCTGACAGAGAAAAGGATCAGGAGCAGGGTGGTAAGCAGCGCTTTAGGGGTGAAAACAGAATTCGAGGTCATCATTAGCCAGTCTTTAACATCAATATGCAGTGGATATAGTAGCCTTGATAGCCGGCAGGGTCATCATGTGCATGATGAGTCTTGTTATCACTACCGAACAATGTGCCGAAGCAGTGTAACAGAAATACAGATAACGGCCTAAGAATCGTAGCTATCCCTTTGTTTATAAAAGAATATATTCATTGCTGCTCGTAACTTGGGCGTAGCGGCAGGCTGACATAGAAATGACTGCCTTCACCGGGGGCAGACTCGACCCTGATTTTTCCTTCATGCCGTTCAACCAGCTTTTTGACAACCGCCAGCCCGATACCGGAGCCGGGGTAGTCTTCGGAATTGTGTAAACGGCGGAATGCGCCAAATATCTGATTGATAAACCGGGGTTCTATGCCGATCCCGTTGTCTGACACGACGATGGTTGCAACGTGCCCATCGTTTTCGACTTCTTTAACGGTGACAACGGGCGGGCGGTCCTTACAGAATTTGATGCCGTTCTGAATAAGGTTCTGAAAAATACGCACCAGACTGTTCGCGTCGCCTATGACACGCGGCAGAGGCTCAACCGTCAGTGTGGCGCCACTTTCCCGTATGAGCAGCTGGAGGTCGTCCTGAATCTGGTGCAGACATTCATCGAGTTCTACCGGGACCAGCTCCAGATCGTTGCGGCCCGCGCGTGAGTATTCCAGCATATCGTTAATCAACACGCTCATGCGCTGCGAGGCTTCTTTTATATACCCCAGATCGGTGGCCGCGCGCTCCGGCAAATCCTCGCCCAGATCTTCGACCAGAAAGTCGCAAAAGCAATTCAGCGTTCTCAGGGGTTCCTGAATATCGTGGCTGGCGACATAGCTGAACTCCTCCAGCTCCTGATTAATTTGCTCTACGCGGCTGGTTTGCTCCTGTTGCAGGCGCTCCATCACCTGTCGTTTGGATATGTCGCTAAAAACAACTACCGCACCGATAACCCGCTGATCTTCTATGATCGGAGTGCTTACGTATTCGACCGCTACCGCAGCGCCGTCTTTTTTCCAGAATACCTCGTCATCAACCCGGTAGCTTTTCCCCGTCAGTAGCGTTTGCCTGATTGAACATTCGTCGGGCGAAAAGGTTTGTCCGTTGCGGTGGTGATGGTGGAACAGGGAGTGTTCATGCTGACCGAGTACTTCCTGCTCGGTGTAGCCAAGCAGCTCCGTCGATGCATGGTTGACGAACGTGAGATAGCCATCCGCGTCAACGCCGTAAATCCCTTCACCAACGTTCTCCAGAATGCGACTGATGCGCTGTCGTGAGTCTTCCAGGCTGCGTTCGGCGTTGCGGTGAGCAGTAATATCCTCGGCGAGTCCGAGAATGTATTTTACCTTTCCGGTAGCGGGGTCTTCGATCGGGATTTTTCGACCGGAGAACCAGTACACACTGCCGTCGTGTTCGAAGCGGGTAGTTTCGTGATGAACTTGTTTTTCAAAGACAACCGTGTCATCGGCCTCGCGGCTACTGTAGCCCATGCCTTCTGCAAAAAGTTCGTCCTGGGTTCTATTGATCAAGTCTGTGTGGGCTTCCCCGAGCACCTTGCTGGCCGCCTGATTGGCCCGGATATACCGCCGGGTCTCTGCATCCTTTACATACAATATCAGAGGCAGGTGGTCGATCAGAGTTTCCAGAAAGCTTCGCTCCTGTTCAAGCTCGGCCGTTTTTCGTTTTACGGCACTTGCTGCAGACGCCTGTGCACCAGTGGAGTTGATAATCAACAAGGTGAGCGACGCAATAATGCAAAAGCCGCCGACAATAATCGGCCACAGTCTATCAGTCATGGCCCGGGCAACCGCCGCGTCGGGCAACCACACTTCAAGGTTCCACTCGCGGTCAACGAAGGGCAGCCGCGTAAAGTGCTGAAACTCCCCCAGAGAGGTCTCTCGCTCAGCCGACTGGTACAGTAATTCACCGCTGGACTCTTCACGCAACCTGAACTCTACAGCTTTGTCCATGCGTAGCCGCTGAAAAGGCGCAATCATATTTTCGAGCGAGATCACAGCGATGACAACATCCTGATTCTGTTCAGGAGATACAGGCAGTACCAGCAAATAGGCGCGTTCCACCTTATCGGAATGCACCAGTTCCACCGGGCCGGCAGCGGCCATGTCGGTGCTAGCCAGTGCCTTGTTAATGGCATCGTGCCGGCGTGTTTCCGAGAGCAGATCAAAACCGAGCGCGCGGGCATGGGTCTCCAGCGGAGCGAGATGAAAGATCGGCTGGTATTGTTGGCGAGGTTCGACAGGAGTCAGACCGTCAGTACTCATTTGCCGTAGTTGATAACCGGAATACCCCTCACGTGCAGCGCTGGAGAGTAGCCCGGGTATCTCGTTCCGGGTAACGCGTGGTGACCAGGACAGGGCTTTCAGGCCGGGCATCGCAGCACTGAGCGATTCATAAAAGCGGAAAAATTCCTCACGGTTTACATGGTCGGAAGCGCGGAACAGGCCGGCCGCGCCGTGCAGTACGCTGGTTTTCTGCGCAATGAGCTGTTGCAGAAACGCTCCAGCCAGGCCGGCTTCTGATTGAAGCTGGCTTTGCAGGCGATCGCGGATATCCTGTTTGTTCGCGTTATACAAATAGCCGATGCTTGAAAAAACAACCACCATGGGTAGCACAACAATTAGTTTGCGGCGCCGACTAACCAGCGCATTATCTTCCTGCGCGATCAGAATCAGTGGCGCGAACACGATAATTCCCAGCGAGTCGCCCAGCCACCAGGTAAACCAGCTATCGGCAAATGCTGCGTGATCGATGATTCCGAACGTAAGCAGGCTAAGCGAGCCGACGCTTGCTGAAACCAGCGAAGCGAGCAGGCCGCCGAGACCGATCAGCAAGAGTGTTTGAGACAGGCGATGGAAGGTCCAGGGCGCGGCGCAATAACGTTCAACCAGATATTTGCCAACCACTGCCTGTAACGCCGAGCCGCTGGCAATGGCAGCGGGCAGATACAGATTAGCCAGATTAAGGGGCGCCGGGATAGCGCTGACAGAGGCATTCACGGCCAGTGACCCAATGAACACACCGATGGCCATCGGGTAGCCCCACAATAGCAGGGCGGCTATGGCCAACCCTGACGCTGGCCAGATTGCGGTGGCATAACCCGGCGGAATAGCGAGTAACAGACCGAGGCGCGCGAGCAGAAAATAGGCAAGCGCCAAACAGAGCAGGCGTACAAGGTTTGACTTGAGCAGATACGACATAGGCAAGAGTCCGTTCACCGGCGCGTCAGCGGAAAAAAACAGCGGCCAGAATTACAGCGTAGGCTCTACCCATAGTAGTAGAAAATACCCAATCAGGCTGTACCAAGCTCTTTCGCGAAAGATTCACCGATAAAATCACCGCCAGGGCCATAGCTACTGGCGCTCGTGCTGCCGCTGATAATCTCCAGACCACGTCGCAGATACCGCGTTTGCGCCTGAATGGTTGCACCGGCGATATCATTTAACTGCTTGCACTGGTGCAGGCGCCGCACGGCTTCATTCCAGTCTCTTGTCACCTGCCTGGCCTGATCGCCACTACGCAGCACTTGTAGCAATTCGGTTTCGCTACCATTCTGCACGCCAAGGCTCGCGAGCAGCTTGGCCCGCCGCCTGACGAGCTGATCCAGATGATCGGCATAACGGGTTTTACGTTCAGCAATCTCAATCAGCCCGTCTTTACCGGATTGCTCAAGCAGGCCGGCCTCTTCGTGCAAGAGCCCTTCGAACTGTCGAACAGCGGCTATGATATCCCGGGTGAGGCCGACAATATCTGATGTTTCTGGCATGGCATGCATTCCTGTGTGCTTACGCATGGTATATCCCCGTTGTTAGCCCACGAGGAGCTGTTCCAGTTCGACAACTGCGGTTGCGACGCGATTAGCATCAATAGCAAAATCACCGCGTTGTAGTGCCTGTTTTATGTCGTTGACCTTCTGCTGGTCTATATCACCACCGTCCTGAACACGCTGCCGCAATTGCTCGTAGGTTGAAGTGGTGCCCAGCTCTCGTGAGTCGAAGGGATGGGTGGCCGCAATGTCCGACACCGGGGACTGGCTATTGCCGCCGGATTCCGGGGCCTTGGCCGCGAACGTGTCGTTTCGGCGGGGCTGAATGCCGTTATTGCCGTCTATTTTGTCTACCATGACCGCTCTACCTTCTGAAACTGATTCGTTGAGTTAGTCTGCTGATTACCGGCTGCCTCAACCCTTACACACTGTATCGGCCAACCCGGAAAAAACTTTAGCGCTGACGCCGCGTTCACCTTGCTCACAGCATGATTTCCACGGTCTCGGCTGACCGTACAATGCCCTCGATCACCCGGCCTGAAGTAGCGTTTCGTACTTTTATCCGGCTGCCGAGAGATCCGTCGTTGTCGGCAATGCCCGCCATCGATACCGCAACCGGGCCGGCGTGGCTTAGCAGAGTAACGGCCTGACCTCGACGGATCATCACCGCCGCTTCAATCATTGGCGGAGTGATAATGGCGCCCTGAGCGATGGAGCGCTTGGTTCGGTAACCGCTGCCTCCGTCCAGGGTGCTGATGTAACCGTACCCGAGCGAGGCTATATTGCGTTTCACCCGCTGAACGTCGGTACTGCTCAACACGGTATTGGGCGGAAGAGGGCGCGTAGCCACCAGCGCCGTAGCCACCGCATTGACCGTAACCGGTAGATACACCTTCCAGCCACTGGCATCGGGGCACTGCACACCCACGGTGGTACGGTGCGCAACGCGGCTGCCGCTGGGGAGAAAAGCCTTGAGTGGGCCAGTGCACCGCGGTAACCGGCTGCGCGAATCCAGCTTTGCAACCTCAATGGTCGATTCCAGATTCTGCCAGGGGTGTCGCGTTTCAATAAAACGCTGTGCCGTTAGCCGGATGCTGCTCTGGCTTTGTAGTTCAGCGGCCTCAAGGCGCTGGGCATTCAACAGAGTGGCGCCCAGCAGCGTGACGACGATACCGGCGGTTAGCGGAGCCAGGACCTTGCCCATACCGGAGCGTTCGCTTTTGCAAAGTGAACCTCGGGTTGCAGGCTGTGCAGTTAAGGGGCGAGCCATAGTCTTCCTTATTAAGCCGTTCGCAGCCGTGGCTG
This sequence comes from Spongiibacteraceae bacterium UBA5047, assembly GCA_002415025.1. GTDB lineage: Bacteria > Pseudomonadota > Gammaproteobacteria > Pseudomonadales > Spongiibacteraceae > Litorivivens. The sequence continues at coordinate 72,911 of DIBR01000051.1, forward strand.
CCAAAAAAATGTCTCTACCCCGATAAAAGCAATAAGCGTGCCACAGGGGCGGCCCAATCCATTCGGAGGTTAGTCCGACATACGTCAAAAGAAGCATGCTAAAAGCACAGAAGGTTGCCGCTGCCGCGGCAAGATCTTGCCACCCGGCGAGTAGCGGTGGTGCCGGAATTCCGTCGCACCAAATGCAAGCAGTTGAATTTTATGAAAAATAAAAGATGGCACGGCGATTGCTCAGGAGATATCGACCGAAAGGGAAATAACTTTAGGACTTTTTGAAACCCGATTCAGAAAGAGTGCGGAAAAAACGATGCCCATAGACTTTCAGACAGCATTAGGTGTTCACGAGCAGGCGCTGTATACCCGTGCCCGCCGCACTGAAGTTCTTGGCGCCAATATGGCGAATACCGATACGCCGGGATACAAGGCCCGCGATATTGATTTCAGGCAGGCGCTCGCCCAGGCGCAGGGCGCCTCGAGCCGCCAGCTCTCTACCACACAAACCAGCAGCGGCCATATCGCCGCAGGTACAGCCACGGTTGCCACGGGCGACGCCGCGCTGAAATACCGCAATCCTCATCAGCCCAGTGAGGACGGCAACACAGTTGAACTGCACGTGGAGCAGGCCAACTTTGCTGACAATGCCGTTCGCTACCAGGCCACGCTGACCTTTCTGGGCGGCAAATTTAGCGGCATTAAAACCGCGCTGACCGGAGGTCGATAGTTATGTTTAAAGTGTTGGATATTGCCGGGTCGGCGATGAATGCGCAGATGGTAAGGCTCAATACTACTGCCAGCAACATGGCGAACGCCAATACCGTTGCCTCATCTGAAGCGGGTGCTTACCGGGCAAAACAGCCTGTATTTGCCACCCTGTTGCGAGATGCCAGTGATGTCGGCGGGGTCGAGGTCAGCGGTATCGCCGAAAGCGATGCCGCTATCGAGAAACGCTACGAACCGGGCAATCCCATGGCTGACAAGGAAGGCTATGTGTATCTCTCTAACGTTAACGGCGTTGAAGAGATGGCCAATATGATTTCAGCATCGCGCTCATTCCAGAACAACGCTGAAATTTTCAGCACATCCAAAACGCTTATGTTGCGCACGCTGCAACTCGGCCGCTAGGGGAAGACCGGACTATGGAACTGCGAACCATCAGTGATGTACAGGCCTTGAATGCAGCAAATTCAAAAGTCGGCAGCCAGGATTTAAACCAGAATGATTTTATGGAATTGATGCTGGCGCAAATGAAAAACCAGGATCCCTTCGAGCCACTGGACAATGCCGAGTTTCTTGGCCAAATGGCGCAATTCAGCACCGTTAGTGGCATAGGGGAAATCAACCAATCCATGTCCAGCCTGGCTGACTCTCTTACATCGTCACAAATGCTGAATGCGGCCACGCTGGTTGATCGTTCGGCTCTTGTCGCCAGCAACAGCCTCGCCTTTGATGGCCAGTCACCCATGGCAGGGCGCCTCGAGCTTCCCGTTAGTAGCTCGAGCGTACAGATCGAGGTCATTCGCCCTAACGGTGAAACGGCACGACGCATTGCCCTCGGTCCGCAAGCGGCTGGTTCGGTGCCTTATCAATGGGACGGCCGAGCATCGAACGGTGTGCTTTTGCCGCCCGGTGAATACCAGGTGCGCGCCAGTTATTTTGACGGGGAAGGGCAGTCTGCATTGAACAATTTCGTTCAGGCAAAAATTACCAGCGTGAGCCTGCCGTCTGGCGGCGGCAACGCTAACGTTGAACTGGAAGGTCTGGGCAGTTTCAAGCTCTCGGACGTGAAATCCATAAGCCAGTAGTAACCACGTTTTACCGACTAATCAAGGAGTCGTGCTATGAGTTTTGATATCGCCCTGACAGGATTAAATGCGGCATCCAAACATCTGGATGTTACCGCCAACAATATCGCGAACGTGGGTACCACGGGGTTCAAACGATCGCGCTCTGAATTCTCCGACGTGTTTGCCAGTTCGCTGACAGACGCCTCGGCCAATTCGGTGGGTTCCGGCGTCAAGCTGTCCAAAGTCAACCAGCAGTTTTCGCAAGGTAATGTTTCACTCACCAATAACAGCCTTGATCTTGCCATTAATGGCGATGGCTTTTTTACCCTGGCAAGCGCAGACAAGGGGCTGGTTTATTCCCGTGCCGGCGCATTCAGCCTCGACAAAAACGGCTTTGTGGTTAACTCCGACCTGAATCGTCTGCAGATATTCCCGTCCACCGGTGTCGGCGGGTTTTCCACGGGAACCCTGCAAGACCTTCAGCTCGAGAATTCAGCTTTCCCGCCTAAAGCGACCGATACCGCAGGAATTGGTTTGAATATGCCCTCAGGTGCGCCGCAGCCTGGCGTTGCCCCGTTCAGCCCCACGGACCTCAACAGCTTTAACCACTCAACCTCGCTGAGTATTTACGATTCACAAGGTGCTGCGCATACCGCGACCATGTACTTTGTTAAAGATGCCGCCCCCAATACCTGGGCTCAACACTTGTTTGTTGACGGCGACGCTGTTGGCGGTGCCAATACGCTGGTCTTCGACGGCTCAGGCCTGTTGCAAACACCGGCCAATGGTGTAATCACCTATCCTCCCTACACCCCGGCGAACGGCGCGTCCGACCTGAACCTGAGTTTTGATTTCAACGACTCTACCCAGTTTGGCAACGAATTTGTGGTTAACGATCTGTCTCAGGACGGTTTTGAGTCAGGCATTCTGACCGGGCTTGATATTGACCCCACCGGCGTTGTTTCTGCGCGCTATAGCAATCAGGCCAGCGAACAGTTGGGCCGCATTGCGCTGACGCTGTTTAACAATCCCCAGGGTTTGCAGCAGCAAGGCGCCAACACCTGGGCGGAAACCTTTACCGCCGGTGGTCCACGTCTGGGTGAGCCCGGTACCTCAAGTTTTGGCTTGATACAGTCCAGCGCGCTTGAAAGCTCCAATGTCGACCTGTCAGCGGAGCTGGTGCAGATGGTAACGGCGCAGCGCAACTTTCAGGCTAACGCGAAAATGATCTCAGCGGCTGATCAGATCTCGCAAGCCATTTTGAATATTCGCTAGGCGACTGAGAGTTAGCCATGGATAAGATGCTGTATTTGGGAATGACCGGCGCCAAGCACGTGCAACTGGCGCAGGCGACCAACGCGAACAATCTCGCCAACGCCAGCACCAGCGGTTTCCGCGCAGATTTTCACAGCGTCTTTTCCCAACAGGTAGAAGGACCCGGATTAGCAACCCGCACCAACGCCGTAATGGGTGACGACAGCGTCGATATCAGTGCGGGCGCCATCCAGACCACTGACAATCCTATGGACGTCGCAATTAACGGTGACGGCTGGTTTGCCGTCAGCACCATTGATGGAGGCGAAGCCTATACCCGTCGGGGTGACCTGAGGCTGTCTGCCGACGGCTTGCTTATCAACGGCGCAGGGCAGCACATACTGGGTGATGGCGGTTTGCTGGCCTTGCCTGAACATCAGAGCCTTAGCATCGGTAACGACGGAACGGTTTCGATTGTTCCGCTCGGGCAAGGGCCTGACACCCAGGTTGTTATCGATCGTATTCGCATGGTCAAACTCGACGAGAATCAAATCAGTAAGGGGCTCGATGGGTTGATTCGCCAGCGTGACGGCAACACCGGTATTGCATCTTCGGAGATCTCGCTGATCTCCGGTGCCCTGGAGTCTTCCAACGTCAATGCGGTTGACGCGATGGTCAATATGATCAGCCTGTCTCGCGCCTTTGAAATGGAAGTCAAAATGATGAGTACGGCGGGCGAACTTGCCGATGCCGGCAGCCGCATGATGCGACTTGAATAACGCGTAAAATCGCTTAGGAGAAAGACTATGAATCCTTCATTGTGGGTTGCCAAAACAGGACTGGATGCGCAGCAAACGCGGATGCAGGTTGTTAGCCACAATCTCGCTAACGCCAATACTTCAGGATTTAAAAAGGGCCGGGCTGCCTTTGAGGATTTGCTCTACCAGAATGTACGTCAGGTAGGCGGGCAAACGTCGCAGCAGACCCGTTCCGCCAGTGGCCTGCATTTGGGTACGGGCGTGCGGGTTGTTTCCACAGAAAAGATATTCTCCCAGGGCGCGCTTTCCCAGACAGAAAATTCGCTGGATATGGCCATCAGTGGTCGTGGCTTCTTTCAGCTCACAATGCCCGATGGCACTGCAGCATACACACGCAATGGGGCATTCCAGCTCGACGACCAGGGGCAAATCGTAACCGCCAGCGGACACGTTCTGCAGCCGGGCATCTCTGTGCCAAGTGGCGCGCAAAGCATATCAATTGGTACCGACGGTGTTGTGAGTGCACAGGTTCCGGGGCAGTCGGCGCCGGTGCAAATTGGCACTATTCAATTGGCCGACTTTGTTAATCCTGCAGGCCTTCAGCCTCGGGGTGAAAATATGTATATCGAATCTGCATCCAGCGGCTCGCCGCAAACCGGCACGCCCGGCCTGACCGGTCTTGGCAATCTGATGCAGGGTTCGCTTGAAGCCTCCAACGTCAATGTTGTGGAAGAGCTGGTGAATATGATTGAAACCCAGCGTGCCTACGAAATGAATTCAAAGGCTATTTCATCCAGCGACCAGATGATGCAGTACCTGAACAACAATATGTAAGGGTGAAGCACCGATGAAGCTATTGAACGCGCGAAATTTATCAGCACTCAGGCTGGCGAAAATAGCGTTTACTGCGTTGGCCCTCACGCAGATCGTCGCCTGCAGTTCTACGCCTGGCAAGGAGCCGCTGGCCGACAACGCCGAAATAATGCGCAACGCAGAAGTTGCTCCCGAGTTTGGCGGTGGCTCTATTTATAGCCGCTCACGCAATATGAGCCTGTTTCTTGATCGGCGCGCGCGCCAGGTCGGGGATACCATTACCGTGAGTCTCCTGGAACAAACCGACGCAACAAAGCAATCCAGTACCTCTACCGCAAAAGATCAAAGCAGCAGTGTGCCGGGCGTTACCTTGTTTGGTCGCGGTGTCACTAAAGACGGCATACCGATACTGGAAACCTCGATTGATTCAGAACAGGAATTTTCAGGTAGCGGTAGCAGCAGCCAGAGTAACCGCCTGACCGGGAATATTACGGTAACCGTGTCGGATGTTCTGGCAAACGGAAACCTGCTGGTGCGGGGCGAGAAGTGGGTGACCATCAATCAGGGCGAAGAATTTATCCGGGTAACGGGTGTAATCCGGCCCGAAGATATTGGTGCTGACAATTCAATCCCGTCGTTCAAGCTTGCTGACGCGCGAATTACTTACAGCGGCAAGGGCGCGCTTGCCGATGCGAATCGAATGGGCTGGCTCGGACGTCTCTTTCAATCCGTACTTTCACCTTTCTAGACACCTTGTTGAGGAATGGCTATGCGCACAATCGTCACCACAATACTGATATTGCTGCTGGGTAACGGCGTCGTTAGCGCCGAGCGAGTAAAAGATCTGGTGAACGTCGCTGGCGTGCGGACCAATCAACTGGTGGGCTATGGCCTGGTTGTCGGTTTGAACGGAACCGGCGATCAGACCAGTCAGGCGCCGTTTACCGTTCAAAGCATTAAAAACATGCTGTCGACGTTTGGGGTGAGGGTACCGGATAACGTCAATCCCCAGCTGAAAAATGTGGCTGCGGTAACCGTACATGCGGCCTTGCCACCCTTTGCGAAACCGGGGCAATCGATTGACGTTACTGTTTCATCCATCGGCAATGCTGCCAGTCTGCGCGGTGGCAGCCTGCTAATGGCTCCATTGATGGGGGCCGACGGTCAGGTTTATGCCATGGCCCAGGGTAGCCTGCTAGTAGGCGGTTTGGGTGTTGCCGGCTCCGACGGATCGAGAGTGTCAGTTAACATTCCCAGTGCCGGCAGGATACCTAACGGTGCGACTGTGGAGCGCGAAGCGCCCAGCGCCATGACAAGCGATGGCAGTATATGGCTGAACCTGAAAACACCTGACTTTACGACCGCGCATCGTCTGGCCAAGCATATTAATTCAATCTACGGGCCGCAGATGGCCGAGGCAATTGATGCTACGTCGGTTCGGGTGCTCGGTCCGAAGGAGCGCAACCAGTACGTCAGCTTTATTTCGATGCTGGAGAATATGGAGGTGACGCCCGGCGAAGCTCCCGCCCGAGTGGTGGTCAATTCCCGCTCCGGCACAGTTGTTATTGGCGGTAACGTGCGTGTTATGCCCGCCGCCGTAAGCCATGGTTCACTGACTGTTTCCATTACCGAGCGTGCCGAGGTCAGCCAGCCGGGAGCCTTTTCTGAAGGGCAAACCGTTGTCGTCGGGGAGTCGTCTATTGATGTGAAACAGGACGAGTCGCGTATGTTCCTGCTCGAAACCGGCGTAACCCTTGAGGATATTGTCAAAGCCATTAACAACGTAGGTGCTGCCCCCGGCGATCTGGTGGCCATTCTGGAGGCTCTGGATCAAGCCGGGGCGCTGCGCGCCGAACTGGTTGTTATCTGAGGAAATTGCCGACATGAAGGTGGAATCGTCCCAGTATCACGACTTCAGCGTATTCGATGCCATGCGGCGAGACGCGCGTGCGGGTGGTGAAGCACAAAGCGACAATATCAAGGAAGTCGCCAAACAGTTTGAAGCCATTTTTGTCCAGATGATGATGAAAAGCATGCGCGATACAGTCGAAGAGGGCGGACTGCTCAACGACGATTCCATGCGCTTTTACCAGGACATGATGGATCAGCAGCTATCCATTGATCTGAGCCGTCAGGACGGGATTGGTCTGGCGAAAACCATTGAGCGGCAGTTGTCGCCGGCGATGAGTGCCAGTGCCAGCTCGGTAAAACTGGGGCTAACAAATCAGGACTAAAGTTTTAAGTGATACCGCCGATAAACCGGTAGAGGTTTGTACTATGCGCACTGTACAGTTAAAGGAATTTGATCATGGCTGATATGCTGAATACGGCCTTGTCGGCAATTAATTCCTATCAGCGTGCCCTGGCAACGACGGGGCACAACATTGCCAATGCGAATACCGAGGGCTTTAGTCGTCAGACCGTAAATCTGAGCAGTACCCTGCCGCAATCTATCGGGGTGGGTGCTATCGGCAGCGGCGTCGGCGTAAGTAGTATCACCCGCAGCTATGACCAGTTTGTGGTCGAGCAAATGCGTAGCTCAAGTTCCGCCTATAACCAGTTTCAGAACTATTCCGAGCTTAGTTCGCAGATAGACAAGTTATTGTCAGATCCTGCCACCGGCGTTTCCAGTGCGCTCAACGGCTTTTTCGGCAGCCTGCAGCAACTTTCCGACGACCCGGCTTCTCTGCCTGCGCGTCAGATAGTGATTGCCGAGGCCAATACGTTAACCAGCCGCCTGGGTGCAGTGGATTCGCAGTTGGGCCAGGTGGACAAGGAAATTAACTCCCGAATCAAACTATCGATTGAGGAAATCAACGGTTTGACTGCCCGCATCAGCGATCTGGATGCCAGCATCAGGGATTTTTCTGCCCGCAATGGCGATGGCGCTCCCAACGACCTGCTAGACCAACGCGATCAGGCCTTGTTTGAACTCAGCAGCTTTCTGAATATCAGCGTTACCCGACAAGACGGGCAATCGGTGAGTGTATTTGCCGCAGGCGGTCAACCGCTGGTGTTGGCCGGCCGCAGTTTCGATTTGCAGGCGGTGGGCAATGAATTTGATCCATCGAGGCTGGAAGTCGGTGTGCGCGATGCCAGCGGCAACACTGTGCTGATTAGTGATCGTATTAACGGTGGGAGTCTGGGCGGTTCCCTGAGTTTTCGGGATGAAGTACTCGATCCCTCTCTGGCGCGCCTCGGGCAACTCAGTTACGGTCTGGCCTCCTCATTTAACGCACAACATCAGGCGGGCATGGATCTCAATGGCTTGCGCGGTGGCGATTTCTTTTCGATTGCAGAACCCGCAGTGCTTCCCTCGCGCAGCAATACCGGCAATGGCGTACCTGCAGTCAGCGTCGCTGATCTGGGTGCTCTGGGAACAAACAACCTCCGCCTGGACTATAACGGCAGCGGGTATCAGATCTTTGATGCGGCAAGCGGTGCGGCCGTCAGTATGACGGGTAGCGGCACCGGCGCTGACCCCTTTGTTGCCGAAGGATTGTCAATTGTGGTCAGTGGCAGCCCGTCAGCAGGCGATCGCTATCTGATTCAGCCCACCGCACAAATGGCCGCCAGCTTGTCGGTTGATATCGTTCGCCCGGCTGATATTGCCGCCTCGGCAGCGACCCGGAGTTCAGCGGCTACGGCCAACAATGGTGACCTCGCGGTTACCGGCAGCGTGGTGACAGACGCATCACATGCGCAGTTGCTTGCCACATCAACCATCGAATTTGTTTCGCCCGGCAGCTATCAGATCAACGGCAGTGGCAGCTTCGCCTATAGCCCCGGTGACAGCATAGAAGTGAATGGTACGCGCGTTGATCTTCAGGGCCAGCCGGTGGCGGGTGACAGGCTTGTGATCGAGGCCAATACCGGCGGCAGTGGCGACAATAGAAACAGCCTGGAACTCGCCGGTATTCAACAAAATGGCTTGTTCAGTAACGGTACCGGTAGCCTGAGTTCTGCGGCATCCAGCCTGCTCTCCGATGTGGCTGTAGCGGCGCGCTCCTCTTCGATCAATGCCGGATCACAACAATCCATGCTGGCACAACATGTAGCGCGGCGTGAGTCGGTTTCCGGGGTAAACCTGGAAGAGGAGGCGGCAAACATGCTGCGTTATCAGCAAGCTTTTCAGGCTGCGGCGCAAGCGGTGAGCACCTCTAACAGCATATTCCAGACGATGCTTAACGCATTTTCCTAAGAGGCGATTTTGATGCGCATTTCGTCCAACCAGATGTTCCAGCTCGGTCTTAAGAATATAACCGATGCGCAGTCCGCGCTTTCGCGAACTCAGGCCGAAATCAGCTCGGGCCGAAAAGTGCTCACCGCGGCAGACAACCCGATTGCGGCTGTAAGGAGCGTTGAACTTGAAGGCGCCATTGGGCGCGCGCAGCAGTATATTGAAAACGGAAACTACGCCAAAACGCGTCTGTCAGCTGAAGAAAACGCCGTCAGTAGCGCGTTGACCTCCCTGCAAAGAGTTCACGAGCTGGCCTTGCAAGCCAGCAACGCCACCCAGAGCAACGAAACCCGAGGCATTCTGGCAACCGAAATTCGCGCTCAGCTTGACAACCTGTTGCAGCTCGCCAACACCCGGGATGGGGATGGACGGTTCATTTTCGGTGGTTATCAGCAAGACGCAAAACCCTTTACTTTCTCCACGGGCAGTCTCAGCTATAACGGTGACGACGGGCGCCGGCTTTTGCAGTTGGGACCCAATCGTACAATAGCCGATGCCGACCCCGGGTCGGCAGTGTTCGCAGGCATTGTGCAGGGCAATGGCACCTTTACCACAACCGCAAATGGCGGAAATACGGGTAATGCTGTTATCGACGCGGGCAGTGTTGTTGACCAGGCAAGCTGGAACGCGACGAACCATCGAGTACGCTTTACCGGCGCCGACAGCTACGAAGTGCTTGATGCCAGCAATGCTGTACTAAGCACGGGTGTCTATACCTCCGGGCAGAGTATTAACTTTTCCGGCGTAACGATAACCATTAGCGGCGAGCCGGTGGCAGGTGATGAATTCACGATAAGCCCCTCCGGTAGAACCGACATATTTTCAATGCTGGACGAGCTTGCCAGTGAGTTGGAAAACCCGCGCAACAATAGTGTGGATCGAGCTTTACAAACCAACGCAATCAATTCATCGCTCAGCAACATTGGCAATGCTATTGACCACTTGGTTGGCAAGCAGACCGACATAGGCGCAAGACTCAATGTGGTCGACCAACAAGAAGAGCTGAATAGTGGCTCAGTGCTGCAGCTACAGGAAACCCTCTCGGGTCTGGTCGATGTTGATGTAGTTGAGGCCGCATCGCGTTTTAATCAGACCCTGGTCAGCCTGCAGGCTTCGCAACAGGCATTTGCCCGGGTTCAACAACTGTCGCTATTCAACTACCTCTAGTGCAGGTTTCGCAACAAGCACACCGGACAATCCGTTTTTCACTAAAGGCTCAGTTTTTCCTGCACATAAGCAAGCGGTGCTCTGATGTTTCCGCCTTTTTTAGAAAAAGATCAAATATAGGTATATCCCCTTATCCAGAAGCTTCAAAGCCACGCCGATAGATAGGCTGTAGGCGAGACGAAGCCAGCATGGCTGAAGTCCCCAAACTTTGACACTACTGTGTAAACAGTGAAGGAGAAACACCATGGCTCTGGTTATCAATACAAACGTTGCCTCGCTCAACGCCCAGCGTAATCTGGATCGTTCACAGGGTGACCTCAATACCTCATTGCAACGCCTTTCAACCGGTCTTCGCATTAACAGCGCGAAAGACGACGCGGCTGGCCTGGCGATTGCGACTCGTTTCACCACGCAAATCAACGGCTTGAACCAGGCAGTACGAAATGCCAACGACGGTATTTCGCTGGCGCAAACCGGTGAGGCCGCGCTGGACGAAATCACGAACAACCTTCAGCGTATTCGCGAGCTGGCGGTGCAGTCTGCCAACGCGACCAACTCATCATCAGACCGCTCGGCACTGGATAAGGAGGTTCAGCAGCGCCTGTCTGAAATTACCCGCATTGCGTCACAAACCAGCTTTAACGGTCAGAAAATTCTGGACGGTAGCTTCGGTAGCGCCAGCTTCCAGGTGGGCGCCAATGTCGGCGAAACCATTTCGGTGAACCTCGCAACCGGCGTCAAAGCCAACCAGATTGGCCAGATCGCCAGCGCAAGCAATACCGTTACCGCGGGTGCTTTTGCTGCCAACGACTTCAGCGTAGCAGTGGGTAGTGGTACCGCCGTTAACATAGGCGCTTCCAGCGCAGGCAGTGAAGGTATCGACGCAACGCTTAGCGAAGGCGGTCAGGCGGCTTCCAGTGCCTATGCCAAAGCTGAAGCGATCAACGCCGCCGGAGTCTCTGGCCTGAGTGCCACCGCAACCACCTCGGCTACCATTGCCTTTACTGATGTTACCAGCGCCGGCGGTGCGGGAACCTACTCGCTGCAGATCAACGACACCATGATCTATGACGCTACGGTCGTCACCTCAACTCAGGATATCGATGATGTGGCAGCTGCCATTAACCAGAGCGCTGCGGCTACCGGTGTTACCGCTACCGTAGACGGTACTGACATTGTGCTCTCGGCGGCTGACGGTCGCACCGTTCAGATTGACGAAACACTGGGCGGCGATACTGCAGGTGGCGTCGGCGACTCTACCAACTACGGTTCAGTGACGATGTCAGCCTCGGAAACCATTACACTGGCCGGTGACCCGTCTACCGCAGGCTTCTCTGCAGGTACCATCGCAGTTGATACCAGCACACTGTCGTCAGTATCGGTGGCTTCGGTGTCCGGCTCCAACTCTGCCATCCAGCGTGTTGATGCCGCACTGTCTTCAGTGAGCACACTGCGCAGCGACTTTGGTGCGGTTCAGAACCGGTTCGAGTCTACTATCACTAACCTGCAAACGATCTCCGAGAACCTGTCTGCTTCACGCAGCCGGATTCAGGATGCAGACTTTGCAGCAGAAACGGCCAAGCTGACCAAGGCGCAGATCCTCCAGCAAGCTGGCGTATCGATTCTGGCCCAGGCCAACTCGGCACCGCAAAGTGTACTGGCTCTGCTGCAGTAGACAGCACCAACCAACGCGCGCCAGTTCGCTGGCGCGCGATATTGAAGGGGAGGGGATAACTGCGGTTATGCCCTTTTCGGCGTTACGCCCCACGAGTAATGCCCTGAATAGTGAGTGAGGACGAGGTGAGAGCATGGATACCAGTCTTCGAAATACAACGACTAGCGTAGTTCCCGGCCTGGCCAGCATTGCACCGGCTAACGGCAAGACTGAACCGCAAGGCGGCAAAGCCTTGCCGTCAGCGGAACCTGTTACCAGCGGGAAGTCGGCTGCCGCAACGCTACGCAGTCAACACAGTGAAAGCGTTGGCGATAAGAAGCCCGTCGACGTAGACCAAACACGCGAGGCGGTGCGGCAAATTAACGACGCCCTACGTGAAAAGCACCGTGAGCTGGAGTTTTCGGTCGACGAAGGCAGCGGAAGAACCATTGTCAAAGTGATTCATTCTGAAAGCGGAGAAGTGATCAGGCAACTGCCGCCGGAAGTGGTTCTTAAATTTGCCAGTGCATTTACCGAGGGAAGCGCCAGCCTGCTGGAAGATTTTGCCTGAATTGAAAACATGGCGTGATCCTTGCTCGTTATAACCAAAGGGCTGCCATGCCCTCACGGCGGCAACCCGCATGTAGTCAACCTGGAAGGTATTCCTTGGGAGCGCAACAGTGGCACAAATAATTTCCAGCGGTATCGGCTCCGGGCTGGATATTACCGGTCTGGTATCGCAGTTGGTTCAGGCAGAGCGTGGGCCTGCAGAAAATCGCCTCAATACCTCCGAGGTAAGAGCGCAATCGCGGCTGTCGGCTTTTGGCAGCCTGAAATCGGCGCTTTCGTCCTTTCAGTCAAGCCTCGACAAACTCCAGAGCGAAGGCCTGTATCAGGCTCGCAAAGCCAGCGTGTCTGACAAGGATCTATTTACGGTTAGTAGCCAAACCACTGCGTCGGCGGGCAACTACAGCATTCAGTCGGAGCAGCTGGCCAGCCGCCATAAAATCGCATCGGCTGCCTATGCTGATGACGATGCCAGTGTGGGAACCGGCACCCTGAATATAACCGTCAACGGCGACACACTTGCGCTGACTATCGACGCTGCAGGCGACAGCCTCGCCGAAATACGCGATGCAATCAACGAAGCGCCCGCCAACCCCGGAGTTACAGCGTCCATCATCCGCGATGAAGACGGCAGTCACCTGGTGTTCAGCGCAACGGAAACCGGCGCCGCCAATACGGTCACAGTATCAGTGACGACCGACGTCTCGGATACCGGCAATCTTGCTGCTCTGACTTTTGACCCACTGGCTGACCCGCAAACCAGCCCAATGGCTGAAAAGCAGGCGGCGGTCGACGCCATGCTTGTCATTGATGGATTCACCGCGTTCAGCAGCAACAACGTTTTCGACGAGGTGCTTGAAGGGGTCTCCATAACCCTGAAAGACAGTGATCCGGGAAATGTACATACGCTTGATGTCAGCCGCGACGAATCGTCAGTCAAAAAGTCAATCCAGCAGTTTGTCGATGCCTACAACAGCCTTCGTAGCACTATCGATACATTGACCGCCTATAACGCAGAGACCGGGCAGGCGGGGCTACTACAGGGAGATTCAACAACGGCACGACTCTCTGCCCAATTGCGTCAATCGTTAACACTCACCATTTCGGGCGCAAACCGGGATTTGGACACGCTGGCTGAAATCGGAATCAGCACCAACTTTGAAACCGGCAGGCTGGAGATCGATAACGACACACTGGATTCGCTGGTAACCAGCAATTTCGGGGATTTCAGCGCATTGTTCGCCGGTGACAGCGGATTTGCCGCTCAGCTCGATAGCGTGGCAGATGTATATTCGCGCTTTGACGGCATACTTGATACGCGTAGCAACGGTATCAATGCCCAGATAGACCGCATCAATAGTCAGCGTGACGCGCTCAACACCCGCATGGTTAGCGTTGAGGCGCGCTACCTCGCGCAGTTTACCGCGCTGGACGGACTCCTCGGTGAATTGAATCAGACCAGCAACTTTCTCACCACGCAGCTCGGCAACCTGCCAACGTTTAATCAGGAAAAATAGGGCTTTTTCTGTTTTCGTGCTAAAGAATTACAAGGCCTTGCCGATAAGGTAGATACGGTCAAAGCATTATTACAGAGGGTTCTACATGACTTATTCAGCCGGTAGTGCAATGCGAGCATACAACAGCGTGAACACCCAGAGCAGGGTCGCAGAGGCGACTCCCCATCGGCTGATCAGTCTTCTGCTGGATGGAGCCCTTGAAAAAATAGCTCTGGCAAAAGGCCACATCCTGAGAAACGAAATCACCCCCAAGGTGACAGCGATCAGCCGTGCCATCAGTATCATCGACGGCCTGCGACTCAGTCTTGATCACACCATCAAGAATGAACTTATCGGCAATCTGGATGAACTCTACAGCTATATGGCCCGGCGACTTCTGCAAGCTAACCTGAAATCAGACGGCGAAGCACTGGATGAAGTCAGCTATCTCCTTAAAGAGATACGTGAGGCCTGGAATGCCATCGATGCCTCCGCGGCAAATCCCGCCGCAGTAGAACCAGTGTTGGAATAAGGGGATTACAATGCGAGATGCAGTGGTAGTTCCCATACAACAACGTGCACTTGGCGAATATCGCCGGCGTGCAAATGAACTCCTCCTTATGAGCGAGTCTATTCTTGAGGCCGCCAAACTCGGCGATTGGGGTCTGGCGCTAACGCGCCAGCGCCAGCGCAGCTCGGAAATGGCCAGCTTCTTTACCGTGGGTGAATCCAATATTTCCCAGGAGGTGGCGGAACTCATCGCTTCCTGCATTCGGCAAATGCTCGCAACGGATGCGCAGGTGACCGATCTGGCCTATAGCGGCAGGGAAACTCTCGAACGCGAGGCCGGCCTGGCTAAGCAGCAGGGGCGGGCGGCGAAAGCCTACCTGGGCCAGTCAACGCCCTGAACTCCGAGGTGAGCTTGACTCACCTCCGGCCCCGTGGTTTTCTTCAAGACCTTACTAACGCGATTGATTAGCGGTACGAGAAATTACGTATTACCCGACAACCCCTCCCTGTCTACTCTGTTAACAGAATCACCTAGAAGCATCGGTATGGTACGCGGCTCCGGCCTGTACAAGGTGCCATGATATTCAAGCCTTTAAAAATAGACGTGGAATCGAGCTCATGGGGAATAGCTGCAGTCAGCTTCAGAACCTAACTCTCTCTCAGTCCCCGCTTGGGGATTCCGTCGCCCAGAACGAAATACGCGAGCTGATTGCGCAAGTCGCGCAACATGACACCCTCGTGCTTATTCAGGGGGAATCAGGCAGCGGCAAGGAAGTGGTTGCCAAAACCATTCACAACGCCTCATCGCGACGGGACAAGCCCTTTATTCCGGTCAATTGCGGCGCGATTCCCGCCGACCTGTTGGAAAGCGAACTCTTTGGCCATGAAAAAGGCGCGTTCACCGGTGCAATATCCTCGCGCAAAGGCCGCTTTGAGCTCGCCCAGGGCGGCACCCTGTTTCTGGACGAAATCGGAGACATGAGTCTTCCCATGCAGGTAAAACTGCTTCGGGTGCTGCAGGAACGCTGTTTTGAACGCGTTGGCGGCAACGAAACCATTCACTTCGACGTAAGAATTGTTGCTGCAACCCATCGCGATCTCGCCAATATGATTACTGATGGCAGCTTCAGGCACGACCTGTATTTCAGATTGAATATTTTCCCGATAGAAGTGCCGGCTCTGCGTGCGCATGTAGACGACCTGCCGCAACTGATCAGACACTTTCTAACGCGTTTTCAGAACAAGGGAATGGACGTTCCGCGCTTTACCCGCGCGTCACTGGAGGCGATGGCTCTCTACCCGTGGCCGGGTAACGTTCGCGAACTTGAAAACCTGTTGGAACGCCTCTGCATTACCCATCCCGGCAAAGTGGTGAGCGCCAATGACCTGCCATGCCAGTTTGAAGAGTGTGTTAAAACGCGGGAGACGGATAGTCTGTCGGTAAAATCACCGGCGCTGGAAGCAAACGAAGTTGTTGAACTCGGCGAGCTGCCAACGGCTAACAAATCAGACGATTCAAGTCCCTTGCAAGCCGGCGACAGTGACGCCCTTGCTCTCCCTGAATCAGGCTTTGACCTTAAGGAACATCTCCAGCAAATGGAGAGAACCTATATCACAGAGGCGCTAAAACGCACCGGTGGCACAATCACCACAGCAGCGAAAATGCTCGGCCTGCAAAGAACGACCTTGGCTGAAAAGATGAAAAAACTGGAGCTCGCCACTCCCTGAGCCGGCAGGGCCGGCTTTCACGGAGGGCTCTTTCTGTGCCGCGTCATAGTCCCGGCTCGCAACTATGACGCAGGCCCGCATAAGCAAGCCACTTTGCCTCTACTATAGAAACTCCCTGCAAATTTCCGTGACCTCTCCACACTCCCGCGACATTCTTGTGCGCGCCCAACCGGAGGACCAAAGGTAGGTGTATTCACCGACCTGGGGCGACAAAACCGCGATAAATCTGGCATAAGAATTGCTCTGATAGTAATAACGACAAATATCAGGCGCCTCGCATACGATGTCTACCTCAAAGACTACTCGAAAACGGCACACACTACTTATCGTTGATGACGATGCAGCGGTACGCGATTCTCTTGCGGAGTGGTTGCGAGCCAGCGGCTACGCGGTGCTGGAAGCGCGAGACGGCGAGCAGGCCTTGAGCCGCCTTGATCAGAACGACATTGACCTGATCATTAGCGACGGCCAGATGAGCCCGATGGACGGTTATCAGCTGCTTAACAGAGTTCGTGTTGAATTCCCTGAACTGCCGCTTGTGATGATGTCGGGCTACGGGTCCATCGACAAAGCGGTTACGGCGATGAAGAACAGCGCGGCACATTACCTGGCCAAACCGATCAATACCGACGAACTATTGATGGTGCTGCAGGATTGTTTGCCGCCTCTGGACGGCGACAACATTCTGGTGGCAGAAGACGAAGCGACTCGAAACGTCAAAATTTTGGCGGGGCGGGTAAGCCAGACTGACGCCACGGTACTTATCAGTGGCCCCAGCGGAGCGGGCAAAGAGGTGTTTGCCAGCTATATTCACCAACACTCCACACGTGTCGACGGACCCTTTATCGCCCTGAACTGTGCAGCCATTCCGGAGAATATGCTGGAAGCCATGTTGTTCGGCTATGAAAAAGGCGCCTATACCGGCGCGGTAAACAGCCACATCGGAAAGTTCGAGCAAGCTCAGGGCGGAACACTGTTGCTGGACGAAATCAGCGAGATGGAACTCGGCTTGCAGGCAAAGCTGCTGCGGGTGCTACAGGAACGTGAGCTGGAACGCCTGGGAGGCAAACGCACCATCCGGCTGGATGTGCGGGTAATTGCCACCACCAATCGCGATCTCAGGGCCTGCGTTAGCGCGGGCACGTTTCGCGAAGACCTGTTCTATCGCCTGAACGTTTTTCCACTCTATATCCCGCCTTTAACACAGCGCCCGGCCGACATACTCCCCATCGCCGAGCATATTCTCAATCAGGGTAAAGCCACTGACAGTGCTGCCCACATGCTAGGTGAGGGGGCCCGCCGAAAGCTGCTGTCCCATCAATGGCCCGGCAACGTACGGGAACTGGACAATGTTATTCAGCGCGCGCTGATTCTACGTACCGGGGCAATGATTTGTGAGGCAGACATTCAGTTTGAACACGGCAACTCGGGTGTCGGTATGGGTCTACAGCTGGAAGCTGAACAGGGGCTTGGCGACTGGATGAAAGATCAGGAGCGTCGCCAGATCCAGAATGCCATTCGCCAGGGCGGAAACAAAAAAGAGGCCGCCGCCATACTCGGAATAAGCCCGCGAACGCTGCGCTACAAACTCGCCCGCTTGCGTGATGAACAGATCGCGGGATAGCGCCGCTCAGGAGACAAAATATGGCAGATTCAATGAGTGTCGATCAGGTTCTGAGCCAGATTCGAGCCATTCGTCAGGAAGCCTCGCAGCGTCCGCAGATAGACGGCGCAGCCGGCCCGGCAGTCGAAAAGAGTGGCTTTGGTGACCTTCTGGCAAAGTCTGTTCAATCCGTCAGCGAAGTCCAGAAAAATGCAGCCCAACTCGCTGAATCCTTTGAGCGAGGCGATACCAATGTCAGCCTTGCCGAGGTGATGGTTGCCTCGCAAAAGGCCGACGTCTCATTTACCGCCATGGTTGAAGTGCGCAACAAAATGATAGACGCCTATCAGGAAGTCATGAGGATGTCTGTGTGATGCCAAAGGTTGATGGAGTATTTCTGAATGGCTGAGCAAAAATCCCACCGGCCTTTAGGCCTTGCAGAGTTCGTAGCCCACAACCCCTGGTTGCGGCAGATATTGATGATGATCGGCATCGCCGCCAGCGTTGCCGTGGGCACGGGCGCCGTGCTGTGGTCCAAGCAGCCGGAATACCAAACGCTTTACAGCTCGCTCGCGCCTGAACAGGCGGCTTCGGTAGTCGATACTTTGTCAAGTGTGGGAATTCCATATCGCCTGCAGCAACAATCCGGTGCGATTATGGTTCCGGCAGATCTGCTGCACGATGCGCGAATCCGGCTGGCGGGCGCAGGAGTCATTAACGACGGTTCAGGTCTTGAAATGCTCAGGGAAGAAAAGGGCTTTGGCGTCAGCGACTTTATGCAATCCAAGAAGTACGAGCACGCACTCGAGACCGAGCTGGCCCGTACCATAGAAAGTATGCATCAGGTTCGCAAGGCGAGGGTTCATCTGGCCATGCCCAAGCAGTCTGTATTTGTACGAGATCGCAGGGAGCCCAGTGCGTCGGTCATGCTCGACATCTTTGCCGGTAGTACAGTAGACCGGCAACAGGTAAAAGCCATTATCAATATGGTGAGCGCCAGCGTTGCTGACTTAAAGGCTGAATCTGTGACCGTTGTTGACCAACGCGGCAACCTGTTGTCTGCCGTCGGCGAGGAAAGCGCCTTTGAAGTTAGCTCCAAGCAATTTGAATACCGCAAAAAAATAGAGCGGGAATACGAGCAGCGTATCAGCGAATTGCTCACGCCTATCGCGGGCATCGGCCGGGTTAGGGTGCAAGCCGCCGTTGAGCTGGATTTCTCGCATGTTGAAGAAAGCCGTGAAAGCTGGAACCCCGACAGCAAGGTAGTGCGTAGCGAGCAGGTCAATATTGACCGGCAACTGGCGGAGCAAAAGGCCGGAGGGGTGCCCGGCGCGCTCAGCAACCAGCCGCCGGCTGCCCGTGCCGACGCCAATAGTGGCGATGAACCCGATACCGAGCGAAGTTCAATTACCCGAAACTATGAGATCGAACGTATTTTGAACTACACCGAAAAGCCTGCGGGCGCCATCCGTAAACTGTCTATTGCAGTGGTGCTGGATGGCCAGGAATCGGCAGAGTCTAAAGCAGAAACCCGTACCTACTCGGCAGATCAAATTGCCCAATTGACGGCACTGGTCCGTGATGCCGTCGGCTTTGACGAAGGGCGTGGTGACCGCGTGACTGTGATATCTGCCAGCTTCCTGCCGGAGAAGGTCAATGATATTGCTGTAGAGCCGCCACCGTTTTGGCAACAGAGCTGGTTTGCAGGCCTTGCAAAACAGCTGCTCACCGGTCTGGCAGTCATATTTATTGTTGTGGGCGTTATCAGACCCGGCATCAAAAACCTTATGCAGACATCGCTACCGGTACCGGGGCGTAGTGTCGGCAATGATTCCGACCTCAACCCGGCGGTCGCTGCGCTGTCGACCAGCGGGCATCGTATGAGCTTTGATGACAGTGTGAACTCGGTTCGCACTACCGCAGAACAGGATCCGCGTCTCGTGGCGCAAGTTGTCAAAAAATGGGTGGCAGATGATGCAAGGTAATTCGGCAGCAAGCATTAGTGGAAGTCAGCAGGCCGCCGTGCTGTTGCTGATGATGGGCGAAGACAAGGCCGCAGAAGTGCTGCGCCATGTCGGCTATGAAGAGGTTGAGAAAATTGGTGTGGCTATGGCCGCCATCCGCGATGTGGATTCTGCCCATGCGGCAGCCGTGTGCAACCGCTTTCAACAGGAACTTACGCAGCAGACCTCGCTGGGCGTAGGTGCACAGGGATACATGCGCAACCTTCTGGTGAATACCATGGGTGAGCAAACCGGCAGCACACTCGCAGACCGTTTGCTTGGCGCCAAACCCTCCCGGGAATTTGATTCACTGAAGTGGATGGAGCTTGACACTATCGTGCAGATTTTGCGCGACGAACACCCGCAAATCATAGCCATAACACTGGCCCATCTCGATCAGGGGCAAGCGGCCAAGATACTCGGGCAGTTGTCCAGCGATGTGCAAGAAGACGTTCTCTATCGCATCGCCAACATGGATAAAGTACCGGAAGCGGCCATGCAACAACTGCAATCAACCCTTAAGGCCAAGCTCGACGTATCGACCAGTTTCAAGGCAACGGCTATCGACGGGGCGAGTACAGCAGCCGGAATTCTCAATGCGCTGGACAACGAAACCGAAATGCGCATTCTCGAAACCCTCGCCAAGTCTGACGAAAGCCTGCGCGCCCGACTGGAAGAACTGATGTTTGTCTTTGCCAACCTGGCAGAGCTCGATAACAAAGGCATGCAGCTGTTGTTGCGTGAAATTACCAGCGAACAGCTGGCGGTCGCCCTGAAAGGCGCCGACGAAACACTGCGCGAAAAGGTTTACGGCAATATGTCCAAGCGTGCGCGCGAAATCCTGGTTGAGGATATGGAAGCCCGCGGCCCGATTAAAATCAGTGATGTTGAAGAAGCGCAAAAAGCCATATTGGAAATCGCCAAAAAGATGGCAGACGAGGGGCAGATTAGTCTCGGCTCCTCCAGCGACGGTTATCTTGAATAGTGAGTAGCGAAAATCGCATGAATACCACTGACGACAGCCTCGATTCATCAGAATTTGATATTCGATTGCTGGATCGTAGTGAATGCGTAAGTTGGAACCCGCCCTCGGTATCAGCCTTTGATTCGCCGCAGGCAGGCACGGAGGAAGACCTGGCGGCGCATTTCGAAGATGCCAGACAGCGGGGCCTTGAAGAAGGTCGGGCGCAGGGCGAGGCTGAATACCGCCAGCGGAACCGCCAATTGGCCGAGCTTGTTGCAGCGCTCACCCAGCCTTTGGCAGACATTGATGCCATTGTTGAACAGGAGTTAAGCGAGCTGGCGCTTATGATTGGGCAGCAGCTTTGCCGCCAGCAGTTAAAGATACAACCCCTGCAGATCATTGATGTTGTTCGCGACGGCATTGCGAGGCTTCCCGTTGCCAATAGTCCCATCCGCATCGCGCTCAACCCTGAAGACGCGGCACTTGTCGCGGCAAGTGGTGAGATGGAGCCCAGTTGGCAGTTGGTGGAAGACCCGGACATGGCCCGCGGCGGCTGTGAATTGAAAACGGAAAGCTCTCGCATTGACGACAGCATGGAAACACGCCTGAGCGAGTTGCTCGGCAATCTATTTGGTGAAGACCTGCCGCAGCAAGGGAGCGAACCACAATGACCGCCCAGCCAGCCAGCCCGCGTAACCAACGCCTGCAAACCCGGTTGCGCCAAAGTCGGGAGCGCCTGGCGTCGCCCGCAAAAACGGTTGTTGAAGGGCAACTGAAACGCGTTGTGGGCATCACCCTTGAGGCATCGGGCTGCGCAGCTCCCATTGGCGGCTACTGTCTTGTTGAGACAGTCGACGGCGAATGGCTCGAGACCGAAGTGGTCGGTTTCGCCGGCGACCGGATTCTGCTCATGCCTACCGGTGAACTGCGCGGTGTAATGCCCAATGCCCGTGTTATTCCACTTGAAAGGGCCAGCCAGGTGCCGGTTGGCAATGCGCTTCTGGGGCGCATTATCGACGGCGCCGCGCGCCCACTCGATAGCCGGGGGCCCTTGTTATGCGACGAATTTCGCTCGCTCCAGGGCGTGCAGATCAACCCCTTGTCGAGAAACCCGATACGTGAACCGCTGGACGTTGGCGTGCGCGCCATCAACGGCATTCTGTCGGTAGGGCGAGGGCAGCGGTTGGGCCTTTTTGCCGGCAGCGGGGTGGGCAAAAGCGTGCTGCTGGGGATGATGACCCGCTTTACTGAAGCCGACATTATTGTGGTTGGCCTGATTGGCGAGCGAGGGCGCGAGGTCAAAGAGTTTGTAGATTCCATTTTGGGCGAGGAGGGTATGTCCCGCTCTGTGGTGATTGCGACACCTGCCGACCACCCGCCGCTGATGCGGCTGCGTGGTGCGTGGCTGGCAACCACCGTCGCGGAATATTTTCGCGACCAGGGTAAAAATGTTCTATTGCTGATGGATTCACTCACTCGCTTCGCGCAAGCCCAGCGGGAAATTTCATTGGCTGTTGGTGAGCCTCCCGCAACCAAAGGCTATCCACCTTCAGTGTTCGCGCGGCTGCCGCAGCTTGTTGAGCGAGCGGGCAACGGCGCTGCGGGTGGCGGCTCAATTACCGCGTTTTATACGGTGCTCGCCGAAGGCGATGATCAAAACGACCCGATTGTGGACTCGGCACGCGCTATTCTGGACGGTCACATCGTACTGTCCAGAAAGCTCGCCGAAAGCGGGCATTTCCCCGCGATAGACATTGAGCAATCGGTCAGCCGGGCGATGAACGACATCACCGAAAAGAGCCATCGCGACCTCGTGCGGTTTATTCGCCAGAGCTACGCGCTATATCAGCAAAACCGAGACCTGATAACCATCGGCGCCTACCAGAAAGGGCAGGACCCCCGCCTCGATGAGGCTGTGCGTCTGTGGCCCCGAATCAATCGGTTTCTGCAGCAGGAGTTTAACGAATCGGTGAATTTTGACCAGAGCATCGACGAGATGCTGTCTGTTGCCCAATCACTCCTTTAACCGAAACAACGGGTTGAAACAGGACGACTGAATGAAAAAGCGATCAGAGTCGATAAAGCCGGTGTTAAATATTGCCGAGCAAGCCGAAAGCAAAGCGGCTCAGCACTATGCCCGGCATAAGGAAAACCACCAGCAAGCGCTGCAAAAGCGCGATGAACTGAAAAACTACCTCAAGGAATACAGCGCGCGTGCACAGGCAAGCAATGGCGAGGCCATATCTCCCGCGCAGATGCAGGATAATCGCGCCTTTCTCAGCCGCCTGAGTGACATCATCCGCATTCAGGAAGATGTAGTTGTGCAGCAGGAGCGTCATCTCGAAGCCTCCCGGCAGGAGTGGTTGTCCTGCCGGCAACAGGCAAAATCTCTCGATAAACTCGCCCTCGACTATCAGGCACAAGAACAGCGCCACGCTGAGCAGATCGAGCAGCGCAGCAGCGACGAGCTGAGTTCGCTACGACACAGCTGGCTGCAGCGCCAGCGCATAGAAGGCATGTAATCAGGCTGGGCTGGCACGGTGCTTGCTGTATAGATTGGGAACGAGCCGGAAAGTCGAATACAACACAACATCTATCGCCGCTCAATCGGCCTGATTCGGAGTCAGATCAGAGACCATGTATATCGCCCCAGACGCAGCTATTTTGGCGCTTCCTGCAACTGCCAATGCAGGAGTGGCAGCACCCCTTGCACAAAACAGGGGTTCAGTAATAAATGAAAAACAACAGTTTACAGATGTTATTAAAGGTGAATTATCTAAAGAAAAAGCTGCCGAATCGGTCGCGCAGATTTTCCCGGCAGCAGCCGGAACGCCCACGGTACCCGGTCAGTTAGCGGCGGTGCACGACACCGCCTCAAGCGCCCGGCATGCGCCGGACGCTCCGGCATACGGCAAGGAATTGCCGATACCCGGACAGTTGTTGCCGCATTCGGCGCAATCCGCGCCGCAGGCAGTTGCCCAAAAACCCTCGGCTGAGAGCCGCGACGGCGCCGACTCCGGGCCTATTGATCAAACCGGTGATGACTTGGCGGAACAAGCCAGTGCCGGCGCAGCACCGGTCGTTAGCACAGCGCAGGCACAGGTGGACGTTTCCAGAGACGCGAACCGGGTCCCGGCTGCGGAGATGCTGCGTGAATCCCGCCCCCGTATCGACAGTCCGCTTACTGCAGCCGGCAAAGTCGCTCCGTCCGAGAGCGGAATGGAGTCTGCACGGGCTGCCAATTCGCCATCTAACCTTGCGCCAGTAGAAAAGGTGCCTGCAGACACTGCGGGCACAATAGCCAACAGCGTGAACGAAAGATCGATCTCTACAATTCAGCGTGACAGCGCAGTGTCAGTCAAAGCGGAGACTGGCGCTGATATCGGGATGGCCGCCGATGCCAAAAACGCGGCCGATGCACCGGCGGGCAAGCTTCAGGAGCACTTTTCAGGTCTGCAAAGCCTGCTTCAGCACGCTTCGGTTGTCAGCCCCAAGCCGTCGCCTGTAAGCATAGCTACCCCCATGACCAATGACATGAGTTGGCCCAACGCCTTCGGTGAAAAAATCGCCTGGCTGGTCGGGAAGGGTGAGCAAAGCGCAACCATTCAACTGGCACCCGAAGAGCTGGGGAAACTGCAACTGCGCATTACCATGACGCAGGGAGGCACCCAGATTGAGGTCCATGCGCGAAATAGCAACACCGCCGATTTGATGGAGTCGATGCTGCCCAAACTTCAGGCCTCGCTGGAAAACCATGGCATTCGCATGGATGAGGTCAAATTCAGCCAGGTTCCGCTCGATACGGGCAGGGAGTTCCCCAACCCCTTTGCCGGAGGGCGTGACGACAATGGTAAAAAAGCCGGCGAACTGACGCAGCAGGACAGCGATGCGCCTTCACACAGCGAACCGGACGACGATACGGCGAACATTCTGGCACTGCAAAGCGGTCTCCTGGTGCCCGCAAGCGTTGATTACTACGCCTGACCCCCGTGGACAATTGAAGCGCACCTTGCGCCAATACTTTGGCGATTGAGCTCCCGCCACCACGCAATCCAATTAAACCCAACAAAAACAATAAGTTAACTTTTGGCACAAGCCTTGCTTTACCTCCACTGACATTACATTTTTTTGGCATTGCCCTCCCGTGGCAGCCAGACAGTGGGAAGCCCAAAGCATGAACATCAAGACCATCCTCATCATTGTTGCGGCACAAACCGTGCTGATTGCGGCCACCGTTGCCGGAACATGGATGCTGTTCCTAAACACCCAGAGCGGCGCCGCCGCCGTTGCAGAAGGCGAAGCGGAGTCAATTGATTCCGCAGGCGAACCCAGCAAGAAAGACCTTAAAGACCCCGTGTACATGTCTCTGGAACCGGCTTTTGTGGTCAACCTGCAAGACGGTAATTCGCTGCGCTTCCTTCAGGTTCAGGTTGATCTGATGTCTCGCGATGCGGCTGATTTCGAGAAGGTTGAAAAATACGGCGTTCGCGTCAGAAACGATCTGCTGATGTTATTTGGCTCCGTTACACGCGATGACCTGATGCTGCCCAACGGCACCACCGACTTGCAAAAGAGCGCGCTCGACACAGTGAACAATGTACTGAAGCAGGAAAGCGGCAAAGGTTCGGTAGAAGCCGTTTATTTCTCCAAATTCGTCATGCAGTAGCGGAGTACTATCGTGGCCGGAGTGTTGGAACAAGAAGAAATCGACGCCCTGATGGGAGGATTGTCTTCCGGTGAGCTCGATACTGATGGCGAAGGTGCCGAGGCAGCGGCGGCGCGCAACTTCGATTTCTCAAAACAGCATTATGCCCTGCGACGCCTGCTGCCCGCTCTTGAAGCCGTGCATTCCCAATACGCGGATGCGGTCAAGGCCCGGCTGACGCAGATTTCTTCCGGTATTGAGGCTGTTGCAGCCGACTCAATATTGATCACCAGTCTTGGCGAACTCAGCCCGCAATTGGCAACGCCGTGCCGAATTGCCTGCGTCTCCGCAACGCCACTGGCCGCGCCCATATACCTTGTTGTTGACTCGAATCTGATGTTCGACATGGTCAACCGATACTTCGGAGGCAATAACAGCCTGCGCAAAACACGCGTAGGCGAACGTTTTTCGGCAACGGAAATGCGCCTTTCCGATCTCGTTTGCGAACAACTCGTTGGCGAAATCCCGGCGGCATGGCACAGCTTGATTGATGTCAAAACCGAAGTGAGCTCGCTGGAAAGTGACCCGCGCTTTATTGATGATCTGGAAGAAGATGAAACGCTGATCGCAACCCGTTTCAGCATTTCATTCGCGCATTCCGAAGGCAGCATCTGGCTGATATTACCCTGGAACGCCATCGAACCGGTGCGCGAAAGCTTTCATGGTGCCGCCCGGCATAGCAAACGTGAACACGACCCGCAGTGGCATACAAAACTTCAGAACGGGCTGAACGAAACCGAACTGGAGCTGGTTGCCGTGCTCGCGCAGTCACGCGTAAAGCTCAAGCGCGCACTGCAACTCAAAAAAGGCGATGTTATCGCAATCGGTGACCCGGCCAATATCACGCTGCAAATAGACGGCATACCCCTTATGCGTGGCAGCCTGGGCACTCACGAAGGCCAGATGGCCGCAAAAATTACCGAAACCCTACGCACGCCACTGCCGCGTACCCAGTAAAGGAATCTCTTTATGAGCGAATCGACCGATAACGCAACGGCGCAAGCAGAAGTAACAGCCGCTGCACTCAACGAAGTCTCGGAAAGCCCGAACGTAGGTGGCGGCAATATGAACCTCGATATGCTGCTGGACGTGAACGTCACACTGGCAATTGAGCTGGGGCGAGCGCAAATCAACATCCGTGATCTGCTTAAACTGAATCAGGGCTCTGTGGTTGATCTCGACCGTATGGCGGGCGAACCGCTGGACGTATTGGTAAATGGCACCCTAGTTGCGCGCGGTGAAATCGTGGTCGTAAAGGAGAAATTCGGCGTCATGCTAACGGAAGTCGTTAGTCCTGAAGAACGTGTTCGCAGGCTGAACTGAGGCGCACCGCACATGACCCGATTGCCACTGAGCTTTTTGCTTCTGTCTGTCGCCTGCCCGTCAGGCCTTGTTGCCGCCGCAGACCTTACCGGGGAGGCCGATGTCGCTCCCGGCCTTCCCGCAGACGTTGCACAAAGGACGATGGAACCGCTGTCCTACGGCAATGCACTGAGCGTTATAGGCAGCCTGATGCTGGTATTGGCCGTACTGTTTGCTGCAGCCTGGTTAATGCGTCGCGGTCAGGGCTTCATTCGCCCGAAAGCCGGGCAGATTCAGGTGGTGTCGCAGATTGCGCTCGGTGTGAAGGAAAAAGTATTGCTCCTGAAAGTCGGCGAGGAAAATATTCTCGTTGGCTGCACGGCCGGCAATATTCGCTCACTGCATACCTGGCAGGGCGAATTGCCCGACGCGCCCGTAGAGGATTCCAAAGCCGGCGACACCTTTATGACATTGTTGCAACAGCAACTGCGCCCCGGCAGTAACAAAGGGGACAAGTCATGATGCGTTTGATGGCAATCGCGCTCTTGCTGGCGCCGGGTTTCGGTTTCGCTGAATCAGTGGGTTTACCCGCGGTATCGTTGCAAACCAATGCCGAAGGACAACAGGAATACACCTTGTCCCTTCAACTACTGGCGTTGATGACAGCACTGACCTTACTCCCGGCCATGCTGCTTGGAATGACGGCTTTTACCCGCATCATTATTGTGCTCGGTATTCTGCGCCAGGCACTGGGCACCGGGCAGGCACCCTCCAATCAGGTGCTGTTGAGCATCGCGTTGTTTCTCACGCTGTTTATCATGTATCCGGTACTACAGGTCTCATACGAGCAGGCTGTTGGCCCCTACCTGGAAGGGCAGATGACATTTCAGGTGGCGCTGGAAAAGGGCTTCGCTCCTATTCGTGAGTTTATGCTGCAACAAACCCGCGAGGCAGACATTGCCATGTTTGCGGGAATCGCCGGGCTCGACGATATCCAGCGCCCGGAAGATGTTCCGTTCTTTGTCCTGATGTCTTCGTTTCTGACCAGTGAACTGAAAACTGCGTTTCAAATAGGTTTCCTGCTCTTTATTCCCTTTGTGGTTATTGACCTTGTGGTTGCCAGCGTACTGATGTCGCTCGGCATGATGATGCTGTCGCCCATGCTGGTGTCGCTGCCGTTCAAAATCATGCTGTTTGTACTGGTCGATGGCTGGGTTTTGTTAATGGGTTCACTCGCCGCCAGTTTTCACAGCTGAGGTTTACAGATGACGCCTGATGACGTAGTTCATATCGGCCAGGAGGCTATGACACTTGCCGTGCTACTGGCAGCGCCCCTGTTGTTATCGGCACTGGCCGCCGGCTTGCTGATCGGTATGTTCCAAGCGGCAACCCAGATTCAGGATATGACACTGAGCTTCATTCCCAAACTTCTGGTTTTTGTGATTGCACTCGGTGTGGCCGGTCCGTGGATGCTGAGACTGATGATGGATTTCACCATCTCCATCTTTAAATCCGTACCAGCGTTGTCGGGCTAGCACAGCAATGATTAGCGCTGCACTCTTGTCCGAAACGCAAATCAACGCCTGGCTGGCCAGTGCATGGTTGCCTTTTCTGCGCATTGGCGGCGCCGTCATTGCTGCGCCCTTGTTTGGCTCTTCCTATGTGCCTGTTCGTGTCAGGCTTGCTATTGCCTTGTTAACTGCCGGCCTTCTGATCCCTGTGTTGCCACAAGCTCCGGCAATCAACCCTCTGGGCATCGAATCAATATTGATGGCAGCAAACGAAATACTGATAGGGCTTTGCCTCGGCT
>DIBR01000051.1:101423-130232 GCA_002415025.1 Spongiibacteraceae bacterium UBA5047
CTTTGCCTCGGCTTTCTTGTGCAACTTGTCTTTGAGGCGGTGGTGTTCGCCGGTCAAACCATATCTATGGGGATGGGACTGGGGTTCGCCATGATGGTTGATCCCCAACGTGGTACCTCGGTGCCCATTCTCAGCCAGTATCTCCTGATCATCACGCTGCTGATTTTCATGTCAATGGGCGGACATCTGGAGTTTCTTGCGCTGGTTGCCAACAGCTTTCAGATCTGGCCGGTCGGTCTTATTGCCATAGGCCCCGACGCTCTGGGTATCGTGGTTGAGTGGGGCGGCGAGGTCTTCAAGGGTGCGCTCCAGATTGCACTGCCGGCTGTTATCGCCTTACTAGTTGTTCAGATTGGCGTGGGGGTTATCAGTCGGGCCGCGCCAACACTTAATTTGTTTGCCGTCGGGTTTCCGGTGGCGATTCTTGTCGGCTACCTCATGCTTGAGCAGCTCATTCCGTCGTTAGTGCCCGCCCTGGCGCAACTCGTTGATTCGGCTTTCTCGGCAGCCAACGCGCTCTTGCAAGGAGGCCTGAATGGCTGAAGAAAGCGGTCAGGAGCGCACAGAAGAGGCAACCCCGAAAAAGCTCGAAGAGGCGAAGAAGAAGGGCCAGGTTCCGCGTTCGAAAGAACTTGCAACCACATTGGTGACCCTGGCAGGGGCGTGCATGTTGCTGTTCAGCGGCAAGCCGCTGGCCGATGGTTTGCTTCAGTTATTCAGCAAAACGTTGAGCGCCGATTACCTGACAATATCCGACCCCCAGCTATTGCCATCATTATTTTTCTCGGTGTTTGTCGAAGGTCTCTTGCTTGTAGCACCGCTCATGGCGGTTGCGATGGTGGCTGCAGCTGTGTCGGCCGTCGCACTGGGCGGCTGGACCTTCAGCCTGTCGTTCAAACCGGAACGGATGAATCCCGTATCCGGTCTGGCAAAACTGTTTTCCCTCAAAAGCCTGGTCGAACTCGCAAAGTCTGTTGGCAAGCTACTTTTCGTGGGTGGCGCCGCACTCGCTGCGATGATGACCATGCAGGAAGATATTCAATCTCTGGTTAGCCAAAGCGCCGACCGGGCCGTAGCAAGTGCCGCGCAGATGCTGGCGCTCTTTTTTCTGCTCACCAGCTTACCGCTTATCGCGATTGCAGCCATTGATGTGCCGTTCCAGAAATGGAACCACAGTAAAGAGCTGAAAATGACCAAGCAGGAAATCAGGGATGAAATGAAAGACACCGACGGTCGCCCCGAGGTCAAAAGCAAGTTGCGCGAAATGCAGCAGGCCGCAGCACAACGCCGCATGATGGAAGATGTTCCCAAAGCCGACGTTGTTATCACCAACCCCACGCACTATTCGGTAGCGCTCAAATATGACGAGCGGCGCGGTGGCGCGCCGGTGGTACTGGCCAAGGGCGCCGATGTTATTGCCGCGAAAATTCGCGAACGCGCAACAGAGTCAGACGTTCCCATTGTCGAATCACCACGGCTTGCACGCGCTGTGTTTGCCACTACCGATATTGGCGGCGAAATACCCGGCGGCCTATACCTCGCTGTCGCCCAGATACTGGCCTATGTATACCAGTTGCGCGACTGGCAGGCTCGCGGTGGCGATTACCCCGAACAACCTGAGCCACGCGTAGATGACGAATATCTTAAGGGTTTGAATACCTGATAAGGCATTGATACGGGTCCGAACGCGGACTGTTGGAGATAAACATGGCAGCACAGAGCAAAATGATATTACCCGGCTGGATGCAGAACGCTGCCGAAAGTGGCATGGGCGTTCTCCTGTTGATGATGTCGATGTTTGCGATGCTGGTGCTGCCCATGCCGCCGTTCGCACTGGATCTGTTCTTTACTTTCAATATCACCTTGTCGCTGGTGATACTGCTCGCTGTTATCTACGTGGAAAAGCCGGTCGACTTCAGTATTTTTCCGACCGTTTTGCTGCTCGCCACCTTACTCCGGCTCGCGCTCAACGTGGCCTCAACGCGCGTTGTGTTGCTTGAGGGGCACACCGGGCCTGGCGCCGCCGGCAAGGTGATTGAGTCCTTCGGCGACTTTGTTATCGGCGGTAATTACGCAGTCGGTATTGTTGTTTTTATCATTCTGGTACTTATTAACTTTGTCGTGGTGACCAAAGGCGCCGGGCGTGTTTCTGAAGTCACAGCGCGCTTTACCCTGGACGCCATGCCCGGCAAGCAAATGGCCATCGACTCGGACCTGAATGCCGGCTTGCTCACCGCCGATGAGGCCAGAAGCCGTCGTGAAGAAATTCGCACAGAAGCTGATTTCTACGGGGCAATGGATGGCGCCAGCAAATTTGTTCGCGGCGACGCGGTTGCCGGCATTGCAATTCTCTTTATCAACATTATTGGCGGCCTGGCCATTGGTGTTGCGCAGCACGACCTCAGTTTTGCCGAGGCGTCGCAGAACTATGTACTGCTAACAATTGGTGACGGACTGGTCGCGCAGATACCGTCCCTGTTGCTATCCACTGCTGTGGCCGTGATTGTGACCCGTATTTCCCGTTCGCAAAATCTCGGCCAGCAACTCAAGGGCCAAATGCTGGCCAACACGCACGTTCTTACCCTGACGGCGTTTATTCTTGCAACGCTCGGCATTATTCCCGGCATGCCCAATCTGGTATTTCTGATTCTTGCCGGCTCGTGCCTCGGCATCGCCCAACTGCTGAAAAACCAGCGTAAGCAGCAAGTGGAGTTTGTAGAAGAGCAAAAAGAGCGCGCTCCCGCCCCGGGCACCGAGGCGCCGCCGGCAGAACTGAACTGGGAAGATGTCACGCACCTGGACGTGGTTGGCCTCGAAGTCGGTTACCGCTTGATCCCGCTGGTTGATAAACAGCAGGGCGGCGAGTTGATTTCGCGGATTACGGGTGTGCGTAAAAAGTTGTCGAAGGAACTCGGCTTTCTTATCCAGCCGGTACACATTCGCGACAACCTTGAACTAGCCCCGTCCAGCTACCGCATAACCCTGTTGGGCGACACCATTGCCGAGGGCGAAATCCAGCCGGGTATGGAGTTGGCCATTAACCCGGGCGGCGGGCAGGAAGGAATGCAGGGCAGGGCGCAAGGAGGGTTGCGGGGCACACCAACCAAGGACCCGGCGTTTGGCATGGATGCACTGTGGATTGACACTGCCAGCCGCGATCAGGCGCAGACATTGGGTTATACCGTTGTAGACGGCAGTACCGTCATCGCAACGCATTTGAGCCAGTTGGTAAAAAACCATGCCCACGAACTGTTAGGGCATGAAGAAGTGCAGCAGTTACTAGACCGACTGGGCAATACCGACCCCAAACTCGTTGAAAGCCTGGTGCCCAAACAACTACCGCTCAGTGTGGTTGTAAAGGTACTGCAAAGCCTCCTCAAGGAAGGCGTATCCATTCGCAGTGTGCGCATGATCGCCGAATCTTTGGCGGAACAGGCCCCGAGAAGCAAGGACCCTGACGAACTTTTGCAAGGTGTTCGCGTGGCGCTTGGTCGAATGATTATTCAAGAAATCAATGGCTTAGAGCATGAACTTCCAGTGGCCGCCCTCGATGCAGAGTTGGAACAGATATTGCTGGATGTAGTACGAGGCAGTGCAGGTGGCGGCGGGCTGGAACCGGGTCTCGCGCAGCGCCTGCAGGATGATCTTTCGGAGTATACGCGCATGCAGGAAATATCAGGTCAGGCTTCTGTTGTGCTGGTGTCGCCGCCGCTGCGAACCTGGCTTTCGCGCTTTATTCGACGGAGCCTGCCGGCACTGCATGTTTTGTCTTACAACGAAATTCCGGACAGCAAACAAGTGCGCTTGATATCAACCGTTAGTCACGCGCCGGCCCTGGCTGGCGAAGTGGCCGGTTAAGAGGATAAGTGATGAAATTCATGACATTTTTCGGCTCCGATAGCAGTCAGGCAATGCGCCGGGTTAGCGAGGAGTTGGGAGCAGAGGCCAGCATTTTGTCGTGTCGCCGGGTAGAAGGCGGCGTAGAACTCATTGTGTCGGTTGATGACAGCGCCAGCGCAACACTCCAGCAAGCCGACGCCAAGCCGGCAGCAGACGTTCAACGGCCCCCACGCAATACACGCCCCCGGCTGCAGGTAGCCAGCTCGCAAAGCGAAGAACTGCGAATGCTCAAACGGGAGCTTGATGCCAGCCGTCGCACGCTGGAGCGTGAAATGAATGCGCAGGACTGGGCCGTAGAAGGTGTCAAAAAACCGTCGCACAGTATTGCCCTGCAGATCTGCGAAGCACTGGATATTGCTCCGCGTCTTGGCGCTGCGCTGGCCCGGAAAGTACCCGCAAAGGAATCTCCGGATGTTCAGCGGGAAATGATTCGCAGCCTGTTGCGACGCCAACTCAAGTCTATTCCAACTCCCGCCGAGGGAGTGACCGCACTGGTTGGCCCTCCCGGTGCAGGAAAGACCAGCACCATTGCCAAAATTGCTGCCGAGTTTGTTCGCACCGGACGGCGCAATGACATTGCACTGATAACCACCGACAACACACGGATTGCAGCGCAGGAGCAGTTGCGCGTGTACGGCGATATTTTTCAGGTACCCGTTCACACCGCCAATAGCGCGGACGAAGCAGCCCGCATTCTTAAAATTCTCGGTAACAAGCAATACATTCTGCTTGATACCGCAGGTATCGGTTTTCGCGACCGCGATGGCATAGACAGCCTCGGCTCATTGATTGCGAGTCTGCCGGATATCGACGTGCTGCTAACCCTGCCCGCAGATCGTGAAGCATATGTTCTGGAAGAAATCATCGACGCCTACTCACAGCTACCCATTACAGGAGTGGTTGCCACTCATCTGGACGAAGCCGTGCGAATTGGCGGCCTGATTTCGATGCTGATTAAAAAGCGATTACCCACGGTTTGGATTAGCGACGGAGCGCAGGTGCCCGGCAATCTGACAGCAGCCACGCCCGCAGCCCTCGTTAGCCAAGCTTTTTCATTGGCACGTGAGTTTAAAAAGCGGCAGCGCGCAACTGTAGCGCCGCAAGACAGAGATGAAAATCAAACGTTTTCAAGGGGACAGCGAGTATGAGCGGCATAAAAGTCATTGCAGTAGCGAGCGGCAAAGGTGGTGTTGGCAAAACGAATGTTGCGGTAAATCTCGCCGTTCAATTGTCACGCGGAGGCAAAAAAGTTCTCTTGCTGGATGCCGACCTCGGCCTCGCCAATGTCGATATTTTGCTGAACCTGAAACCCAAGCTGAACCTGGCCGATGTGCTGGCCGGAACCTGCGACATTAAAGACATCATTGTGGAAGGGCCGGGCGGCGTCTTCCTGATACCCGCAGCCTCCGGGTCTAAAAATATGGCTGAACTGGCCCACGCCCAGCATGCCGGCATCGTCATGGCCCTGAGCGAGCTGGATCAGCAATTCGACGTCATGATCGTTGACACCGCAGCCGGTGTTTCCGACAGCGTTGTTACCTTCAGCAAGGCCAGCCATCACGTTGCCGTGGTGTGCTCGGATGAGCCCACCTCAATGGCAGATGCCTATGCGCTGATCAAGGTCCTGCGCAAAGAAGCGGGCATTACCCGCTTCAAGGTAGTCCGCAACATGGTGACCAATGAAGTTCAAGCCAGGGCAGGGTACCGGCGTCTGGTAGCGGCTGCAGAACATTTTCTGGATGTGCATCTTGAGTACGCGGGCTTCATCCCGAAAGACGAGCTCTTGCCAAAATCAGTTGCCAGGCAGCAGTGCGTGTCAGAACTTTACCCGTCTGCACCGTCCAGCAAAGCGTTTCACAAACTGGCAGAGACAGTAGAAAGCTGGGAAATGCCCGATGGGCCGCGCGGACACATTGAATTTTTTGTTGATCGCATGGCCGGTGAGCAGGCAGGTGCCGCTCTGTGAGTGGATACGCGGCGTACGCCGATGTTCAGTGTGGTGACCGCGATCGTTTGGTGGTCACTTACGCCGGGTTGGTAAAGAAAATTGCTTACCATCTGATCGCGCGCTTACCCGCAAGTGTCGATGTTGAAGATTTAATTCAGGCCGGCATGATCGGATTACTGGAAGCCGCCAGTCACTTCCAGGCCGACAAAGGCGCCAGCTTCGAGACCTTTGCCAGCATTAGAATTCGCGGCGCAATGATAGACCAACTGCGCAAAGGCGGGTGGGCGCCACGGTCGGTATCAAGACAGTTACGAGAAATGGGTAATGCCATCCAGCGCGTGGAACACAGGCTGGGGCGCGAAGCCAGCAGCAAGGAAGTCGCTTCGGAAATGGGCATTACCATTGATGAGTACTTCAGCATTTTGCAGGACGCCAGCTCGGTGCAGCTTTGCAGTCTGGAGCAGGTCAGTAACGATGCCGGCGAGATATCGGACGGCGGAGAATCGGAAGAGGGCGCGACCCTGTCGACGGTGCTCGCCGATGATTTCCAGCGGGATTTAAGCAAGCAAATTGAACGCTTGCCCGACAAGGAAAAACTCGTACTCGCCCTGTACTACGACAACGGGCTAAATCTTAAAGAAATCGGAGAAGTGCTTGAAGTGTCAGAGTCGCGCGCCTGCCAGATTCACAGCCAGGCGATTGTGCGCCTGAAAAGCCGTATGTCGGCGTGGGCAACACCATGACGTTCCGAGACCATACACTATTTCAACCTCTGCGTTTAGCGAGAACCTGATATGGCTACCCAAACGAGTATCGACAACACTGCCGCAGGCCTGAATACCTTTGTTGAGGTTCTGGGTGGTCTTTCCCATGAAAGTATTCTGATGTTGTTTTGCGCGCTGACTCTCGCCGCACTCGGCTTGCTAATGTGGCAGAAGCGTTTACACGAAGAACAGAAACAACATCGAGAGCGGCAATCCCGAATGGAATGTCTTACCCGCGCGTCGCAGGCTCAATCGTTGTTGCTCGAACAAACCCTCGAGCGTATGCAAACCCTGGAAGCCTATGTTGATTTGCTAAGCGGCAAGCAACAGCAGCTGCTCACGACAAACACCGTAAGGAAACACCGTTTGCAGGACGCCATTGAATGCGCTGGCAGCGGCATGAACAAGCAGGAAATAGCAAGACGGGCAGGGGTTGGCAGCAGCGAAGCGAGACTGATAGGCGAGCTGTACGGAATACACGTTGCCTAGTGCGGCTTACGTTTCCTCAATCCACAACAAATCCTGTAACTGGTAGGTAAATGCCAGAATTTCAGCTATCGCGACATATAAACTGGCCGGTATTTCATCCTGCAATTCAAGTTTTGCCAGTACCTTGGCGAGGGATTCGTCACGGTAAATCGGCACATCGTGGTCACTGGCAATCTGCAGGATTTGGTCGGCAAGCTCGGCTTCGCCGCTGGCGGTGACTCGCGGTGCGTTAATGCCGTCATATTCCAGTGATACCGCGGTTCGTGCCGCCACGGATTCCGCACCGGTTCCACCTGATTTGTTGCGCTTATCGCCGGCAGTCGTCATCGTTAGGCTTTCTCGCTCAGGTGCGGATACGTGATTTCAGGCTCCTGATTCTCGGGCAAGTTGCCCAAATGACTGCTGACCTCCACGCCTGAAAACCCGAGATCGGCAAGACGCTGTGTGAAATTTTCTGCAGCCTGATCAATCAGGCGACAGACGGGTGCGTGTTCCGAGTAAAACGTAATACCTGTTGCGCCATGGCTATGGCGAAGCTGAATGGAAAGCGGGCCCACTGCCGGCAGATCTACCGCCAATACAACCGTCCACACCTTTTCCCGCTCCTTGTCAGTGAGGTCGTTAGCCTCGTCGCGAATATGAAAATTCCAGGTAGACAGCTGATTGCGATCCATCACGGGAATATCAAACAGCATGGAGGTCTGTTGCTGGTTTTGGGCCTGCACCGATAGCAATTGTTGAGCTTCAATACGCGAAATGGCACCGTCTACGGCCCGTTTGAGGCCTGAAATGCTCTCCAGATCCAGGGTTTCCGTCATTCTGGAAGAAAACGAGAAGGGAAACGGCCGGTTATCGCCTGATTTAACTCGCCGATACACAGAACTCGCAGACTGGGGGGTGGCTACATAAGGCTCGGTGGAAGAGGGGGCGCGGGAAGAGGAGGGCGCCGCTCCGCCAGATACACGCAGCTCCCCTTCTTTCTCGCGCATCTCCGCGCCCTTTTGCATAGCTCTCGCCGCCAGCCAGCCACTCATCTGCGCCAAAGCTTGCTTAAAATCCGGTGCGGGTTTATTCCCGCCGGTACCCGCCAAATGCTCTGAAAAAAGGCCGCTGTTTTGAATTTTCTCCGTTAGCCGCTTCGGGTCGGTTATATCGCGTCGTTTGGCAAAATTAGCCACCAAACTCGACATTTCACTGGATTGAGCCAACGGCGCGCCAGTTTGAACCAACGTAAATAAGGCCTGCAACAGCCGGCCGGGATCCATCTGGGCCGCCAACCGCTGATGGATAGCCGCCTGCAAGGGGCTGGGCAGTTCCAGCGCCGGTCGCAGCATAACCTGGCCGGACTTTTCGAATCCGGCAACCTGAAGGTTGTAGCGCTGGCCAACCGCCAATGATTGCGAACTCGACGCCTTCAACAGCTGATTGCCAAGCAACAGCTCATACGTACCCGATTGCAGCTCGCGAGCAACCAATACATTCAGAACTGCGCCGACTGAAACCGACGGGAGCACGCGCTGAACAGCAGCAGGCGCGACTTGAACTCTATCAACCTGAGTAGATGCGTTGGTGTTAACCCACATAAATAGTCCGCGTTAAAACAGCAGGGATCTCACATTAGGTTAATGACACATCAAGGCGTACTCAGTAAGTCGGATATCTACCTACAGGGAATATCCAAATATCATATTTAACATAATATACATTATGCGCAATTGTAGATTGGCGGCAGGAGGGTTTCCCTAGTTTTGGGTGTTTCGGCATATAGAAGGGTGTTTCGATATATTCAGAGTCAGACTTTCATATGATTCTTTAACCAATTGATTATTATAGTATTTATTTAATGGTTTTTTGTAGGCATACAACGAAAAAACGCAAAATACACAGCTTGCACGCAAATATTCATCCGTGGCATGGGAGTTTCGACTTACGCCACACATTTAACTTTCTTCTAGACGGCCTGATCCTGCCCCTGCTGTATAATCGACAAGCACTAGCTCTCGCTCTCGCGGAATAAATTGGGCAGATCATCACCAACCAGGACGTCGCTGATTGTGAATATCAAACCACTGGCGCAGTTTGACGATAGGACCGTCGGCACATTGCTGCGAGGCTCTAGAAAATTTGCTGGTTTTTCCCTGCGGCAGCTAGCCGAACGCACGGGAGTGCCGCGTTCTGCGATATCTGCATACGAGAAAGGTCAAAGATCTCCTTCGCTATCAATATTGAGTAAGCTTCTTGTTGAATGTGGTGTTGATCTGGAGCTCCACTTTGCGCGGCGTATTCGTCATCGTGACGGGCTTGATCGCGGCGAAGAGCTGGAACAGGTGCTAGCGCTCGCTGAACAGTTTCCAGCAACACACGACCGGGAACTTAAGCTTCCAAAACTGGCCGATATTATTGGCGTCTTGAAATAAACGCTTTGAACTACCGGAGCGTCATGCCATTACTTTTTCACCACGATGACCAGGTGCAGTCAATCACAATGAACAGACCAACAACTGAGCCTGCGGAAACACTTGCCTACACTGACGAAGAACGTCGAGGCTTAGCCAAATCAATGATGAAGCTCTTTGAACTGTGGCAGCTCGATGACGCAGAGGCGTTGAGCATGCTCGGTCTCCCGGAAACTGAGGTTGCTGTCTTGTTCAGTTATCGGAATGGTGAGGCCCTCCAAAATAACCAAGATACTCTAAGCCGTGCCGGTCATCTGCTAGCCATTCATAAGAGCCTGAAGCTGCTCTTTAGGTGCAACCCGGAACTAAGCTATCAATGGATGAAAACGCGGAATCGCGCCTTCGGCGGATTAATGCCGGTCGAAGCAATTCGCGCTGAAGGTCTTTCTGGGCTTTTTACGGTCAGAGGGTATCTGGAGCGCTCGAAAGAGCTATGATTTTCTTCTAATATAGTGGGTGAGAAATATCCTTCATCTATTTGATTATAAAATATATATCTAACTTTTTAATCCCTGCCCGTACAGGCAGTTATTAGCTGTTATTAACTATTTTAATAAGTCATTAAAACGTTTAATAACTGCTAATAAAGCTCCTCGGCAGCTCAAATAGTCCGTACACAACCGTGGAGTGCAGAGACGATGTAGGGTTTCCAAGGGTACTTTTTCTCGTTTTGCTAATTCACTTTTCGCGCTTTTCCGCTTTCCGCTCGGACACGGTTTTCCGTTTGGACATACACGGTGTCGGTCGTTGCCATGCTGGAATGCCCGAGATCCTCGGACAAATCCTTGAGCGCTCGACCGCGCTCGACTTCCATGCTAGCGCCCGTGTGTCTCAACCAGTGGGTCGATGCCTCTTTGAGTTTGCGCGCCTTGTCGTCGCCCTCTATCTGGCGCATTTGCTCGTAAGCCTGATCGAAAACATCCTGAACAATACGCGTGAGTTGACGCGCCGTCATACCGCCCTGACCTCTAATCTTCTCAACAATCGGGTGGTTTTCACCAGGTGATGGCAGTGGACTCAGGCCGCGGTAAGCACGATAGCGCTTAAGATAGGGAAGAAAGCTGTTTGGAACCGTTGTATCCCTCAGTTTTCGGCCTTTTCCGAACACCTTGAGCCACCAGTTCCCCTCGGTATCTTCCCAGAAATGGCTCATGACCGGCGACCACTGCGAGCGATCCGAAAGCTCGGAGATGCGCAGAAACAGGGTTTTCAAGGCGCAAATAACAAACAGGCTGCGCTCGTAGATATGATCTTCCTCAGTCAGTTGCAGCACGACATCAAAGACCGTTTGCCACTGAGCCTCGGTTAGTCGACGAACCTCTTTTACCTGTGAATCCTTGATGAAGTGTCGGCAGTCTCCCTTGGCGATTTGTGCCGGGTTCCCATACAGGTATTCTTCGTTCATCAAGTACTTGTAGAACGCGATATTCGCGGTGAACGTGGCTATTAATGTCTGCTGTGACGGTTTGTACTTTCTCTTGTCCGGCGTCACATCCTCGGGAGTTCCATTCTTAGGCTGCTTGAGCTTAAACGGCGCCCACGATTTATTCGCGATATAGCGACCGTTTTGGTAAAGGAACTTTTCGTGGTTGGCCAAGCTGATCCAAGACGCTGGTGGTTGCCAGCAAAAGTCGGCGTAGTCCAGGATGTCCGCTTTGCGCAGTTGCTCCATGGGCGTGCCCTTGATGAGAAAGACCCACAGCAGGAAACGCTCGGTCTCGTTGCGAAACCGCGTGAAGGTATGTTCGGACTTGTTGCGGCCGATGTAGGTTAGAAACTCCTTGCCCCAGCGCCAGTGCGTTGGCCACCAGGATTCGCCAGACTCGAGGAAGTCCTTTAGATCCGGGAACTCGTCAAAGCGGATGTCTTGAAGCTCAGCGTAAATCGGATACAGCGGTACCGGTTTTGGGATGGCCATAGTATTTTCGCTTTGTCTGACACAGATACCACCATTCTACACGCCTTGAAATCTTATGTCGAATACTAAAGGGTATCGGACATAGCGAGCGTCTTGGTGAGGCCAGCCGATATCTCGGCGCCCCGCCTCGGTCACACCACGCGTTCCTCAACTGACCGGTCTCAGAAGCTAGACAAAATGGCATGAGTTTTTCGCATATCAGCAACGTCATATACTATGTGTCATCAATTCACCGGCCCTAGCACGCTGTGGATCACTGAACCGGACTGACATATATGACGTGGCGCTTTTCCAGCGGCCCTTCCCCGCTGTCATTCAAAATGCTCCAAGGCTAATGATGTGAAACAAGTAATCGTTATACGCAAAGACCTCAAGATGCGGCGTGGAAAAGAAATTGCCCAAGGCGCACACGCTTCGTTAATGGCAGTGCTCGACAGGCTGGATCACCCCAACGTTCAAGATTGGTTAACCAACGATTTCACGAAAATCACGGTCCGTGTTGAATCCGAAGCTGAGTTATTGTCTGTCTATAAAGGTGCCGAGAGTAAAGGACTTATCTGCTCGTTGGTACAAGATCGTGGTTTTACGGAATTCGATGGGATACCTACCTATACCGCTGTGGCGGTCGGCCCAGATACGGATGAAAACCTCCGCCCTCTTACTGGCCATCTCTCACTCTACTAGGAGGTACAACGGCGTGGACCATGATAAGCAGCCTGCACGAGAGCGGCTCCGTAGGTGTCCCATTCGGTCTGACCCTGCTGAGGATACTTGGGGCACTTTAGAAAAGCTTTTAGTCAGTGACTTTAGTAGGTCCGCAGACGATGATGAGTGGCTTAACCAAAAGCTCATAGGTAAAGAGAACCATGGGTTTTCCGGAGGATCATAGACTTTTTCGGCGCTATTCGCGTTTGAGGAGGCCGGGATTATAGGCCAGAACAAAGGCTTCCTGTGCGGCATTCTCAACGGCTCCGCGGCGCACGGCGCGAATATTCTGCAGGGCTTGGTCGGGTTTCCAACCGCGCTCGATCAGCAGCATGGTGGCCAAGGTGCCGGTGCGACCATTACCGCCCCGGCAATGGGCAATGGATCAGCAGTTGCTCGCCATTATCCAGCAAGGAATGACAGCGGGGACTGATTTCCTGCCATACAGCTACTGCGGCCTCAGTGGGAATCCCGCCATCAACTATATCCAGATACTCCCAAGTAAGCCCCGTAGCCGTTACGCGCTCCTGCAATGCCGTCACGACCATCGCTTCCAGTTCGGCGGCGGTCAATATTGTAAGAATGCTGGAGGCACCCCAAGCTTTGATATCGTCCAGATCCCGATCCATGTCGCGCTTCCAGGTAGGCCCGGAGTAGCTCGGGGCGTGCTTGCCCGGGCAGATGGTCATCCCGATTTTACCGCCCTCTGGGACGGTAAACGTATAGATGTGCAGCGGGTCGCTTTCACTGGTACGAAGGGTCATGGCAACCTCGGAGCAAATCGATAAAATTAGTATCTATTGGACACTCAGGGTAATTGCCCCGTCAAGCGACGCCGAGGTTCTCAAAACCTGGAATATCAGCGATTTTGATGCCCCGTTGCCCTCGGTCGAGAACGTGCTGGCAATCATCGAAGATAAACAGCTCAAAGTTTAGCTCAGCAAACGCCGAACACCACCCTCACATGGACCACTTGGGCGTTGCAATACGGCGTTATTGACCTGAAGCGCCCGCAAACAGTCCCGGAACTTTACCTCTACCGAAAGCCAAGAGTACTACAGGCCGTATGTCGCTCGTCAACATCAATCATCAACGATTCGAGCGTAATCTGCATGGGCGCGATATCGTCGTTTGCGACATTCACGGAGAGTTCAAAATGCTGGAGGCAGCTTTAGACGAGATTGATTTTGATGAATCACGGAACCGGTTATAGGAGGTTTTACGCTCATCGATATAAACAGCCCAACTCAGCCGCTATTGGCGGCTTACTGCCCGTAACCCTTGCGCATAACAACCTCTGTTCTTGGGCGGCCTAGTCCTCCCTATCGTTTTCTATATTACCGAAAACCTCGTCCCAATCGACATGTCTTTCCTGGGTCGCACTTTGCTCACCTCGAGAAAAGTTTTCGTCAACCCTTTCTGTAGCATAAAAAAAGAGCCCCATTCACCATCTTCGGCGGCTGGCTCAAGTGGGCGATTATATTTCAATACGCTGCCACGAAGCTTTTCACGAGCAGCGCTCTTGTCAGGCGGACTGGATATATCTCTCTCCTTGCCGTTGAATAACCTTCTAATTATGCCAGTAGATGTGATCGTCTCTTCAAATTCTCGAAGCGGCATTATTCAGAATTTTCCGTGAGTCTCTCCAGTGCTATTTCACCTGCAGCATTGTGCCCCGTTGAGTATTTGCGATTCGTCCAGTATTTCCCACTGCCTTCATCGAGATTGTCAATTTTGAAGCAAATCTCAGAGGCAAAGAGGTACGACTGCTCATCTGTATTGGGATCAGGGTTGCTCACGTTGGCCTTGGCAATGTAGGAAAAAATATAGTGCCCATTTTCCATTCGCAGTGAGCTTGCAACAATATCTGAATGTGGTGTTCGGCTGCTACGAGCACTTTGTGCATCGGCAACGCGGAAACTTCCGAGTGTCCTGAAGAGATTGCATTGAAGCGTCAATTCACCCGACACGCCTTGCATAGGTACTGCATCACCGTCTGCCGCCAATGTATCTGAAAGTGCCTGAATTCTCGGCCAATTGGATAGAATTTTAACGCGCCAAGTGCCATTAAGATCCAGAATTGGCGCCAAGGGCGAGAATTGGTTGTGCCATTTCGCTAGCCATACATAACTTTTAGGCCAAGAAATAAGAAGAAGCGTGATTGACAGGGCTAACGAACTTCCAGTGACAACAGCGCTCC
Source organism: Spongiibacteraceae bacterium UBA5047 (assembly GCA_002415025.1). Classification (GTDB taxonomy): domain Bacteria; phylum Pseudomonadota; class Gammaproteobacteria; order Pseudomonadales; family Spongiibacteraceae; genus Litorivivens. The sequence continues at coordinate 115,804 of DIBR01000051.1, forward strand.
ATGCTGACGTATCAAAGCAATATATACGCAGCGATATAATAGCTATCGCTGTCACTGCAAAAAGACCGATCACAAGTGTCAACGCGAATCGGGGTTTAATCAGGGATAGCATATCGCACCTGCATTACTTTATGGTGTGTGTTCATGGGCGTGGAACTGAACCACCGTACCCCCATCAATCAAAGAAAGGCTGCAGGGAATCTGTGGAAATGTTTTTCCCACGACAATGAGTAAAAAGCCAGGAAGTTCTGTATTCGACCCGCGGTAACACCGCTGCGTTGTAGCAATATCCTGCCAGCTTGGAAGTGGTGTCTTTTGAAAATGCGTATGCCAGTCCCCAAGAAAATGTAGCCCCTGCTCGTGCATGGCTATGATTTCAGCATTTTCCTCCAAAGTATCTGGCGTGTACCGCCAGGGGGAGCGCTGATCAGAGGGTCTAGGCCCTGTACAAGCTTCGATATGCCATCGTTTTGGCGATACGTAGCCAAATAACTGCCCTCCCGCCTCAGGGTGGGTCAAACAGCGTTGGCGTTGCTGAGTAAACCAGGGGACGATCGATTGGGAAAGCGTAACCGTAAAATCTGATTGTCGCGAGTAATATTGCACGGCCTATTCACCGCTGACAGCGGCAAGGGGGAAGGGATAATCTCGGGTAATCTGAACGCCGCCCGGCCGCCCCCTGCTTTCGAAAAGCCAGTGCTTGGACCAAGTTCCGCCATTGCGTTTAAGCTCGGATGTCGATGAGGTCACAATGTGCTCTGCCGTGGTGGCTGGAGGCGTTATCAATGCCTCGATTACACCATTGGCAATCATTGAAGTAGCGCGGGTCAGGGCGGCTGCTCCGTAGGGTTGATACGTATCGCCGCACCCACCACCGTCGCGTTCGACATCTACACCCTCCCAGCATGTCACCGGATCTAAGGGATCTCCCATTTCGTCAGTTCGGTCCTGACGGGTCACCTGTTGGGCGGGACAGAGTAGAAGGTGTCCCGCGCAGGCGAATGGTTCTAACCACGCATGGCCAATGACGCCAGAAAATCCGTGCCTGCGAAGCATTTCTGCTCCATAGATTTCCATACCTGATTGACCTATGGCGAACAATACGCAGTCCACACCCGCCAGTTGATTCCACTGATCTGTCTTTAGACGATCAATTCGCTCTGCTATAGCTGTCACCGACTGCAATTGGGGCCGGTCGCGCAGCAGCTTCGTCTCTAACTCTTTAGCTTTCGAATAACCAACTGACGTAGCACCCAATGTGTTTCTCGACAAATTTTCCGGCCCCAAAAATTCATGATCAACCAGCACTAACCGGCCTACCCCAGATTGTGCCAATATATCTGCCACAGACGACCCTACCGAGCCGCACCCCACTATGGCCACACTGCATTTTTGTAGGTCTTTGGGCATTTGGGCGTTATCTTCCCGGCTACGCAATACAGCATCGTCAAAACGTATGATTTGAAGATACCGGACGAGTTTTTGAGGGGAAAAATATTGTTTTCGTAGCATCTCGGGCGGCTCTCGTCCCGCCCGGAAGCCATTGACGCGTTGTCGGGAGCGCTTGGCGTAACCTTTTTGTCGTTCTCGCCCGGGAATTAGTAACCCGCCATAAGCGAGTTCTTGGCCCTGGGGTACCTGAATCACTATCAGAACTGATTCCGGCGACTTACGGAATTGAGCTTCTAGAGCCGCGAGATGCTCAGCCGCAAACTGTTCGATAAGCGTGTAGACACACTCGGCGGTGCGAGGCATTTCCTTCGGTGTTGGAGCCCCTGGCAAAAAAAGTAATAGAGCCTCTTTGACAGCATCGTCCTTATATGGGGCGACCCCTTGTCGTTTAGTGAATTCTTCAAGGGACGCTCGCGAGTCGGCAATATATATCCCTCGTTGTGTTCTGATACTGAACAGAAGGCCGCTTTGGTGTTTGGGGGTGACGCGTGCTCGGATAGTGGGACCATTGTCACCAATACGGTTGGCCCAATAGGCTGTGAATTCGGCTTTGAAGTGCGCAGCTTTCCAAGTCTCGGATTTCGACGCCTGGATGAGCTCAATCGCCTCGCGAAAGACGCCAATTGTTTGGCCAAGAACGTCTGAGCCGTTGTAGCTCTTGCCGGCAGTTGGTAGGCACAGCACGCCATCGGACTCCACATGGGGAATCTGCAAATGCAGAGAGGTGTCTCGGATCGCCACCAGCGGCAGTACTTTTGGAAAACTTGGGGTGAAGAGTATATCCAAGTATCTCTGCCGACCATCAGGGCAAGACACCATGCAGGCCAAACCCCGAATAGCCCTCCTTTTGGCATAGTGAGAAAGCACTTTGCCGTGGATCTGTTCTCCAGGTATCCGAGTGACAAGATCCGAAAGGAAGGTATCGAATTCGGCCGGCGTATAAAAAACCGGCACGTCTTCAAGCATAGCTACGTTTGTCTTGGGGCTTCACAGTGGGTGCCAATGCCGCCGTTGCTTCCAGCCATTCATCCGGAGTCGCTACGGGAAACACCACCAAGTCGGGATTGTTAGGGATACGCTCCCCAAAGACCGGTTTCAACCCGGCAATCACCTGCTCCGGCGCCCTACTGTCCACCAGCGCCGTATTTAGTGCTGCATAAAATGTGTGGGCAGCGTTGACATACTCGCTGCGAAGGCCGTTTTTATCCCAATCGTTGTCCAGATAGAGTCCGGGGACAGCCGGGTTAGCGATCTGCTGATTAAAAAGAGCTGGCAATTGCGATGCGACTTTAAGCAACGCCAATTCGTCACGCTTGTCGTCGAAGCCTTTAGGGTCATTGTTATAAACGGCAACGACACAGGCCATTAGCGCGATAGAGCTGGGCCCACCTTTTTGCCAGTGGTGATCCCGCCAGGCTTTCAGGTATCGACAGACGCGGCGTAGTTGTTGCCCGTGGCGATTCACGGCCTCGTTGAACCAATCCTCCAGCTTGCGCGGGTCAGAACGTATCCAACCTTCTAACAAATGTGCAAGCATGATTTCACCGGAGGCAAGTTGCCGATACGCTTCTTCCGCAAGAACGACATCATCAACAACCTGATCCCTCGCGTTCAGCTTTAAGGCAGCAATGGATTCCTTTAATGTGCGGTATTGCTTCTCTGGTATGGCATATATCGGCAAGTCTATGTGCGCAGCGCTTCCATGATTAAGCCTGATACGGATACAGGTGTTTTTTTTCTCCACAGACCACTCATGCGCACGGCATAAATCGGATAAGGCATTGTACACAATGGTAAACAGCCCCCCTGTCAATACGGTTGGTTCGGACTGACCGGCTTCTCCTAACATTTCCGTTGGCAAAAACAAGCCATCGTCCAAGTCCACTTCTTGCGGTGGTGTCCATGCGGGACGGTTGGCCGTATGGTAGCTCTGGCTTCCCTGCTGACGAAACCGGGGACTCAATGCGGGGGGCTGCTGAGACTGTTGCGACGTAGCACCGAATAGCGCATCCCGCGACAAGAAACTCTCCCATTCTCGAAAGGCTTTGATAAGCTGCATTCGTACGGCGTCGCGAGCGGACCGAAGTCGACTCAACTCATTGTCGGACAGGTTCAGTTGGTGGAGGAAATCGTCATTACCCCCAGGTTTGTAAAATAGCGCTTGGGCGTTAGCGGCCATGTCGTGCTCCAAATGTTAAGTAATGTGGTTCGGGATGCCGCAGCGTCCAAGCCTGATAGCCCTAAGGGCTACTCAAGCCGCGATGTTCCATTTGTCGCTCCTCGTACTGACTACCGCAGAAGGCAGGAACCAGTCTTCTGCACTGATCGGCGGGGTGATAATTCTGTATATAAAATCAGCATTAAAACAATTATACTAATCATAATGATGATGTCAATACCGTGGACAGCGGCTCCCATTTTGATATGCTTACGCCGCATTCTTGACTAAGGGCATCGTATAACACCATGACAGAAGCCTCCCTGTTACCCACATTTCAAAAAGAGCGACTGGCCCATATCGAGTTTCGGGCCTACTTTCTTGGCGGAGTCCGACGTCGGGACTTGTCGGCGCGCTTTGGTATCAAGGCAGCGGCAGCGACACGCGATTTTTCCCTGTACCACGAACTGGCGCCACGCAACCTCTTCTACGATCCTCGCAAAAAGCTCTATATGCCGACAGAGCGCTTCAAACCCCTTTTTTCGTATTCAGCGAGTCGTGTGCTCTCCACGTTAGCCGAGGGGTTCGGTGACGGGCTGAAGGACGAGGAATCCATTCCCATTGAGGTCCAAACTCCGGCGCAGCTAAACAAACCGCATTTGTCTACAGTCGCGCACGTCAGTCGGGCTATCGCCAACCAGCAAGTGCTGGACATTGGCTATCGCTCTCTCAGCAGTGGCGAAACTCGCAGGGAAACCCTCCCTTTCGCATTAGTCGATAATGGCATTCGCTGGCATATGCGCGCTTACGACCGACTCCGGGGGCGGTTTACGGATTTCGTGCTGACACGCATTGTCAGCCCGCAGCTACTATCAGAAAGCCCTATCGAGGAGCACGAAAAATCGGAATGCGATACGCAATGGCGCACTACAGTGACACTAGAGTTGATTCCCCACCCCGCGTTGGACCACAAAGAAACTATCGAAAGAGACTACGCAATGAGGAACGGTGTCCTAAAAATACCTATGCGGGCGGCACTGGCAGGCTATACGTTGCGGCGCTGGAATGTCGATTGCAGTCCTGACCACCGCCTGCGGGGTGGTGAATACCATTTGGCGCTGCGCAATGTCGACGTTCTCGATGGCAGTATCGATACCATGTTGCTGGCACCTGGCTACCGCTGAAGTGAGTCTCGGCTGCCCGATTACACATCGAAAAGGCAGGTGCACTTTCGCCCCGCTCCCCTCTTTTCATCACGCCGAACGGCTGTCTCTATTTTCCAAATTGTAGGGTATTAGTTCTTCGTGACTCCGCACGAATAGAAAAAGCGAGTTCCTACAGTGAAAGACGTTCGTTGATGATTCAGGTTTACTCACAATCCAAGAAACAGACAAAGGTCGCTCAAATGAGGATGAAAAACACGGCGCAATGCTTCGAGGATTGTCGATTTTGCCGAATCACCTCGACCAATCAGACAAACTATTTTCGCATCAGGAATTGCCCAGTCTAGCTCCCGGATGCCGCGAAAGTTTCTTATAGAGACATGCCTTATCCGCATCATTCCTCCTGGGCAGTATTTTTCTCGCATTCAATGGAAATCTACCCCGTTTAGGAAGTGCGCCCCGCTCATTAGGCGTCACGTAATAGCCGCGAGGGAGGGACCTCCAATGCATCGGCGATCTGAAACAACTTCAACACGGTGATGTTCTTTTCGCCGCGCTCGATGCGCCCCATGTAACTACGATCCAGCTGGGCCTTATTCGCCAGCGCCTCTTGGGATATCCCCTGTTTTTTTCGCTCACTCCGGATCGCGAATCCCAGCTGTTGCAGGCGATTGTCCGTCATGCCGGCTAGCTCCTGCCCTAAAAGCAAGAACTATCACTATTTGCGGCATGAACAGCCACGGACTATAATACCCTTTTTGAGGTTGTCGACCCGTTCGAGACACGCTGTAGCCATGACGTCACCCCGCCCCCGAATTGAATCCACACTCCTTCGCGTCCTGCACAGTCGTGACGGCTCTCCCTTTACCCACAAGGAATTGGTGCATGCTTATCGAGCGTTGGAGGAAGAACATGGTCGCAGTGCGCGAGCATCATTGCAGTTCATCAACCGCAACCTGGCCCGCCTCACAAAAGCGGGCTGGCTGGAGGTTATCAAGGCCACTGCCAAACAACCGCAACTCTACCGATGGGAGCCGGCTGAGCAAGCCGAAAGCCCACCAGCCGCTGTGGAGGCACTGACGGTGCTCCGCCAAAAGCTCCAACACCACCGCGTGGAATTGTTGTCGACACTCGGGGAAACTGAAGCCTACGATGAAATTTGCGCCGACCTTCCCCAACTGCAACCCAGTGTGCAACGTCAATACGATGCTGCCCGCGATCGGAGCCTGAAATTGCTGGGACGTATCCGCGCCCTAGAAACGCTGATCGCCACGCAAAGCAGTAGTGCGGCATGAGACTACGGGACTGGCAACGGGCGTGCCTGCGTCAGGCTGAAGCACAGTACCGTCAGGGACAGCGCCATTTCCTATGTCTGGCCACGCCGGGTGCCGGTAAAACCCATTTCGCCGCAACGCTAGCCGCTACCTTGCTGGAAGCTGACCTCGTGGACCTGGTTATCGGCTTTGCGCCGTCGGTGATTGTGGCGGAAGACATTCAGGCCGCGCTCGCCGCACAAACCGGTGCGCGCTTTGACGGTCGTCTCGGTGCCCGCGGTCTGACTCTGACCTATCAGTCGATGCTGACGCAGCCGGAGGCGTTCTGGTCGCTGTTCCAGACCCAGCGGGTGTTCGCCATTTTCGACGAAATCCATCACTGCGCCGGTCAAGAGCTCGCGGATGCGAATGCCTGGGGTGCCCTGCTGATCGCCAATCTCCAGGAACAGGCGGCGTATACCCTAGCCCTGACCGGCACCCCATGGCGCTCCGACCAGCGCCCCATTGCGCTGGCCCGCTACGGGACCGACAGCGTAACCTGCGATTACCGCTATGGCCTGGATCGGGCGATTGTCGATGGTGTGTGCCGCGTCCCCCAACTCACCCTGATCGACAACGACACCATCCGAGTGCAACGCGATGGCCATACGGAGCACTTTAACGGCCTCAAAGCGCTGGTCGACAGCGACGCCTGCCGCTATGAGGATATCCTGCGCTCCGAGGCACTCATCACCTACAGCCTGCGCCAGGCCACCCGCAAGCTTGACAACCTGCGCCGACACGATCCTCGCGCTGGCGGCCTGGTCGTCGCGAGCAGTGTCGATCATGCACAGCAGATTGCAGGGATTCTATTGCGGGAATTCGGTGTGCAGGCCGCGGTGGCTACCTACCAGGAACGTGACCCGCTGACGACGATTCGCCAGTTCAAGGACAGCGAGACGCCCTGGATTGTCAGCGTCGGTATGATCAGCGAGGGCACGAACGTGCCCCGGCTCCGGGTGTGCTGCCACCTGACCCGTGTGAAAACCGAGCTGTACTTCCGCCAGGTCCTGGGCCGCATTCTCCGCGCCAACGGGATACGCCGCGAAAAAGCCTACTTCTACATGCCGGCCGAACCGACCTTGGTCGAGTATGCCGAGCGGCTCATCGAGGATATCCCCGGCAATCCACCTGTGATTCGCGACCGCCTGCCTGGCCAGGTGACCGTCCGATCCCGGGATACCACTGTGAGCTCCCCACCCGACGACGGCGCGGACCTGCCCGAGGTTACGGTGGACCTCGATGCCAGCGGGTATGAAAGTCGCACTTCAGCTCCGTCCAATCTGTCGGTCGCGTACGACACTTGTGTTCACTGGTCGACGCGTTTTCACAGCCAGATTCTGGCGATTCACGGCCTGTCCCACTCCTGAAGCTGCTCCTCGATGGTTCGTTCCGGCGGTTTCACCTCCAGTTTCTGAATGCGCTTCAGCGGAAACAGTTTGGTGATCTTGGGCGGTCGACGAAAATCGTATTTACCCTGAAAGTCGACGTGGCGCCACGTCAGTACTGACCCCCGGCCAATTTCCTCGACCATGGCGTCGTAAGCGTCGGGCTCCGTTTTTTGAATGGCAACCAACTGGGTGGACAGCGTCAGATAGTTCCACAGAATGATGGCGTTCTGGATCACTGATCGTGCCAGCGTGTACTTCTCCTGTTCTTCCTTGGTGCCCACCTGGAACTCGCTCTTGCGGTCCCAAAATACGGCATCGTGAAACTTGTTCGACAGTTCAACGATATTCAACTGCTTTTGCACGCGCTGACGAAGCCTCAAGTCATCATAATAGGTCAGGAGGTATTGGCTTTTGGGAATGCGCCCGAAAGCCTTCAGGCACTTATACAAGGGGTGGTCACTGCTGTATGAATTGAGACGGGCGAATAGCTGGGAAGCGGTGCTCACCCCGAGGCGGATGGTGCAGACAAAGCGCAGCATATCATCCCAGTGCTCGCGAATCGTTGTGACATCGACTTTGTTGCGCGGCAACAGACGGTAGCCTCGCTGCTCGTAATACGCTTTGCCCTGAAAGTCGTAGAGTCCCTGCTCTTCGATACGCTTAATGCGTGGGGCAAAGGAAATACCCAGAAAATGAGTTAGCCCAAACAGGGCTTCGGTATAGCCGTGCGTGTCGGTGGCGTGGACACGATTTAAGGCGGCCGTGTTGTGCACCAGGCCATCAAGTACATAGGCGGCTTCGCGTTCGGTGGCGCTGAACACCGTTGAGTGAAACAGGCTCTGCTTCTCATCCACAAAACTGTAGACCGCCACGCCACTTTCTTTGCCGAAATACTTGAATGAATACTTGGCATGTAACGATTCGGGCGCGACCGTCACCTTTTTGCCGTCACTGCTGGAATACAATCGGTCATCTTCCACCTTATAGACCCGGCTCAGCGCAACCTCATCGATGACATCAGTCAGAGATTTATTGGCCTTGCGCAGGTTGTCGGCCGACATCCGCCAGTTGACGAATTCAAGCAACTCGTTGGCATTGATACCCAGTGAAAGCCGGCCCATTTTGTGCGGACCAATATTGCAGCCCAATGCCATCAGCGCCGCATAGGCAGTTTGCGGGTTCGCTGCTTGCGTGACATGTCGCTGACTTTGATGGGTTAACTGCTCAAGGAATGGATAATGGTGCTCGACTTCACGCAGAATCTGTAAAATCGAAACGTTCCCCGACTCTCTCAGGCGTTCGGCAATATATTTGTGGGTCGGCGTTTCCAGTGCAGGCGTTTGAACACCAAAACGGCCTCCAGGTTTTGGTCGCAAATACCCATTCTTCCCGAAGGCAATGCGCTCGTTCACAGCGAGATAAGTCTTGTTCAACTTGGCTTTCAAGCACTCCAGATGTGTCTCACAATCCGCATACTCCAGCAGTCCAGCCTGCCTGAGCAGATCCATACGCAGACTCTGCCAGCGTTGATCATCAATCAAATAACTATGTAAACAGCGAAAGGCAAACCCATACGCCAGATTGAGTTTCCCTCCCTTGATGGCTTTCATCATGTGAACAAAGAGCAAGGCTACCACAAGGTGCTCGCGCAAGCCGTCCGTGGCGGTGACCGCTGCCTGCTCCTTTCGGGTTAAAAATGTGAGCGGAACCGGTTTGTGCTGCTGATAAGCCTGGACCGCCGCCAACAAGCGTGATTCGCTGTGCTCTTCTTCGAAGGTCAGCAACTTTACCGTACGGCGGAGCTTACGATCCAGCGCCAAGGCGCCCTCCTCCAAGGTGTCATAGTATTGGTATTGCTCTTGGGCGCGACGTAAATACTCCGAGGCCAGATTCGCCTTGCCGCTGACTTCATCATCCTCGAAATCCAGGGTCGTCAGGGCGAGATTTCGGACCAGCTCATTCTTCTGTATCGGTGTCATACTCTCGTCTTCCATAATACGGAGGATCTCACTGGCGAAGTCCATCAAACGTTGCTGTGAACTCACAATATCGCTGAGAATCGGGGCGTGTTTGGCCTGCTCATCAAAGACCCGCTCCCTAGCCATTTTGAGTGCCTTGTTATGGGCGGTTTTGACCACCGCCAGGAAAGATTTCATGGCATGATCCTGGCGCTGAAAAAACTGGAATTTGACAAAGGCTAACAGGTACAAGCAGGTTTTATTTGGATCGCGGAACTGCCCCAGTTGGCTCGTTCTGGCTTTGGTGACCCATTTGGCGTAATGGGTTAAGGCCTGGTCGGTGAGGCCCAGTGCTTCGATCACCGACAAATTCCCGAGGTATAACTCTTGAAGATCCTCAAGGCGCTGGGCATTTTTGCTCAGAGACCGCGCTTTCACGGCCTGGTCAATCGATTTGGATTCACTGAGTAATGTCGCTCGGCGACTACCCGCCTCCAGTAAATCAAGCAAGGCAGATCTGCGTTGTGGATCCAGGTGCGTCGCGACCACGGCAATGAGCCGGTCCTCCTCCTGCTGGAGGGTACTTCCAATCAGGCTATCCAGTGTCTGCATGGGAGGCAGGACAATTCCCTGCTCAATACAAAAAGTTACCAGGGCACCTAGGGCTTCCGTTTTGCTCATCTGCCGGTTGGCATAGGTCTGAGCCTGTTCGCGCAACCGCTCTTCAGCCTCCACGTCGAAGGCGACATACCCTTCCAGGCGCATAATTTCCTGTCGGTGGCGAGTCGAGGTCGCCCCCACCATTGCATCGCGTAGAGATTGGAGGTCTTCCTTTGAGCTGCCCTTTAGGTCATGGAACCGGTGATGCTCGATAAGAAAGTGGATGTCTTTTGCCGGGTATTTATCAGGCTCATAGAAGCGGTGTCGCGCGCGGAAATAGCCATACTGGAGCAGGAAATTCAGCTTGCTGATGCCGGTGCGTAATTTGCGATAGTAGGGTCTGGCCGACGGCGGCAACTCAAAAATCTGACGACGGTCATTAGCCGCGACACGTGGCGGACGCTCGTACTCGCGGGCGTCGGTGACATTGGCGCCGGACTTGGTTGTAGACATTGATTCTCGTCCCCGGTACTGTTGTAAAGTTCCAGTGGCGAACCCTTTGCCGCCTAAAAAATGAACAAAAAATGTATCGTACGATACATTTTTTGTTCATTTTTTGATCGACCTCATTCCCTGGGATTCTATCCGCCGCCTCTAAAAATTATTCCTATCTTATTGTTTTTACTTGACTATTATTTACATTCGACCCATTCCGTAATGTGGTTGAACTATGCAATAATCATTCGATGAAAAAAATAGCCGTACTGGACACTGCCCCCTCCCAGACGCTCTACCACGCGTTGACGACCGCGTACGATCACTTCAACCGCGAACTGTTTGGCGAATCGTTACCTGCGGTGATATTCACGGTTCAACGACAAAAAGATCTGCTGGGGTATTTTGCCCCTGAGCGCTGGACATCGCCGGACGGCGACCGTTGCCATGAAATTGCTATTAACCCGACGCATATGGGGCAATCTCGCGTCATTGAGGTATTGCAAACACTTGTGCATGAAATGGTCCACTGTTGGCAACATTGCCATGGCAGGCCAGGACGCAGCAGCTATCACAACAAGGAATGGGCCTACAAGATGATCGCCATCGGCCTTCAACCCTCGTCCACGGGGGAGCCCGGCGGCGATATCATCGGCCAACACATGAGTGATTATCCTTTGGACGAAGGCTTGTTTTTGACTGCGTGCCACTCGCTCGTCAAAGAAAAGTCGTTCACACTTCCATGGATTTATCGGATGAAGGCACGGCTGGCTGACGACTCGGATCAACCCACTCACAACCCCCTCCCATCCAGTCCAGATTCCGCCACCCATGCCCTCACACATTCAAAAGATGTCACTGAAATTGATCATGCCAGACTGTTCGAGGACCGGGCTCCTGAGGCGTACCTGTATGCGACCTATAGCGAGCTTCTGCCCGACGATACTTTTTATAGTCCCCCGCTCTCCAAAACCAAACAGAAAACGACCTATCAGTGCCCCAACTGCTTGACAAAAGTATGGGGAAAACCCGAGCTCAACATAGCCTGCAACGACTGCAACTGCCTGTTTATACCCACATGAAAAAACCGGTATCGCAAACCTAAGCAACTACTTTTCATATTGCGCTTCCACAGTGCTACAGCACATCTTTGTCCGCCCCTTTGGTAACTTCCCACGAATTTATCGCTGTTCCCCTATAGCGTCATGGAGCCGACGCGGTTCCTTTCCCTGTGTGACCTACAGATTAATTCAGCTACGATGAATACCGTTAGTAGTCTTTACGAAGCATTTGGTACACAGTTACCTTGAACATAATTCTTATAAATCAACCTGTTAAAGATTTCGAATCGCGTTTCGCAGAACTCTGTGAAACATCGAAAATAGTGAGCATTAAAATATGGGGAACCAGAGGGAAACAGCACGCTCTATTGCAAGCAGGCTCTATGCACAGACCATCAAACACCGGATGGGCGACATCTCATTCGGGAAAATCGAGCGAGAGCTCTTAGGTACTCAGGAATATTCTGATCCAGAATTCTGGGTGCACTACTCACGCAAGTTCTACCGGTACGAAAAAGGGGCTCCGATAAGCCTCAAGCGCAGTAAGAAAATGGTGGAGACCATTGAAGAGATATTGCCTGGCACCAGGCGCATCCTGGAGCATCCGCTTTGGTTGGTCGTGGCTAACCCGGAAGCCTCTCTGGGAGAACTGGATTCGTACACGGGAACGTTGGATCCGGCGCTGATCGAGCGCCTAAAAGAGACCGACAAAGTCACGGGCAATCGGACTTGGCGTAAATGGACGAACCACAGTCAGCTTTATCGAATCAGCATGTTGAATAATATGGACGCCCTGGCAGCATTATTAATCCTTATCCGGGTCTGCGAAATCAAAAATTGGGTTCATCCGTACATTGAGGCCAAATGGACCGTCATGTATTTGATATCCAGACTCGCCAGCTTTCGTCCCTTTATGTTCATAGCGGAAGAATTTTACCACCATATATATGAAGGATTTATCCTGAAAAATTCACCTTTGCCCGAAAAACTTACAATACCCGCAGTTCAATATTTCCCCGCATACTTTTCGTCACCGCCAACATTCCATACCATTTACCGGGAAATACAGGCGAACACCGGAATCGTTTGGCACGCTGCCCAACTCGGCCTTGTCGAAGAGAATGAGCGGGAGCAAATGATGTTTTTATTTTGGGTGCTGCACTTTTTTGATCGCACAGCTATCGACAAACAGTTGAAAGAACTAACACAGGCACCAGCTTCATTTGATGAACTTCCTGAGCCGCTAAGCACTTTGATGGAAAATTTTAGGGGTGACAGCCGACGATATCTTCCGCGTCAAACCTTCTTAGGCTAAACGAGACTAAACAGCCAGCGTTCACCAAACACAGAAGAATTAGCAGAACTGTTCGGAGCAGGCATATTGCCGTGCTCAAGTACACCAAGATACGCAATAGGCCGATACATCCAAGGATCGACGGTTGTCCGAAAGCACCATGTGCAACATCGCCGCCGCGGCGATGAGCCTGTCCTCGGTGTCGGTGATCAGCAACGCGCTGCGGTTGGCGTGCGGAGTTATAGGCCAGGGTCCTACCTCCGGGTATTGACTCGACAACAGCCGGTATTGAAGTTCGGGATGCGAGCGGCTATCGTAAACCCGTGAAATTGCAAATTGCCAAATTGTTATTGATAGCATTCGTATCCGGCGGCCTAGTGGCAGGCCCGACCGCGATGGCGTGGTCCATGCCGTCGGTCAATCAAGCTGGCAATTGCGCTCTTTGCCGGACTGATTCATCCCACCAGCAAGACTCAACAGCCGTTACGGCGCCCTGCTCTATGCCGGCTTGCGGTGCTGTCGCGGCCATAAACAGTGCTGACCCTGCGAGTACACTCCGCATTCGCGACGTACCCGATTTTCTGTTGGGCGTACTTCACGGCCGACTCCTGCCCGGGCCCGATCCCTTCCCTCCACGTCACGCACAGGCCTGATCGATGGGCGCTGATCGCGCCTAAGACATCCGGAATTCCCGCAGTCGCGTGCGTTGTGTCGCTGCGGGAACGATCTAACCGGATAATCATCGAAACCACGTGGAGTTACATTCTGATGACAAAGCATCTGCACCGCGCCATGGCGCTACTGTCGCTGATGGCCTTTGCCATGGCTGTCGTCATTTACACGCTGCGGGCGACGTTTATGCCAGGCACTGAGCGGTCTTATGCCGAAATAAGGACACCGAATCAATACGCGCTTTCAAAGCGACAGATTCCTTGTCCCGATCGATCCGGCAATGGTGCCGGTTTCCCTTTCTTTTCCCAAACGTACGTATGGAGGGTTCTGTCATGAGCTTACATCTAGGCGATACCGCCCCCGACTTCGAGGCCGATACCACTGAAGGCCGGATCAACTTCCACGACTGGATCGGCGACGGGTGGGCCGTACTGTTCTCCCACCCGGCCGATTTCACGCCGGTATGCACCACCGAACTGGGCGAGACCGCCAGGCTGAAGGACGAATTCGCCAAACGCCAGTGCAAGGTGATCGCCGTTTCGGTGGATTCGGTGGAGGATCACAAAGCCTGGTCCGGCGATATCGAGGAGACCCAGGGCCACGCGGTCAACTTCCCCATTATCGGGGATGAGAACAGGAAGGTCGCACAGCTTTACGACATGCTGCATCCCGGTGAGGATGACAGTTCGACCGTGCGTTCGGTGTTTCTGATCGATCCGAACAAGAAGGTTCGGATGACGCTGACCTATCCGAAGAGCGCGGGCCGCAATTTCGACGAGATCCTGCGGGTGATCGACTCGATTCAATTGACCGACGCCTACAAGGTCGCCACACCGGTGAGCTGGCGCGACGGCGACGATGTGATCATCCTG
>DIBR01000051.1:130438-130598 GCA_002415025.1 Spongiibacteraceae bacterium UBA5047
GGCGACGATGTGATCATCCTGCCGTCGCTGTCCGACGATGAGGCCAAGGTGCACTTTCCGGAGGGCTGGAAAACCCTCAAGCCTTACCTCCGGGTGACCAGGCAGCCGAACCGTTGAGGCGTGGCCGTAACCAGCCTTTCGTGGGCGCGGGGAACCGCGC
>DIBR01000021.1:0-19220 GCA_002415025.1 Spongiibacteraceae bacterium UBA5047
GAAAGGCAACCAGCCTTCCTGCGCGAGCGCGCCTTGCCAAACGAAATAACGCAAAACCTGAGCTATCACCGAATTAATCAGAGGTGCCTTAAGCTATAACCCGTAAGTGCAGCGATCAAGGCAATGTCAGAAGCAAGTGCCAAGTTTGCGAAGAACTACCGCGTTTAGCTGCTCACGTTTCAATTTGTATCCAGACCGGTTACGGTGGTGTTGATGATAATGATGCGCTGACCCGCTGAATTTCCGCGATAGCGCGGTGCGCCTGAGGGTTTTATCCACTCGGTACGCTCCGGTGCGGGAGCCGCTTCAGGGAGTAGGCAGCAAGGAGAAACTCGAATGTCGACAACGTCAGAAACGAAATTATCGGGAACTGAATTGCCCGCAAATGTATCAGCCTGGCTCGACCCGGAGATGGACTCCGTGAAAGGAACCGAGACACCCAAGGACCCAAACAAGGGCTACATTGCGCTGCTGGGTTGGAGTGTTAATGCGATCAAGGCCGCACAGAAATTTGATCGTCGCTATATTGTAGTTGCCCCGGATTGGGCGGCGGATTTCTGTACCGCAAACAAGATACCGTTTATTCCCTGGAATTTTATCCGGCTTAATGAACGCTCGCTGGAGATTGCCCAGAAGTTGAAGGCGGAAGGTGTCGATGTTGCCATACCGCTATTCGAGGAAACGGTTGAATGGTCAGGGGCTATCAACTCGGTTCTGCTCGACAGCCCTCGCATGTTTGGCCAGTCTATTCTGTTTCGTGACAAGGCGCTGATGAAGCGCCGCGCCCAACTTGGCGGTATCCGTGTGGGAATTTTTGAAGAGGCCCACGAGAAAGACGACGTGGTCCGCTTTATGAAGCGCGTCAATCAGACCCTCCTCAAACTCGATGGTGACCCGGACGACCCGATTCATCTCAAGGCCTTTGACAAGGCCGGTTGTCTCGGCCACCGCATGATTCGCACGATTGACGAGATTGACGCCATTCCCGACGAAGAATATCCCCTGCTGATGGAGAGTCATCTGGATGGCTGGGAGTTTGCTGTTGAGGCCTGGATTCACGACGGGAAAATCAAGTTTCTCAATATCTCCGAGTACGTCACGCTCGGTTATTCCGTGTTCGTGCCGGCAACCGATGAACTCGAGCTATACCGCAGTGCGATTACCAAGCAGATTGAGCTGCTGATAAAAACCTTCGAAATCAAATTCGGGTTGATTCACCCCGAGTACTTCGTTACCGCTGACGGCGAAATGTACTTTGGTGAAGTTGCCTATCGCCCGCCGGGCTTCAAGGCCTTTGAACTGATTGAGCGAGCCTACGGATTCAATGCCTATCAGGCATCGATGCTGGTGTTCGACCCCAAAAGTACTGAAGAGGAGATAGACAATTTCTTCCCTCGTGAAGTGGTCGACGCGAAAGGCTATGCAGGCTGCTTCGGGGTGTACCCGAGACGCCGGGTGATCAGCAAACTGGAAATGCCCAAAGAAACGGTTGAGCACCCCTATTTTGAATCCCACGAATTGGTTGCGCCAAGCGAAGAGACGGTTCCCGACCGGGCGGCTTTCGGAACGCATTGGGGCCTGATCTTTTTCTTCGGTGACGACCCGATCAAAATGCGCGATTTGCTCAAAGCCCAGGAAGAACTGGACTTCTATGTCTAGCGTCCGGCGCCAAACCCCTTAAACGGGCTGCGGGCCGTTCTCACTCGCAGGCGGTGTAGGCGCCTGGCTGATGGATAGCATTTGCGACTCTATCCAGTGACTCACGGTACTGGTCAGTTCGCGGGAGTTGGTATCGGTTGACGGGATCGGCTCGCCGATGATTACCGTAACCAGCCCCGGTGATTTTATAAATTTTCGCGCCGGCCAGCATTCACCGGCATTGTGCGCCACCGGTACCACGGGAGCCCCGGCGCTAATCGCAATGTTGGCACCACTGCGGGCATAGGTGCCCTTTTGGCCGGGTGGTGTGCGTGTGCCTTCGGGAAAGATTAAAACGCGCTTGCCCTGCTGCAGGCGCTTGACGCCCTCTTCCTGAATGTAGCGCAGCGCCGCTTTCGGGTTGCTGCGATCAATCGCGATCGGCTCCATCAGGCGCAGCGCCCAGCCAAAAAACGGCATGTTCAACAACTCACGTTTTAATACGACGCCCACCGGGAAAAAGGCATATTGCAGGTAAAAGGTTTCCCATTGGCTTTGGTGTTTGGACATCACGACGTAATGGCCGTCGGGGATGTTGCCGACGATGTTGTATCGCACGCCGCAACTCAGGCGCAGCCACACCAGAATCCACTTGTTCCAGGTAATTAAATAAGGTCCGCGAATGGACAGCGGCAAGTAGCTGAAAAACAGCAGGCCGGTAATGGTGAACCACCCTGTCAGAGCAATATAACCAAGATAAAAGACTACGGTTCTCAGGAAGAGCCAGCCGGTAATAATGGAGTTCATTGCGACGTCCTGTCTTTGATAAACCAATTAACAAAGGCGGCCAGATTATCAAATACTCGCGTATGAGACAGTGAACTGTGTTCGGATAAAGCCGTGAAAGTTTTTTCACCTTTGCCGGTTTTCACCAGTACTGGCAGGCAGTCTCTGGCGTGCGCCGCCTGCAGGTCTTTAAGAGAGTCGCCAACAAAGGCTGCCCCTGCGGCGTTCAGGCCCAGATCGGCAGCTGCCTGATCAATCAGCCCCGGCAGCGGCTTACGGCAGTCGCAGTTCTCGTCGGGCAGGTGCGGGCAGTAGTAGATGCCGGCAATCGAGCCACCAGCTTGCTCGACCAACGCGAGCATTTTCCGATGCATGGCATCGAGATCGGACCGCGTGAAATAGCCGCGACCCAGACCGGACTGATTGGTGCATACGGCAACGCGGTAACCCGCCTGACTCAGTCGGGCGATGGCCTCGATACTGCCGGGGATGGGCTGCCATTCGTCGGCGCTGCGGATGTAATTGTCCGAGTCCTCGTTAATGACACCATCGCGATCCAGCAGTATCAGCGACATCAGTTCTTGCCCGGCACCAGTTGCGAAATATCGGCCACCTGCAAAAACAGTGCGCGCAGATTTGACAACAGCGCGAGGCGGTTGGCGCGCAACTTTTCATCGTCGGCGTTAACCATTACCTGATCAAAAAAGGCATCTACCGGTTCGCGCAAACTGGCGAGTGAGCTGAGTCCCTTCTCGTAGTCGCCGCTGGCCAGCAGGGGTGAAACGGCTGAGGTGGCTGTTTCGAGTGCGCTGGCCAGCGCCTTTTCTGCAGCTTCCTGCAGCAAGGTGCTGTCAATCGTGTCGCCGGGAGTGGCGCCGCCCTTGGCCAGAATATTGGACACGCGCTTGTTGGCGGCTGCCAGCGCCTGTGCTTCAGGTAATTGATAGAAGCTGTATACCGCTTTCACCCGGCGGTCGATATCCAGTGGCGCGCTCAGGTTTTTGGCGGTTACCGCCATAAACACTTCCGCCGGAATATTCTGGTCGTCGTAGACGGCGCGCAGGCGTTCGATCATATAGGCGAGGACGGTGTCGGTAAGCTCGCTGTTGGCCGTGATGCCTTTATGTTGGGCGCTGGCCAGCTCAATCAGCTCACGCAGATCGAGTTCCAGGTTCTGCTCAAGAATGATGCGCAGCACACCGAGGCAGGCACGGCGCAGGGCGAAGGGATCTTTCGAACCGCTGGGCGGCTGGCCAATGCCGAAAATGCCGGTGATGGTGTCGAGCCGGTCGGCCAGAGCGACCACGCTACCGGTTGCGGTGGCCGGCAAGGCGTCGCCGGCAAAGCGTGGCAGGTACTGCTCCTGCATGGCGCTGGCAACTTCTGCGGGTTCGCCGTCGTTGTTGGCGTAGTAGTAGCCGGCAATGCCCTGCATATCGGCAAACTCGAAGACCATATCGGTCACCAGATCACTTTTGCAGAGCAGGGCCGCGCGTTCGGCCAGCGCAGCATCGGCGCCCATTTTCGGAGCGAGTGTTTTTGCCAGCGCGGCTATGCGCCCGGTTTTGTCAAAGACGGTGCCGAGCTTTTCCTGAAAGACGATGCTCTTGAGTTTTTCCCGGCGATCAAACAAGGAGGTTTTACAATCGGTTTCGAAGAAGAAGGCGGCATCGCTCAAGCGCGGGCGAATGACTTTTTCGTTGCCGGCAATAACCTGTGCGGGGTCGCGACTCTCGATATTGGCAACCGTAATAAAATGCGGCAAAAGCGCACCGTTAGCATCCACAACATGGAAATACTTCTGGTGTTCCTTCATGGAGGAGATAAGCGCCTCGGCGGGCACCGCGAGAAAGCGCTGTTCAAAACTGCCAGCCAGCGCCACTGGCCATTCCACCAGCGCGGTGACTTCGTCCAGCAGGTCGTCACTGATCACGGCTTCACCGCCGAGCTTTTTCCCCTCTGCGGTTACCTGCTCGCGAATCATGTCGCGGCGCTTTTCAAAACTGGCGATAACCTTGCCTTCATTGAGCAGCAGGCTCTCGTAGTCGGCGGCGTTTTTGATCGTCAGTTCTGTGTTGGCGTGAAAGCGATGGCCGCGGGTGGTATTGCCCGCAGGCAGGTGCAGTGCTGATCCGTTCAGGGTTTCATCGCCATAGACGACCGCTAGCCAGTGCACCGGGCGTACAAACTCGGCGCGGCTGGCACCCCAGCGCATGCGTTTGGGAATGGGGAGCGCCGCCAGCGCCTTGTCGATCATCGTGAAAATCACATCGGCGGTTTTCGCGCCCTCTTGCTCGCTTTTGAAAAACAGCTTGTCCTGCTTGCCGTCGTTGGCGATGTGCTGTTTGAGCTCGGCCACGGCAATACCGTTTTTCCCGGCAAAGGCTTCCGCCGCGCGGGTCGGTTTGCCTTCGCTGTCAAAGGCGACTTTGGCCGGAGGTCCCCAGGCTTCCAGTGTTTGGCTGGGTGCCTGAGTGCTCAGCTGGCGCAGTACAAGCGCCAACCGGCGCGGGCTGGCGAAGCGCTCGATACTTTCAAAGCCGAGGCCAGCCTCGCGCAGCTGGCTTTCCAGGCTGTCGGCAAAGGCATCGCGCAAACCTTTCAGTGCCACCGGTGGCAGTTCTTCGGTGCCGACTTCGATCAGCAAATCGCGTTTGATATCGGATGAAGTCATGCTTTGCCCTCCTCTGCAGCCAACACCTCGTTGCGCAGATTTTCCGGGGCCAGCGGAAAGCCCAACGCCTTGCGGGCATCAAAATAGGCTTGTGCAACGGCGCGGGCCAAACCGCGCACGCGCAGAATAAAACGCTGGCGCTCGGTCACGGAAATGGCGTGGCGGGCATCCAGCAGGTTGAAGGCGTGGGAGGCTTTCATCACCATTTCATAGGCGGGTAGCGGTAAACCTTTCTCGATCAATTGCTGGCTCTGGGCCTCGCAGTGATCAAACTGCTTGAATAATTGCTCGACGTCCGCTTCTTCAAAGTTAAAGCGCGACATTTCGACTTCGTTCTGATGAAACACATCGCCATAGGTCACATCGCCGTCCGGACCGTGAGTCCAGACAAGGTCGTAAATGCTGTCCACGCCCTGCAGATACATGGCGATGCGCTCGAGGCCGTAAGTGATCTCGCCGGTCACGGGAAAGCATTCAAGGCCACCCACCTGTTGAAAATAGGTGAACTGGGTCACTTCCATGCCATTGAGCCACACTTCCCAGCCCAGCCCCCAGGCGCCGAGGGTGGGAGACTCCCAATTGTCTTCAACAAAGCGGATGTCGTGGATGGCCGGGTCGATGCCCAGATGGCGCAGTGAGTCGAGATACTTTTCCTGAATATCCAGTGGCGAGGGCTTCAATGCCACCTGAAACTGGTAGTAGTGCTGCAGGCGGTTGGGGTTTTCGCCGTAGCGGCCGTCGGTAGGCCGGCGGCACGGCTGCACATAGGCGGCGTTCCAGCTCTCCGGGCCGATGGCGCGCAGAAAGGTGCCGGGGTGAAAGGTGCCGGCGCCCACTTCCATATCCAGCGGTTGCAGAACCACGCAGCCGCGCTCCGCCCAGAAGTGTTGTAGTGCCAGTATCAGCCCCTGAAATGTGCTGACATCTGCCTTGCTTGCCGCATTGCTCACGTATCGCCCACCTGTAGCCTGTGCAAAAGGGCGCAATTATAACGCTAGTCGGCGCCGCCCGCGAAGGTGTTCGCCGTCAACCGGCATTGAGGAGCAAATTAGCTGGATTGAGCACTCTGCAGTTGGCGGTATTGGTCGGCCCAGCGGGTGAAGCGGTCGGCCGGGATTGCCTGGGTAAAGAGAAAGCCCTGAGCCATATCGCAGTTGCAATTGCGCAGGAAGCGGCGTTGTTCAAGCTGCTCAATGCCCTCGCCGATTACCTTCATACCGAGCGAATGCGCCATGCTGATAATGGCAACGATCAGCGACTGGCTCTCTTCCGAGGTCTGGCAGTCCATGATAAAGCTGCGGTCAATTTTCAGAATATCGAAGGGGTATTGCTTCAGGTAACTGAGTGATGCGTAGCCGGTGCCGAAGTCATCCAGCGACAGGCGCACTCCTATTTCCCTCAGTTGATCGATAATACTGCGGGTTTCGCTGTCGTTGCGCATCAGCAGGCGCTCGGTCATTTCCAGCTCAAGGCATTGGGCGGGCAGACCGGATTTCGCCAGTGCCTGCTCGACGGCGGTAAGGATATGGCCTTTTTCAAATTGTTTGGCGCAGACATTAACCGCGACAATAAAGTCGGTATCGCCGTCATCCTGCCATTTTTTGGCCTGCCGGCAGGCCTCGTCCAATACCCAGTCGCCAATGGGGATAATCAGGCCGGTTTCTTCTGCTATCGGAATGAATTTGTCGGGGCCGGGGTTTTCGAGCTCGGCGTTGCGCCAGCGCAACAGGGCTTCGGCGCCGACGAGCCGGTTCTCGGCCAGCGAAATCACCGGCTGGTAAGCCAGCGACAGTTCGTTGCGCTCAATGGCGTAACGCAGGTGGGTTTCCAGCGCCAGGCGGGTGGCAGCGCGGTTGGCGGTGTCAGGGCGATAGCGATAAAAGCTGTCGCCGCCGCGTTCGCGGGCTGAATACATCGCAGACTCTGCATTGAGCAGCAGGTCGGGGGCATTGTCGGCATCGTCCGGAAAGGTGCTCATGCCAATGCTGGCGGTGATTTTCAGGTCCTGCGCGGTAAAGGGCTCCTCCAGCGATTTTTTGACGGCAAGCGCGGTGCGGGTGGCCGTCTCGTCGCGCTGGTTTTGCAGCAGAATCATAAACTTGTCACCGCCGAGGCAGCCGACGATATCATTGCTTGGTATGGCGTTGCGCAAACGAGCGGCAACCTCATTCAACACTTTGTCGCCCTCACTGTGGCCCAGCGAATCGTTGAGGAGCTTGAACCGGTCCAGGTTGAGGTATATCAGGGTGAAATCTGCTTCGCGGGATTTCGCCGCCAGCACAGCCTGCTCAAGACGCTCAATACTGTTCACGCGGTTAGGCAAACCGGTCACGGTGTCGTAGTTCGCATTGGTGATGAGGCGCTGGGTAAAGACCTTCTCGTCGCTGATATCGTCAATGAGGCTTAGTACAAAGCTGAACTCCCCTTGCTCATTGAAGATGGGCTTGCAGGTGGTTACCGTGTGCCGACCATCCGGCGGGGCCTTCTCAAAATACAGCTCGCCGTGCCATTCCTCGCCCCGGGAGATGGCGTCTGTCACATCGCCGAACAGTGTGGCCGGAACGCCAATGTCCTTGTATTGGCGCAAATCCTGGCCGGTGAGATTTTCGCCCGCGTGGCCAATCAATTCATAGAAGTTGCGGTTGGCATAGGCGATCAGACCGGAGGCGGTGGTGAAAAGAATGGCTTGCGGGCTGTGTTCCAGCCCGAAAATCAGCTGCTTAAGACGAGCTTTGACGCTTTCGCTGCGCGCTTGCTGCGCCCGGAGCTGACGAAGCAGCAGCCACGTGCCCGGCGCGGTTGAAATCAGCGCAACAAGCACTGCCGCTGCGGGCGGCAAGAACAACAGAGCCCCGCCACCAGCAACTAGCGGAATACCAATGACAACTAGCCACTGTCGTAAACGCAATATACACCCCACATGCGAACGGAATAGCCCGGCTAAAATTGGACTTTCTTTATTATCTCTACAGTATAGCAGGCAAAACAAAGGCCTGACTTTTCAAACCATTACAAAAATTTGACAAGACCTGAGCCCGACAACAGTTTATACGCGCTTTTTCCGGGTTTGGCGCTGGCCTATAAAGAGCGCCTCACTGCGGTTGCCCGCCGCCGGATTACCCAGCGGCCCGCATTCCTGGTAGTAGCGCAGTCGCAGCCCGGCAAACAGCGTGAGCAGTTCGTTGGTGCGCAGCACGAAGTCCGGACTATTCGGGCCCACAGTAGCAGGTTTTTCTTCACAGAAGGTTTGATAGAACAGCAGGCCGCCGGGCTTGAGTGCAGCCAAAATGGCCGGGCACAGCGGGCGGTGCAGATAGCGGCTCACGCAAATCACATCAAATTGCTCTTCGCCCAGCCCGTCTTGCTCAATATCGCGTTGCCGGGTAGTGAGCGGGAGGTTATGGCTTTTGGCCGTCTGCGCCAGTGTGCGCAGCCCCGCCGGAGATATATCGCAGGCGGTAACGGTCAGGCCCTGTTCGGCCAGTAATAGCGCATTGCCGCCCAGCCCGCAGGCGAGGTCCAACGCTGTGCCCTTTGCAGGCAAAAGGTGCAGGTTGCTGCGCAGCACTTCGCAGGCCGCTGCGCTGGTGACGGGTTTTGCGTCAGCATACTTTTTGTCCCAGCGCTGCTGTTGGTCGTTAGCCGCAGCGGACATCAGTGGCGCCAGAAGGCCGGGGTGAAGAGCACCAGCAAGGTAAAGATTTCCAGCCGCCCGAGCAGCATGGCGTAGCAGAGAATCCACTTCGCCGGCTGAGTGATGCTGCCGTAGTTGGCCGACACATCGCCCAGTCCGGGGCCGAGATTGTTCAGGTTGGCCGCTGTGGCGGAGAAGGCCGTCGGGTAATCCATATTGCAGGCCATGAGCGCCAGCAAGATGAGCAGGAAGGAAAACATGTAGACCGCGAAGAAGCTCCACACCGCGCTGACCACCTTGGCGTCGACCCGCTTGCTGCCGACTTTCAGCGGAATAATGGCGTTCGGGTGAATCAGCTGCTTGAGTTCGCGTACACCCTGCTTGGCAATCAGCATAATGCGCACGACTTTAATGCCGCCGGCGGTAGAGCCACCGCAGCCGCCCATAAACGACATCAGAATCAGCAGCACCGGCAAAAATACCGGCCACACGGAGAAGTCAGCGGCGGCAAAGCCGGTGGTAGTGGCGATGGAGATGGTGTGAAAAACACCCAGCAACAGGCTGTCTTGTGCGTCGTAGGTGTTGGTGTAGCGCAAAAAGGCGACAACCAGCGCGCTGGCCAGCAGCACGCCCAGCAGATAGAAACGTGTTTCCGAGTCGCGCAGGTAGTGATAGATCCTTTTGCTGCGCCAGGCAAAAAAATGCACCCCGAAATTGATACCGGCCAGCAGCATAAACACCGAGGCAATAATCAGAATGCTGCCGTTTTCAAAGTAGCCGAGACTGGCATCGTGGGTGGAAAAGCCGCCAATCGCGACGGTGGAAAAGGCGTGGCAGATCGCATCGAACCCGCTCATGCCAGCCAGCCAGTAGGCCACGGTGCAGGCAATGGTGAGGTACAGGTAAATCAGGAACAGCGCCTTGGCGGTACCGGTGATGCGCGGTGTGAGTTTGCTGTCTTTCACCGGTCCCGGTGTTTCGGCGCGGTAGAGCTGCATGCCACCGATGCCGAGGATCGGCAAAATCGCGACGGCAATAACAATGATGCCGATGCCGCCCAGCCATTGCAGAAGCTGGCGGTAAAAGAGGATGGATACCGGCAGGTCGTCCAGGCCGACAATAACCGTGGCGCCGGTGGTGGTGAGCCCGGAAATTGATTCAAACACCGCATCGCTCAGCGGCAGGTGAATGCTCTCGGCCAGTAGAAAAGGCAGCGAACCGAACCAGCCCAGTACTGACCAGAACAGCGATACCACCAGGAAGCCGTCGCGTATATTCAGCTCGCCGTGGCTGCGGCGCACAAACAGCCAGAGTAAACCGCCACTGGCAAAACACAGCACAAAGGCCGTTAAAAAGGCACCGGCAGCGCCGTCTTGTGCAAAGGCCGATACCACGGCGGGCACCAGCATGGTGAGGCTGAACACCATGAGCAGCATGCCGATAATGCGGGCTATAACGGCGAAATGCATGGGCTATTTCCGGTGCATCAAAAGAATGTGAAACCGACCTGAAACAGGCGTTCCACTTCCTTGATTTTGGTTTTGTCGACGAGAAACAGCACGAGGTGATCTTCGGCTTCGACGACGATGTGGCTGTGGGCGATCATGACATCTTCGCCGCGAATAATGGCGCCAATAGTCACGCCTTCGGGCAGGTCAATTTCATCGAGGCGCCGCCCCACCACTTTTGACGAGCGCGTGTCGCCGTGGGCGATGACTTCTAACGCTTCAGCAGCGCCGCGACGCAGCGAGTGTACATTGGAGATATCGCCGCGCCGAACATGCGCTAGCAGGCTGCCAATGGTGATTTGTTGCGGCGACAGCGCAATGTCTATTTCAATGCCCTGTACCAGGTCCACATAAGCCGGGTTGGTGATCAGGGTTATCACCTTTTTCGCGCCCATGCGCTTGGCCAGCAACGAACTCATGATGTTGGCTTCATCGTCGTTGGTCAGTGCGCAAAATACGTCGATATTGTCGATGTTTTCCGAGGCCAGCAGTTCGTGATCCGAGGCTTCGCCGTGCAGTACCACGGCCTTGCTAAGCTCTTCTGATAAGGCACGGCAGCGCGCGTAATTCTGCTCGATAATTTTCACCGAGTAACGGTTTTCAATGGCGCGGGCCAGGCGTTCGCCGATATTGCCGCCACCGGCAATCATAATGCGTTTGTAGGCTTCGTCGAGGCGGCGTAACTCCGACATGACCGGCAGGATGTGGTCTTTGGCCGCGAGGAAGAACACTTCGTCGCCAGCTTCCACCACCGTGTCACCCTTGGGCAGAATGGCTTCACCGCGCCGAAAAATCGCGGCGACACGGGTATCGACCTTGGGCATATGCTTGCGAATTTCCTGCAGCTCGACGCCCACCATCGGACCGCCATAGTAGGCTTTAACCGCCACCAGCTGCACCTTGCCGTCGGCGAAATCCAGCACCTGCAGCGAGCCCGGGTATTGCAGCAGGCGCATGATGTAACGGGTAACCAGTTGCTCGGGGCTGATAATGACGTCGATCGGTACGGCGTCGTCACTAAAGAGGTTCTCGTGGCTCAAGTAGGCACTGGAGCGAATGCGGGAAATTTTGGTGGGGGTGCGAAACATTGAGTAGGCGATCTGGCAGGCCACCATATTGATTTCGTCACTGCTGGTGACGGCAATCAACATGTCGGCGTCGTCAGCTCCCGCTCTGCGCAACACATCGGGGTGAGAAGCCGCGCCGGTGACCGTACCGATATCAAGCTTGTCCTGAAGTTGTTGCAGGCGCTCGGCATCGCGGTCAACCACCGTAATGTCGTTGTGCTCGCTGGCAAGGTTTGCAGCCAATGTGCCGCCAACCTGACCCGCCCCCAGTATGATTATTTTCATCAGTTGCAAGCACCGCCTTAAGATACGGGCGATTGTAGGCCCATCGCCTGAGCTTGTTAACCCGTGTCGTTGATATTCAGGCGTTTATTTGTTTTCACCTAAACGCTCTGTTTGCTGAGTAAAGCGTAGTAGAAACCATCGTGCTTGCCATTTTCCGGCAGCAATTGCCGCCCGAACGGCCTCTCCAGGCCCCAATCGGCGTCGATCGGGCGGTGCCCGGCGTCGGCTTGCTCGCCGAGAAAGCGCTCGATGACCGCTTCGTTCTCCGCCGGTAAAACAGAGCAGGTTGCATACAGCAGTAGCCCGCCGGGTTTCAGGCTTGGCCACAGCGCCTTGAGCAAGCCCAGCTGGGTGTTGGCCAGTGCCGGAATGTCGCTGGCGCGGCGGTGCAACTTGATATCGGGGTTGCGGCGAATAACACCGGTGGCCGAACACGGCGCATCCAGCAGAATCTGGTCGAAGGGTTCGCGGTTCCACCAGCTTTCCGGCTCGGCCGCATTGCCCGCCACCAGAGTCGCATTCAGTTTGAGCCGTGCCAGGTTGTCTTGCACACGGCCCAGACGGGTTTCGTCGATGTCGACGCAAGTGAGCGCTAACTCCTGCGCTGACTCAAGCAAATGGCAGCTTTTTCCACCGGGTGCGGCGCAGGCATCAAGCACGTTCATCCCTTTTTGGGGCTTGAGTATCTCCGCGCAGAGCTGGGCAGACTCGTCCTGCACGCTGGCTCTGCCCTCGGCGAAACCGGGCAGGGCGTTAACATCAACGGGCTGGATAAGACGAATACCGTTGGCGGCAAAGTCGCAGGGCCGGGCTTCAATGCCGGCTTGCGCCAGCGCCTGCAGATAAGCCTCCCGATCCTGTTGCAGCACATTGTTGCGCAAGCATAAAGGCGGGTGCTGGTTGTTGGCGTCGAGTATGGCCCCAGCCTGCGCTGGCCAGGCCTCGTGAATAGCGGCATAAAGCCAGTCCGGGTGAGCGCTGGCTTCGGCCGGACTCAGGTCAGCCAGCAAGGCGTCGCGTTCTCGCTGAAAGCGGCGCAGCACGGCGTTGGTCAGGCCCTTGGCCCATTCCTTGCGCAGGCTCTTGCTGGCATTGACGGTGGTGTTGATCGCCGCGTGTGCGGGAATGCGCATATATTCGAGCTGATAGATGCCTATGCACAGCAGCATCAGCAGGTCTTCGTCTTTGCTTTTAAAGGGTTTGCTCAGGCACTGCCCGGCCAGCGCTTCCAATCGCCAGAACTGGCGCAGGCTGCCGTAGCAAAGCTCGCGAAGCAGCGGGCGTTGATCGTGCTTCACTTTTTGTTCGGCGCGGGGCAATTCCCGCGACAGCGATTGGCCGTTAGCAATGGCCTGCAGACAGCGCGCCGCAGCGGCGCGTACTTCAGGCACGATTCTGCGCCAGGTTACGTCCCAGCATGGTGCCCGGGCTGAAGCGGTCGGCGCGGGCATTGAGCATGTCGCGAGCGGACATGGCCCGGGCGCCCGGTAACTGCAGTTCAGTGATTCGAATAGCACCCTCGCCACAGGCGACCACAATGCCTTCTGCGTCGGCTTGCAGGATGCGACCCGCGTCGCCGTCTGCCTCAAGGGCATCGGCGCGTTGAATTTTCAGGCGCTCGTCCCCGAGCCAGGAATAGCTCACCGGGAAGGGGTTAAAGGCGCGAATTTTGCGGCACAGGGTTGCAGCGTCGTCGAGCCAGTTAATGTCGGCTTCGTCCTTGGTAATCTTCGGGGCGTAACAGCTCAGGCTGTCGTCCTGAATTTCGGCAATGAGGTCACCGGCGATTAGTTTGTCCAATGCCGCAATCAGGGCCGGCCCGCCCTGCTCTGCCAGTTTGTCATGCAGGCTGGCGGCGTTGTCCTGTTCAGTGATGGGGCAGAAGCTTTTCAGCAGCATCGGCCCGGTATCAAGGCCGGCTTCCATTTGCATAATGGTCACTCCTGTTTCGGTATCCCCGGCTTCAATGGCGCGCTGGATAGGTGCGGCGCCGCGCCAGCGCGGCAAGAGTGAACCGTGCACATTGATACACCCGAGTCGCGGGGTATCGAGCACCACCTGCGGCAGAATGAGGCCATAGGCGACCACGATCATCAGGTCTGCCCGATGGCTTTGCAGCTCGTTTAGTGCCTCGGCAGATTTAAAGTTCAGGGGCTGGCAAACCGGCAGGCTGTGCTCAAGGGCCAGTTGTTTTACCGGGCTCGCCTGCAGTTTTTTGCCACGCCCGGCCGGTCGGTCGGGCTGGCTGTAAACGGCGACGATGTTGTGACCGGTGTGTTCGATCAGGGCCTTGAGGTGGCTGGCGGCAAACGCGGGGGTGCCCGCGAAAATCAGGCGAAGCGGCTTCTCGTTCATGCGTCAGGACGCTGCGCGGCGCTGTTGTTTTTCGAGTTTGCTGCGAATGCGATTGCGCTTCAGCGGTGACAGGTAATCGACAAAAAGCTTGCCCTGCAGATGATCCATTTCATGCTGAATGCACACGGCCAGCACGCCGTCGGGCACTTCTTCAAAGACATTGCCATCGCGATCCAGCGCCTTGACGCGGATATGGGTGGGGCGGTCAACGCTTTCGTAAAAGCCGGGAATGGACAGGCAACCTTCGTCGTAGCTGCCAAGTTCCTCGTCCAGTACCGTGATTTCCGGGTTGATAAAGACGCGCGGCTCGCTGCGGTCTTCGCTGATATCAATGACAATGACTTGCTCGTGAACATCCACCTGGCTGGCGGCAAGGCCAATGCCGGGCGCGTCGTACATGGTTTCAAACATATTGTCGATCAGTGTACGAATACGGTCGTCGACCTGCGCCACGGGCTTGGCGACCGTGCGCAGACGGGGGTCGGGAAATTCGAGGATATCTAGTAGCATTGCGGTTTGTGACCCGGTTGTCGAGAGTTTCTGGAAATAGCTGCTAAGATTATGATCAACAAGAATAATTAGTCGAAAATATGCTAACTTAACAGCGACAGGGTATTATATCACAGCGTTTGCTCCGGTTTGGCGGCAGCAGGCGCCGGATTTGTAGTGTGGCTTCAAGTGCTTACTGGCCACCCGAGGATAAGAATATGAAACGTTTGCTGATGGGCCTTGCACTGTCTTTTTGGCTTGCTGCGCCGGTCGCGCTGGCGGATGTGCTGGCATTGAAGGAAGATCACCCCAAGACCTATGTGGTGAAAAGAGGCGACACCTTGTGGAGCATTTCATCGATCTTTCTGGAAGACCCCTGGCTGTGGCCTGAGCTTTGGCACTACAACCAGCAGCTCGATGACCCGCATCTGATCTACCCCGGCGATATTCTTTACCTCATCTGGGTAGACGGCAAACCGCGGCTGGTGAAATCCATTGCCACGAAAACCATCGAAAACCGTGATGTGAAGCTCAGCCCGCAAATGCGTATAGCCGATTTGCAGCAGGCCATACCGGCCATCTCGCTGGATGTTATCGGCCCCTTCCTCAGTAACAGCCGTGTTGTTGATCTCGACACGCTGGAACGCGCGCCCTACGTATTGAGCGGTCGTGAAGGCCATATTGTGACCGGCGCTGGCGACACCCTGTATGCGCGCGGTGAATTTGGCGACGATGCGGTCTTCGGTATTTTCCGCCGCAGCCAGATTTTCAAGGACCCGGAAACCGGTGAGATGCTGGGCATACAGGCCCGGGATATCGGTACCGGCAAGCGTGTTTCGCTGGAAAAAGATATCGCAACCCTGCAGATCAATCGCAGCAATGAAGAAATTCGCCGCGGTGATCGCCTGCTGCCGCAGGAAGACCGTGCCCTGAAGCCGCGCTTTGAGCCCAAGGCACCCGACAGCGAAATTGAGGGTGAGATTATTGCCGTTGAAGGCGGCGTTAGTCAGGTGGGCAGCATGGATGTGGTCATCCTCAATCGCGGCGAGCGCAACGGCCTGAAATCCGGTGATGTGATGAGCATCTACCAGCGCGGCGAGCTGGTGCGCGACGATATCGCCGAAGAAATTGTGCGGGTACCCGACATCGAAGCCGGTGTACTGATGGTATTTCGCAGCTACGACAAAGTGGCTTACGCGGTTGTGCTCAGCGCAACCCAGGCGCTGCGCGTAGGCGACAAGGTTAGAAACCCCGGCTAGTAAGGCGGCGGTTTAACCCGGCTCATAGCCAACAGGCGGCACAGGACGTGCCGCAACAAAACAGGGACGTTACCATGACTCCGCGTGATGCCGCGCATCTTTCACTGCAGCACTGGTTGCTGCTCTCACAGTGGCCCGGTTTGTCGCGCAAGGCCCTGCTCACTCTCTTAGCGCGCTGCTCTGACCCTGCCCGGATTCTCACCCTGGACGATGCCAGCTGTCTTGAAGCCGGTGCGCGCCGGGAATGGCTGCACGCCCGGGCTTCATATCACCGCGGTGGCGGCAGTCGGGATGAAGACCGGGCAGCGAGCCAGGCAGAAAGCCTTCTGGCGATGGGCGGAGAGCTTGTTGTGCTGGGCACTCCCGACTACCCGGGTCTGTTGGCAGAAATTCCCGACCCGCCTCCCCTGCTCTATTGCGTTGGCGACTCTGAGCTATTGGCTTTGCCACAAATCGCACTGGTTGGCAGCCGTCACGCCTCGCGCAGCGGCCTTGATCTGGCGAAGGCCTTTGCCGGCGAGTTGGCGCGGCGCGGGCTGGGTATTACCAGTGGGTTGGCCTACGGGGTCGATGCGGCCAGCCATCGCGGCGCAATGGCCGCCGGCGGGAAAACCCTGGCGGTGTTGGGTACTGGCGTCGACGTGATTTATCCCCGGCGCAATGCCGCGCTTTACCGCGATATTGCCGAGCAGGGTTTACTGATCTCGGAGTTTCCGCCCGGCAGCCCGCCTCGGCGCGAGCAATTTCCCCAGCGTAACCGGGTAATTAGCGGGCTCAGTTTGGGCGTTTTGGTTGTAGAGGCCGCTGTGCGCAGCGGTTCCCTGATCACCGCGCGCTTTGCGCTTGAACAGGGACGCGAAGTGTTTGCCATCCCCGGCTCTATCCACAACCCGCAGGCTCGCGGTTGCCACCGGCTGATTCGTGAGGGCGCCTGTCTCGTTGAAAGCGTTGAGGATATTGTCGAGGCTTGGGTGGGCTGGTTGCCGTCAGTGCTGTCAACCAGCCCGCAACCGGCGGGCCCGGTGGGCACGCCCTTTGAAGCCTTGGCGCCGGAGGAACAGCGGCTGCTCAACGCGCTACCCTATGAGCCGATAGCGCTCGACCGCTTATCGCAGGATTTGGGCTTTGGCGTTGAAGCCCTGCTGCCATTGCTGATGGCTTTAGAGCTCGATGGCCGGGTTGAGCAACAGGGCTCGTGCTGGCTTCGCTGCCGTTAGGCGGGTCGGCATCTGTGTTTGGCGATATTTCGCAAGCTGCGCTTGATCACTTGATTCTCCCCATCACGATTGCCAGTCTTGAAGAGTAGCGCAGCGCCCGGTTGCCCGGCGCCAGCGCGACAGTCAGCAACCCAGGCTCAGGAGGCATGCTATGAATACCTCAGTGCAGCATAACGACCTGTACCGTCGGCCGGACTGTCCGTGGGGGAAGAAAGCGGCGGCCTTACTCAGGCAGCAACACGTGGACTATGTGGATCACCCTTTCGATAGCCGCGAGCAGGAAAACCGCTTTAAGGCCGACACCGGCGTTGAAACCACACCGCAGGTTTATCTGCGCGGGCAACGAATAGGCGGCTATGACGAGCTCGCTGAACATTTTGACGTTGAAACGGACGATGATGCCGATACCCAATCCTACACGCCGGTCATAGCCTTGTTTGCAACAGCCCTGCTGATGGCGGTGGCAACGGCGACCGGTGTCCGCGGTTTTATGGGTTTTGCGTTGTGTTTGTTGGCCACCCTGAAACTGATGGATATTGAGTCTTTCAGTGAAGGTTTCAGACAGTATGATTTGCTGGGCGCCCGCCTTCGCGCCTATGCGCTTGCCTATCCTTTCGCAGAGCTGGGTGTTGGTTTGGCCTTTCTGTCGGGGAGCCTGCTCACCGCAGCGGCGTGGCTGGCCATTGTTGTCGGTGCCATTGGCGGCAGTTCAATTGTTAAAGCCGTGTATATCGATAAGCAGGATCTCGACTGCGCCTGTGTGGGCGGCAATTACAATGTACCGCTGGGGCTCGTCAGTTTTCTTGAAAATGCGCTTATGGCGGGAATGGGCGCCGCCATTGTGCTGGGCCTGGGTTGAAATAGAACGCGCGCCGAGGCTTGCATTCCCTCGCCGCCTCCGGTATTTTCCGCGCTTTCCCGAAACCGGCATTGGGCCGGACAATTGGAGGCTGTGATATGAGCAAGCCATTCGTTGCTATTCTGATGGGCTCGGATTCTGATTTGCCGGTAATGGAGGCATCTTTTGATGTCTTGCGCAAATTTGATATTCGTTTTGAAGTAAAAATCACATCGGCACACCGCACCCCGGCGGCCACTCATGCCTATGTGACCGACGCAGACCAGCGCGGCTGCGCCACCTTTATTTGTGCTGCCGGTATGGCGGCTCATCTTGCCGGTGCGGTTGCTGCGGCGACCTTGAAGCCGGTGCTTGGCGTGCCGATAAATTCCTCGCTCGACGGTTTGGACGCATTGCTGTCTACCGTTCAGATGCCCGGCGGCATTCCCGTAGGCTCGCTGGCGATTGGCAAGGCTGGCGCCAAAAACGCCGCTTATCTGGCTGCCCAGATCATGGGGACCGCAGACGCAGAGCTTGCCAAAGCGCTGCGCGCTGAGCGTCAGGCAAATGCCGACGCCGTAATTGCCAAAGACGCAGAGCTGCAAAAGCGTCTCAACGGTTAAGCGAATGTCTTCCGGTTCGGCGTTCCGCTTGCGGCGCGCCGCAGATTGTCTGCTGGCGGGTGGTTTAATAGCACACCCCACCGAAGCGGTATGGGGGCTTGCCTGCCTGCCGCATCACCCCGCTGCGGTCGCGCGTTTGCTCGCGGCCAAGCAGCGTCATCCGGCCAAAGGCCTGATTCTGGTCGCCCACGACGAGCGTTACTTCGAGACTTTGCTGGCACCGCTGCCGCTGGTTCAGCGCACGCGAATGCGTGAAGCCTGGCCGGGTCCGGTCACCTTTGTGGTGCCCGACCCGGACGGCTGGTCGCCGGAATGGGTGCGCGGATCTCACGATTCAGTAGCTGTCAGGGTAAGTAAGCACCCGCTTACGTGCGAGCTTTCCCGTTTGGTGAAAGGCCCTTTGATCAGCACTTCGGCGAATCCGGCCGGTGCCGCTCCTGCGTTGACGGCGCTGCAGGCCCGGCGCTATTTTGGCGATGAACTGGATCTCTACCTAGCCGGTGCGACCGGCGGCGAGACTCGCCCGAGTCGCATTATCGATGCCCTTACCGGCAAGACCTTTCGGGAATGACTGTGGATATCCAGGCGGTAAAAGACTACCTGCTGAAACTTCAAGACCGGATCTGCGTTGAGCTGGAAACGCTAGACGGTAAAGCCGCTTTTGTTGAGGATGCCTGGGAGCGTGGGCGCAGCCGGGTGATCACGGATGGCGGTGTAATCGAAAAGGGCGGCGTCAACTTCTCCCACGTTCACGGCAGCGGTCTGCCGCCTTCGGCCAGTGCCCATCGTCCGGAACTGGCCGGCCGTGGTTTCGAAGCGCTCGGCGTGTCGCTGGTGATCCATCCGG
>DIBR01000021.1:19374-33861 GCA_002415025.1 Spongiibacteraceae bacterium UBA5047
CACCCGCACAACCCCTATGTGCCCACCAGCCACGCCAATGTGCGCTTTTTTGTGGCCGAAAAACCCGGTGAAGACGCTGTGTGGTGGTTTGGTGGCGGATTCGATTTGACGCCCTACTACCCCTTCGAAGATGACTGCCGGCACTGGCATCAGACGGCGGCCGATGCCTGCGCGCCCTTTGGCGAAGATGTTTACCCGCGCTACAAAAAATGGTGTGACGAATACTTTTACCTGAAACACCGCGACGAAACCCGTGGCGTAGGCGGTCTGTTTTTTGACGACCTGAATGCCGGCGGATTCGACCAGAGTTTTGCCTTTATGCGCAGCGTCGGGGATGCCTTTTTGCCTGCTTACCTGCCCGTCGTCGAGCGGCGCAAGGCATTGAGCTGGGGAGAGCGTGAGCGCGATTTCCAGCTTTACCGTCGCGGTCGCTACGTTGAATTCAACCTGGTATTCGACCGCGGTACCCTGTTTGGATTACAAAGTGGCGGTCGCACAGAATCGATACTGATGTCACTGCCACCGCTCGCCCGCTGGGAGTATAATTGGCGCCCGCTGCCGGGGAGCCCGGAAGCCGATCTCTACGACAACTACCTGAAGCCACGCAACTGGCTGTAATGCAGCCCGCAAAGGCCCTTTTTTATGTCTAGTGCTGATCAGTACGCTGTTTTCGGAAATCCGATACGGCACAGCAAATCGCCGGAAATTCACGCCGCTTTTGCCGCCCAGAGCGCCCAGAATATGGTTTATCGAACCCATCTTGTTGAAGAGGGGTTGTTCGAGGAATCCGCGCACCGCTTTTTTGCCAACGGCGGCAAGGGCCTGAATATTACCGTGCCATGCAAAGTGGATGCCTTTGGCTACGCCGACACCTTGAGCGAGCGCGCCCGCCGTGCGGGAGCGGTCAATACCCTCGCCCTGCAGGAAGATGGCAGCATTTACGGTGACAACACCGATGGCGCGGGTATCGTGCGCGATATGCTGGAAAACCTCGCCTGGGAAGTGGGTAATCGACGCGTACTCGTTCTTGGCGCTGGCGGCGCTGTGCGCGGCATACTCGGCCCGCTGCTGGCGCGCAAACCGTCCCACGTTGTTATTGCCAACCGTACCGTCGACAAGGCGCGCAATCTTGCGCGGGAATTCGCGGAGCTGGGTGAGGTGCGCGGCTGTAGTTACGACGGCCTGGCCGGCAGCCAGTTTGATATTGTAATTAACGGCACCAGCGCGAGTATGAGCGGGGAGTTGCCGCCGTTGCCGCCGCAATTGTTAAGCGACTCAGCCTGCTGCTACGACATGATGTATGCTGCCAGCGCGACGCCCTTTATGCACTGGGCCGCCGGCGAAGCTGCCTGGGCCGTGTCGGACGGTTTGGGTATGCTGGTCGAACAGGCT
The DNA here is from genome assembly GCA_002415025.1 of Spongiibacteraceae bacterium UBA5047. GTDB lineage: Bacteria > Pseudomonadota > Gammaproteobacteria > Pseudomonadales > Spongiibacteraceae > Litorivivens. The sequence continues at coordinate 20,767 of DIBR01000021.1, forward strand.
GCCGAGTCGTTTTGCATCTGGCGAGGTATTCGCCCGGAAACCGCGCCCGTCATCGAGCAGATTCGCGCCTCGTTGACCAAAGGCGAGGCCTAGGTTCGCGGGTTAATACACTTTTCACCTAAGATAACGGAAACCGCTGTTTTGATATTACAGATTACCGGCTTAATTGTTGGCCTTGTTGCCTTGGTCTGGAGCGCCGACCGCTTTGTGATAGGCGCATCGGCCACCGCCAGAATTTTAGGTGTTTCGCCGTTGGTCATCGGAATTCTGGTGGTGGGTATTGGCACCTCGGCGCCCGAGATGCTCGTGTCTGCCATTGCGGCGTTTCAAGGCCAGACCGGCCTGTCGGTGGGCAATGCGCTGGGTTCCAACATCACCAATATCGGTTTGATTCTCGGTGTCACTGCACTGGTCGCGCCCCTTGAGGTGCGGTCGAAAATTCTTTTTCGTGAAATCCCGCTGCTAATACTGGTTATGCTGGTTGGCTTTCTGCTGCTGCGCGACGGGCAGTTGAACGTCATGGACGGCACGATCTTGCTGTGCGGCTTTGCGGCAGTAGTTTTACGGCAACTGTGGGAGGCCAAGCACGGCATAGATGATCCGTTAGCTGGTGAGTATGAAGCCTCGCTTGAGAAGGAGATGACGCTGGCTGCCGCGTTGCTGTGGTTGCTGGTCGGATTTGTGGTTTTGCTGATTTCTGCCCGCTTGATGGTGTGGGCAGCGGTAGATATTGCCCAGGCATTGGGCGTAAGTGATCTGGTCATCGGTCTCACCATTGTTGCGGTGGGTACCAGTTTGCCGGAACTGGCTGCCTCGGTAGCGGCTGTGCGTAAAAACGAGCACGACATTGCTTTGGGAAATGTTCTGGGCTCCAACCTCTTTAACCTGCTGGGCGTGATGGCCCTGCCCGGTGTTATCGCGCCGGGCGCGGTTGATGCGGCTGTTTTGAGCCGGGATTATCCGGTGATGATCGGGCTGTCACTTCTGCTCTTTATTGTTGCCTACAGTTTTCGGGGCAGCCGGCGGATCGAGCGCTGGGAGGGCGGTTTGCTGGTTGCCCTGTATATGGCCTATCTCGGCTTGCTGGTGTATACGGCCTGAGGTATTTGACCCTGTAGCCTATGCAGGGTTTAGCCTGAAAGCTTCGTCACTATGAGCGAGGCTTGCTGTGAAACTCTTCTCTATTCTGGAATGCATACCGCGGGCGGGGGTGATTACCGCCGCGCTGGGTTGCGCCAGTTGCTTCCCGGCGCTGGGTTCTCTTGCAGCGGTTCTTGGTCTGGGTTTTTTAAGCCAATTTGAAGGCGTGCTGATCAATCAGATATTACCCTTGGTGGCAGGCGCCGCGCTTTTGCTCGCGGTGGCCAACACGCTCAGGCACCGCCACTATCTGCGCGGATTGCTTGCAACAAGTGGCCCGGCCATTGTGTTGGCCGTGATCTATCCCTTGTGGCCCTATAGCTGGAGTACGCCTCTGTTTTATAGCGGTTTGCTCATTATGCTGGCGGTTTCCTTGCTGGATATTGTCAAGCCTGTGGGAGCCGCGCAATGTCGAACGTGAAGTTATCGTCAACGCTGTGCTGCCCCTTGTGCGGGCATAGCAAAACGGAAGTTATGCCTACGGATCACTGTCAGTGGTTTTATGAGTGTAAGGCCTGTGCTGCGGTGTTAAAGCCTCTGCCGGGCGATTGCTGCGTGTATTGTTCTTATGGGACGGTTAAGTGTCCGCCAATGCAGGCAGGGGAATGTTGTTGAGGGGTGCGCCTGCAACGTTTCACTTATGCAGGCCTACGTGATTCAAATTACGATGATATTTCCCAGCCTGATTTCGCCTGCCGGCAAGTTACCTTTCTTGCGTGCCCAAGCAAAGGTAACCCAAAGAAGGGCACCCCGATCCGCAGTCGCCGTCCGCTTCGCTCCAAAGGGGTCATAACTCAGCACTTCGTAGCCAAGAGGCTCCAGCTCCCGTAGGCCTGCATAAGTGAAACGTTGCAGGCGCCATACCTCCGGCAAGGTGCATCACTTTATTCTGAAAGTTCAGCGATATGCCGATCTTTCAACTTCGCATAATTGTTCGCGCTATAGGTGAAGTACTCCAACTCCTTCGGCGTTAAATCTCTCACCGCTTTGGCCGGGCTGCCGACATAGAGCTTGCCGCTCTCCAGGCGCTTGCCCGGTGGCACCAGACTGTTAGCGCCCAGCACCACCTCATCTTCAATGACCGCGCCGTCCATCACAATACAGCCCATGCCGATCAGCACGCGATTGCCTATGGTGCAACCGTGCAGGGTGACGCTGTGCGCCACGGTAACGTCATCACCAATCGTCAAGGGGTAGCCGTCCGGATTGAAGGGCCCTGCATGGGTGATATGGAGAATGCTGTTGTCCTGAATGCTGCTGCGCGCGCCGATGCGAATGCGGTGCATATCACCGCGAACGGTGGTGTTGGGCCAAATGGAGCTGTGCTCGCCAATAACGACGTCGCCAATGACTACGGCACTGGGGTCGATAAAAACCGCCGTGCCCAACTCGGGGCGGTGGCCTTCAAAGCTGCGAATTGAATGGCTGGGGTGGTAACTCATACTGTCGTCCCTGTTGCGTGAATACTCGCATAATAAAGGAATTCGCGGCGGCTCGCGTTACAATGGACGATTGTGAGAACACGATGTAGAGAGCGTTTATGCCCCTTAGTGAATTGCCCGAATTTTCCCGGCTGAATATTGAAGAGTTTCCAACCCGGCTCGATGCCTTGCTTGCGGAGGCGCGCGCCAGGGTGAAGGAGCTGGAAGCTGCCCCGCCGGAAGCGCTGTTGCCGGGACTTGAGGCTATCGACGACCGCCTGGAAAAATTCTGGTCGGTGGTCAGTCACCTCAACGCGGTGATGAACAGCGCCGGGCTGCGCGAAGTTCATGCGCGCTGCCAGCCGGAGATCACCCGTTTCAGCAACGAGATGGGGCAGAACCGCGCCTTGTTTGAAAAAGCGCAGAGCCTGTCGGCCAGGGCTGATGAGCTGACAGCAGAGCAAGGGCGGGCGCTGGAAAATCTACTGCGCGATTTCCGTTTGGCGGGTGTCGCTCTTGAGGGCGAGGCGCAGTCCCGCTTCAAAGAGTTGAAGCAGCAACTTAGTGAGCTGTCTACCCGGTTTCAGAACCAGTTGCTCGATGCAACCCAGGCCTGGAGTAAGCTGATTACCGACGCGTCGGAATTAGCGGGAGTGCCTGAATCGATACTCGATAGTTTTGCCGAGTCTGCCGGGGCCAACGATCAGAGTGGCTACCGCCTGAGCCTGGATGCTCCGGCGTACATGCCGATAATGCAATTTGCAGATAATCGGGCATTGCGCCGCGAACTCTATGAAGCCTTTACCACGCGCGCTTCAGATCAGGGACCCCATGCGGGACAGTGGGACAACAGTACGCTGATGGTCGACATACTGCAGCGCCGCGCCGAACTAGCTACATTGCTCGGGTTTGAAAATTACGCGCAATTGTCGCTGGCACCGAAGATGGCTGATACGCCGCAGCAGGTTGTCGACTTTCTGCGCGAGTTAGCGCTAAAGGGCAAGGCGCAAGGCGAACGCGAATACGCCGAACTCAAGGCCTTTGCTGCCAGCAAGGGCTGCCCGGATTTGCAGGCCTGGGATGTGCCTTACTATAGTGAACAGCTAAAGAACGAACGCTACGCGATATCGCAGGAAGAGCTGCGGCCTTACTTTCCCGTTGATCGTGTGCTTGAAGGTTTGTTCCGTGTTGCCGGAATTCTGTTTGATATTGAATTCGAGCGCAATGAAACGGCCTCTGTTTGGCACGACGATGCACGCTGCTACCGCTTGCGCCGGCAAGGTGTCGAAATTGCCAGCGTTTACACGGATCTGTTTGCACGCAGTAATAAACGTGGTGGTGCCTGGATGGCAGATTTTTGCGGGCGTCGAAAACTCGACGATGGCCATCAATTGCCCGTGGCGTTTGTGAACTGCAATTTTTCCGCCCCGACGAGTGCCCGCCCTTCCCTTCTCACCCACAATGAAGTGACTACCCTGTTTCACGAATTCGGTCACGCTCTGCACCATATGCTCACCGAAGTTGATGTGCTGCCGGTGTCGGGCATTAACGGCGTTGCCTGGGATGCGGTTGAGTTGCCCAGTCAGTTAATGGAAAACTGGTGTTGGCAGCCGGAAGTGATACCGTTGATTTCCGCACACTATGAAAGCAATGATGCGTTGCCCGAAGCACTGCTTGAGCGCTTGCTGGCGGCGAAAAATTTTCAGTCCGGTATGCAGATGATGCGACAGCTCGAATTTTCCCTGTTCGATATGCTGCTGCACAAGCAGGCGGTACCAACAACGGCAGATGACATTCAGGCGCTGCTGGATACTGTGCGCGCTGAAGTGGCGGTGTATCCGGTGCCCTCGTTCAATCGTTTTCAGCACGGCTTTGCGCATATTTTTGGCGGTGGCTATGCGGCGGGCTACTACAGTTATAAATGGGCAGAAGTCTTGTCTGCAGACGTATTCTCCCGCTTTGCAGAAGAAGGCGTGATGAACGCCGAGCTGGGGCAGGAATTTCTGCGCACCCTGTTATCGCGGGGTGGCTCGGAAGATCCGATGAGTCTATTTGTACGTTTTCGCGGTCGCCAGCCCAGCCCCGAGGCCATGCTGCGTGACAATGGCATTATTGGAGAGGCGGCATGAGTAGCCAATACGGGCCAAGGCGTTTTATAGCCGGAGCCGTGTGCCCGAAATGTGCGGAGATGGATAAAACCGTGATGTACCGCGTTAATGAAACCGAGCAGGTGCGCGAATGTGTGCGCTGCGGTTTTAACGAAACGATTCGCGACGACGATGCACCTGCGGAGCCTAAAACCCGTGTTAACCAACCGCGCGTGGGCGAGGCGCCGTTGGCGCACGAAGATGAAGTGCATGTGGTCAAGTTGGTTGAACCCGGCGATGGCAGCAAACGCCGCGATCATTAATGCCATGCACTCTGTAGGAGCCTGCCCTGCAGGCGAACGGCATTCGCGAGCAAGGCTCGCTCCTACAGTCCAGCCGGTGCGGTGCGCTCACCTCGTCAGATAGTTGCCGCGACACTTACAATCAGCATCCCGATCATTGCCAGCAATCCGATCCCAAACGCAATGCTGCGTCCTATCTGCAGGTCGGCGTAGTAACAGAGCATGTGCCCTGCGCGGCCGGCAACAAACACCATGGCCAACGCATTCAGCCAGCCGGGGTTTGCCTGTACCGCGACAGCAAACACCGCGATGAGTATAAACGTCGGCAAACTTTCATTGCTGTTGCCGTGGGCGCGAACTGCGCGAAACAGAAAACTGTCGTGTCCCTCTGTAACCGGCATGCCTGGCACGTGCTTGCGGCGAATAGAAGTAAAATCGACCACCAGTATTTGTATGACCATCAATGATGCGAGTACGCCCAGGCTACACACGAGGCCCCGGTAAGCTTCCAGCATTTCACTCATCATTCAATCCTCATGGTTGGTACTGCGCGGCCAGGGCGACGAGTGCTTCGCCATCTACACGTTGCACGGTCCATTCATCCATGCCCGTGGCGCCAAGGCCGCGATAGAAGTCTATTGCACTTTGGTTCCAGTCGAGCACGCTCCATTCAAAGCGGCCGCAGTCACGGGCAACGGCCAGCTTTGCAAGATAGCTGAGGAGTTGCTTGCCAATGCCGTGCCCGCGCTGCTCGGGTTCGACATAGAGATCTTCCAGATAGATGCCGCGCTTGCCGACGAAGGTAGAAAAATTGTGAAAAAATAGCGCAAAGCCGACGCTTTTCCGGTTGACTTCAGCAATGACAACTTCGGCGCTGGGCCTGTCACCGAACAGCGCATCGCGGAGCTGTTGTTCGCTGGCCTGCATTTCATGCTCGAGTTTCTCGTAACGTGCGAGTCCGACAATGAGTTCACGAATGCGCGGGACATCGTCAGTGCTGGCGGAGCGGATCCGAATACAATTTTCTGCCATGGTTTTGCGTTTGCTTACTCGCGAATTATCCGGGTGCTTGGCTATACTGGAACAAGCAAAGCCGTTTATGGCATAGATCAGCGGAGAAGTCATGTATCAGGGCGTGTTACTGGATATCAGCGGCGTGTTGTATCAGGACGACGAGGTTTTGCCCGGGGCGGTTGCGGCGGTTCGATCACTGCAACAGGCCGGCATTGCGCTGCGGTTGGTAACCAACACGTCACGCCGTACCGGCGAAGCCATATTCTACGACCTCAAGCGTATGGGCTTTGCTATTGCCACGGAGCAGTTATATACCGCGCCGCGAGCAATGCTCGATTATATCGAGTTGAAAAGTCTGCGCCCCTATTGCCTGATTCACCCGAGCCTTGAAACAGAGTTTGCACGCCTTGACCACAGTAATCCCAATGCTGTGGTGGTGTGTGACGCCGGTGACCGCTTTGATTATAAATCCCTGAACAAGGCCTTTCAGGTGTTAATGAATGACAAGGCGGAATTGCTGGCTGTTGGCGACAACCGTTTTTTTCGCGGGCGTGGCCGCTTGCATCTTGATGCCGGCCCCTTTGTTAAGGCGCTGGAATACGCGAGCGGCAAGAGCGCAACGGTACTGGGCAAACCCTCTGCGGATTTTTTTGCTATTGCGGTTGAGTCCATGGGCCTCAAGCCTTCACAGGTGTTAATGGTGGGTGATGACGTCGAAGCTGACATCGCCGGTGGCATGGCCGCCGGGCTGGACGCCTGCCTGGTCAAAACGGGCAAGTATCAGGCGGGCGATGAAACAAAAGCGCCGGGCTGTCGCCTGGCGGATGACCTTCTGGCTATGGTTGAAAACCTGTTCCCTGTGGGTATCAAAAGTTGAACCGGGTACGGCCACACCGACTTCCGCCCTGTACGGCGGTGGCCGGGGGTGGGAGACTGCGCCACATTCAAACAAGGTAGTGCCATGATGAAACCGGTAACCTTCTCCCAACTCGCTCTGCGCGATGCGCTTTTGGTGCTGACAGCGATACTCGCCTGGTGGCTGCTCTCGCACTATTCGGCCGGTTCGGGCGCCGTGTCAGACTTTGCCGGAGTGGTGCTCGGTGCGGGGCTGGGCTTTTGTGCGCACACCGCCCACGAGTGGGGTCACGTGCTCGGTGGAGCACTGTCGCGCAGCGTCATGCGCCCCGGCGCCAGCCTGACCTCGTTTTCCAACTTTGTTTACGACTCCAAACAGAACAGTCGGCCGCAGTTTTTGTTTATGTCGATCATGGGTTTCATTCCCACCGGCATCGCTGTGTGGCTGTTCTTCACCTACCTGCCGGGCGATGAGCTGGCAACACATGTAGCGCGGGGTATTGTGCTGTTTCTGGTATTTCTCGGCGTCGTGCTGGAGCTGCCGTTGGTAATCTGGGCGCTGGTGCGTAAAGACCTGCCCCCGGTCGATCGGGCGGCGGCCTGACCCCTGCCCTGATGATTGCAGGGCCTTTTCCATCCGTCATTACGTTAATTGCGTAAATATAGGTCTGATCGCTGCGGCCCGGCGCCGCAGCCTCGGTCGTGCCCCTGTCCGCGGTGGTTTACAATGGCTGACTGAAGCAGATTCAAGCGGAAACGTGGTGGGGTGTGGCATGGTACGAATCCTTAGAATATTGGCGCTGCTGGTTTGTGTGGTCGCCGTTGTGGGTTGCAAGGCGGACAGCAGCAGTAGCTCGTCGCCGCTGGCGACAAATGGTGGGGTAGTGGCTCCTCCAGCCCTGCGTCAGGAGTTTGCGCCAGTTGACCTGCACACCCGCCAAACGCCTGCGTTGCCGGCTGGCGAGATTGAAATGCTCAGCCTCTCGACCTTCCCTGCGGCCGTCTCCGGTGGCGATGTGCTGGTTGCCCTGCGTGGTATTGCCGAAGGTCAGGCCGTTGCACTTAACCTTAACGGCGCACCCATAAGCCCGGAGATGGTGCGTGATACCGTCAGTGGTGAAATCCGTGTACTGGTTGCCGGCCTGGTGCCGGGCGAAAATACGCTGTCTGCAGCGGTTGGCAGCGGCGATAACGCCCGTCGTGTGCAACTGGCCTTAACCAACCATCCGATCACCGGGCCCATTATTTCCGGTCCGCATCAAAGCCCCTTTGCCTGCAGAACGCAGCAGTCCGGTCTGGGCGAGCCCGAGGACGAGAACTGCAGCATTAAAACGGTGTATCAGTGGTTTTATCGCAAAACCTCCGACCAGCAATACGCGGAGCTTGATCCGACCGCAACGTCCTACCCCCAAGACCTGCAGATGACCACCACCAAAGACGGCGAGTCGGTGCCGTTTATTGTGCGGGTGGAGTCCGCAACCATTAACCGGGGTATTGCGCGTATTGGTGTGCTCGATGACCCCATTGCGCGTGGCGGCAAGCCGCAGCCCTTTACCCCGCACTGGAATCAGCGTGTTTACTATATTTTCGGCGAGTCTTGCGGGGTTGGTTACCAGCAGGGCCAGAACACGCCTAATTTTGTGTTGGGAGCACCGCCCAATATTCCCGCAGCGTTTCAGGAAGGGCTGCAAAATCAGGACCCGGACGCGATAGAGGGCCTGGTCGATACCGGCAATATTCTGATCAATCTGGTAGGCGGTGCCGAGCGCCTGGGCAAGGGCGATATTGTCGTTCACTCCACCCTCTCGGCCTTTGGCGTGCACTGCAATCCCTTTGTGAGCATGGAAACCACCATGATGCTCAAGGAGCACATTACCGAGCAGTACGGTGTGCCCCTGCAGTTTATTGGCACTAACGGCTCGGGTGCAGCGCTCCAGCAGTACAATGCGGCTAACAACGCGCCCGGCTTGCTCACGGCGGCCATGCCCACCGCAACCTTTGCCGACATTGCCAGTACCGCGATGACGGTGACCGACTGTGGTTTGCTGGTGAATTACTTTGCCAACAGCGGCTTTGACTGGAGCAGCCCGAGCAAGCGCGCGGCGGTTACCGGACACAACGCGCAAACCAGCCTGAATGCCGACCCTTTAACGTCGAATGATCCCAGCGGCAACGGTTCACAGTTAAATAACGAAATCTGCAAAAGCTGGGTGAGCACGTTTTTTGATCGTGTGCGACCTGCAACCGGCTGCAGCGTGCCTGAGGCCGGAGCGGGCGAAAGCGGGCCGGCCTTTCGCTATCACCCGGTGAACAATATCACGGGCACGCGCTGCACCATTCAGGATGCCAACGTCAATTGGCTGGGTACGCAGCCCCACCCCGACGATGCCGGCGTACAGATTGCCCGCCGGCCGCTCGACAATATTGGTGTGCAATACGGTTTGCAGGCCCTGCGTGCGGGCACTATTAGCGCGGCTGAATTTCTGGAGTTGAACCGCACGATTGGCGGGCTGGATGTCGACGGCAATTTTGTGGCCGAGCGCCACGCCATGACCGAAGAGCTGGTCAGCCTGCTACACAAGGTTGGTCAGGTCATTGGCCGCGGCTCGCTGGCGGAGACGCCCATTCTTGATCTGGCGCCCTATATAGACCTGATACCGCTGTTGAACATTCATGAGTCGGTGCGGCCCTTTACCATTCGCGCGCGCCTCAATGCCCGCGACGGACGTGAGGATACCCAGGTCATCTGGCGCGGCGTGTTAACCCAGCCCGACGCTTTTGAAACCATTGATGCCTGGACGGAAGCCATCCGCCAGAACCCCTCAGCCAACCGCGTGAATGATGTGGCCTCGCTGCGCCCTTCCGGCCCTGTGCCCTACGCCGCGACAGATTCCTGCAGTTTCGCCACCCTCGGAGGGCAGATTGATTTGCCCGGGGTGCTGCTATTACCGCTGGGGGGGCAGGCGCCCTTGATCCCCGGTACCGGCGCGCCAAACACGAATATCCCCTTTGCGGTCAATATCCCGGAAACCTGGGAGGCTGATGGATCCGGTAATGGGCCCTGCGCCAATTTGCTGCCGGTGGTGCAGACGCCGCGTATCGCGGCGGATATGCCGATGTCCGATGACATCCTGAAATGCCAGCTCAAGGCGATTGATCCGGCTGACTACAGCGGCAGGTTGAATGGCGCGCAACTGACCGAACTGGCTGCGATTTTTCCCGCTGGCGTATGCGATTACAGCAAGCCCGGTGTCGGCGACTTGCCGATGAACGCAAACAGCATTCGGTGGCCCAGCATTGGGGGTTCAACGCTTTCGACCGACGCCGCCGGCAAACTGGCACCACAAGCCCTCGAATGGCGCGCGGTCAGATCAGCGCCAACTTCTCCCTAGCGGCGACGGCCTCGTCCGTTTGGCGTAGGCTTTCGCAGTGAGGCGGCATGAGCCGCCTTTTCTTTATCTTCTTGAATTGCCTCAATAAAACGCACGGATGCCCGCGTTGCCGGGGTAGCGCCCCGGTTTTTCGTAATGCTGCAGAAAATACGAATTGCTGGCAGACTGGTTACAGAGCTGTACCCCCTATCGATACTCGATAAAAATAATGTGAGGTTGGTATGAAGAAGATGCTCCCTGCGGCCTTTTTGGCGAGCAGTGTGCTGGGCTTGGCGAGCGCGCCGGCCAGTGCACAGGCAAACGCACAAGATCAGGCTAAACCTGAAGCCAAACGGGTTGCTGCGCTGGAAGAGGTTATCGTTACCGCACGCCGTCGCGCCGAGAATATTCAGGAAACCCCGATTGCGGTAACCGCGATCAGCGGTGAATCCCTGCGTGAGCAGGGGATCGTGAATACCAGCGAGCTGACAAAAAGCGTGCCCAGCCTGCAAATTAACGAGGGCCAATCCAACCAGATTTACATTCGCGGTATTGGTGAGCGCTCGGGGTTTGCGCGCGTTGACCCGACGGTGGGCGTCTATCTTGATGACCTGTTTCTGCCGCGTACCGATGGTCAGTTGCTCGATACCGTCGATGTGCGAAGTATTCAGGTGTTGCGCGGCCCCCAGGGAACGTTGTTTGGAAAGAACACCACCGGCGGTGCTCTGGTGCTGACTCTGGAAAAGCCTAACGATGTATATGAGGGGTATGTGGAAGGCGCGCTGGGCAACTATGAATCACGCTCCTTGCGTGCTGCCGTGAACATTCCGATCAGCGACAATTTCTATACACGTACGGCCTTGACCATCGACAAGGACGACGGTTTCTTCAAGGACAAGCGTCAGGGCACCAGTTACTCGTCGAACGATCGCAAGGCTCTGGTTTTTCAGACCCGCTTTGAAGGTGAGTCCAGCTTCACTCTGGATACGCTGACGTATATAGGCAAGATTGATGAAGGCTTCGCCGCCATTAACTGCGACTTTTCCAGCGAAAACGGCTTGTTTGGTGAGGGCCTTTACTTGATGTGGGCGGGCGACACTGACCCGAGCAACCCCACAGCGTATCGGGAGAATTGCGAAGCGAATTCGCGTACCCAGGGCAACGTCGGTGATCTGGAAACCAACCTCGGCCCCAACCCCAAGCTTCAGAAAAAACTGGACACCTACCTGCTCGGTGCTACCGCGCAGTGGGAGCTAAACGACGATGTAGCCATGAAGGTGGTATTCGGTGCACGCAAGGAAACCGAAGGGCCGATAGCGTCGAGCGACAACGACGGCGGCCCGGAAAACTGGTCAGAAGCCTACAATACGGATGACGGCGAACGCGATTCCTTCAGCCTGGAGTATCAGGTTAACGGCACAGCGTTTGACAGCCGTTTGAGCTATACCGGCGGCCTGTTTTATATGCGTGAAACCAACTTCGAACCCTTTGCCTTGCTGACCAACTTTGCGGGCCTGGATGCGCTGACGCTGGGCCAGCTCGGGGCTGGTCAAATTCCAACGCAGCCGACGCCGGGAGGAACCCAACCCTTCGTCGGCATACTGAGCGGCCCTTTGGTGTTGTCCGAGTTCGAACTGGAGAACAATACCTTCGCCGCGTTTTTTCAGGGCTCCTATGATATTACCGACAACCTGCAATTTACCGGCGGGATTCGTTACACGGCAGAAAAGCGTGAATCCGAACTATCTATTTTTCAGGCGGATGTCGCTGCTATCGAATCGCGGGTGACCGGCGGCGTGTTTATCTCGCCTGCTACCGGCAAGCCGATTACCTTTGGCCCCAACGCTGGCGGTTTCTTTCCGTGTCTGCTCGGCTGTGTTTGGGCAGATGATCCGGTTCGCGTTTTCCAAAATCAGTTTCTCGACGAGAATGGCGATGGCGTTCCCGATATTCCCCTGAATTCGTCGCCTACCCTGGTGGATAAAAAAGATAAGGTATTTTCAAAAATCACACCCATGGCATCGGTCTCCTACAACCTGCCTTACGAATGGCTGGACGACAGCGTACTCGATAGCATGATGGTTTACGGTACCTGGAGTACGGGTTTCAAATCCGGCTTCTTTGAGCCGCGCCTGCTCGACGGTTTGCAACAGGTTGACCCGGAGGAAGTGGAGAACCGCGAAATCGGGTTCAAGATTGACGCCTTTGATCGAACGGTGCGATTCAATGTTGCAATCTACTCCATGGACTTTGAAAACATGCAGTTGATTCAGGTCTCCACCGATTCAGGCGGCAACCTGGCGGTTATTTTCCGCAATGCGGGTGAAGCCACGATTGAGGGTGGCGAAATGGAATTGACCTGGATGCCCTCGCCGCTGGTAATGATTAACGCGTCCTACAGCGACAACAACTATGAGTTTCAGGAATTCGTCGACAACGATTTGCTCAGCGCTGTTGCCGGCAACTTTGTGCCGGAAGATCGCACCGACGAAACCTTCCCTGCCTCTCCGGAAACGACAGCCTCTTTAGGCGTGCAGTTTATGATTCCGACGGATTTCGGGATGGTGATTCCCCGCGTCGATTTTAGCTACAAGAGTGAAATTTTCTTTGGTCTGGACGATGGCTCCTTCAGCGTCTTTCAGCGTGAGGGTATTGGCGGCTCCGAAGCCTTTACCCAGATCGATGCGCGATTGTCGTGGCAGAATAATAATGGCGACCTGAATGTTGCCGCATTTGTCAAAAACCTGACCGATGAGCGCTATATCATTGGTACGGCGTCGGTCTCGGATTCTGTGAGCACCTTCAATCAAACCTACGGCGATCCGCGCCGTTATGGTATCCAGGTTCGAAAAACGTTCTAGGGCACCTCTGATTAATTCGGTAATGGCTCAGCGGAGTCTCTGGC